>JBFGKE010000027.1:0-47789 GCA_041576815.1 Polyangiales bacterium
GCAGTGGCCGAGGAACAACGTGCTGCAGTTACCGCTCGCCGCGAGCGTCGGTTGGGACAAACTTACGGACAAACTGGGACACGAAATTGAAAAGCGCGACGAAGGCGCGCCGTTACTGGCTCCAGCGGTAGGACTCGAACCTACGACCAAGCGGTTAACAGCCGCCCGCTCTACCAACTGAGCTACGCTGGAATGGCTGCGAGAAATAGCCCGACTGGCCGGACTGTCAATTGGGGAGGCTCTCCGCCTTCCAACCAACCGAATTCAGGCGGTTCCTACGCCAAAGGTCGCAACGCTAACGGGCTGAGCGTCGCGATCTTCGGCGCAAGACCTCAAGGGTGCCGGGAACTTGGCGATGGGAGAGTGTCCCGTTTAGCCGCCGGGGGGGCGATAGTCGATCGAGCGCCGGCACGCCTCGTCGATTTGTTCTGTCGTCAGCAGCGGAGTCGTCGAGAGGCTGACCGCGCCGGATGCGTTGACGATCATGCTGACCGCGACCGCTGACGTTTCATCGGGCATGTCTACGATCGCATAGACGTCGGCGTCACCGTAGCCGTAGTAGAATGCCTCGAGCTTGCCATCTAGGCGTTGGACCATGTCCGCCACGACCGCCCGGCGCGATGTGCCTCCCTCTCGAAGCAGGCCTTGCGTGCCTTCCGGGGTGTAGGACGCCTGGATCAGAAACTTGGCCATGAGCTCCCTCCTTTCGTGGAGCAGCGATCATGCCCCACCGGAAAAGGATTGGACAGCCCCGGCAACCAGCTGAGTGGTTCGCACCCCTCCGTCTCGAGTGCGTCGGCGTCGTCGATAATCATCCTTGTCAGTCGGTTCATCGTTGTAACGTTCTCGCACCCTTCGGACTTACTACGAAGTGAGCCCAATTACAGAACACCCCCCAGTTTGACTGTTATCTTGAACTGGGGTGGAAGTTCTTATGGCTTGGAAAAGGCTGGCGCTGGCGCTGCTGATCGCGCTCAGCGCTTGCGCGGAAGAAGGAAGCTCGGCGGCAGGACGTTCGGGCCCGGCTTGTCCAGACAGCCTCGATGAGCTCGCGGCACAGGTCTTCCAACCGAGCTGTGTCGATAGCGGATGTCATGGCGCCGTGGATCGCGCAGGCGGTTTGAACTTGGAGGCCAGGGCTCTCGAGTTCGAGCTCTTCGGACGCGAAGCAGCGCTCTGCGGCGGTGCGACTCGACTCGTTGCCGGGGACGCGTCGGCCTCTCACCTGATCGCAAAGCTCAGAGGTACGACTGACTGCGGAGCGCAAATGCCGGTCGAAACACAGCTTGCCGAAGAAACCATCGATTGCGTTGCCGCGTGGGTCGACCAGCTCGACCTGTCGACGGTATGCGAGACCTGTGGAGGCGACAGATGCATCGACGTTCAAATCGATGCGCAAAACTGCGGCGTGTGCGGAAACGTGTGCGGCGGCACGGCGATTTGCCTGCTTGGAACCTGCGCCTGCCCTGGAGGCCGCGCCGCGTGCGAGTCCGGCTGCGTAGATCTCGACAGCGACCCGGCCAACTGCGGGGGATGCGGCAACGACTGCGGCGACGCCTTCTGTTTGAACGGCCAGTGCTCGGCAGACTGCGGCGCGCTCACCGAATGCAGCGGCGTCTGCGTGGATCCATCGGGCGACCCGAGCCACTGCGGAGCGTGCGACAACACATGCGGCCCCGGATCGACGTGCGTCGACGGCGAGTGCCAATGCGCCGGTACGACCGTGTCCTTTGCCGACGACGTGCAACCGGTCTTCACGGCAGGCTGTGCCTCGCAGGGTTGCCACGACGGGGGGCGCGGCCGCCCCGGGGGCCCCGGGGGAGGAGGGTCGCGGCTCGACCTGAGGCCAGGGAGCTCCTACGACAGCCTGCTCGAAGAGACGACCTCCTGCGGACCCGTTTTAGCGCCAGGCGAACCGGAAAACAGCGTTCTCATTGGCAAGCTCACGGGTGAGGAAGTCTGCTCGGGAAGCCAGATGCCGAAGGGCGATGAGCCGCTTCCCCAGGAGATCATCGAGACGATCGCGGTCTGGATCTGTCAGGGCGCAGAAAACAACTAGTTTGGGGGGATCTTCATGAGAGCGCTTAACTTTCTGAGTATCGCACTGCTGCTCCTCAGCAGCTGCGGGGATTCGAGCGACAGGGCGCAGGCCCGAAGCGCTGCGCAGATTTGCGACGAGATCTGCGGCTGGCCCGACGAGTGCTTCATCGAGCTCGGTGTGCCCGTCCAGGGAGCCGACTGCGTCACGGACTGTCAGACTCAAGCCGGGCTCGTGGGCCTCGCCTGTCTGACCGCGATCTCGGACACGGTGGCGTGCCTCGGGACGTGCGAGTTCCAGTCGCTCAGCGAGCAGGAGCTGCTCGCCTGTCAGAGCGTCGCGTTTGAGATTCAAGACACCTGCGACTAGAGCACGGCACGAACGGTGCGACTCGGGCGATTTCGTGCGACAAAGCCCGCGATGGCATCGAGCGTCCCCGACAGCCCCAGCGGTCAGCGGCTGGGCTTGGCCGACCTGATCGACCTCGAGGTGCAGCTCTTGGATGATGAGGAGCGCCCCGAAAGCGAGCTGGCTGCGCGCGACGCTCGAATTGCGAAGTCGATCGGCGGAACCGAGCGCCCGCGCCGGGCTTTGATTGCAGCTTGGCTGCACCACGTGCGGTCTGGCGACACGCCCTCCCCTGGCCGCGCTCTCGCTCGCGCGTACCGCCGCGCTTCGATGCTCATCAGCGCTGCGATGTTCCTGGTGGGTGCGATCGTCGCCGTGGGCATCTTCAACTTCACGGGCGGCCATCCGATCAACGTGCTCATCGTTCTAGGCGTTTTCGTGTTCTTACAATTGCTATCGCTCGCGATCAGTCTTCTCGCGCTGGGTGTGGCCACGGCGAGCCCCGGTTTCTTCGAGGGGCTTCCGCTAGTTCTCTTCATGAAGCAGCTCGCGGCGCGCTCGTGGAGGAAAGCGAGCGAGCGAAGCGTCGACCCCGAGACGCGGGCCGCGGTCGGCCGGATGCTTTCGCGGCGTTCGCTCTATCGTCGCGTCGAGCGCCACCTTCTCTTTCGGCACGTTCAGGTCGCAGCCGCGTGGTTCAACCTCGGCGCGCTTGCCGTGCTGCTCATCGAGGTCACGGTGACCGACCTGGCATTTGGGTGGAGCACCACGCTCCAGCTGGGCACCGAGCGCTTCTTTCAGCTGTGCGAGCGGCTCTCGATGGCATGGTCGAGTTGGCTTCCCGAAGCAGCGCCGTCGTTCGACCTCGTGCGCGCCACGCAGTACTTCCGCCTCGAGGGTGCCTATGTCGGGGCGACCGAAGGCGCACGCATCGCGGACCCGTCGCTTACGGGGCAATGGTGGCCGTTTCTCGCGGCATGCCTGGTGACCTATGGGCTATTGCCGCGAGCCGCGCTTGCCGTCTGGAGCACGCTCATGGTGTCCCTCAGCCTTCGTACCGTTCCCCTCGACACCCCCGACATCACTCGCCTCGTCGCCCGTCTCGCCGCACCCGAGCTTCGGTGGAGCCACGGCGAAGACCCGGGCAACGTGACCCCTCTCGGCGCCGGCCTCGACCCGGTTTCGGCGACACTGCGCTCGACGCCGGACAGCGCGGTCGGCGTGCTTTGGCGCGAAGCCGAGATCGAGCAGTCGATGGTCGCCGACTTCTCTCGGCGGCGCTATCGAGCTTCACTCCGAACGCCCCTGGGCGCGGCCGGAGGACACGACTTCGCCGAGGACGAACGCTTCGTGGCCTCGCTCGGCGCCACCGACGAGTCGCTCGTGCTGATCGTATCCGAGCCGTGGACGGTGCCCGACGCCGCGCTTCGGCGCTTCATCGAAGAGATCCGCGCCCGCGGAAGGAGCCGGCCGATCGTCGTCGCGCTCACCGAGGGCGGTACGGAGGAGGACGCCGCGATCTGGGCGGGCTATCTCGCAGAGCTGCGCGACCCCTACCTCTACTTCGAACGGGAAGCGCGCGTGACAACCGAGGCTGCCTCGTGAGCACGCAAGTGGAAGAGAGCGTTCCCACGTTCGCCGTCGTCGGCCGCGTCAACAAGGGAAAGTCGAGCGTGATCGCCAGCCTCATCGAGGACGACGGAGTGAAGATCTCACCGCGCCCCGGGACGACGACCGACTGCGTGCAATACGCCGTCGAAGCCGAAGGCCGTGTGCTCTTCCGCGTCGTCGACACGCCGGGCTTCGAGGACGCCCCGCGCGCGCTTCACTGGATCAAGCAGCGTGAGGTCACCGCTGCCGACCGTGCCGATCGGGTTCGAGAGCTGCTCGACGAGATGAAAGGCACCGGGGAGCTCGTGCAGGAGCGCAAGCTGCTCGCCCCGGTTCTGGAAGGCGCAGCGATCCTCTACGTCGTCAACGGCGACGAGCCCTATCGGCGAAACTACGAGACCGAAATGGAGATCCTGCGATACACGGGCCAGCCGGCGATGGCCTTGATCAATCGGAGCGAGAACGGAAGGTATGTCGACGAGTGGGAGCGCGCGCTCAATCAATACTTCAAGCTCGTACGGACGTTCGATGCCCACCACGTGGCATGGGACGATCGGAAGCGCCTCCTCGAGGCATTCATCGTCCTCGAGCCTCGGTGGAAAGCTCATCTGCAGAGCGCGATCGAGCTGCTGGACGCCGAGCAGGAGCGCCGGCTGCTTCGCGTGGCGAGCATCATCGCCAAGCTGCTGGTCGACATGCTCACGCTGCACATCACCGTCCTGATTCCAGACGACACGACGCTCGAGCTCGAGAAGAAGCGGCTCGAAAGCCAGTTCCACGACCAGCTCAGGAAGCGCGAGGCCAAGGCACACCGTGAGATCGGCGAGGTGTATCTGCACAGCCTGAGCCAGTGGTCGCCGGAGACCGAGATGGAGCTCGAGGCGCGCGGCGACCTGTTCGCGAAGGAAACCTGGGACGTCATGGGCCTTTCTCCACGGGCTCTGCTGGCGCTCACGACCGCAACCGGAGCGGTCGCCGGCGGCACGGTGGACGCGATGACCGGCTTCGGCAGCTTACTCACGGGCACCGTCCTCGGCGGGCTCGGCGGGCTCGGCGTCGGCGTGTACGAGCTCACGCGCCGATTCGCGAGTGCGAGCAATCTGCGAGAGCGCGCGGCGGATGCACTTCGGGGCGCGCGCGACGGCGAGTGGGTCCGCGTCGGGCCGCATCCGAGCACGAACTTCCCATTCGTTTTGCTGTCGCGCGCGGTGAATCACTTCGATCGCGTTCGCGCCTGGTCGCACGCCAAACGAGAGCTCCCCGTGCTCGAGCCGAGCACGACCAGCGTCGTCGACGAGCTCGACGCGTCGAGCAGACGGAAGCTCAACAAGCTCTTTTCGACCGTTCGCAAGAAATACCGGGACGTGCCCGACGACGCGCGTCGCCAGCTCAACCAACTGGCCTACGAGGTGCTGTCCGCGCATCACGGCTGACGGCGACCGTACGGCCTCACGGCGTGACGATATCGAACGTGCCCGTTGGCTTGTCGATCAGCCGAAAGAAAGACACCAAGTCGATGCGGCTGCCGTCGATGTCCAGATCATCCGAAAAAAGGGTGTCCTTCAAGCCGGCCTGCCCCGTCAGCATTCGCAAATATAGCTCGTGGGTGATCTTCATCGACACGTTGGCGTCGGGGTGTGGCTCGCGTTTGTAGTGGCGAAGGACGGAGTTCTTCAGCTCGAGGACGTACGTTTCATCGAGATCGGTGAAGATCAGGTTCACGATCAGCTCTTTGCCCTCGGCCTTCGGCCCATTGAGCCGCCCCGCCATCGCTTCGAGGAAGCTTTCGAGCGGCGCCTGTCGAATCATGTCCATCGAGGCCGCCAGATCGACGCCGCGCTCCGGCCCGCCGTGCCGAAGCTCGAAGGCGCCGGTCAAATAGACGTCGCGCCAGGGCCCGGACTCCGCCTGATAGCCGAGCTGATCGTAGGCTTTCGCGAGGAGCTCGCGTGCGGCCTGGTTCCCGGGCTCCGCGAATACCAAATGGTTGACGACCTCGGCGACCCATCGGTATTCGCCTGCGTCGTACGCGGCCCGTGCTTTATCGAGTAGGCTCTGCGCGCCGCCGGCGAGCTCGACGTACTTCACCCCAGCTTCGACCGGCGGCAGCGGATCGAGGTTGGCGGGGTTGCCGTCGTACCAGCCGAAGTAGCGCTGGTACACGGCCTTCGCGTTGTGCTTGACCGTCCCGTAGTAGCCGCGATTCGCAAACGACGTCCGAAGGGACTCCGGCAGCTCGAGCTCTTCGGCAATCTCGCGCGGCGTTGCACCGTGGAGCGCGAGCCGGAGCGCCTGGTCGTTGAGGTACTTGTAGGTGTCTCGCTGCTTTTCGAGGAAGTCCCGGATGCGCGCATTCCCCCAAATCGGCCAGTGGTGGCTACCGAAATAGACCTCGACATCGGGAAACATCTCGATCGCTTCATCGATGTAGCGGCTCCACTTGAGCGCGTCGCGAACTTTGGCGCCGCGGAGCGTGTACAGGTTGTGCATGGTGTGGCTCACCACCTCGGCGCCGCAATACGTCTTCAGGTCGGGCAGATAGAACGTCAGCTCGGCGGGTGCTTCGGAGTCAGGAGCATTTTGAAAGACGAATCGCACGCCATCGAGCGTCATCTCCGTCCCGGTTTTCGTGATGATCGTGCTCGGCGGAAGCAGCCCAATCGTCCCATACGCAGGCTCCTTTCCGAGCCCGGACCCGACGTGGCCCCGCTCGCTCCGCGGCAGCCGCGGCCCGAACATGAACAACGACCTTCTCGCCATCGCCACGCCGGCCACCACGTTCTCGCTAGTCGCCTCGGCCACGAAAAACTCCGGCGCAACGATCGGCACCCGCCGCGCCTCGACCTCCTCGGCGGAGATCAAGCCCAGTACCCCACCAAAGTGATCGACATGGCTATGCGTGAAAATCACCGCCGAGACGGGCTTGTCACCCAAGTGCTCGCGGGCAAACGCAATCGCCCTAGCCGCCGTTTCCTTCGCCGTGAGCGGATCGACGACGATGAACCCCGTGTCCCCCTCGATCAGCGACATGTTGGCGAGATCGTATCCGCGAAGCTGATACACGCCCTTCGTTACCTCGAACAGCCCGTGGATGTCGTTGAGGCGCGCTTGCCGCCAAAGGCTGGGGTTGACGCTCGACGGCGGATCGCCCTCGATGAACCCGTATGCCGGCATGTTCCAGATCGTTCGCCCGTCGGCGGTTTCGACGCGGAGCTCGGGATCGCTCGCGATGCGCCCGCGTCTGGCGTCTTCGAAGTCCTGCTCATCCGAAAGCGGCAGGCGTTCGGCCGCCGCCGCATTGAGGGCGGCCGTCACTGCAGTGGGGGCGGTGTTGCCCGCAGCGTCCGGCGGAATCGTAGTGCCGTCGAACACTGGGGCGTCCTTTTCCGAGGAACATCCGCCAAGCGAGGCGGCAAGCAGGAATGCGAGGGCGGCTCGGTCTTTCATGGGGGTGCTCCCGTCCTTGAAGGCGCCGAGCCTAGGGCAATTCGAGGTGGCTGGGAATGCTCACCTCTGCTTGCATGAGCAGTATTTGTTCTCGCTCTCCGGCCTCGCTACCCTGAATCGGATATGGTTGGGGGGCCGTCGAGGGAGGAAAAGCGCGTCCTACTCGTGGACGACGACATGGAGTTCCGCGCGCTTCTTGCGACGGTGCTCCGGGCGCGCGACCTCCGTGTCTTCGAGGCGGGATCGGCCGCCACGTCAACCCTGCTTCTCGAAAACGAACGCCCCGATTTGGTCATCGTCGATGGAATGCTTCCGGACCTGCCCGGTGTACGCCTGATAGAACGCGTCCGCGAAGAGAACCCCGACATCATAGTCGTATTTTTGTCCGCCTTTTGGCGCGATCTCGAGACCTTCGAGTACCTGACGCGCGACCTGCACGTTTCGCTCGTCGCATACAAACCCATCGAGCCGATGGTTTTCGCGGAGAACATCCTGGAGCTCCTCGACCCGGTAGCTCGCCGGTCCGACAGCGTGAGACCGCTGCCGAGCAGCCTGCCCGACGCCGCGAGGGAAACGCTGCGCTCGCGCATGGATGTCCTTCGAGAGGAGTACGCGCGCGAGTTGCCGAACAAGCTCGACGAGCTCGAATCTCTGATTGAAACGGCCAAGAACCAACCCGAGGCAGCCGCCAGCGCCGCAAGCAGCGCCCACCGGCTTCGCGGAACGGCGGGGGCCTACGGCTTCAAGCTCGTCGGGACGCTTGCCGGTCAAATCGAAGATCTGCTGTGCGAGTACGAGGCGTCCCCTTCGCAGGCGCGGCGCGATCTATGGAACGAGATCGGCCGTGCGCTGATCGACGCGCGGCTGGCCTCGCGGGCTCCCGAATCGACGGCGCGTTCGAGCGCGACGCCCACCGACTCTTCGCAGGCCGGCGCGTTTCTCTTCGTCGACGATGATGCCGATGCGCGAAGGACCGCGACGGCGCTCTTGAAGAAGCAGCTCTTGGACGTGGTCGTGGCTAGCTCGGGCCCCGAAGCGCTCCACAAAGCGGCGTCGACCAAGCTCGTGGCAGCCATCGTCGATGTCCATTTGGGCGAAGAAAGCGGCTTCGATCTATGCGCGCAGCTTCGGGGCCTGCCACACAACGAGGACCTGCCGCTCGTCGTGGTTTCTGCCGACCAAAGCGTGGCGACGCGCGTTGCCGCGACTCACGCTGGAGCTTCGCTCTTCATCGAAAAGCCATTCCAGGAGGAAGCGTTCTCGATGGCCGTGCAGCAGCTCCTCGATGAAGCCGTCGCACATCGGAGCCGAGTGTTGATTCTCGAAGACGATCGCGCTTTTTCAGACCATGCCGAGCTCCTGCTGCAGGCCCAGGACATCGAGACCCGAGCGATTGCCAATCCAGCCGCGCTCCCCGAGACGCTCGAAACGTTTCAGCCCGATCTACTGCTGCTCGACATCGAGCTTTCGAACACCAGCGGGGTGGACATTTGCCGCGCGCTCAGGATGTCCCTGAAATGGCAAACGCTTCCGATCTTGATGATGACCGCGCACGTCGACGACGACACGAGGATCGAATCCTTTCGCGCAGGCGCCAACGACTTCATTTCAAAGCCCGTTTTGGAGGAGGAGTTCTATGCTCGGGTGGACGTGCAGCTGATGCACGCACGGCTGCTCCGCGAGCGCGCGGAGCGCGACCCTCTTTCGGGGCTGCTGCTCCGGCGGCCGTTTCTCGAGGCGTTCGAGCAACGCCTCTCCGAGTCCCGCCGATACGAGCGGCCGCTGGCTCTTGCAATCATCGACATCGATCACTTCAAGCAAGTCAACGACCAGTTCGGCCACGCGACCGGAGACGCCGTGATCGCAGGGCTCGGACAGCTTCTTCGCCAACGCTTCCGAAACGAAGACCTTCGATGCCGCTGGGGCGGTGAGGAGTTCATCGTGGTGTTGCCAGGGCAGGACGCCGGTCTCTTGGAGCGCGCTCTCGGCCGCGTGCTTCTCGAGCTCTCGGAGATGGAGTTCACCGCCGGAAACGGAGAGCAGTTCTCAGTCTCCGCCTCCGCGGGCGTGGCCTCGCATCCGGACGACGGGCTCTCGGCGCAGGCGCTGATTCGACGAGCCGATGCTCGTTTGTATCAGGCCAAGCGCGATGGGCGGAATCGAATCGTGGCCGCCGCCTACGACATGGACGAAGTGCAGACCAGCCGCTTCAGAAAGCTACATAGCGCATGAAAGTATTGATCGTCGACGATGAAGCCGATATCCGCCGAATCGGCGAGCTCAGCCTCCAGAGCGTGGCGGGTTGGGACGTCGTGCTCGCGGAGTCGGGGGCCGAGGGCGTAGAGGCGGCGAGGACCCATCGCCCCGACCTGATCCTCATGGACATGATGATGCCCGAGATGGACGGGCTGACGACCCTGCAGCGGCTCCGACACGACCCTGACCTCGAGAGCACGCCGGTCGTTTTCATGACCGCGAAGGTCCAGCGAGACGAGATCTCGCGGTATCTCGAGGCTGGCGCATTGGGCGTCGTGCAAAAGCCTTTCGACCCGATGACGTTGCCGGACGAGATTCGAAAGATACTCGACGCCTAGGACGCGGCTGGAAGCGCGCTGTTGATCGCGGTCCGAAGCTCGTGCTCGGTCGCTCTGGACTTGACCAGGTTGGCAACGATCTTCTCGCTTGCAGACAGATCGCCCTCCGCCGCCGAAAACACGATGACGGGCGTGTGGCCGACGAGTGGAAGAAGCTCCGTCCCCTCGCCGTCCGGCAAGCCGATGTCGAGGAGGACGAGGTCGAAGCTCCCCTGCTCGAGCTGCTCCCGCGCCTCTCGAAGGCTCCGCGCGTTAGTGAGCGATCCGAGATCGCCGAGGAGCGCTTTTACCATCACCGCTAGATCGGCGTCGTCCTCGACGTGCAGAATGCGTTTCCTGGGAGCCGTTTCGGTAGCGCCCTGAATCGACGCCAGCAAACGTGTTTCATCGATGGGTTTGGTAAGCCAATCGACGATGCTGATCGCACCGCCCTGTAGAGTCTGACGCGCGTCGTCTGCGATGGCAGAGACCACGACGACGGGGATCGAGCCTGCGGTCAGTCGGATCTCGTCCAGGAGCTCGAGGCCGTTCTCGTTTCCAAGCCTGAGGTCGAGCGTCACGGCCTTGTAGTCTCGTTCGCCGAGCAGACTCTTGGCTGTCGCGATGTTCGCCGCAATGTCGACGACGTAGCCCTCGAAGCCCAGTATCTTCTTGAGCAGGAGCGCGATGTCTGGCTCGTCCTCGCACACGAGGATGCGCGGCGGCACAGTCGGCGCAACTAGGATGGACGGCCGCGCGATGGGAAGCTCGAAGTAGAATCGGCTCCCACCGCCCTCCGCGGGCTCGTAGCCGATTGCGCCGTTCATGTGCTCGACGATCGCCTTGGTGATGCTGAGACCCAACCCCGTTCCCGAGGTCCTCCGGCTGTCCGAGCCATCGGCCTGTGCGAAGCGCTCGAATAGGCGCTCCTCGAATTCCTCAGGCACCCCGGGACCCCAGTCTCGCACCGTCACTCGGACCAGCTCGTCGCCGACGTCCAAGCCGAGCTCGATGGGCTTGCCCTTGGGCGAAAACTTGGCGGCGTTAGAGATGAGATTGGCGAAGACCTGTGCAAGCCGGTCCGGATCGGCCTGAACTTTTGCCGAGTCCAAGCGACCTTCGACGACGATGCGGGTCTCGTGCTCCAACGCGAAGCCTCGATTGGCGGCGATCGCCTCTTCCACCGCCCCCGCGAGATCGAGCTCGCTGATTTCGAAGTCGAGCTTGCCGGAGCGGATCTTTTCGACATCCAGGATGTCGTTGATCAAGCGAACGAGACGCTCGCTGTTGTTCAGCGCGATCTTGACCATCTCTCCAGCTTCCGCCGAGATATCGCCGACGCGGCCCCCTGAAAGCAGACCTAGCGCACCGCGAATCGAGGTGAGTGGCGTTCGCAGCTCGTGGCTGACCGTGGAGATGAACTCCGACTTGAGCTGGTCCACACGCTTGCGCTCGGTGATGTCGCGAACGATCCCCGTGAACATGCGGCGTTTGCCCAATCGCATCTCGCTGACGGAAATTTCGACTGGAAACGTGCTGCCGTCCTTGCGCAGCGCGACGGCCTCTCGACTCGACACCGTGGAGTCCGCTTTGGAATCCGCCGGATACTCGCGTAGATACCGATAGAACGAATCGCGGTGCCGGGGTGGCATCAGCACGTCGATGTGCCGCCCAATCAGCTCGGAAGGCAGGTAGCCGAACAGGGGTTTCACGGCCGCGTTCGCGCGGTCGATGACCCCGGATTCGTCGATCGTCACGATCGCGTCGACGGCCGTCTCGAAAAGGGTTCTCAGCCGCTCCTCGCTGTGGGCCAAGCTGTCCAAGGCCTGCTGCACACGAAACTCGGCTTCTTTTCGGCGCGTATCATCGTGCGCGACGGCGTAGATGCGGCCAGCTTCCAAATCCGAGGTGGCATGCCAAAGAAGCCACCGATAGCTGCCATCTGCACAGCGATAGCGATTGGTGAACTCCGCAACTTCGAACGATGTAGTGCCGAGCTTCGCGGCAGCCTCCTGCGTCGATTCGACGTCATCTTCGTGAACGAAATCGATGAAGGGTCGCGAAAGCAGCGCTTTCTCCGAGTGTCCGAGCGTCGAGGTCCAGCGCCGATTGAGGCGCAGAAAGAAGCCGTTCAAGTCGGCGATGGCGGGCAAGACGTTGGAGTTGTCGAAAAGCTGCTCGTAGTCCCTGCGGAGCAGAACCTGTCGACGTAGCTCGAGCTGATCGGCCACCTGACGGCCGAGGATTCTCAGGGTGTCGAGCTGGTCCTCGGTGAACTGACGTGGATCGTGGTCGATCGCGCACAGCGTGCCGAGCACGTGACCCTCCGGCGTGGCCAGGGGAAAGCCCGCATAGAAGCGAACCCGCGGCTCCCCGGCCACCAACGGGTTGTCATGAAAGCGTTCGTCTTCGAACGCATCGGGAACGACCAACAGCTCATTTTCCGCAACGACATGCCCGCAGAACGACACGTCTCGCGGTGTCTCCGGCGCCTCGAGACCATAGCGGGATTTGAACCATTGACGCTCGGCATCGACCAGCGACACGAGCGCGATGGGCACGTCGAGAATGCGCGCCACCAAGGTGGTGAGACCGTCGAACGCAGCCTCGGGCGCGGTATCCATCACCCGGTAGGCGTCGAGCGCCTTCAGTCGCTCGGCTTCGTCTTTCGGAATGCGGGGTGCCTTCATCGCACCCGCTCCGCGGCGTGGCGCTCGGCCACGGCTTTCCGGCCCCCTCGTCCCCTCGGCATGAACCGTCAGTGTAGCGACCCGGCAAGCGCGATGCGACACACGCACACACGATCAGCATCTCACCTCCACCCACATGATGCGCCCACCGCTCTGCGCGAGCTGGGCCGCGGGGCGACGCTCTGGTTCGAGCTCTAGCGGCTACCCCGCGTGATGATGGTGTTCGAACGGTGCGAGCTGCGCGGCGCGATCGTCGAGCGCGTGCGCGTGCTCGGCGTCGAGACGCGTCAGCACGTGCTCTTTGTCCGGATCGATCGCCACCATCACCTTTGCCGTCGCCATTGCGCGCTCGAAGAAGCCCCGCGCGGCGTAGAGGTCGACCGCGTGCTCGTAGGCGGCAACCGCATCGGCTCGGCGTCCGAGGCGGCAGAGCAGATCGGCTTTGCGGTGCGACCAGCGCGGCTCGTTCGGCTTTTGCTTTTCGATCAGCTCGTAGAGCTCGAGCGCGTGGCCGAACTTGCCGCTCTGCAGCGCCTTAGTGAGCTGGGTACGGAGGTCGAACGTCTTGCTATCGCGGCGGAGCATCGGGGTAGTATAGAAAACACCCATTTCGAGCCGAAGTCCATACGTATTTTTGCGATCGACGAAGCGCGCAAACGAGTCGCTTCCCGCTGGGTCGCCGCAAAGACTGCGCACCCCTTCAGCATCCAGCCTCTGCGGATCGACGGGCAGGCCGGTTTGCGCTAGAAGCTGCGCACCGAGGTTTGTGACGTGACACACAGTAACGTTAGCAAAGACGACGCCCCCCTCGTCGCCATCATGACGGGCAGCCCGAGCGACCTTCCGGTAGTCTTGAAGGGTCGCGATGTGCTCGATTCCCTCGACGTCCCTAGCGACGTCCGGGTCCTATCCGCGCACCGCACCCCCAAAGAGACGGCCGCCTACATCGCCGCGGCCGAGGAACGAGGGGTCGAGGTTTTCATCGCTTGCGCCGGGATGGCGGCCCACCTCGCCGGCGTCGTCGCGGCGCACACGTCGCGACCGGTCATCGGCGTCCCGATCGCATCCGGCGCGCTGCAAGGGGTCGATGCGCTGCTCGCGACCGTCCAGATGCCACCCGGCGTTCCGGTGGCCACGGTCGGGATCGACGGCGCAAAAAATGCGGCGTTCCTGGCGGCTCGCATCGTCGCGCTGACCCACCCCGAAGTGCGACAACGGCTCCTCGACCACCTCGAAGCCAGCAAGAAACGGTACGACTCGCCCGACCCATCGACGCCCGGCCAAGCGGCGACTTGACGCCACGCGACGTCATCCTTATGCGCTAAGGGTCGTCGTTCCATGTCGCTCGGCCGCATCCTCATCTTCCTCGGCGTCATCTCCGGGCTGACCATCGGGACCCACTATTATCTGTGGGCACGCCTGATTCGCGATCCCATGTGGCCGTCGCCCTGGCGCCAGGTCGCGACCGTGGCGCTCATCGTGCTCGCCCTTTCGATCCCGGCCTCGATGATGGCCTGGCGTCTGTTGCCCCGGAACGTCGCCATTCCCGTCTCGTGGATCGGCTACGTGTGGATGGGATCGATGTTCCTGCTGCTGGTGTTGCTTTGGGGCGGCGAGCTCGCGCGTTGGGGCTGGGTCAAGTACGCGAGCATCGCCTCGGTCAATGGAGGCCGGCGCGAGTTCTTGGCTCAGCTTCTCGCCAGTGGCGTGGGTGTATTCGGGCTGGCGCTCTCGGGTTGGGGCGTTTGGTCGGCGATTCGCCCCGTCGAGGTCAAGCGCGTCGCGGTTCGCCTTCGCAAGCTGCCGGAGTCGCTGCGCGGCCTTCGCCTCGTGCAGCTCACCGACATGCACGTGGGCCTCACCATCGGGCGGGACTTCGTCGAGGACGTGGTACAGAAGGTCAATGCCCTCGAGCCCGACATCGTCGCCATCACCGGCGATCTCATCGACGGCTCGGTCCGAGACCTGGGCGCTTCGGTGGCGCCACTTGGAGAAATCCGCTCCAGGCTCGGCACGTATTTCGTGACCGGCAACCACGAGTACTACTCCGGCGCGGACTCGTGGCTCTCGTTCCTCGAGGGACTCGGCATCCGCGCCCTTCGCAACGAGCACGTCGAGCTCGAGAAAAATGGTGACGCGATTCACCTGGCCGGCGTCGACGATTGGACTGCCCACCAGTTCGGCAACGGTCACGGCGCGGACGTCGCGCGTGCCGTCGAGGGGCGCGATGCGAGCAAGCCGGTCGTGCTTCTGGCCCATCAGCCCATTCAGTTCGACGAAGCGCGGGAGCACGGCGTCGATCTCCAGATCTCGGGCCACACCCACGGCGGCCAAATCTTTCCTTTCGGCTTTTTGACGCGGCTTGCGCAGCCCTTCCTCTCGGGTCTCCACCGCCGCGGCGATTCTCAGATCTACGTCAGCTCGGGCACGGGGTATTGGGGGCCGCCGATGCGGATCGCAGCCCCTGCGGAAATCACCCTCATCGAGCTCGACCCCGAGCACGTCGCCTAAGGCATCGAGCAGCGCGTTTCGATGTCGCGCGCGATCGCGGTGAGCCA
Source organism: Polyangiales bacterium (assembly GCA_041576815.1). Lineage (GTDB taxonomy): Bacteria > Myxococcota_A > Polyangia > Polyangiales > Houyiibacteriaceae > SG8-38. The sequence goes on from JBFGKE010000027.1 coordinate 15,266, forward strand.
CGGGTCGTCTCGTGTCTCCGGCTGACGCTGGAGTCGCTCGAGCTGGACGATTGCGGACGACCGTTCCGTGGGCCCGCCACCCCGGAGCGAGAGCTCGAGCCCGAGGAGCGCCGTGCCGCGGGTCTGGCCGGTGACGCGTGCGCGTGCGAGGGCGACCCGGGCCGCCTCGACGTCGCAAGCCGCAAGCGCCGCCATCGCGCGGTAGAGCTCGATGGCGGTGAACCCTGGGAGGGCATCGGCTGCGACAGACAAGCGCGCGTATGCTGCTCTTGCACGGGCCTGCTCTTCGGGTGTGCGGTGTTTGCGAAGGCCGGCACGATCACCGTCGCGCGCAAGCGGACGAAGCAGCACGAGGCCTTCGTGCCACGCGTGGATGGTCTGTGTGTTTTCCCGGGCTCCGAGCCGGCCGACCTCGCGTGCCACCGCGGCCTCATCGAGACGGGGGTCGAGCAACCGTCCAGCGCGATAGCCGGCCCCCACGATTTCGAACGGCACGGTGGCGCCGAGCACGTCACGGCGTGCAAACGTCGAGTGGCCGTCCTCGACGAAGACGAGGGCCCACTCATCACTCGAAGCGAGAGCTTTCGTTGCGGGGATGTGGTCCGCTCGCGTGTGATCGATGACCACGGTGTTGACGTCGTACTCGCCGAGCAGGGCTGCGAAACGCTCTGCGTCCGTGAAGCTCTCGGCAACGCGCTGGATCATTTCCGGGCCGTAAAATGGGACGCGCCCATCGACGAGCAGCCCCGCGCTCGGCGCAGCGAACATCAAGAACCAACCGTCCTCGATCGTTGCGAGAACTCTCGGACTTTCGATACCTTGCTCGATGGCCTCCGCGGACGCCCAGGGGTACGCGCGCTTCGACTCCCCGAGACCGAACCCGAACGCGGGCACCAGCTGTGGCATCCACAGAGCGCATGTGAGCGCGGAGAGCCCTACCAACGCCGCAACGCCCCTTCGCCTCTCGCTCACACCCGGGCTGAGCGCGAGCCCTGCGCCGATGAAAGGGGCGCAGAAGAGGAGCTGGTGTGCGACGAAGCGCATCGAGCGAAACGCCATCGCGCTCAAGAGGACGCAAAAGACCCCATACGCCAAGCCATAGCGCGAGCTCCGCACGACCGGGCGCAAGGTCACGAGAGTCGCGAGCGCCGTCACCACGGGCCCGACGAGCAGTCTGAGTGGATCCTTCGGCGACCAGGCCCCCCACTCGACGACCAGCTCGCGATATCTCGGATCGAAGACGTGCGAGACCGCGTCGGTCGCGATCGAAAAGCCAAAGGGCGTGCAGCCGGTTGCCGCGAGCTGGACGACGAAAAGGCCGACCATCCATCGGAGCGCGCGGGTGCGGACCGCGAACACGACGAAGACGAACGAAATTGCGAGGCCGAAGAGGTGTGAGCCGTGCGCGTTCACCCAGACCACGTGCAGCAGCCCGAGCAACGCGAGCGTCCACGCCCTCTTGTTCCGAGAAGCGCCGTCCGAGTAGAGCGTCGCGATCCCCAGCAGCAGGGCGGCGGGAAAAACCAAACCGACGATCTGGGGGCGTGCGGTGAACCGAAAGCGCGCAATCGGAAGCGCCAGCAGAAGCGCCGCGAGTGTGATGGGGGCGGCCAAGATCGCGCTTTGGCTCAGCCGATCGGCGAGCACGACGAGCAGGTAGCCGAGGAGGCCGAGCGCGAAGCTCTTGATCAAGACCAGCGCCGAGGGGCCGAGGCCGTCGTATACGACCCAGGTCACGAGGTCGTAGAGCCACTCGTAGTTCGTCCACGGCTGGGGCGTCGGCTTCCAAAACGAGAATCCGTCGAATTGGGGAACTCGGCCTAGCTCGAGAATTTGGCGCCCCTGCGCGAGATGACCGTAGGCGTCGGCGGTGAAGAGCGGAAAGAGCCCGGCGAGAAAGAACGTCAGAGCCGCCGCCCATGCGCTCCATGACCCCGTGCCCTTTGCCACCCGCGAAGTGTCCGTCGGAGTCACGCAGGCGGTCAAACAAGGCGCAGCTAGAGAACCGAACGAAGCGCGGGCTCCAAGCTCGCGTGCTCCCACACGAAGCCGTGCTCGTGGAGCACCGCGGGGACCACCCGTGCACCGCCGATAAGCATTTCGTTCGCCATTTGGGAGCCGAGGCCCAAGCGAAGCGCGAACTTCGGGACCGGTAACACCGTGGGCCGCTTGAGAACGCGACCGAGTGCATCGGTGAAGTCCGCGTTGGTGACGGGCGTTGGAGAGACGAGGTTCACCGGGCCGCTCAAGTCGTCGCGCTCGAGCGCGAAGATGAGGGCCGAGACCAGGTCGTCGAGCGTGATCCAACTCATGAACTGGCTGCCATCGCCGATACGGCCACCGACGCCTAGCAGAAAGGGAGTCTTCATTTTGGCGAGCGCTCCCCCGTCTGCCGAGAGCACGACGCCAATCCGCGCGTTGACGACACGAATGCCTGCAGCCCGGGCGACTTCGGTGGCAGCTTCCCACTCGCCGCAAACCGACGCGAGAAAGCCCTCGCCCTGCGAAGACCGCTCGTCCAGCGTCTCGGACCCCCGCGTTCCGTAATACCCAGTTGCCGACGCAGAGACCATGACGCGCGGTTTCGGCGACAGCCCCGCTAGCGCTCCGGCGAGAAGCTCGGTCCCGCGAACGCGGCTATTGCGAATACTGGCCTTCTTGGCATCCGTCCAACGCCCGGAGGCGACGTTGTCGCCCGCGAGGTGAACCGCGCCTGTGACACCTCGAAGACCTTCCACGTCGATCGTCCCGGCCGACGGGTCCCAGCGCACTTCGTCCTCCGCTCGCGGTGCGCGACGCACCAAACGGATGACCTCGGCCCCCCGATTACGAAGCGAGGGGACGAGCGCGCCCCCCACCAGCCCTGACGCGCCGCTCACGACGACCTTTTCTGCATCCGACATAGGCCGCAAGCCTGGCGCAGGGCGGCCCTGGCGCAAGTCGGTTTTCCACGTGGCCGCGAGGGCCGTCAGTCGCTATGGTCCAGCATCTTGCAAGCTCTGTTCATCGCCCCCGAAGCATTCACGTCCACTCCGCACGCCCGCGACGTCGCGACTCTCGCGAAGATGCTGCGTCGTGCCGACCACACCGTCGATCTCGTATCGCCGCTCTACGGTCACATCGACACCGCCAAGCTGGCGCTCGCGCGACGCCTCACCAAGCTCGAGGTCGAGCTTGGCGGCCGCACGTGGTCGTGTGAGCTCTACACCGGACGGAACCCCGACGGGGTCGGAATGATCTTCATCGGCAACGAAGAAGTCCTGCTGTCCGCCCACTCGTTGACGGGCGAAGGCGGGCAGCTGCACGCTTCGCGCGTCGGGGTGTTCGCAAAAGCCGTGGCGGAGCTCGTGAGCCAGGACCCGGCGGACTACGACGTCGTGCACGGTCACGGCTGGGCGGCGGGCGCTGCCATCGCGCAGCTTCGAGCGCGGCTGCCAAAGATGCCGAGCGTCTTGACGGTCTACGATGCTTCGAGCCAGGGGCGTTTCGATGCCGGCGAGGCGGCCTGGCTCGGCTTGGGGGACGAGGCCCGCGAGGGCGACGAGCTCAACGTGTTGAAGGCGGGCCTGCTGAACGCCGATCGCGTCACGACACCCTCTCCCAACTACGCCCACCGGCTCCAGCGCCCCGATGCAGACGTCCCGCTCGGCGAGGTTTTTCGAGAGCTCGGCACGAGGCTCTCGGGGGTCCGGCACGGGATCGACCCCTCGCACTGGAACCCGGCAAGCGACGGTCATCTTCATGCGCGTTTCGACCCGTTCGACCTTGAGGGCAAGACGAAGTGCAAAGCCGAGCTGCAGCGCGAGCTCACCCTTCCAGTTCGGAGCGATGCCCCTCTGATCGGCGCGATCGGCTCGGTCGACGATGAAGGGATGGGGCTTCTCGCAAAGGTAGGGCCCGACTTGTTGCGCAACGACGTACAACTGATCGTACAGCTCGATGGCGGTGGCGAGCTCATCGCGATCTACGAAGAGCTTTGGGATCAGTGGCCCGACCGCATTCAAATCAGGACTGGGCACGAGGAGGCGTTTCGACATCAGCTCGTCGCCGCCAGCGACATTCTCGTCGTCCCCGGAGACGATGCGCCCTCCGACAACGCGCAAATGCGTGCGCAGCGCTACGGCGCGCTTCCAGTGGTGCACCGCGAGGGCGGTCTGGCCGACGAAGTCGTCGATTGCGAAGCCTCGCTCAAGACCGGCTCGGGCTTTCTCTACGACGAGCCGACCGATAAATCGCTGCTCGCCGCCCTCCAGAAGGCCACGGCTGCGTATGCCAACACGAAGGCGTTTCGCGATCTTCAAAGCCGCGTGATGCGAATCGACCACTCTTTCGAGCGTACCGTCCGTTTGTACGAGCGAACCTACCGCGACGCGGCCGCTTCGCGCGCGGGCTAGCGTTCGCGACGGGAATCAAGCGCACGCTCCGGGAGCTCTGCGTCGCTGGGACGAAGGTACTGCGGCTCCAAAGAGTCGAGGTCGGAGGGCCCGTGCCGGCAAATTACATCCTGCACCTCGGCGACGAGCGCTGCCGGCGCCGCCGCTTCGACACGCGACTCCGCCCCGTCGATCTCGATCCCGAGCACCGACCGGAGAACGTCGGCATGGGCGCGCGCGCCTTCTCCGCCCGCAACGACGGCACGCGTCCCCAACGCCTCGCCGATGCGATCGAGCACGACTGCAGGCGGGCCAAACGACGGCGCGACGATCTCGTGAAGCGCTCCGTCCTCGAGCGTGTAGGCGGCGCCAAATACTTCGCCACGATATGCCTCGAGCAGAGCGACGCGAGCGTGGGTCGAAGGACCGGCGATCGACCGAGCAAGCACCCGAAGCGATCCGACGCCGACGATCGGCAGCGTCAGGCCGAAAGCGAGACCTTTTGCAGTGCTCAACCCAACACGCAGACTCGTGAACTTCCCGGGCCCGATGTCGACGCCGATCAGCGAGAGCTGCTCCCGGCGGACGTCCGCTTCGACGAGCGCTCGATCGATGTGCCCGAACAAATTCTCGCCGTGCCGTCCGGCCGCACGCCAAGTCGAAGACGACACGCGGCCGTCCTCGCGGGCGACGGCGACCGTGCCGTATTCGGTTGCCGTGTCGATGCACAAGATCGCCATGGGTCGCTTGACGCATGCCTACCCGCAGACTAGCGTCCGCGCCAGCGAACCGCCCGGCCGGAACGTCCCGGCAGACCGGCACGAATGAGCAAGTCAAGAGAGAGAGCCGCTTCGAAGGGGGGGCGCAAGGCGAAGAGCAGTAGCGGCTGGAAGTCGAACCTGCTCACGATCGGAGGCGCGCTCCTGCTGGCGCTCTTCATTCGGATCACGCTCTTCGAAGCCTTTGCAATCGACGGCCCGTCCATGGAGCCAACCCTTCTCGACGGAGACCGTGTCGTCGTCGCGAAGTACCCGTTTGGTCTCTTTCTCCCATTCACCCACGAGGCGATCTGGACCTGGGGCGCGCCCGAGCCGGGCGACGTGATCATTCTGCACAGCCCGGCCGACAACGAAGACATCGTGAAACGTGTCATCGGCGTCGGCGGTGACCAAATCTTGATTCGGGACGGCAAGATCATTCGGAACGGCGAGTCGCTGCGCACCATCGAGTCGGGCCCGTGTGGTAACGACGAGCAGCGCGACCTCGACCCCACTTGCAGGGTTTACCAGGAGGTCCTGAATGGCGAGACACACCGGATCAGCCACTCGAAGCACGACTTCCCGCTGGACCGACTGCCACTGAAAATCCCCGATGGTCACGTCTATGTGCTCGGCGACCACCGCGATAGCTCGAACGACAGCCGCAACCCCCTCATCGGCGCCGTCCCGAACGCGCGGATCAAGGGCAAGGCCCTCTTCATCTACATGTCGTGGAAAAACACGCGCGCACCGCTGCTCGAACGCATCCGCTGGTCCCGCATTGGGAGCAGCGTCGACTGAGCCTGCTTCGCCTCGTAGGCTAAGGCCGTGAGGAGCCCGAAAGACGAAGTCGTCGCGCGCATGAAAGACGAACGGGGCGCGATCGAAAAAGAGGCGCCCGAGCCGGTCGCGCTCGTCTACCCGAGCCCCTACCGAGTCGGGATGTCGTCGCTCGGCTACCAGACGCTCTATCGCACCATCAACCAGTCGGAGGGTCGCGCGGCGCATCGCGCGTTCCTTCCGGACGACGTGACCGCTTGGAAGTGGGCCGGCATTCCGCTCGTCACCTACGAGAAGCTTCGACCGGTGTCGGACTACCCGGTGATCGCCTTGTCCGTCGCCTACGAGGCCGAGCTCGCCGGGGTGATCGAAGTCCTCGAGCTCGCGGGGATCCCTCCGCTTGCCGAGGAACGAAGCCCGCGTCATCCGTTCGTTCTGGTAGGCGGACCGCTCACGTTCAGCAACCCGCTGCCGCTTGCACCCTTCGTCGACGCGATCGTGATGGGCGAGGCCGACCAATCGATCCATCCGGTGTTGGACACGATCTTCGGTAGCTCGAAGCACCACGCGCTCGGCGCGCTCGCCGAGCACCCGCACGTCTTCGTGCCAAGCGTCCATGACGATAGGCTTGCGCCGGTCGGCAAAGCGGACGATGCGAAGCTTCCGGCCTACTCGCAAATCATCACGCCGCACACGGAGCTTCGCAACATGTTCTTGATCGAGCCGGAGCGAGGTTGTCATCGGGGTTGCACCTATTGTGTGATGCGTCGGTCGACCAATGACGGCATGCGTATCGTCGACAAAGATCGCGTGCTGTCGCTCGTTCCGGAGCGCGCCCAGCGGGTGGGCTTGGTTGGGGCCGCTACCACGGACCATCCGCAAATCGCCGACATCGTCGACGCCCTTGCGGACTCGGGCCGTGAGGTGGGGCTCTCCTCGCTTCGCGCCGACCGCCTCGATGATGAACTCGTCGGCGCACTTCGCAGGGGCGGCCATCGAATTCTCACGACGGCCAGCGACGGAGCGAGCCAGCGGCTGCGCGATGCAATCCAGCGGCGTACGAGCGAAGCGCAGCTCCGAGAGGCAGCCGAGCTCGCGCGGCGTCACGAGATGAAGCGCCTGAAGCTCTACGTGATGGTCGGCTTGCCGAGCGAGACAGACGACGACATCGACGAGCTCGTCGACTTCACGACCGACCTCTCGACGCGGATCCCGATCTCGCTCGGGGTCGCGCCCTTCGTGGCAAAACGAAACACCCCCCTCGATGGCGCCGCGTTTGCAGGCATCCCCGTGGTCGAGTCGCGGCTTCGCCGGCTTCGCCGCGGCGTGCGTGGCCGTGTCGACGTGCGTGCCACGAGCGCACGCTGGGCGTGGGTCGAGTATGTTCTCGCCCAGGGCGGCCGCGCCGAAGGACGGGCAGTGCTCGACGCGGTGCACGCGGGGGGCCGATTCTCCGATTGGAAGCGCGCGTTCGGCGACCTGCCCGCGGACCGGCCCCGCAGGCTGCTGGTGCAGCCGGGCAATCGCCTCGGGCGCGCGAGCTAGCCGACGAAGCTCGACGCCGCGGAAGAGGCCCAGTCGAGGAAGCGGCCTGGCGTGACGCCCATCTTCACGACGTAGTAGCCAGCGATGACGAGGGCAAAGCCGACATAGGCCGAGCGCATCGGCACCGCGATCGGCTGGTCCTCCTCGGGCTCGCGCATGAACAGATAGACGATGACCTTCAGGTAGTAGTAGGCCCCGACGGCACTTGCGAGAACGCCGAGCACGGCGAGCCAGATCATCGGGCCACCGGCCTGCACGGCGGCGCTGAACACGTAGTACTTGCCGAAGAAGCCGGCAGTCGGCGGCATGCCGAGCAGCGACAGGACGCCGATCACGAACGGGAAAGCCGCAACGGGGTGGCGGTGCCCCGCGCCCGCGAGGTCATCGTAGCTGACCGCCTCTCGGTCTTTCGAGCCCATCAGGATCAGCGAGCCAAAGGCAAGCACGTTGGAGACCGTGTAGGCCGCGACGTAGTACAGCAGAGCGCTCACCGCATAGGAGCCGACCTGGTGTACCGCAGCAAGCCCGACCAGGATGTAGCCCGCGTGCGCGATGGAGGAATAGGCGAGCATGCGCTTGACGCTGCTTTGCGCGATTGCGGCGAGATTGCCGTAGACCATGCTGGCGATGGACAGCAGCACGACGACCGGGGTCCACCCGGTGTAGAGGCCCATGCTCGCCGGGTCGCCAAAGGCGCCGACGAGAACGCGAACGAGCACCGCGACGGCCGCAGCCTTGACCGCGACCGACATGAAGGTCGTGACCGGTGTTGGCGCGCCTTCGTATGAATCGGGGACCCACATGTGAAATGGCACGGCCCCGACCTTGAAGGCGAGGCCGACGACGATCATGACGAGCGCGAGAATGGTGAGCGCAGGATTCGCCGTGCCCCCGGCAATGCTGTCCCGGATGCCCGCGAGGTCGGTGTGGGCGGTCGCGCCGTAGAGCAGAGCGCTGCCGAACAGCAGAATCGCGGCGGCAAAGGAGCCGAGCAGGAAGTACTTGACCGCACCTTCCACGGCGCGCGCGCTCGTGCGTCGATAGGCGACCAACGCGTACGCGCCGAGTGACATCGTTTCGAGGCCGAGAAAGATGCTCAGCAAATCCACCGCGCGCGCGAGGACCATCGCGCCAAACGCCGTGAAGATCAAGAGCACGTAGAACTCGCCGCGCTCGAGCTCGTGCTCGCGAAGGTAGCCGCCTGCAAGCAGCGTCGATAGCCCTGCGCCGACACAAATGACGACGTCGAAGAACAAGCCGAGCCGATCGACGGCGAGGTATTGCGTCACGAGCTCGGGCGCGGGCGGGACGTCGCCAGTCCAGAGCATGCTGCCCGCAACGGCCGCCGCGGCAAAGAGCGACACGGACGTGACCAACGCGAGCCCGCCGCGGTCCTTGGAGAACGCGTCGACGACCATGATCGCAAGCCCTGCGGCCACCAAGAGCAAGAGCGGAGAAATGCCGAAGAGCGCCGTCACGGGCCTACCCCCGCCGAACGGTCCGCGGCCAGCGCGAGCTTGCCTGCGTCACGTTCCGCCCTGAGGGCTTCGATCTCGGCCAGGCGCGGCGCGGCCGTGTTTCGGCCTGCTTCGTAGCGCGCGGTGAAGTCCTCGACGAAAGCGTCGACCGCCGGGTCCATCTTGTCGAGGAAGAACTTCGGGTAGAGGCCGATCCAAAACACGAGGGCGACGAGCGGCAGCAGGGACAGAACCTCGCGGCGATTGAGATCCGGAAGGGATTCGTTTTCGGCATGAACGACTTTGCCCCAGAACATGCGAAGCACCGCGTGCAGCATGTAGACCGCTGCGAAGATGACCCCGGTCGCAGCAAGCAGGGTCATGACGAGCCAGCCCGAACCGAAGCCGACGGCGCCGCGCGAAAAGAACGAGCCCGCCAGAATCATGAACTCGCCGATGAAACCGTTGGTGCTTGGGAGCCCGATCGAGCTCATCGTGATGATCACGAAAAACGTAGCGTACCAGGGCATCACCTTCGCGAGGCCCCCGAAGTCGTCGAGCATGCGGGAGTGGCGGCGCTCGTAGATCACGCCGACCAAGAGGAAGAGCGCGCCCGTCGATACGCCGTGGTTGATCATCTGGAGAATGGCGCCCGAAATGCCATTGCGGTTCATCGCAAAGAGCCCGAGCAGAATGAACCCCATGTGGCTGACCGAGCTGTAGGCGATCAGCTTTTTGAGATCGCGCTGCACCCAGGCGGTGTATGCCCCGTAGATGATGCCGACGACGCCCAGGGCGGCCAGCACGGGGCCGATGGTCTGGCTGGCCACGGGGAAGAGCGGCATCGCGAAGCGAATGAACCCGTAGATGCCGAGCTTCAGCAGCACCGCGGCGAGAATGACCGACCCGCCGGTCGGCGCTTGCACGTGCGCGTCCGGCAACCAGGTGTGGAAGGGGAACATCGGCACCTTGATCGCGAAGGCCAGCGCAAACGCCGAGAACAGGAGGTACTGCTGCGTCGCCGGCAGCACCAAGCTCGAAAGCTTTTCGAGGTCGAAGGTGTAGCCACCGGCCAGCTCGTGGTAGCTCGACACCACGTAGAGAATGGCCACGAGCATCAGCAAGCTGCCAACCATGGTGTAGAGGAAGAACTTGACTGCCGCGTAAACGCGATCTTTGCCGCCCCAGACGCCGATGATCAGGTACATCGGCACGAGCATGAGCTCCCAAAACACGTAAAAGAGGAATAGGTCGAGCGCGACGAAAGCGCCGAGCATCCCGAGCTCGAGGAGCAGGAACGAAAACGCGTACTCTTTGATCCGAGTCGTGATGCTGCCCCAGGATGCGTAGAGCGCGATGGGCGAGAGCAGCGTCGTGAGGATGACGAGCCAAAGCGAGAGCCCATCGACGCCGACCTTGTACGAAATCCCGAAGGACTCGATCCAGGAAACCTGCTCGACGAGCCGGTACCCGGCCTCGGAATAGTTGGCGAACAGGAGCCGGAGGCTGAGGACGAGCTCGACCAGCATTGCACCGACCGCGAACCCTCGGATCGTCCTCTCCCAGCTCCGCGGCAGGGCGAGCAAGATGACCGCGCTCGCGGCGGGAACCAACAGAAGCCAGGTGAGGATGCCGATACTCATCGCGCCTGCTCCCTCGCGGGTTGGATCAGCATTGCCTGCGGAGCTCGTGCCACCGGGAAGGGCAATGCGATCCCCAGAGTGTCTTTCCTGACGTTCCCAAACGCATTCCGAACCTCGACGGTCGCCTCGACGAGTGGCCGCGTCTCGAGCCTCACGACGCCGAGCCGGCCGGGCTTGCCGATCGGAAGACGAACTTCGCGCGCGGTCGATGGATCCGCGCCAGGCTGTGGCTTTCGAACTGCGAGATCCTGCCCATCCATGCGGACCTCGAAGCCGAGCTCCTGCGGAGACCGCCGGTCGGCGGGTACCACCAGCTCGATGGGAAGCGGCATCCATGCCTCGGTGACGCGGACCCGCCGTTCGACGCCGGAGCTCACGTTGCTCACGAACACGGCCACGCCCCTCACGTCCTCGCTCGCATACTCGAAGTTGGTGCTCGGCGTCTTCCCCCACGGTGTTTCGAAGTCGCCGTCGGAATTGGCATCCCATCGGTATTCGTAGCCGAGGCCTGGCGGCGTGGTGAGCTCGACGCGATTGCCCTCGAAGGCCGCATCGATTCGCGAGTGGGGCGTCCAGAACCAGCCCAGCACGGCAACGACGCCGACGACCATCACGGCGCCGTACATCTGGACGACCCCGCTCTGCAGCTTCGTGAAGTAGCGACCCGCCTCCTTGACGTTGAGGCTCGGCAGTCGCGTCATGAGCGCGTCGACAAAGGTCATGTCCGCCGCGCCCGCAACGGTGGCGACCTTCTTGATGGGCCTTATGACGACGGCGTCATAGAGCTCGTCGACGCGCCACTTGTCAAAGACGAGCTGATAGAGACGCGCAGGAAGCCTTTCGGCGAGGGCATCCGTGTCCTTGTTTCGATAGAGCACCCAAGCGGCGCCGATGCCGATGGCCATCGCCGCAAACGCGAGCCCCGATGCGAGATTGACGATGTTCAGCTCTTCGGGGACGGGCTGCCCTGCGACGGAGCCGTGCAGCCAGTGGCCCCACCAGCTCGGAAGGTGCGTCCCGGTGATCGGCATCACGTGCGGAAGCCCGAGGAAGCCGACGATGAGCGCGCCGACCCCCAGCACCACGAGCGGAATGGTCATGCTCGGCGGCGATTCGTGCGGGTGCGCATCGTACGGATGGTCGCCCGACTGGTCCGCACTCCGGTAGGAGCCGGTGAAGGTGAGGAAGTAGAGGCGGAACATGTAAAACGCCGTCATCACGGCCGCGAGCGTGAGCCCGATCAGCGTGAACCAACCCACCGAGGTCATGAGGGCGTCGTCCGGTCGATAGATCTGCGCGGCGGCGCCGAGCAGGATTTCGTCCTTCGAAAAGAAACCGCTGGTGAGGGGGAAGCCCGCAATGGCCAAGCAGCTCGCGAGGAAAGTCCAACGCGTGGTCGGGAGGTGCTTCCCCAGGCCGCCGAGCTTGAAGATGTCGGCATCACCGTGGGCGTGGACGGCATGCATGACCGAGCCCGCTCCCAGGAACAGGCAGGCTTTGAAGAACGCATGCGTGAATACGTGAAAGAATCCTGCAGCGAAGAACCCGACGCCGACGGCGGCAAACATGAAGCCGAGCTGGCTGACGGTGGAATAAGCGAGGATCTTCTTCATCTCGCGCTGGGCGACGGCGATGGTCGCGGCGAGGAGCGCGGTGAGCGTACCGGTGACCGCGATGATCGACATGGCGACGTCGGATGTGATGAAGAGCGGCGAGAGACGGCAGCAGAGATAGACCCCCGCGGTGACCATGGTGGCTGCATGGATGAGCGCCGAGACCGGCGTCGGTCCCGCCATTGCGTCTGGTAGCCAGACGTAGAGGGGAATCTGCGCGCTCTTGCCCGTGCATCCGAGGAACAGAAAAACGCATGCGACCGTCGCGAGGCTCGGTGCGACGCCGAAGATGCGCAGTGGAAAATCAGCGCGGAACGAGCCGCTCATCGCGGCCTGGTTGATGTCGGTGAACTCGAACGAGCTGGCCACCCCGACCAAGATGAACATCCCGATGAGCACCCCGAAATCGCCGATTCGGTTGGCCACGAACGCCTTGCGGCCGGCTGAAGCGTACTCGCGGTTCTCGTACCAAAAGCCGATCAACAGGTAGGAGCAGAGGCCGACGCCCTCCCAGCCGACGAACATCACCGGGACGCTGCTCGCGAGCACGAGGATCAGCATCGACGCCATGAAGAGGTTCAAGTAGCTCATGAACCTCGGGTATCCGTCGTCATCGCCCATATAGCCGATGCTGTAGAGGTGAATCAGTCCGCCGATGCCCGTGACGATCAGCGTCATCATGCCGCTGAGTGAGTCCATCATGAACCCGATGTTGATCGGCGCGATCTTGCCGCCGGGCAGGGTCAGCGAGAACCACTCGTAGAAGTGGTAGCCGAGCGCCGCGTGCTCGGCGTCGTGGCTGAGCCCGAAGAGCTGAACGAACGAGGCGACGGCAAGCGCGAAGGACACGGCGACCGAGCCAACGCCGACGAGCGTGACCAGAGACTTCGGTAGCGTTCGCCCGACGAGTCCGTTGACCACCGCGCCGGCGAGCGGGAGCAGGATGATGAGGAGAAGCATGAGCTGCTGAGGGGCGTGGTCGTGCATCGGGTCAGTACCTCAGCAGGGTCGCGTCGTCGGTGTCGAGCGTCCTCTTGATTCGGTAGTACGCGATGAGGATGGCTAGGCCAACCGCCGCCTCCGCCGCCGCAACCGCGATCACGAAAAAGGCGAAGACCTGCCCCGCGTGGTTGCCCGGATAGGCACGGTTGAACGCGAGCATCATCACGTTGACCGAATTCAGCATGAGCTCGATCGACATGAGCTGGATCAGCATGTTGCGCCGCACCAGGAATCCGACGGCCCCCAGGCCGAAGAGCACCGACGCCAGGGCCAGGTATGTGCCGATGTCCATCTCGTCACTCCGTGGGGCTGCGGGCAATGGCGATCGCGCCGACGATGGCCACGAGCAGCGTGATGGACACGACCTCGAATGGCACGAGGGACTGCTGGTAGATCGCCAGGCCGAGGCCTTCGACCGTTCCGAAATCGTCCGGCACCACGCCCCAGGGCGCGTCGAAGTACGCCACCGTGCTCGCCACGGAAAGAACGACGGCCACCGTGAGGCCGATGCTGAGCGCCCGCGAGGCGATGCGCCCCTGCATGGGGTCGACCTCCGCCGCGGGACCGATCAGCATGATCACGAACACGAACAGCACGACGACCGCACCGGCGTAAACCAAGAGCTGCAGCGCGGCCAGCAGCTGAGCGTCGAGCGTGAGAAACATCCCGGCGAGCGAGATGATGTGAACGAGCAGACCGATGGCCGCGCGGAGCGGCCGGTTCGACGAGATCGTGAAGAGCGCGCCAGCCATCGCGAAGATCGCGGTCACCACGAAGAGCGTCGCGCCCGGAAAGCTCACGCCCCCCCCTGCACCATGCTCCGAACGCTATCGTCGTGTCGCACGCCGTCGGGAACCCCACGTGCCGCCGCCTCGACGAACTCGTCGAGGAACTTCTGGATCATCCCAAGCATTGGCATCGCGGTGCCGTCCGCGAATGCGCAGATCGTATTGCCCATCATGTTGTTCGAGATGTCGACCAGCAGGCTCACGTCTTCGGGCTTTCCGCGGCCGGCGCAGAGGTTGTCCAACAGGTCGACCAGCCATCCCGTCCCCTCCCGGCAAGGCGTGCACTGGCCGCAGGATTCGTGTTTGTAGAACCGCATCAAGTTCCGAGAGGCTTCGACCATGTTGACGGTGTCGTCCATCACGATTGCGCAGCACGTGCCGAGCATCGTGCCGAGCGCTCGGTAGGTGTCGACGCCCATCGGGACGTCGATCTCGCTTTGGCCGTGCCAGCGGTGAAGTGGATGATCCTCGGCCGGTGCGTCGACCTTGCGTCGCGGATCGAGCACAGGTGTGGAAGAGCCGCCGGGGATGACCGCCTTGAGCCGGCGGCCGCCGAGCATACCGCCCGCGTAGTCGTAGATCAGCTCTCGCATGGTGATCCCAACCGGTGCTTCGAAGAGGCCGGGGTTGTTCACGTGGCCGCTCACGCCGTAGATGCGAACGCCACCGTCCCCCGGAAGCCTTCCGAGCGAAGTCCAGGCATCGCCACCCATCTCGACGATGTCGGGGACGGCGGCGATGGTCTCTACGTTGTTGACGATGGTCGGCATGCCGAATACGCCCTTGACTGCCGGGAACGGTGGCTTGAGCCTCGGCTCGCCGCGGCGGCCCTCGAGCGAATTCAAGAGCGCCGTCTCTTCGCCGCAAATGTAGGCGCCCGCCCCGGAGTGCACGTAGACCTCGATCGGATGGTCGATGCCAAACGGCCGCGCACCGAGGTAGCCAGCTTCTCGCGCGTCGGCGATGGCCTGTTCGAGCCGGCCGATCGAGAACGTCAGCTCACCGCGGACGTAGATGTAGGCGACGTGGGCGTCGATCGCGAAGCAGGAGATGATGGCGCCCTCGATGAGCCGATGCGGATCGAGGTCCATGATGCTGCGGTCCTTGAACGTCCCCGGCTCGCTCTCGTCCGCGTTGATCACGAGGTAAACCTGGTCGCCCGGCTGTGGATTCAAAAAGCCCCACTTCACGCCGGCAGGAAAACCCGCACCTCCCCGACCGCGGATGTTGGCCTTCTTCACCTCTTCTTTGAGCTCAGCCTGCGACCGCGTCGTGAGCGCCTCGCGCGCCACCTCGTACGCGCCCACGCCGCGCACGTTTTCGAGCTTCCAGCTCTCCGCGATGCCGTATCGGGACGTCAGCATTGGCTTCGTTTGCGCGCTCATGAGTCCTCACGAGGCGGGGGCGGCTGGGACGCCAAACGAACCGCCTCTTTGCTCGGCGGTGGAGGCGCCGACGATACGCTGCTGCGCTTCGGCGCGCCAAACGTGGCGAAAGTCGCGAATCGGGCTGCAGCGGACTCGCTGCCTTCGGAGGCGCAAGCGTCGAGAATCTGGTCGAGGCGGTCGACGTCGAGGTCCTCGTAATAGTGGTCGTTGATCTGGACCATGGGCGCCTGTCCGCAGGCCGCGAGACACTCGGCCTTGAGCAGCGTGAACTTTCCATCGGAGCTCGTGTGCCCAGCGGTGCACCCCAGCCTCTTCTCGAGGTGCTCTTGAATGGCCTTGCCGCCGCGGAGGTCGCAAGAAAGCGTCCGACAGACCCAAACGATGTTGTCGCCGACCGGATGATCGAAGAACATCGTGTAGAAGGTCACGATGCCCTTGACGATCGCGGTCGAGACATCGAGCCGCTGAGCGACGTAGTCGATGACGTCGGGGCTGATCCACCCGTGCTGGCGCTGACAAATCCACAAAACCGGAAGCAGCGCCGCGCGACGCTCGGGGTAGCGGGTCAAAATGTCATCGACCTCTCGTTCGCGTTCCGGCGTAAGCGCAAATGCCATGGCAGGGCGCGGGGACGCTAGGCCCGTGCGGCCGCCCTGTCAAGCGCCGATCGGGGCCGGAATCATCGCCCTTTTGCAGGCTCTTCGGGGACTTCGACGGGCGTTCGACGATAGGCGACGGTGAGCCCGGCACTGCCGGAGTAGTCTCGCGGCCGAAGCTGCAAGAGGACGCACTCCTCGGAGCCATCATCGGTCTCACAGCTCGCGAGGCCGGCGAACGTGCGCTGCTCGCGAAGACCGTACCATTTGACGCCTGCCGGCAGCTCGCGCTCGCGCGGGTACCGGAAACGCGAAGTCGTGCCGTCCTTTTCGAGAAAGACGATTTCGCCTTGCAGAACGTTCGGGTCTTCGGAGAACCCGTAGTCGAGCAAGCGCCAAAACATCGCATCTCCCTCTTCGAGCTGAGCGTCGGTGATGCGAATCCCCTCGGCACGCATTCGCTGCAAAACCGGCTCGAGGTTTGTTGGGAGCGCGTCATCGTCACCGTTCATGGCGGCTACGAGGAGTCGCTTGCGCTGCACGTCGTATCGCAGCTCGAGCAACCCGAGCGCTCGTTTGCGCATTTCGCCAAAGCTCTCGACGTGGGGCTGCGCTGCTCGAACCGCTTCGGCTCTCCCCGTGCAGCTCCCGAGGAGCAAGGCGCCGACGAGCACCCAAATGAGGCGACCGCACATGCCCGGTACAGTAGTCGACGAGCCGGGCAAGCCCAACTAAAGTTGGGCGATGGCGCTCATCGAGTTCCGTGGGGTCAAGAAGGCCTTTGGGCCCAAGGTCGTCTACCGCGATCTCAACCTCGATATCAACGAGAACGAGGTGCTGACCATCATCGGAGGTTCGGGTCAGGGGAAGAGCGTCATGCTCAAGATGCTCATCGGTCTGCTCGAGATCGACGCCGGCGAGATCCTTTTCGATGGCCAACAGATTTCCGGCATGACTGAAGCGCAGTATGCGCCGGTGCGGCGTCGGGTGGCGATGCTCTTTCAAGCCGGGGCGCTTTTCGACTCGCTGAACACGAAAGAGAACGTCGCATACGGGCTTCGCGAGCAGCTGGAGATGAGCGAAAAAGAGATCTCGGAGCGCGTACGGGAGTCGCTGACGTACGTGGGCCTGCCCGGGACGGAGGAAACATGGCCGGCCGACCTGTCCGCCGGCATGAAGAAGCGCGTCTCGCTCGCGAGGGCGCTCGCGATTCGGCCGGAGGTGTTGCTCTACGACGAGCCCACCACGGGGCTCGACCCGATCAACGTCACCCGCATCGCGGATCTCATCTCGTACCTCAACGAGAACATCGACGTGACGTCCGTCGTGGTCACGCACGACATGGATACGGCGCTGGCGATCAGCGATCGCATCGCCATGATCCAAGACGGGTTCGTGATTTTCAGCGGAACACCCGACGAGCTCAGGGCTTCGGAGGACCCACGGGTGCGTGACTTCATCGAGGGCAACGCTCCGGTCGACGAAGATACCGAAACTCTGCTAAGGAGTGCTGGGTAGGGGCTGGATAGGGCTAATGAAGACGACTGCCGGTACGCGCCTTCGGGTGGGCATCTTCGTACTCATCGCCTTGGTCATCGGCGCGAGCATCGCCTTTGCCATTGGCGCACAAGAGAACGTCTTCTCCTCCAAGACGACGTACTACGCGATTTTCGACGACGTCGGCGGGCTTCAGAAAGGCAACACCGTACGGGTGGCAGGCGTCAACGTCGGCGCGGTCACCGAGGTGACCATCGGGGAATCGGGCAGCATCGAGGTGTACTTCAGGATCATCGACGACGCGACGCACTTGATTCGCGGCGAGCTCGGTCAGTCTCTCATCGACGTCGAGCCCCAGCCTAGCTACGCGGCAATCGGCAGCAAGGGCCTGCTCGGCGACCGAATCATCGAAATCACGGTGGGCGCAGACGAGTACCCGAAGTGGGATCCCGACGAGCCGATTCCGACCTCTGCCGGCGGTGGGCTCATGGCGCTGGCAGAGCGCACGCTTCTCGAAGCCGAAGGAACGGCCCACAACCTCAGGCTGGCCACGGATCCGTTTGCCGATCAGCAGTTCTCGAACGATTTGAAGCAGACCGCCCGCAACCTGGCGAAGGCGAGCGGGATGATCGCCAGCGGCGATGGAACGATTGGACGTCTGATGAACGATGCGGAGCTCGGCGCCGACGTCAAAGGCGCCGTCAAAGAGCTTCGCGCGGCCGGCAGGCAGGTGGCGGCGCTCAGCAAGAACCTCAACAAGATTGCCAGGGACGTTCAGACGAATGAGAGCACGGCAAACGCACTGTTTTACGGGTCTGAAGGGGCGGATGCGATTCGCAACATCCGCGACACGTTCGGGCAGCTCAACACCATTCTCACCGACGTTCGCGAGGGTGACGGAGCGGTCAATCAGCTCATCTACGGCGAGCTCGGCGAGTCGTTCATGGACAACCTTCAGAACGCGAGCGACGACATCGCCTTCCTCACCAAGGAAGCTCGGGCTGGTAAAGGCACCATCGGGGCGCTGTTGACCGACCCGTCGATCTACGAAGACATCAAGCGGTTGGTGGGAGACCTCGAGCGCAACGATATCCTTCGCGCGCTCGTGAGGTACTCGATTCGACGGGACGAGCCGCGCGTCCCGGTCGAAGCCGCACAAGAGTGAGCCGATGCAGGCGTATCTGGACTTGCTGCGAACCGTGCTCAACGAGGGCGTGGAGCGCAGCGACCGCACGGGCACCGGGACCCGAAGCATCTTCGGCTACCAGATGCGGGTCGATCTTCGCGACGGCTTTCCGCTCTTGACGACGAAGAAGGTTCACTTGAAGTCGATCATCCACGAGCTGCTGTGGTTCGTGCGGGGGGAGACGCACGTGCGTCCCCTCCAGAAAGCAGGGGTGACGATTTGGGACGAGTGGGCGACGCCGGAGCAAACCGCTCGCTTTGGTCGGAAAGCCGGCGACCTCGGCCCGGTGTACGGGCATCAGTGGCGGAACTTCGGTGCGACCGAGCGCGACGACGGCACGTACGAGAGCGACGGGGTCGACCAGCTCGCGTACGTGGTCGAGCAGATCCGCGAAAACCCCGACAGCAGGCGCCTGATCGTGTCGGGATGGAACCCATCGGAAGCCGAACGCGTCGCCCTGCCCCCTTGCCACACGTTGTTTCAGTTTTACGTAAGTGAAGGGCGGTTGAGCTGCCAGCTCTACCAGCGCAGCGCCGACGTCTTCTTGGGGGTGCCCTTCAACATCGCGAGCTATGCGCTTTTGACCATGATGGTGGCGTCGGTTTCGAAGCTCGAGCCGGGGGATTTCATTCATACGTTTGGCGACGTGCACCTCTACAGCAACCATCTGGCTCAGGCCCGGCTTCAGCTATCACGGCGGCCGCGCCCCCTGCCGACGATGGTGATCGACCCGACGGTGCAGAGCCTGTTCGATTTCCGATACGAGCACTTTCAGCTCAAGGACTACCTGCCCTACCCGCGTATCAAAGCCCCGGTGGCGGTGTGACCGCAGCCGGCTCGGCGCTGGCCCCGCTTGCGATGATCGCGGCCGTGGCGAGGAACGGCGTGATCGGTCGCGACGGCGGATTGCCCTGGCACCTCCCCGAGGATCTTCGCCATTTCAAAGCGACGACCTCCGGCCACGCGATCATCATGGGCCGAAAGACCCATCAGTCGATTGGGCGCGCGCTTCCGAAACGGCGCAACATCGTCGTCACACGGGAACCTGGAGCGTCGTTCGACGGCTGCGAGGTCGCCAGCACGCTCGAGCAAGCCATCGGGCTCGCGCGGACGACGGACCCGTGCCCCTTCATCATCGGCGGCGCGAGCCTCTACGAGGAGGCCCTGCCCTACGCAACCGAGATCCACCTCACCACGATCGACCGCGGCGTCGAGGGCGACGTGCACTTCCCCGACGACCTCTCGGCATTCGAAGAGGTCGAAAGCCGGCAGGGCGAAACCGACGGCGTCGTCTTTCGGGTCCTGCGGCGGAAGACGGCGGACCACTGACGCTGGATCCCGGTCCCATTTCGATCCTTGGCGGGTGTGGCACTGCCACTGGCGCTGAAATTAACTTTTGGAAAAAGGGGTCTGACCCGTTTCTTACCTCAGTTGGTCGAGGAGGGCTTTGTGGGCGCGTTGGGCTTGGGGGTCGTTGGCGAAGATTGGGGGGGTGGGGCCGGCCGGTCGGGGGGCCTGGCGACTCGGGCGGTGTTTTGGGGGCGGGCGCTCTTTCTTCGGGCGTGCGGCCAGGTGGCGGTCGAGCTCCTCTTCGCGGATCGGCGGAGGCTCCCCGGCAACGCGTGGTTGTTCGGCGACGAGATCCGGCGTGATGCCCTCGGCTTGAATCGATCGACCCGACGGCGTGTAGTAGCGCGCGGTCGTCAGCTTGATCGCGCTGCCGCCTGGGAGATCGAAGACGTTCTGAACGCTCCCTTTTCCGAACGACCGAACCCCGACGAGTATTGCCCGCTGATGGTCTCGGAGCGCGCCGGCGACGATCTCCGAAGCGCTGGCGGTGTACTCGTTCAAGAGGACGACCATCGGCCACTTCGGCCGCGTGCCCGCGCGCCGGGCAGAGTACTCCTTGATCATCTGGCCACTGCGCCCGCGCGTGCTCACGATCGCGCCCGTCGCGAGGAATTCGTCGCTGACGAGGACCGCCTCGTGGAGCAACCCACCGCCGTTGTCTCGAAGGTCGAGCAGCAGCCCCCGCACACCGCCGCGCCTGCGAAGCTCCACGACCGCCTGGTCGAGCGCGTCGCTCAATGCTCGTCCCGTGCCTTCCTGGAACGCTTTGATGCGAACGTAGACGATGCCTCGCTCGAGGAGCTGCGTCTCCACCGGCTCGATGTCGATGAACGCACGCGTCAAGCTCGCCTCGATCGCGTCCTGCCGTCCTTCTCGACGAACGGTCACCTCGACCGTCGTTCCCGGCTCGCCGCGAATTTGGCGGACCGCGTCGTAGAGGCGGACGTCACGGGCGTCCTGCCCGTCGATGGTGAGAAATCGATCTCCTGGCTGCAGTCCCGCCATGGCGGCCGGGCCACCTTCAAAAACCGAAAGCACGGTCAGCCAACCCTCCCGCATCGACACTTCCACGCCAACCCCGGCAAAGCGGCCCTCCGCGTCGCTTTTCAGGATTTCGTATTCTTCGGGGTCCAGAAAAACGCTGTGCGGATCCAGCGAATCGGCCAGGCCTCGGATCGCCCCGTAGACGAGGTTCTTTTGATCGACCGGCTCGACGTACGCCGTCTCGACGTACGCAAGTGCGCGCGCAAAGATCGAAAGCGGCTCGAACGGACTGCGCCGCGCGGGTGCACGTGATGCCATCAGCACGACGAGCGACACCGTCAGCGCGCCAAAGATGACCAGGCGTAGTCTTTTGCGGGTGGATTTCTGACCGACCACGGGTTTCAGACCTTTATAATTGACACTGCATCTATCCCTGAGCTAGGACCTCCCAGTACCTGACCGGAGCGCGTTCGCCGAGTTTCTGCGTTCGCATGGAGGATTCCTCACGATGTCCACCACTGACAAGCGCAAGCAAAGCCTCTACTTCCCAGAGTCGATGCTACACGACATCAAGCACGAATCGGCAAGGTTGGATCGCTCGCTCTCGTGGATCGTCCAACGCTGCGTGAAGATCGCCCTTCCAGAAATCCGCAAGCTGCCCTCCGTGAACGACATCCCGGACAGCCCGGAAGACGTAGCCAAGAAGTAATCGCCCGGGGCGTGCAGTACGAGCGTGAGGGCTTTGTAAGCGCGGCAGATCGAACCCGTCTGTTCTTCGAGGAGCTCGGGCAGGGGAAGCCGGCCATCGTCCTCACCGACGGCATCGGCTGTGACGGATTTGCGTGGCGCTACTTGGCGCCGAGACTCGGCCAGCATCATCGCGTCGTGCATTGGCACTTTCGAGGGCACGGCCGAAGCGGTCCACCAGCCAGCCCCGATCGGCTTGCAATCGAAGATCTCGCGCGGGATTTGCGAACGGTCGGTACGCACCTCGGGCTCGAGCGGCCAGTGATTGCCGCGCACTCGATGGGCGTTCAGGTCGCGCTCGAGTACTACCGGCAGAACCAGGATGACGTCGCGGCGCTCATCCTCATGTGCGGAACCTTTGGCCGGATCACGACCACCTTCCATGGAACCGATCTACTCGACCAGGTGCTCCCGGGTTTGATTCGCATCTCGCAGGCGTATCCGAGCATTTCCCGCGCGGTCTGGGGGCGTGTGCCTGCCGCGATCGCATTTCGGGTGGCGTGCGCAGGACGTGAGCTCGATAGCGAGCGTATCCAAGAGGAGGACTTCCGGCGCTACTGGGAGCATGCGGCGTTGATGAATCCCGACATCTTTCTCCGAATGCTTCGCTACGCTGGACAGCACGACGCGCGAAGCTTTCTTCCCGACGTTCGGGTTCCAACGCTCGTGATCGCCGCAGAGCACGATACCTTCACGCCCATGCCGCTCGCCGAACAGATGGCGGGCGCGATCCCGCATGCGGAGCTCGAGGTGATCGAGCACGCGAGCCATGCCGCGCCGGTGGAGCAACCAGAGCGAATCGCCGACCGGATCGAGGACTTCTTGTCGTCTCGCCTCGGGCTCGTGCGCGCTTAGTACTCGGCGCGGAAGAGCTGCTGCCCCAGCAGAATGAACGTCCCCCGGGGCACGTAAGACTCGTTCGAGACCCTCACGAAGGTGCCGTTGGAGCTCCCCACATCCGTGAGAAACACGTGCCCCATCTCGGCATGCACACGGCAGTGAAGACCCGAGACGTAGCCGTCCTCCGGGAACACGACGTCGCCGCGCTCGCGGCCGAGATGAATCCCCTGGGGCGGAATCGGAAAGCTGTTGCCGGTGGTTTCCCGCCCGATCACCAACGAAATGCGGCCGAGGTAGCCGTGGTGGGGGCTTCCCATGTGTTGTGTGCCATCCGGCTCCGGATCCGGCGCAACCGGCGCCTCGAAACGCAGGATCTCTTGGCCGACGCGAAAGACGCTGCCATCGAAGAGCTCGATGGGAACCTCGGGCTCGATTCGGACGTAGATCCCGTTGAGGCTTTCCAGATCTCGAACGACCAGCTGGTCTTCCTCGAAGCGGAACTCGGCGTGCTCTGGCGACAAATAGGCGTCGCTGGCGAAGACGCCGCCGCTGCTGCGCCCGATCTTGGTGGGGCCGCCCGTGAGCCCGAACGTTTCGCCCTCGGAGCCGTCGGGCTGAATCAAAACGAGGCGTGCGCGAGCCGACGCCCCCAGAGGAGCCTCTGCAACCGCCGGCGCCGAAACGCGCTCCGCCGGCGAGCCCTGGGCTGCCTGCCCTGTCCCCTCGGCGTGGAGATCGTGCCCGCACACGTGGCAGAACCGGAAGTTGGAGGGAACGTCTGCCCCGCAATGACTGCAGGGTGACGTTTCGCCATCGAGCGGCGCGAGCTCCGGCGGCAGCGGGTCGGCGACCTCGACGGGCTCTGGGCGCGCTGGCTCGACCGGTGGCGCCTCGAGGTCGAGCGCCGGCGCGGAAGCCAGGGCTCCGGAACGGGCGGGCTGGGGTCGCGGCGGGGCGTCGGTCGTCCGGCCCCGTTTGGACGATTCACCCGGAACGCTGGACGCTGAAAACGCTCGCGGCTGGGCAGCCCCGCGCGGGAGCTCCGCGCCGCATCCCAGGCAGAACTTGTAGTGGTCCTGGTTTTCTTTGCTGCATCGGGAACAGACGATCACGCGGTCACCTCCACTCGGAGCAAGTTTCGGCCGAGGAACAGATAGTCGCCGTGGCTTAGCTCTTGCTCACCACGAATCCGAACGAACGTCCCGTTCTGGGAGCCCTGGTCGCTCAGCTCGAGCGTGTCTCCCACCATCTCGACCCGCGCGTGCTTCGGCGACATGTAAAAATCGTCTGGAAAGTTGAGATCGCAGTCCTCGCGCCCGATCTGAATCGATTGCTCGTGCGCGCAGCACACGATGCCGTCCATGCCGCCTTCGAGCACCTGCGTCACACGAAATGCGCTGGGCCGTCTCGGCGACGAGTAGAAATAGGTCTGGTCGGCTTCCGGCCCGGAGGTGTCCTTTGGGGTCGCATCGACCCGGAAGACCTGCTGCCCGCACATGAAGTGATCGCCGATTTGGATCGGAGCCGAGCCGCGGATGCGGAGGTAGACGCCATTGAGGCTGCCCTCGTCCCGAACGACGAGCTTTTCACCTCGATAGAGGAAGTTGGCGTGCCGAGGGCTGAGCCAATGGTCGCTTGGAAACGGGATCTGGTCGGCCTCGCGGCCCGCCACGTGCTCGGTCGCTTGGAGGAGATAGCTGAGCCCCTCCCCCATCGACTCGTCGCCTCGGACCACGATCAGGCGCGCCTTGCCAGGCATTTGCATCGGCCCGAAAAACTTGGTCTCGAGGGTCTGTGCCTCGTGCGGGACCGATGCGCCGCAGGCGCCACAAAACTTGTGCCCCGACGGAACCGCGCTTGCGCACTCGGTACAGACGTAGTTGCGAGCTTGCTCCATGCTCTGGTTCCCCTCTTCGCTCCACCGTTGTAGGCCATCGAATCACCCCTAGTCAATCCGTGCTGGACGGACAATTCCGAGCGGAGAGCGTCTTTGCTCGAAACCCCGCTGGGACTACCCTCTCGCGAGTGGAGCTCCTCGCAGGTGCGCTGGTAGAGAGGCCTCCGGGGCGGAAATACGTCTCGGAGCTGCGTTTCGCGGAGCTTGCCCTGCAGTCGCCTCTGCCGAAGCCAGCCACGCTGGTGAAGTGGCGGAAGACGCTGCCGGAGGGCTTCCACGTCGCGCTGCGCGCGCCGACGTCTTGCTGGAAACCGCCGGCTGGAGCGCTCCGTCCGGGACGCGAGCTGGACGCCGGCCTGCAGTGGCTTGCCGAAGCCGCCGACGCGCTCGAAGCCGCGGTCGTCGTCGTGGCGACCGACGCGACGGTGACGACCGGGGCACGGGACCGGGATCGGCTGCGCGACTTCTTCGCTCGGATGCCCCGGGCCGATGACCGGTTGATCATGTGGCGACCGTCGGGACTCTGGGAGCCTGAAACCGCCGGGACCATGGCTGCGACGCTTGCCGTGACCGGTGCGGTCGACCCGGTCGACCACCCCGTGCCGCGCAGCGACGTCGTCTACGCACATCTTCTCGCAGAAGGCCTCCGTCGTTCGTTTTCGCACGCACAGCTCAGCGAGGTGCTCGATGCGCTGGTAGGCTCAGGCGCGGCGCGCGCCTATGTCTCGATCGAGTCGCCGCAGTCGTTCGCGGAAGCGCGGCTCCTGCAGGCGCTCTTCGAAGGCCGGGCGTGACCGGCTGGCAGCCAAAGGTGGCTCGCGTGGACGAGCCCGAGCGCGGGCTCCTGAGCTTTTCTCTTCGAAACGGGGGGACCGAGGTGTTGGTCTTGGCCGCGCTTCCCGGGATACTCGGCGCAGGCCTCGTCGCACAGCGCCCCCGGGGAAAGAGCGCGGCGCCGTCGATCTCGCAGCTCCGGCAGCACTTGGAAGGCGCCCGGATCGACACGGTGGCGCTGAGCCGGCGGGCCGTGCAGCTCACGCTCACGCGGGCAGGGCAACCAAAGCTCCTCGCGGTCGCGCCGAACAAGCCCTATGGCGCCTGGTGGCTGCGCGATGCCGCGGGCTCGATCCTGCTCCGTTCGCCGGGCGCGCCATCGGCCATGCCGTCCGAGGAGGAGCATCTGATCGAGCTCGGCCGCGACGAGCTTCGCGCGAGGGGAGCGCAGGTTCTCGACGAGCACCGATCGATGCGCCGGGCCCAGCTCGACCGCGCCCTCGGGCGACATATCAAACGGCTGGCAAAGAAGCGGAACGCGATCGCGGGCGACCTCGACCGAGCCTCCCAAGCCGACGAGCTCCGGGAAAAGGCCGGCCTGATCCTGGCCCATGCTTCTCGAATTCCGGCGAACGCGAGCTTCTTCGAGGCGGACGGCTGGGACGAAGAGGCCCGTCGGATTCGAGTCGATCTCGACCCGCGCAAGAGCCCGCAGGAGCAGGCGCAGGCGATGTTCGAGCGGTCGAAGCGGCTGAAGCGCGGGCTCGACGTCGCACCCCAGCGGCTCGCGGCAGTCGACGCCGAGCTCGAAGACCTCGAGCGCCTGCGGGCGGAAGGTGCCGACCTCGCCCCTGCTGAGCTCGAGGCACGGCTCGAGGCGCTTGGCGTGGCAACCGACGACGCGAGGGAGACCGTCCGCCTTCGTCGGCGCGCCGGCGGCCGCGCTCCGTACCGCGAGTTCGTCACCCAGGACGAGTCCTCGGTGCTCGTGGGCCGGAGCGCTGCGGACAACGATCGGCTGACGCTTCGCGTCGCCCGGCCGCACGACCTGTGGCTGCACGCGCGCGGCGTCACCGGCGCACACGTAGTGGTACGCCTTCCAAAGGGGAAGTCGTGCTCGCCCGAAACTCTGGTCGACGCAGCGACCTTGGCGGCCCACTTCAGCGACCTGCGAGGCGAGTCGGTCGTCGACGTGATCTACACGCCCCGCAGATTCGTTCACAAGCGAAAGGGAAGCGCGGTGGGCTCCGTCACGCTCGGACGCGAGAAGGTCGTCGCGCTCCGCCTCGAGCCTGAGCGCTTGCGACGTTTGCTCGACCACGAAAAGAAGACGCCCTGAGCCTCTTAAAATGCCAACGCCCCAGCCATAGGCTGGGGCGCCAGCAGACGAACACCCCCCAAAATGAAGCCAGAGGGATCGCCACGACAGACTGCGCGAAGGCCCGAAAAATCAGGGCCTTAGGCCAGGGGCCACCCAGGGTGACCCCCTGGTCGACCCGAAGGTCCACCAACTAGAAGGCTATTTCTTCTTGCGGGTCGCGCGGCGCTTCTTGGTCGCACGCTTCTTGGTGGCGCGCTTCTTCGTCGTGCGGCGCTTCTTGGTCGTGCGTCGCTTCTTGGTGGCGCGCTTTTTGGTGGCGCGCTTCTTCGTCGTGCGGCGCTTCTTCGTCGTGCGTCGCTTCTTGGTGGCGCGCTTTTTGGTGGCGCGCTTCTTCGTTGTGCGCCGCTTCGTCGTGCGCTTCTTTGCAGGCCGCCTCTTCTTTGCGGCCTTCTTTGTTCGTCGTTTCTTTGCAGTCGCCATTTCGACCTCCTCCAAGGTGGGTCAATATTGCAGGTGCACGTACCGTATTGTCACGTCACTTCACGTGTCAAGCGGAACCGCACATGAATTATACATAACTTTGCTCTATTTGAGCGAAAAGTTTTGCAACGTCAGCTCTCAACACTTTGTAATCATTGAAAAACGCAACTTTATCAGTCTACGTTGAAAAGGTGAAGAAAGCCCGTACGACGACGTGTCGAGGGCGATCCGAGCGGGCAAGCGGCGATCGTAAGCATCCAGAGGCGGCACCCCTGGTCGCGTTGACCGGGCGCCGGCCTCGGATTAACTTTCGCCCTGGTTGGGGAACCGCCCAGCCGCATCGAAAGGGCGGGGACGCGCGAAGTGCGACGCCGAAGTCGGAAATAAACACTGCGCAGCGCCCGTTCCATCCCAACGCCTGCCAAACAGGCGTAAGGGTCGTTTTTGGCGAGATAAGGAGTCCCGATGCAAGCGGGAACATACGAATTCAAGGTTGGCGACAAGGCCATCTATCCCAAGCAGGGCGTCACCGAGGTCGTTTCCATCGAGGAGCGGAAGATCGGAACGTCCACGATGGAGTTCTACGTCCTCAAACCGCTCGACGCGAAAAACAACGATCGGATTCGCGTCGCCGTGGCGCAGGCGAAAAAGGTGGGGCTACGGCCTCCGATCTCCGAGACCGACATCAAAGAGATCTTCGCTCTGCTCGGGGAGCAGCCCGTCGTCTTCGACAATCAAACCTGGAACCGGCGCTATCGCGGTTTCATGGACAAGATCAAGACCGGCTCGGTTTTCGACGTCGCTGAAGTCATGCGCGACCTCTATCGGCTTCAAGTCGACAAGTCGCTCTCTTTCGGCGAAAAGAAAATGCTGGAGACAGCCCGCAACCTCGTCGTGAAGGAAATCGCGGTCGCGCGCTCCGAAAGCGAAGAGAGCACGCAGGCCGAGATCGAGCAGATCTTCGAGAAGAACTAACTCTTCCGAGGATCCCTCACGGCGGCTCTGCGTACGCGGCATTCGATGCGGCGACGGCCGTGCCGCTTCGCGCAGATCGACTCGAAGCCGAGCCGCTCGGTCGAACGCCTGGGAGCCCCGGAACGCGGAACCGGAAACGACATGGCGAAAAACACCCTCTTGATCAATGTCGATATCGGAGAAACCCGGGTGGGCCTCATCGCGGACGGCGTGCTTCGCGAGCTCTACGTCGAGCGGCGACACCACCGCTCTCCCGTCGGCAACATCTACATTGGTCGAGTCACGCGGGTGCTGCCGGGGATGCAGGCCGCTTTCATCGACATTGGTCTGGACCGAGCCGCTTTCCTTCACGTCGAGGACCTTCAAGCTGCGCCGGGCACGGAGGACAACGGAGAGCCCGCCAAAACAGGGAGCCTAAAAGGGCGGCGAAATCGGGTTTCGCGCAAAACCCCCATTCGCGACCTGTTGAACGAAGGGCAGCAGCTCATGGTGCAGGTCTCCAAGGGGCCGATCGGAACCAAAGGGGCCCGTGTGACGAGCCACGTGGCGCTTCCGGGCCGATACGTGGTGTTCATGCCCACGGTCGACCACGTCGGTGTCTCGAAGCGCATCGGCAACGATCGTGAGCGACGGCGCCTCAAGGAGGCGATCGACTCGGTGAAGCCGCCGCACGGAGGCGTCGTCGTGCGAACGCTCGCCCAGGGGCTCACCAAGAAGAAGCTCAAGGCCGATATCGGTTACCTCGTGCGGCTGTGGGAGCAAACCGAGACGGCGCGCGATGCGGTCAAGAAGGCCCCAGCGCTCGTGCACGAGGAGCCGGATCTCGTGATCCAGTCGGCGCGCGACCTCTTCACCGAGGACGTCAACGAGATCGTCGTCGACGATCGAGACGAGTATCTGAGGCTTAAAGAGTTCCTGACGCTCTTCCTGCCGGAGCGGGCCAACGACGCGCGGCTCTACGAAGGCGACGAGCCGCTGTTCGACGAGTACGGCATCGAGGAAGAGATCACTCGTGCGCTTTCGCGCAAAGTGCAGCTCCCTTCGGGCGGCCACCTCGTAATCGACCAGGCCGAGGCCCTCACCGCGATCGACGTCAACACCGGGCGCTTCACTGGCAAAGGACGCGACGTCGAGCAGACGATCTTGCAAACCAATCTCGAAGCTGTGCGCGACATCGCGTACCAGCTTCAGTTCCGAAACATCGGAGGCCTCATCGTGCTCGATTTCATCGACATGGAGCGCCACGCTCACCGCGAAAAAGTCTTCAAAGCACTCCTCGCCGCGCTGAAGAACGACAAATCGAAGACGACCGCAATCCGCATCAGCGAGCTGGGTTTGGTCGAAATGACCCGCAAACGGACGCGGCAGTCGTTGGGCCGAACGCTCTACGAACCCTGCTTTTTCTGCGACGGGACTGGACATCTGCAGTCGAAAGAGACGGTTTGTCACGAGATCTTCCGGCAGATGCGGCGTGAACAGGGTTCTCTTCCTGGCTACAAGATCGTGATTAGCGCGCACCCTGCCGTCTGCGACATGCTCGAGCGCGAGGAGCGTGCGTCGGTCGACGAGGCGGCACGGCGTTTTCAGCGGCGCATCGAATTGAACCCTCGAAACGACTATCATCTGGAGCAATTCGATCTCACGGGAGACTAGGGTTTCGATGAGCAGCAGGGACGACGGTCAACGGCTCCAAAAGCGCGTCACGATCAACAAAGAATTCGAATCGTTCGATGCGTTCGTCCACGAATACGTCACGAACGTCTCGCGATCCGGCGTATTCATTCGGTCCAAGGACCCTTTGCCCATCGGCACCGAGGTGAACCTCACGTTCACCGTCATCATGGATGACGTCGAAACGATCGAGGGGACCGGTAAGGTCGTACGCGTCGAGGACGACCCGCCGGGCATGGGCGTGGCCTTCACGAAGCTCACGAAGTACTCTGAGGACCTACTGGTCAGGCTGCTGACCCTCCACGGGGTCACCAAGCCATGACGCGACTCAGCGACGGCCCGTTCGGCCCCGCTGGTAAGCCGCTTGCCGAGCTGACCGATCAAGAGCTCCTCGCCGAACGCGCCCGGCGACGAGGTGAGGAGCCCAGCGAGGAAGCGCGGCCCACCTGGCAACGCGTCAAGCAATACCTCGCGAACCTCGAGCTGAGCCCGGGAGCCACGTGGCCCGAGGTCGAGCGGGCCTACCAGCGCCTACGCGATCGGTACCATCCGGACAAGCACGCAGCCGACGCCGACCGCCACGAGACGGCCCAAGAGCTGACGGACTCGCTCGCACGCGCGTATCGGGGGCTGCGACGCTACTTTCGCGAGAGCTGAGGGGCGCAGCCGCGGTCAGCCACGCGTGAGGTAGCCTTTTTCGAGGAGCGCCACGACGACCTCGGCGACTTCCGGGTCCGGCTTGCCGCTGTGATTCATCATGTCGACCAGCAGATCGTGGTTCAGGGCGAGCTGAATGACGTCGAGCTCCTCGGGTGACGCATCACGAAGCGGTTTAGTGAGAGGCCTCGCCACGGAGATTCTCGTTTGAAGCGGTGGGAGCGCGTCGCCGAGCCGACGAATCTCGTCGAGCTGCCGCATACCCTCCATCAAGAGCCCTTCAACGCTGCCTTGAATCTCAGCCGGAAAATCCCGCTCGACCTTCGCCAATAAATCGAACGTGCCCTTGTCCCAGACGAGCACTCGGTAGAACGCTTTTTCGGGCGGTACGGACTCGTCGCCATTGACTACCGCGAACTGCACCATGCCCTCGTCTAGATAGATCGAGCCGACGTCGGTCTCGGTCGTGATCTGAAGCACACCCGTCTTCTTCGACGCTGAAAAGAGTTGCAGGAGATCGGGAAGAGCAACCTCGGCAATCGACCCGGTCATCGTGCTCGCTGCTGCGGTAGCGGGGCGTGCGCTCGAGGCGGCTGCGTCCATCTTGGCTTTGGCGTCCTGCACCGACCCGGAGCCGTCGGAGGCGACGACCTTGATGATGCTCGTCCCGATGAGAATACGATCGCCTTCCGCGAGCTTGGTGCGGGAGATCTTCTCACCGTTGACGAAGCTGCCGTTGGTCGAGCCCAGGTCCTCGAGAAAGATATCGCCGTTCTCGACGGAGATCTTCGCGTGACGCCGACTGACCATGTCCTCGACGAGCACCATGTCGAGCTCACTCGAGCGCCCGATCACGATCTCCCCGTCGTCGGGGAGCGGAAACTCACCGCCCTGGTACTTTCCCGAGATGAAACGCAGCGCCAACGGC
This sequence comes from Polyangiales bacterium, assembly GCA_041576815.1. GTDB lineage: Bacteria > Myxococcota_A > Polyangia > Polyangiales > Houyiibacteriaceae > SG8-38. Next base: position 46,516 of record JBFGKE010000027.1, read on the forward strand.
AACGTTAGACCCTCGATGACCAGCTCCCCTTGTTGCGACCCCATGTGAGCGAAACCCCGCCTTCAAGGTTAGGAGGTGGCTGGGCGAGCGGTCAAGCCTTTGGCCCCAAAGGACGGTGAACAGACGGCTATGGGTTGCGGAAAGGCCCATGCTACACAGTCAGAGATGGCCCGCGCAGCGGCTGTGATGGCCTGCCTGCTAGGTCTTTTGGGGGCGTATTCGGCGGGTGCCCAGACCAAGGACCTGAGCCGCAAGTGGCGGACCGTTCAGAGCAGGCACTTCGAGGTGAGCTACCCGGAGCCCCTCGCGTTGGTGGCGCGTCGCGTCTTGGAGATCGCGGAGCGGGCGACCGAGAACATGGCGCCCATCTTGGGCCACCAGCCCAAGAAACGCGTACAGATCGTGCTGACCGACCAGCTCGACGCTGCAAATGGCAATGCGAGCGTCATTCACTACAACGCCATCCGGCTGTTCGTGAGCGCACCAGACGACCTCTCGGTGCTCCACGACTTCGACGACTGGCTGACTGTGCTGGTCACGCACGAGCACGCACACGTTCTCCACATCGACAACATCGGCGGGCTTCCAAGGATCATCAACGAGATCTTCGGCAAAATCTGGTCGCCCAACGCGCTCCAGCCGCGATGGATCATCGAGGGCATCGCGACCTACCTCGAGTCATCACAGACGGCAGGAGGTCGTCTTCGCTCGACCCAGTTCGAGATGTACATGCGGATGGCGTTTCTCGAGAACAACCTCCTCCACTACGACACGCTCAACAACCGGACCGACTACTGGCCGCACGGCGACATCTGGTACCTCTACGGGTCGAGATTCATCGACTGGCTCGTTCGGAAATACGGCGAAGAGATCCTCTACGAAATGACGGAATGGTACGGCCGGCGGGCGATCCCCTTCAGCGTCAACCGCATGGGAAAGCGCCTCACCGGCAAGACGTTCGAGGAGCTCTATGCGATGTGGATCGCCGACATGCGGAAGCACTATGGCGAGATCGAGGCTGGCGTTCGGGCCGCGGGCTCGACACCTGCGCGCCGTTTGACGTTCAAGGGAGAGATCGTTCGGGGGCTTCGCTTCGAGGACGACGACCATCTGCTCTATTACGCCGATGACGGCCGAAGCGATGCGCAGGTCCGCCGCCTCGACCTATCGAATCGCAACGCCGTCGAGCGCATCGCGCGCAGCGCCGGGGAAAGCTACCCGACCGTGCATCCGGACGGCGGTCTCTACTTCGAATCGTTCGACGCCTACCGGAC
>JBFGKE010000028.1:0-47589 GCA_041576815.1 Polyangiales bacterium
CAAGGCGGGGCGCAGCCCCCGCCGCGCAGGGAGGACTACGGGTGCGGGCGGGCGGGCGGTGTAACCTAAGTGCGGAAGAGAGGACTCGAACCTCCACGTCCTTGCGGACACATGGACCTGAACCATGCGCGTCTGCCAATTCCGCCACTTCCGCGTGGGGGTGGTCGCAGATAGTGGTTGGTCTCTGGGCTGTCAAGCCAGGTCAGGCTGCGGTCGATTGACTCGCGAGCTTCTGTGCTCCGTGCATGGAAACCGCCAGCACCAAGCCCCGCATCGACAGCCGGCACCGGCCCCCGTCGACCAGGCCCTGCGCGTCGAGGCGCTCGAGCAGCGACTGAACACGGGTCTCCCGCACAGCGAGCCAGTCGGCGACCACCGCAGGGGTCGCATCGATGTCCGACCGGCCGAGGTGGTAGAGGGTCTCCAATAGGCGCAACCCTAGTTTTTCATCGTCGTATTGCATGTCAGGGGGGAGGATCGCGCAGTACTGATAACCGGTCCAGTTTTTGGTGTTCAGTACGTCCGAAACCCACAGATTTCTGAAATTCTATCCGAATTGCAGCTCAGATCTCAACCTCGACCAGCACGAACTTGTTGTTTTCCCGCTGCGTGGAGAGCTCGCGAATCTCGCGCTCGCCGAGAAGCGTTCGGAAGCTCCGGAGCCGCTTGTGTTCGAGCACGAAGTAGGCTTTTCGGCCTTTGTTTTGATCGAGCCACTCGCGAATGCGTTCGTTGTCGGTCTCGGTGAAGGCGTAGACGCGGTTTCCGGTGTAGAAATTCTCGCCTTTCCAGTTCATTTGCCAGGCGACGAGTGGTTGGTCCGGACTTTCACGCTCGGCGTAGTAGCGCTTCGCCAAGCTTCGCATGCCCCAGTGGTCCGAGACATCGACCATGTAGAGGTTGAGCCCCCAGCCGCAGAACAGCAGCGCCACTGCGACGATTGCCCGCATCGCCGCGGTCCTCCAGAGCCGAAGCGCCGCTGCCGCCGTGAAGAGGCTCGCGGCGATCGCGAAGCCCATGAGTATCGGGCGGTAGTCGAGGTGCGCTGGCCACGGACGGCCGTAGTTGTAGACGAAGAGATGGACCAAGCGCTCATAGCCTTGCGGCCGCGCCGACGTCACCCAGCTCAAATCGCGCCCGACCAGCGCCACCGCAGAGGCCCCGAGGAGAAGCGCGACGCCCAGGCCCTCCGACGCGCGGCTCGGCTCGAGCCGCGTCTCCGCCGCGATGAGCTCGCGCCGCGCGAGCAGAGCCAGCACGAGGCCGAGGATCAGCGCCGCATAGGCTTTCGCAGGCTCCGCCTGCTGTCGCACCCAGTCTTCGACGCCCATCGCATCGGCGGGGATCACGCCTCGGGGATCCCCGCTCAACCAAGCAAAGCCCAGGACGAAGCACGCTGCCGCCAACGAGGCGAGCACGGTTGCCGCCGGCCGGCGTGGCCCCCAGCATTTCGCGATTGCGATGCCGATCAGAATCGCCGCCGGCACGATCGCGGGCAGCACGTAGTGGTGGTACTTGGTCACCATGGCGCTGAAGAGCGCGAAGGCCGAAAGCAGCCACATCGAGAGGTAGAGCACCGTTTGCCGGCGGGTGTCGTTCTGCGAGCGGGCATGGATCGACAGGCCTACGACCAGCGCGGCGGGTAAAAGGCCGATCCAAGGGAACGCCGCGTACCCGATCTGCGCGAGGAAGTACTGGATGGTCCCCTGATCGCCGTGAACCCCGGCGGCGAGCCGATTGATGTGATCGTGGATCAGGAGCCGGTTCGTGAACGCAGAGCCGTGCCGCACGAACATTGCGAGATACCAAGGAAGGCTGACGACGCCGACGACGAGCACGCCGGTCGAGATCCGAAGCGCGCCGCTTGCGAGCAGCGACCAACGCCCCGACGCGATTAGATAGAAGAGCGCGGCAGCACCCGGGACGGCGAGACCGAGGAGGCCCTTCGCCATGAACGCGAGCGCGCAAAAAAAGTAAAACGCGACCATGAGAAGAGCCTGCGCTCGCCGCTCCTTCCGAACGATCGCGGCAAGGCCGCCAAGCAGTGCCAGCCACGCGATCCCCTGCACGAACGGCTGAGCGGCGAGGCCCGCGATACGAGGCGCCTGGTCGCGTGGCGCAGGGTTGCCCGGGACGTCGACGTTGCCGGCCGAGCCGTAGAGAAACCGGTCGAGATGGGCAACCAGACCGTGGCCTTCGATCCACGAAAAATTGCGCGAAATCAGGTAGACCGCCTGCGGAAGAACGGCGAGGAGAATCGTGAACAGGACTGCATGCTGGAGGGAGACGGCGTGCCTCCCGATCCGGATCGACCGGACCTTCCGCTCGCCGTCTTCCGAGATGGCGACGAGGAGGCAGCACGCCGCGAGGGTGATTGCAGCGACCAGCGGAAGGTCGGTGATCGCTTGGTGCGAGATGAAGAAGAACTGCGGCATCGTCGCGGTCACCAGAGTCGCAAACGCCCCGGCGCGCGGACCGAAGGCGCGCCGGACGGTGACGTAGATGGCCGCGAGCGCCAAAAACGCGAGCAGTAACGTAGGCAACCGGAGCGCCCACTCCGCGTTGACGGGATTTGCGTCCGGCATGAAGTCGACGCCGAGCACTCCCATGCTCAATGCCTCGAGCCAAAAGAGCAGAACCGGCTTCGACCAAAACCACTTGTCCTGGGCCCACCAGAGGCTGATCCAATCGTTGCGGGCGAGGATCTCGCGCGCGACCTCCCCGTAGTGCGTCTCCCACGGGTCCCAAAGCGTCGTCGTGCCGAGCATCGGCACGTAGACCGCCGCGACCGCGACCAGCACGAGAAGGCCCCGTCGTCGGATCGCCGGTGGGGCGAGCCACGCGAGCGCGAGCAGCGTCGTGACCGGCAGCCAGCGGTAGCCGCCGATCGACGCTCCAACGATGAGGGTCGCGAGCCCGAAGGCGATCCAACCAACGAGCGGCAGACGCTCGCCCGGCTTCGCGCCGAGGGTCGTGTCCCTCCAAGAGGCCGCAGGTGTGCTCGAGGCGGGGACGAGCCACGCGGTCCACGCGGCTGTTGCAGTCAGCGCGATCAGCGTGCCCCAAAGCGCTCCACGCGTGAACGGCTCGCGATTCGCCATCCAAAGGGCCATCGCGACGGTCGCCGCCACCGCCACGATCGGGACCAGTCGCGTCCCCGGTCTCTCGTCCCGGCCGTTCACGGCGGCGCGAGCATAGCAGGCATGCCCACGCGCTCCGATTCACGGCGCGGTGCGCAGATCGAAGCGCGTGAGGCCGGCCGCAGGCACGATGAGGGTTCTCAGGAGCTCGACCGCGGGGCCCTCCGCCCGGTAGAGGGTGATCTGGGCCTGGTACTCGCCCGGCGGAAGGCGCAGGGTATCTCGCAGGTCGGACGCTTTCCCAGCGGTTTGTCGGAAGCGGACGCTTCCCACCGCTTCCCCATCGATCAGGTAGTCGACGTCGACCCGGGTGACCTCCGGGCCTGGCACGTAGGCCACTTCCACCGTCCGAGGCCACGCGCGAACCAGGTGTGCGCCCACCCAGGCCAGGCCCACCAGCGCCACCGCCGTCGCAATCCTGCGCCGGGTTGAAGATGACCCTATGTTGGATCGTAGCTCTGACATGGAAGCCATCCCTCTGCGCAACGAAAGGGTCACAACCTTGGCACCAAATGGAGACAGTGTTAAATTGAGGTTTACCGGGTAGGTACCGTCATGGTCCGCCTCACCAATATTCTTGAAAAGGTGAAGGGATATCATCCCCGAGCGGATACCGATCTGATCAACAAGGCCTACGTCTATGCGAATCGCATGCACGAGGGCCAGGAGCGGAAGTCGGGGGATGCCTACTTCACGCACCCGGTCGCGGTCGCGGACATCATCGCCGACATGCGCCTCGATACATCGAGCGTCTGTGCCGCCCTCCTTCACGACGTGGTCGAAGATTGTGAAGCGAGCATCCCCGACATCGAGACGGTGTTCGGCGAGGAGGTCGCGTTCCTCGTCGACGGCGTGACCAAGCTCGGCAAGGTCAACTTCGCATCTCGCGAGGATCGCCAGGCCGAGAGCTTTCGCAAGATGCTGGTCGCGATGGCACGCGACATCCGGGTGCTGCTCGTCAAGCTCGCGGACCGCCTCGACAACATGCGCACGCTCGAGCACATGTCGGACGCCGCGCAGGAGCGCATCGCGCGGGAGACGCTCGAGATCTACGCACCCCTCGCAGGCCGGCTCGGCATCCAATGGCTCAAGGCGGAGCTCGAGGACCTCAGCTTCAGGCACCTCGAGCCCGAGGCATACACGATCCTCGACAACCAGGTTCAGGCGGTCGCCAAGAGCACCGACAGCTACATCACCGACGTCACGGCCAAGCTCAACAAGATGCTGCACACGCGTGGTTTCTCGGTGCAGGTCAGCGGGCGGCGGAAACATCTGTACTCTCTCCATCGCAAGATGAAGTCGGCGGGCATCGGCTTCGAGCAGGTGCACGACTTCCTCGCGTTCCGTGTCATCACCGAGAGCGTGGCGGATTGCTATGCCACCCTAGGCGTCATCCATTCCGAGTGGACCCCCGTGCCCGGGCGTTTCAAAGACTACATCGCCCTGCCGAAGTCCAACATGTACCAGTCGCTTCACACGACGGTGATCGGGCCGGGCAACAGGCGGGTGGAGGTGCAGATTCGCACCCACGAAATGCACCGAACGGCCGAGTTCGGCATCGCCGCGCACTGGGTTTACAAAGAGCACACCGGTGGCATCGACCCGAAGGACGCGGCGCGCTTCGTTTGGCTCCGGCAGCTCATGGAGTTTCAGAAAGAGGTCGTCGACCCGGAGGAGTTCTACGAGAGCGTCAAGGTAGACCTGTTCCCCGAGGACGTGTACGTCTTCACGCCCAAGGGAGACGTCAAGACTTTTCCGCGCGGCGCGACACCGGTCGATTTCGCGTACGCCGTTCACTCGGAGGTCGGCCATCGCTGTTCCGGTGCACGCGTGAACGGTGCGATCGTGCCGCTGCGCCACAAGCTGCAAAACGGCGACGTCGTCGAGATCATCACCAGCAAGAACCATCATCCCAGCAAGGATTGGCTCGAGTTCGTCACGACGGGCCGCGCGCGCTCGCGGATCCGCACGTACCTCCGCACCGAAGAGCACAAGCATGCCGTCAAGCTCGGGAAGGAGCTGCTCGAAAAAGAGCTCCGAAAGAGCAACATGTCGCTGTCCCGCTTCTTGAAAAGCAAGCGCGTCAAAGAGGTACTGTCGAAATTCCGCGTCGGCAGCGAGGACGAGCTCTACGCGCGAATCGGCATTGGGAAGCTGGCTCTGCCTGGCGTGATCGAAGCGATCGTCCCGAGTGAAGAGGTCGACCGCGACAGCCTCCGCCCGAGCTTCCTCGAGCGGACCGTGCAACGCGTCTCGAAAGACCGCGCGGGCGCCGGCATCCGCATCGACGGCATGGACAACATGCTCGTGCGGTTTGCGCAGTGTTGCAACCCCGTCCCCGGCGATGCCGTCACCGGTTGGATCACTCGCGGGCGCGGCGTGTCCGTCCACCGCCGCGGGTGTCCGCGCGTGCTGGAGCTCGACCCGGAGCGGCGCGTGCAGGTCAGTTGGGCCGACCACGTCGACGTCGATTTGCCGGTCTCGCTGCGGGTGATGACCGACGATCGCGCGGGGATCCTCGCGTCGGTTTCATCGGTATTCTCGGCGAACGGAGTCAGCATCAGCGAAGCATCCTGCCTCTCGCGCGAAGGACGCGCCGAAAACATGTTTCACTTTCGAATCGGCGACATCGATCGGTTGCGCGAGCTCATGCGAGGCGTCGCCAAGCTAAAGGGCGTCCTCGACGTCGAGCGGGTCTAGGCCCGGGCGTTCCCGTCGGTTGCGCGCCAGATCAGCCAAAGTGTGAGCGTGGCGCCGACGATGGCGGCCAGCAGCAGCCAAACGCTGATGTGCTCGACCCTCTGACTCAGAGTATTGAAGCCTTCGATGCGGATCAGCCTGGTTGGAAGAAGTAGAGGGACCGCGTTGACGCCCGCGTGCATGGCGATGCTGGCCAACGTCGATCCGGTGCGGAGGGCCACGGCGCCGAGAACCAGACCGGCGAGCGTGGCGTAGATCACGGCGGAGAATCCGAAGTGCACCACGCCGAACAGGAACGAGCTCCAGAGGAGCGCGGGACCTCGCCCGTACGCGTCGTTCAAGTCCCGTAGGAGCCAGCCGCGGAAGAGCAGCTCCTCAGTCACCGGTGCAACGAGCACCAGCGCGACGAGAGCCGACACGCCGCCCCACCACGTCGTCGGATTGACGATTCGGTGCCGGTAGGCGAGCTCCTCGAAGCTTGCCGGCCAAAGCTCTTGCCCGAGGTTCCCGACTTCGGCGAGCGGCATCTGCAAGAACGCGCCGGCGAGGAAACAGAGCGCAACGAGCGCACCGAGGAGAGGCTTCACGTACACCGACTCGAGAAAACCGCCCTCCCGCCGCCGATGGGGGAACGCGACGATGAAGATCAGTCCCACGCTAGCGGCTTGGACCAGCGCCAGGTTCAACGGCGCCTGTGCGCCAGCTCGATGCGCTTCGGCCCAGCCCGCAGACAAGCTCTTGAGCTGAAGGTACCCAGCAAACCCCATGAAGAGGTGGTTCAGAACGGGGACCGCCAGCGCGATCAGGAATGCTCGCAGATATCCGCCCACGACTGCGCGTAGACTGACACGTTCTCCCGGGATCGGGGCAAGATATGAGCCTGCCCGATATGACCGAACCCTGCTATAGCGGCTCTGCAGATGAGGATTCGGGATCTGTTCATTCTTGGCTTGCTCAGCCTCGCCACTGCGTGTGCGCACTCCTCGGCCGGTCCGCGAGGCGTCGCCATCAAGAAGGCCGATCCGATTCCGCAGGCCGAGGTTCCGGAAGCTACACGTCGATTTTTGCGGATGTCCCCAGGGGATACGGACCGCCGCAAGCTCCGCGACGGCCTGATCGCGTCGATAATCTCGCAGGCGCAGAGCCTGACCGATGTCGGTGACTACGAGGGCGTCGTCCGCGCGTTGACCCAGTTGACCACGTTTCTTTCGCCGGAGGAGTACGCGGCCGGTGTCCTTCCCGAGAACCTAGAGCCGATCGCGGAGTTCGTGGTGGTCCGGGGCGGAAACCTCGGTGACGAGGGTTACGTCCTCGCCGCGAACTACATGCTTCGGCGATTGACCCGCGATGACGCGTACGAGCGGGAGTACGACGCGATCGCGGAGTGGGGACGCGAAGCGCGGGCGAATCTCGACACCGTGTCCGAGCAATATGCCGGCCTGATTTCGGTGTGGTCCGACCACGCGCAGCTCACCCCCGCGCCCGACGTGCTCGACACGTTGGCCGGGCTTCACATCGCAGGGCGTGATGCGGTGTCCGCCGAGAGCATCGAGGCCAGACATAGCCTCGGGATCGCCGGCGAGCGACAGCTTCGCCTCGCGCCGCTGAACGTAGCCGCCGTTTACCTCCCCTGGGGAGACCTGCAGTCGGCGATCACCAAAGTCGAATCGATGGGGCCCGGCGGCGAGCTTCAGCTTCGGCTCCTCGCCCTCCTTCGGGCCGCGCGATCCTCTGACGAGGCCGGGGCCGCAGCCACGTTCGAGCTCGTCGAAGGCTATCGCGTCGCACGTCCGAGCGTGGCCGGCGGCCTCTGCCGGTCGGCGCTTCTTCGCTTCCCACGCGACTACCGTTTTCCGACGTGCATGGCCAGGGTGGCCGCGGACGCGGAGGATTTCGCCGACGCTACCGCCTGGTACGTGATCGCAATCCAACTCGCGCCCGAGATGATCGAGCTGTACGACGAAGCGCTTGGGCAACTCGACGAGTTCATCGAGAGCCGCCTCACCGACCCCCATCCGGAACGCTCGAGCTCGCTCGCACGGGGTGCCGAAACCATTCTCGCAGAGCGTCAGGCACGATGGCCGACCTCCGAGCCGCCCATCGAGCCAGATCAGCTCGAGTTCATGATCGGGATGCTCGAGATGAACGCCGGTCGTCCAAACGAGGCGCGGCAGCGCTTCGAGAAGAGCTTGCAGACCGATGAGAGTGTCGCGGCGCTGCTTCAGCTCGGTCTGCTCCTCGAGCGCACCGGCAAGCTCGACGAAGCGGAGCGGCGCTACAGCCGTGCGCTGGAGATCGCGCCGACGGGGACGCTGCCGGACGATCTTCGCCGCGCGGAGATCCTCGAGAATCTGGGCAACGTCGCGCGAGCGCGAGGTCGGCAAAAAGAGATGACCGCGCGGTACAGCTCGGCGCTCGAGGCATGGACGGATGCGCGCGACCAAGTCGAAGGGCCGACCGGTGCCATCGTAGAGATGCGCCGCGGGGTCCTGCTCGACCAGCTCGGCCGGCATGACGCCGCCGTGGCGGCTTTCGAGGCCGCGATGACGCACGCGCCGCAGTGGCGCGACGTGTACGCGGGGATCTTGTCTCATCTGGTGGCCGCGCAACCGGACTTCGAGCTCGCTTCTGCAGTCTGGCGTCGATCGCAGCTCCAGCTCTCGCTGCCACCCGAATGGAAGGTCTACTTCACCCTTTGGATTCAGTTCATCACGGCACGGGCGGGCAACGCACCGTCGGACGAGCACACCGAGCTTCTTCGAAGGCTTGGCGAGAACTCGAGCTGGTGGGGCAAGCTCGCGAGCTTTGGGGCCGGTGACCTCGACTACGAAAGCCTGCTCAGCGTGGCGTCGAGCCTCGGCGAGGAGACGGAGGCGATCTACTATGAAGGCACCCGGCTGTTCATCGCTGGCAACCTCGAGGACGCGAACCAGCAGTTCGAGCGTGTGCTCGAAACCAACATGGTGAGTTTCTACGAGTTCGAGATGGCGCGGAAGCTGCTCCTCGAGGACCGGCGAGCTGGAGCCAAGACGCCATGATCAATTTCGAGAAGCTCGGCGAGCTCTATCTCGGGCGGGAGTTCGACCCCGATGCCGGAGAGCCCAACGACTCGCTGGTGCTCTACGATTCCAAGGATCTCACCACGCACGCGGTCTGTGTCGGAATGACGGGCAGCGGCAAGACCGGCCTTTGCCTGACTCTGCTGGAGGAGGCCGCGATCGACAAGGTTCCCGCGCTCTGCATCGATCCCAAGGGCGACCTCGGCAACCTCATGCTCACGTTCCCGGAGCTCCGCCCAAGCGACTTCGAGCCTTGGATCGACCCTGCGGAGGCCGAGCGCAAGGGGCGGACCGTGGCCGAGCACGCCGAGTCCGTCGCGACGCTTTGGCGGAACGGTCTCGCCAAGTGGGGGCAGGACGGCGCCCGCATCGCACGCTTTCGCGACGCAGTCGACATCTCGATCTACACGCCCGGGAGCTCGGCGGGGCGTCCCGTTCGTGTCTTGGACTCGTTCGATCCGCCAGCGGAAGACGACGACGATTTCAGGCGCGACCAGATCATGGGCGCGGTCTCGAGCCTGCTCGCGTTGGTGGGCATCGACCCCGATCCGGTCAACAGCAAAGAGCACATTCTACTTTCGAACCTGTTGTCGCACGCCTGGTCCCGCGGAGAATCGCTCGAGCTCGCCGATCTGATTCGCGCGATCACCGATCCTCCCTTCGACCGGATCGGCGTGATGGACCTCGAAACGTTCTATTCCGCCTCGGACCGCCAAAAGCTGGCGATGCGTGTCAATGGCGTGCTCGCTTCACCTGGGTTTTCCGCCTGGCTCGAGGGCGAGCCGCTCGACATCCAGCGCCTGCTCTGGACCGATGCCGGCAAGCCGCGGATCACGATTTTGTCGATCGCGCACCTGAGCGAGGCAGAGCGAATGTTCTTCGTGAGCACTTTGTTCAACCGCGTCGTTTCGTGGGTGCGCACGCAGTCCGGCACGTCCAGCCTCCGGGCAATTCTCTACATGGACGAGGTTTTCGGGTTCTTGCCTCCCGTCTCGGAGCCACCGTCGAAGAGGCCTCTTCTCACGCTGCTCAAGCAGGCTCGCGCTTACGGGCTCGGGATCGTGCTCGCAACGCAGAACCCGGTCGACATCGACTACAAAGCGCTCTCGAACTGCGGCACCTGGTTCCTCGGGCGGCTACAGACGGAGCGCGACGTGGCGCGCGTGGTCGACGGCCTCGAAGGCGCGTCGAGCGCTGCAGGTGGAGGGTTCGATCGCGGGGAGATCGAACGTCTGCTCGCGGGGCTTCGGAGCCGGGTGTTTCTGCTCCAAAACGCGCACGACGACGGTCATGTCCTCTTTCACACGCGGTGGGCCATGTCGTACTTGCGCGGTCCGCTCACCCGCCAACAGATCAAGCGCTTGAGCCCACCGGACGAGCCCGGCGAGGACGCCACGACCGGCAAGCCTGCGAAAAAGCACAGCGCTGACGCTGCCCAAGGCCCTCGCCCCGTGCTGCCCGCCGGTATCGAGGAGGTGTTTCTGAGCGACGAGCCCGGCACCTATCGGCCTCACCTGCTCGCGTCGGTGTCGCTTCACTACACCCGCGCCTCGCACGGCCTCGACGTTTGGGAGGAGCACCTGCTCCTCGCGCCGCTCGAGGATGGAGCCGCGTGGGATCGGGCCGAGCTCCTCGAAGAAGATGACGTCGACCTGGATCTCTCGGCGCCCGAGGACGCGAGCTTCATCGCCCCGCCTTCGAAATCGATCGGCAAGGCGCGTTTTCGGAGCCACGGCAAGCAGCTCAAGACGCACCTCTATCAAAATCGGCCGAAGACCGTCTGGCGCTACAAGCCCCTGAAGCTCGTCTCGAAGCCAAACGAAACCAAGGCCGAGTTTGCGGCGCGCGTGCAGCTCGCCAGCCGGGAAAAGCGCGATGCGGCGGTCGAGAAGCTCCGCGACAAGCTTGCGAAGAAGGTGCAGCGGATGGAGGAGCGAATTCGACGCGCCGAAGCGCGCGTCGAGCGCGAGAAGAGCCAATACGATCAGCAGAAGCTGCAGACGGGGATCTCGATGGGTGCCACCGTCCTCGGGGCCATCTTCGGAAGCCGCGCCATGGGCCGCGCGACGACTGCTGCGCGCGGAGCGGGAAGGGTGGCGCGCGAGCGCGAGGACGTGAAGCGTGCCGAAGACGAGGTCCAGGATCTCGAGGAAGCGCGGCGCGCGCTCGAGGTCGAAGCCGAGGAAGAGGTGCGCGCGCTAGAAGCCGAGCTCGAGCTCGACGGCCCCGAGATCGAGGAGATCGTCGTCCGGCCGAAAAAGGCGGACATCGCAGTAAACGATCTCAGGCTTGCGTGGAATCCCGACTGAGCTTTTCAAAGGCGTCGCGGACGTCTGCGGGGGCTTCGACGAGCTCGATCAACACGCCCTCGCCACCGATCGGGGCGGCCTCGTTACCTTTGGGGTGAATGAAGCAAACACGGTGGCCCGCGGCGCCTGCGCGAACACCACCCGGGGTGAAGCGAACCCCGTGCTCGCCGAGCCAACGCACCGCCGCGTCGATGTCGTCCACCCACAGGCCGATGTGATTGAGCGGCGGGGTGTCGACGCGCGGCTTCTTCTCGGGGTCGATCGGCTGCATCAGGTCGACCTCGACCGTGAAGGGCCCCGCGCCCATCGTCACGATATCCTCGTCGACGTTCTCCTTCTCGCTCTTGTAGTTGCCGTGCGGCGTCAGGCCGAGCGTATCGACCCATAGGCGGCGAAGCGCGTTTTTGTCGGCGCCGCCGACGGCGACCTGTTGGATTCCGAGCACTTTGAAAGGGCGAGCAGTCATGCGTCCTCGTCGGCGTGGGCGACCATACCCCGGTTGCCGTACATGTCCACTTGGGACACTCTCCGCCCGGTGAAGACGTCGCTCACGGGCATCAAGCCCACGCACCTACCGCATCTCGGCAACTACCTCGGGGCCATTCGGCCGGCGCTTTCTCTGGTCGGCCGATACCGCACGCTCTATTTCATCGCCGACTACCATGCGCTGACGTCGGTGCGCGATCCGGATGCCCTCCGCGGCCACATCCGCGACGTCGCGGCCACCTGGCTCGCGTGCGGGCTCGATCCCGAAAAGACCTTGCTCTACCGTCAGTCGGACGTTCCAGAGGTGTTCGAGCTCACGTGGGTCCTGAGCTGCCTGCTCGCAACCGGCCAGCTCGAGCGCGGGCACGCCTACAAGGACGCCGTCGCCCGAGGCGAAAAACCGACCGCGGGGCTCTTCAACTACCCGGTGCTGATGGCCGCCGACATCCTTCTTTACGACACCGACGTCGTCCCGATCGGCAAAGACCAAAAGCAGCACCTCGAGCTCACGCGCGACGTCGCGACCCGGCTCAATCACGCGTACGGGGAGGGCACGCTGGTCGTGCCCGAGGCGCTCATCACCGAGGCACCGCTCGTCCCGGGGACCGACGGTGAAAAGATGAGCAAGAGCCGTGGGAACGGCATCCCGCTCTTCGAGTCACCGAAAAAGCTTCGCAAGGTGATCATGAGCATCAAGACCAGCTCGGAGAGCCTCGAAGAGCCGAAGCAAGCCGACGGCGCGACGGTGTACGAGCTCTACCGGCTGGTCGCGCCAGACTCTGCCGGTGAGATGAAGAAGAAGCTCGGTGCCGGCAACTATGGTTGGGGGCACGCCAAAGAAGATCTTTTCGAGGCGGTCGAAGCCGAGCTCGGGCCCAAGCGCGAGGCCTATTTATCGATCCGGGCCGACGAGCCGAAGCTCGACGCGATCCTTCACTCCGGCGCCGACAGGGCGCGCGAGATCGCGCGGGCGACGATCGACCGCGTACGGAGCGCAGTGGGCATCGAGTGATTCAGTAGATGCTGCTCCACTGAGATTCTTCGTCCCCGCCTTCGGCCGTCTGTCCTGCGGCGGGCGGCTGCTGCACGGGCTGCGCGACGTCCGGCATGACCAACAGCCCCGGGTGCCCGCTTTCGATCGACTCGGCCGTGAGAAGAAACGTCTGCTTGTGCTTCTGCCAAGTTTGCCGGATCACCGTATCCGCCAGGACCATGGTGCTTTGGTCGTACCAGCGCACCGCGACTCGCGAGAACGCACCGGCGCCCTCCTCGTCCGTTTCGGGGCTCATCCCGAGAATCTCCGTATCGGCGATTTGGATGTCCCGCCCCCAACGCATGTGCGAGGCCTGAAACGCCGGACGAAACTGGGGGGCCACGTAGCCGCTCGCCACGTCCATTCGGCCCCAGCGGGCGCCCTCGTTCAGCTCGATGACCGCATCCCGCATGCGGGTCTCGGGGCTCAGGTTCTGCATCAGGCAACCGCTCGCGCCGATCAGCACCACCGCCCACCAGAATCGTCTCGACATAGGCCGACGCTAGGCCCGAGCACGCGGACCGGGCAACTAATTGGCGACGACCGTGCTCGTCTCGGCCAGGTGCGCCTTGGCCGGCCGGTTCGTCGGCTCGAGCTTGAGCGCGCGCCGCCACGCCTTTCGAGCCGCCACGGTGTCGCCGCTCAGCCGGAGCGCGTCGCCGTAGAGCACGTGATAAGCGGCGCGCCGCGGCCGCTTCTTCGCGGCTTTTTTGGCCCATTCGACGGCGCGCCGGCCGTCCTTGGTCGCGAGGTAGAGGGTCGCGTAGCCTGCCATCGCCTGCGGGTTTCTCGGGTCGAGCTCCCAAGCCCGATCGAGCGTCGCCTCGGCGAGGCGCAGCTGCCCGCTCCGGATCAAAGGCAGGGCGCGGTGCACGAGCACGTCCGAGGCCTTGGCGGGGTTTCGGGGGAGGTTCTTGGTGGGGATGGCGGGGAGGTCGTTCCCGTTCTCGCTCTCGTTCCCGATCTCGTTCTCGATCTCGTTCTCGATCTCGCTCTCGTTCCCGATCTCGTTCTCGATCTCGTTCCCGATCTCGTTCCCGATCTCGTTCCCGATCTCGTTCTCGATCTCGTTCCCGATCTCGTTCCCGATCTCGGTTTTGGCGGCGGTCCCTGTCTCGGCCACGGTTTGGGCCGCCGTCTCGGTTTCGATCTCGGTCTCAGCCTCGGCGACGGCCTGCGACTCGGGGGTCGATGCGCTTCTTGCCCAGAGCTGCCATCCGCCGACGCCGACGCCCACGATCAGCGCAACGAGCAGGAGCACTTGAATCCAGGCGGGGAAACCGGGAGACGGCTGAGCGGGGGCAAGCATGGTCGCGCCCTCGAGCACCCTTGCGAGCTCCGGATCGAAGTCGTCGTCTGCCTTGAGCCTCGGGGCGGTGCCCGGGCCGAGACTCGTTGGCGGGGGCGGCGGCGGGCCCTTCTTCTCCGGGACCGGCATGGTTTTCTGCTCGTCGACGGCCTCGTGAGGAAGCATCTCGAACACGGGAGCCAGGCCGAGCTGCGTCCCCTTGGTCGGCCTCCGGGTGGCATGATCGATGTGCGGTGCGTTGGAAAGCCGGGTCTCATGTGCCCCGCGAGCGTTCGGCACGGTGAGCCGCTGCGTTTCGAGGCGGGCCAAAACTTTGTTGGTCGGCACTTCCTCTTCGGAAAAGCCTTGGGACGTTTCGTCCCCCACGGCGGCGCGCAGATGATTGAAACGCGCCGGCGCCATCGTTCGGGCAGCGTCGAGCTCCGCGGTGGGCTCAGCGCCAGGAGGCACGGTCACGTGCTCGTCGACCTCGCGATTGGCCGGCGGGATGGTCGCGGCGTTCATGTCGAGCCCGCTCGCGCCGTCTGCAAAACCGAGCTGGTGGGAAACCACCCCAAGCGCTTCGTCGACCGGCATCATGATGTTGGCGACCGACGGCAGATCCTCCTCTCGCACCGAGACACGGCCCGAGTTGAGGCCCCAGAGCGCCAGAAGCGCAGGCATCCCTTGCAGGCTCTGCGTCGTGCCCTCGTGCAGCGTGGCGTAGGCACCGACAATCGAGTTGTCGGCGATGTCGATCTCGATGTTTCGTTTGTGTCCGTGAATCGAGACGTGCCGCACTCCTGGAACCGCGCCTAACGCGCGCAGGAGCCTGCCGGGCCCGATCAGCTCGAGGCGCGTGTCGAAATCGACCTCGTCCTCGACCCGCCGCTCGATTTCGGCATCCTGATCGATCAACGGAAGGATCCGGCCCGTGAGCTGCTGCACGTCGGGCGTCGCGTCGGACGCGGACGTCGGCCAGAAATCCTCCCACCTCACCACGAGCATCGACGCCCATCGAAGCTGTGGATCTTTTCGCATGGCGCGGACGAACTCGAGCCCTTGGCCGCCGACCGCGTTCGAATCGAGCACGACCACCTGCGGGTCGACCTCGCGAATACGCGGGATCACCGCTGTCGAGAAATCCGCCGCGGCGATCTGAACCCCACGGGAGAGCAGCACGTGGGCGAGCTTTTCGGCGCGAAGCTCGTCGGAGTCGAGCACCACGACGCGGGCGCCCTCGAGTCGGCCGAGATCGACCTCGCCGTCGTCCATCGGAGCAGGCAGCGCCGAGAGCCTGCCTCCGCTGGTCTCGTGAAACTCGTATTCGAGCGACTCGGACTTCGCCATCGCTTCGCGCAGTCGATCGAGAATCAGCTCCATGTTGTGTGCCGATGCACGCTCGGTTTCGATGACCACCGGCATGCCGTCGAGCACGCCCGCCGGAGACCGGATGCTGAGAATTCCGGTCTTCATGTCGTTCGAGACGAGGTCGACGACGTCCTGAAGACTGTTCTGATCGAGCGCGCCGCTGAGCATTCCCGGTCGCTGAGGCACCTCGTCAGCGAGCTCCGCGAGCCGGCGCGCGATCGCGTCGGCGCCCGCGCCCCTCGGGACGATGGCCACGGCGCCGCTGCGAAAGTCTTGCCCCTCGTATTTGAGCACCGCATCGTTCGACACCACGGCCACCGGCAGGACGTCGGTCGCGCGATTGGCCGCCATGCGTCGAACGACCGTCGCGCCGCCGCGAACCGCCGCATCTCCGATCAAAACGACGAGGTCGGGCGCGTAGACGCGAACGGCCTGCTCGAGCTCCGCCGTCGCGCACGCAGCCACGGATATTCCATGGCGCCGAAGCGCCTCCCCCAACGCTGTCTGCATCGGCTCGCCCTGCCCTATCATCAGGACGGTGGGCCGGTGCTCCTCTTCCGACATCGCTGACCATGGTGGCCGATTCTGGGCGATTTTGCCAGCTTGGTGCGGTCCGGGATGTTGCTATGCTCGGCGCCGCATGACCGTACACCCGATTGATTTCCTTCAGAACACCTTTCCCAAGCTCTTCCGCAGAGGGGTGGAAGTCCTCGAGCACCGGGCCCAGGGCGGCGACGAGCGAGCGCAGCGCATCCTCGACGACGTCAAAGGCGTGACGGGGGCCGCCAGCCTGCGGGTCGATGACAACCCGCCGGTGGTTCTCGCCGCGCGCGAAGGCACGCTCACCGCTGGCGGGTCGCCGCCCGACGGAGTCCCGATAAAGATCGTCGCAGCGCTCCCCGGCGATGCGGCGGCTCTGCTCCTCGGCGAGGTCGCGAAGACCTGCGCGCTCGACGACGACGAGGTCGCGGTGGGTGCGGCCCAAACGGCCTCGAAGCGCTTCGAAGACGCGCTCGCGGGGCAGCCCATGACCTGCCACCTCACCCTGCGTGGTGTCCCCGACCACGGCGACGTCGAGGTGCGACTGGGTTTCAACGTGCCAGAGCTCCCTGCCCAGCCCGGATTTACGACCGAGCTCCAGTTCGCGGACCTCGAGACCGTCCAGCGGGGCGATCTGACGGTTCAAGAGCTTTTTCTCGGCGGTAAGCTGAAAATGGAGGGCGATTACTCGCTCGCGCTCCAAACCGCGATGCAGCTGTTGACCAACCCCCTCTGAACGGAAGATCCGCATCCTGCGGATTGCGGGGTGCCGGACTTGCCGGTGCCTCCTGCCGTTCGATACCCTGATGAGGGGTTTTCGGGGGGTATGATCCAGGCACTGGTCAAGAGTCGCTATCTCGTTCCGGGCTTTCTGTGTTTCGCGCTCGCGTTCGTCGTGGGTCCGGTCGGCGCCGCTTCCGGTGCGTGGGTCGGTGCGCAAGGCGCGTCCCTGGCGGGCCTGCTCGCGGCCGTGCTCGGTGTGGTCGGGTTGCTGATCATCGCCGCTGGCATGCCGCGCTCGGTCGCGGTCGAAGAGGTCGACGCACAGGTCCAGGCGATCTACGAGGAGATCGCGCAGATCGAGAACGTCATCCATGAAAACGTCGATGGCCTCTCGAGCGGCCTCGGTGAACAGATGGTCGCAGTCGAAGAAACGGCGCGCGCATTGAAATCGATGGCGATCTCTTTGCAGGCGATCAGCGATCGCGTCGAGGCGCTGTCGTCCAGCACGGAGGAGAGCTCCTCGAGCATCTTGCAGATGACGGCGACCAACCAAGAAGTTGCTGAAAACATGGGCAATCTGGGGTCCAGCGTTCGCGAGACGGCGTCCTCGATCGAAGAGATGACCTACAGCATCAAAGAGGTCGCTCGAAACGTCGATGCGCTTGCCCAAACCGCAGACGAGACGTCTTCTTCGATGAACGAGATGGATGTCTCGATCGATCAGGTCCAGTCCAACGCCAACGAGACGGCGCGCCTCTCCGAGGAGGTGGCCAGCGATGCGGAGATGGGGGCCGACTCGATTCTCAAGATCACCGACGAAATCAACCGAATCAAGTCGTCGTCGCTTCAGGCAGTCAGCAAGATCTCCAATCTCGGCGCTCGCATCGAAGCGATTGGGGACATCCTCAACGTGATCGACGACGTCGCCGAGCAAACCAACTTGCTGGCGCTCAACGCCGCGATCATCGCCGCGCAGGCCGGTGAGCACGGTAAGGGCTTCGCCGTCGTCGCCGACGAAATCAAAGGGCTCGCCGAGCGGGCAGGCGCTTCGACGAAAGAAATCGCCGAGCTGATCAAGACCATTCAAGAAGAAACCAAGAACGCCATCGAGGCGGTCGAGCTGGGCGCGAGCATGGTCGACCGCGGTGTGACGGTGAGCGCCGAGGCAGAGCGCGCGCTCAAGAAGATCCTCGAGTCGTCCAAGCAGTCCACTTCGATGGTTCGCGGCATCGCACAGGCGACCGTCGAGCAAGCCAGAGGCTCCAAGCAGGTGACCGACGCCATTGGCCGCATCGCCGAGACCGTGCAGCAAATCGCAGCCGCCACCGGTGAGCAGGCCCGAGGCTCCGAGCTGATCATGAAGAGCGCCGACAACATGCGGCTCATCACGCAGCAGATGGAGCGGAGCAGCCAGGAGCAGGCCGAGGGCGGCCGACAAATGACCGGCGCCATCGAGACGATCTCCGACATGGTGCAGCTGCTCCACGAATCCCACAGGAAGCACTCCGAAAGCTCCGAGCAGACCCTGGCCGCCGCCAACCGGATCCAGGAGCTCACCCGGGATTACGAAAGGCGGGTTCGCAGCATGGGGCGGGCCGTCGAGCGGTTGCGCCAGCTACGCGCCCAGGCGTGACATTTGGCCTGCCGGTTGCCTCTTGGGGGGTCGAGGATTCATCTTAGGAACGGATGTTCGGCATCGGCCCCACAGAGCTCGCGCTTTTCCTGGTCATCGTCCTCCTGGTCGTAGGCCCGGATCGTTTGCCGGCCTTCATGAAGACCGTAGGCCGCGGACTGAGGCAGGTACGGAGCGCGAGCCGGGACTTCAAGGACGCGATCGGTCTCGACGAGCTCATGCGGGAGGGGGATCCGTTCCGGGCTCCCGCCGTCCGCCCCCCGAAGAAGCGTCCCGTCCCGATCGAGGAAACACCGAGCACACCCCCGCGCCGAACCACCCCGCCGCCCATTCCGCCCGAGGCCGCCAGCCTGGCACCAAACGCCGCGACTGAAAACGAGCTCGAGCTCGAGCCCGATGCCGAGGCTGAAGCCGAGCCGCAGGCCGAGGCCAAGCATCCATGACCACTGCCCCGATTCAGATCCCCGAGCCCGAGCCAAGGACCGCGCCCGAGGACGATCGGGAGATGACGGTGTTCGAGCATCTCGGCGAGCTGCGCTCCCGGC
This sequence comes from Polyangiales bacterium, assembly GCA_041576815.1. Lineage (GTDB taxonomy): Bacteria > Myxococcota_A > Polyangia > Polyangiales > Houyiibacteriaceae > SG8-38. Next base: position 18,828 of record JBFGKE010000028.1, read on the forward strand.
TGCTGCGGGCGATTCTCGGCCTCGTTCCTGCGGTCGCGGTCGGCTGGTTCTTCAAGGAAGAGATCAAGGACTTCCTGGTGGCGCCGCTGAAGCCTGCCTGGGAAAAGCTCGACCTGCCCGGTGAGGCTCTTCTCCGATTCGCCGGGCCCGCAGACGCCTTCATGATGTACATGAAGAACTCGCTGATCGCGGGCGTGCTCCTCGCCTCGCCGTGGATCTTCTGGCAGCTCTGGATGTTCATCGCGCCGGGCCTTTATCGAAAGGAAAGGCTGCTCGCCATTCCGTTCATCTTTTTTTCCACGGTGTTCTTCGTAGGTGGCGCGATATTCGGCTACGTGGTCGTCTTTCCCGAGGCCTTCACCGTGCTCCTCGGCTTCAGCGACGAAACGCTGGTCGCGACCCTCTTCGTCAAGGACTACATGCCCTTTTTTCGGCGAATGCTGCTCGCCTTCGGGGTCGTGTTCGAGGTGCCGGTCATCGTCGCATTTCTCGCGGGCGCCGGCATCGTGACATGGCAGCAGCTGTTGCGTTTTTCACGATGGTGGATCGTGTGCGCCGCGTTCATCTCGATGCTTCTCACGCCGCAGGACGTCTACACGATGGTGATGATGCTCATCCCACTCGTCGCCCTCTACTTCGTCGGCGTTTTCATCGCCTACCTGATCAGCAAGCTCCAGAAGAAGCCGAGCGGCTAGCGGCGCTTCGGCACGGGATACGGCGGGTACTTCGGCACGTCCTCGGGGATGAACCACTGCTCGCCCCAGAGGCAGGCTCCGCCGTCGATGTAGAACGTCTGGCCCGTGACGAAGTCGGCGTAGCGCGACGACAAATACGTGATCAGGTGAGAGACTTCCTCCGCGGTGCCGAGCCGGTGCAGCGGGTTTGCCTTCTCCGCCGTGTCGAGGAGCTCCGGCGGATACTGCTTGGTGCCGCTCGTGACGATGACGCCCGGTGCGATCGCATTGACGCGAATCCCGTGGAGCGCCCACTCGACCGCGAGCGTCTTTGTCAGGTTGTCGACGCCGGCCCGCGCAGCGCCGGTGTGCGCCATGCCCGGGAACCCTCGCAGGATCTGCGCGATCACGTTCACGATTCGGCCGCGCTTTTGCGGGATCATCGCTTTGGTGGCGACGGCATGGGTCATGCTCCAGGTGCCGATCAGGTTGTTTCGCACCACCGCGGCGAATCCCTTCGGAGAGAGGGCCTCGGCGGTCGTCGGAAACTGACCGCCTGCGTTGTTGATCAACACGTCGATCCGGCCGTAGCGGTCGAGCACCGAGTCCACGTACGTGGTGATCGTCTCGGGCTCGCGAATGTCGCAGGGCGCGCCGTACGCATCGATGCCTTTGGCCCCGAGGGTCTCGACCGCCTCATTCAAAGGCCCCGGTCGCCGGCCGCAGATCGCGACCTTTGCTCCGAGAAGCCCCATCTCCGTTGCCGCTGCGAACCCGATCCCGGTTCCGCCACCCGTAATCAGAATCACCTCGTCCGCAAACAGCCCGTCGACATACAACTGATCCATGCAGCCGCTCATACCACGGGCGTCCCGGTTCGACGATGGGGTCAGCCCGCTGCGACGGTGCTGCCGCCGTCGATGAGCGCAGTGACGAGCTCCCGGAGATCTTCCGCGAGGAATGGCTTGGACAGGCTTCCCTCGACCCCGAGTCGCCGGGCGATTTCGCCACGAGCCGAGCTGGCGCTCAGAACGACGACGGGCACACCCGCATCCCGCCATTGGCGCCGAAACTCGCGAAGAAACATTTCGCCGTCTTCCACGGGAAGCATCAGGTCGACGATCATGAGGTCGGGGAGCTGGACGCTGCACTGCGCGAGGGCGGACCGTACGTCGCCCGCTGCGACGACGGAGTGTCCTTGCTGCTCGAGCAAGACCTGCAGCATGTGCCGGACCGAAGGATCGTCATCGAGAACGAGAATGTTCTTCTTCGACACGCCTGCATCCTAACAGCCGGATCGCCCTTCGCGAATATGCGAGCATGGCCTACATCGGAGCTGCTACGCTCACCCGGTATGATCCGGCACGCTCGCCTCGCTGCCGCAGCGGCCTGCAGTCTCATCGTCGCCTGCGCCGGCTCGAAGCCGACTCCCACGGAGGTCGAGGGACTCTCGCCGGCCGATCTGTACCCATTCGAGACCGGCAACGCATGGTCGTACGACGTCGATACGGGGGAGGGCACCACCACGCTCGCCATCACGCGCGTCGAGGCGTTCGACGGCCGTGTCGCCGAGGTTCGAACCGGCCGCGCAACGGTTCGCTACGAGGTGCTTTCGAACGGTATTCGGGTGCTTCCCGGCAATGGGTGGCTCTTTCGGGCTCCGCTCCGGGTGGGCTCGAGCTGGCCCGGGCCCGGCGGCCGAGACGCTCGCCTCGTTTCCATGGACCTCTCCTTTCAGACCGCGGCTGGATCCTTCGCGAGATGCGTCGAGGTCTCGGAAACGGGCGGCGAGCTCGAGCTCGAGGTGCGCACCGTCTACTGCCCTGGCGTCGGACCCGTCGCCGTCGATTCGACGATGCGCTCGCGCGTGAGCGATCGCGTCTTGACGGTGTCGGCGCGCTTGCGGGGCTTCGACGTCAGTCCGACCGCTGGCCCCTAGACACGTCGACCTCGACGAAGTAGGTGCGCAGCTCGACGACGAGCGAGAGCGAGCCGTTCGCGAGAAAGACCTGCCGCCAGCTGCGCCCACTGCCGTCGGTGACCTCGAGCGCATGCCGCGTGCCGGGCGAAACGCCGAACAGCGTGTTGTTGATCTTGCGTCCATCGAGCCGGACCTCGGCGCCGTCCGGCACTCCGAGTAGCTCGACCGTCGCCATTGCCGCGGGCTCTTGCGGTCGATCGCCCGATGGGGTGCCGGGACCTTGCTCCATGAGCGCCCAGGCGATGGCGACGAGCACCGCCAGCACGGCGAATGCCATCATCCATCGGCTATCGAGCACGCGCCCCACGGCTGCTTTCCCCTCGCTGTCGTCGCTCGACCGAGCCATCCAAAACCCCACCTCGGCACGCCCGCGGCGTGCGCGATCGCACTCTCATTGTAGGATGCTCCCGCACGTCCCGTCACCTTCCGGGTCGGATTGCTCATGACGGCCGCAATTCTCGAAGCACGGGGGCTTACGAAGCGCTATGGAAACCGGGTCGTCGTCGACCACCTCGACCTCGCCTGTCGCCCAGGCACGGTCCTCGGTCTGCTCGGTCCAAACGGGGCTGGAAAGACGACCACGCTCCGGATGCTCTACGGCTTCGTGCCGCCCGACGAAGGCTCGATTTTCTACGCTGGGAAGCTCTTCTCCGAAAATCGCACCGACGCCAAACGCGCGATCGGTGTCTGCACCCAGGACGACTCGCTCGACTACGATTTTACCGTCGCGCAAAACCTCTTCATCTATGCGAGCTACTTCCGTCCTCGAGTCGAGAATCTGAAGCAGCGCGTCGCCGAGCTCCTCGAGCGCTTCGAGCTTGCGCCGTACGCCGACGCATCGCCGCACGTTCTATCCGGAGGTTTCGTTCGACGCCTGTTGATCGCGCGCTCGATCGTGCATCGGCCGAGCGTGCTCTTTCTCGACGAGCCAACGACCGGCCTCGATCCGAGCGCGCGCCTCGATGTGTGGGAGCTCATCGATGGCATGCGTACCGAGGGCTTGGCGATCGTCCTCACGACACACTACATGGATGAAGCCGAGCGCCTCAGCGACGATCTCTTGGTCATCCACGAGGGCCGCGGTGTCGTACATGGAGAGCCCCATCAAGTGATCGACTCGGTTCTGGGGGACCACGTGATCATCGTGCCGCGGGGCGAGCCCGCGCGCGCGCAGATCGAGGCTTGGCTCGAACGCAGGGGGGCCGAGCAGGTTGCCACGGTGCTTGGCGAGCTTCGCGTGCCCGTGAGCAAAGAGGACCTCGCCGCGCTGACGGCCACGTTCACCGACGCGACGTGGCAAGTGCGGCCCCCCAATCTCGACGATCTCTTCATCGCGCTCGCGCGTCGCAACGGGAGGCCGCGATGAGCGCCCTGCAGAGCCTGACGGCCGCGGGCGACTGGCGATCGTGGGCGGTCTTTCGGCGCAACGCCCTGGTTTTTCTTCGGAATTGGAGGACCGCGGTCATACCGCCAGCGATGGAGCCGGTGATCTTCTTCGTCGCATTCGGCATCGGATTTGCCGGCTACGTCGAGGACCTCCCGTATCGAGGCGCGCAGATCAACTACGCCACCTACGTTGCACCGGGCCTCATCGCGTACACCGCATTCGGGACGCCATACTACGAAGCGCTCTACTCCGCGTACGTACGGATGTTCTATCAAAAGACATGGGACGGCATCCTCGCAACGCAGGTCGAGCTGCCGAGCGTCGTTTGGGGCGAGATCCTGTGGGGGGCCGTACGCGGAATGGTGAACATCTCGATCGTGTGTCTGGTGGTTGCCGTATTCGATCTGATCGGCGTGGTCGACGTGCGGAGCGAATTCTTGGTCTTCATGCCGTTGCTCGGTTTCGTGGCCGGCTGCGCCTTCGCGTCCTTTGCCCTGATCTTCACCGCGATCGTGCCTGCCATCGATCACATGAACTATCCCGTCTTTCTCATCGGGTGGCCGCTGAGCCTGATCAGCAACACCTTTTTTCCGATCGACCCCGAGGGTCGAGTCGCCCGGGCGTTGGTGCAGATCAACCCCGTGTATCAGCTCGCGGAGTCTGCGCGCGGGCTGTTGGTCGTCGGAGATCCCGGCTTTCACCTGCTCGGGCTGCTCGGATCGGCCACGCTTTTCCTCGTTCCGTGCACCCTTCTTTCGGTGCGATTGACCCGCCGGAGGGTCCTGGGCGACTGAGCCTTGGCGACGCCAAAATTCATTTGTCAGATCAATGGGTTAGAGTCCGCTCCGGGCCTTGCGCCAGATCCTCTTCGAGGCTAGAAAACCTCATGGCCGAACCTCCGATCGCGGAACCGAGCCCGTCCGCGCCTGGCTACGACCAAAGCGCGATCCAGGTGCTCGAGGGGCTCGAGGCCGTCCGCAAGCGTCCGGGGATGTACATCGGCGATCCGCACGACGGAACCGGCCTCCATCACCTCGTCTGGGAGGCTGTCGACAACGCCGTCGACGAGCATCTCGCCGGGCATTGCGATCGAGTTCAGGTGATCGTGCATTCCGAGGGCTCGATCACGGTCGTCGACAACGGCCGCGGCATTCCAGTCGGCATGCACAAAAAGGGCGTCAGCGCGGCCGAAGTCGTGATGACCCAGCTTCATGCTGGCGGGAAGTTCGACAGCGAGAGCTACTCGGTGTCGGCGGGTCTGCACGGGGTCGGGGTCAGCGCGGTCAACGCCGTCAGCGAGTGGCTGAAGATGGAAATTCGCCGGGAGGGCAAGCTCTGGTTTCAAGAATACGAGCGCGGCGTTCCCAAGGCGCCGCTCGAGGCGATCGGCACCAGCAAGAAAACCGGCACGAAGATCACTTTCAAGCCCGATTCCGAGATCTTTTCGATGACCGACTTCAGCTTCGAGGTGCTCAACAACCGGCTGCGCGAGATCTCGTTCCTCAACGCGGGCCTCGAGGTGTCGCTCGAAGACGAGCGAGGCGAAGGTAAAAAGGTCACGCACAAGTTCGAAGGCGGCATTCGCGAGTTCGTCGAGGCGCTCAACAAGAAAAAAACGCCTCTTCACGACCAGGTGATCTACCTGCAAGCCGTCAAAGACGGCGTCGACGTCGAAATCGCCATGCAGTGGAGCGACTCCTATAACGAGTCGATTTTTCCCTACACCAACAACGTCTTCAATCGCGACGGGGGGACTCACCTCACCGGCCTGCGAACGGCCCTGACCCGCGTGATCAATCAGTACGGCTCCCGCGAAAAGCTCCTGAAGGACCTCAAGAACCCGCTGAGCGGCGAGGACGTGCGTGAAGGGCTCACGGCGATCATCTCGGTCAAGCACCCGGACCCGGCCTTTTCTTCGCAGACCAAAGACAAGCTCGTCTCGAGCGAGGTGAAGGGCATCGTCGAAAGCATCGTCAACGAGCACCTCAGCCAGTACCTCGAAGAGGATCCAAAAGCAGCGAAGCGGATCGTCGAGAAGACCGTGCTCGCCGCCCGCGCTCGGGAAGCGGCTCGTCGTGCGCGCGAGATGGTTCAGCGAAAGGGGGTTCTCGACGCGAGCACGCTCCCGGGCAAGCTCGCCGACTGCCAAAGCAAGGATCCGAGTGAAAGCGAGCTCTACATCGTGGAGGGCGACTCGGCGGGGGGCAGCGCGAAACAGGGGCGCGACCGACGCTTTCAGGCGATCCTTCCGCTTCGCGGCAAAATCCTCAACGTCGAGCGGGCACGGTTCGAAAAGATGTTGTCGAGCGCCGAAATCGGCACGCTGATCACCGCGCTCGGCTGCGGCGTCGAAGGTGGCGAGAACTTCGACATCGACAAGCTCCGCTACCACCACGTGATCATCATGACCGACGCGGACGTCGACGGGTCCCACATCCGCACGCTCTTGCTAACCTTCTTTTATCGGCAGATGCCCCAACTGATCGACAAGGGCTATCTCTACATTGCCCAGCCCCCGCTCTACAAAGTGAGAAAGGGCAAGAAAATCCGCTACCTCCAGGACGATGCGACGTTGAGCGAGCATTTGATCGATCTCGGCACCGACAACATCCGGCTCGGCATGAAGCAAGGCAGCACCCAGCTCAGCGGAGAGCCGCTTCGCAACTTGCTCAAGGACGTTGCGCGCTTCCGTCTGCTGCTCGAGAACATCGGTCACCGCATGGATCCGCTCGTCGTGGAGGCGCTGGTCACCGCAACCGATCTCCGGGTCGAGGACCTCGCCGACCGTGCCAAGGTCGAGTCGGCCATCGAGGCGCTCGAAAAGCACGTGCGCGCCGAACGGTCCGGAGAGCTCGCGGCCACCATCGAGCAGGACGAGGAGCATGATCGCCATCGCGTCATCGTGGAAACGGAATACGGCGGCTCACGTCGGCTGACACGCGTCGACTTCGATTTCCTGTCGGCGGGGAACATCGCCGAGCTTCGCCAAATTCATGCCGGCATTCATGCACTCGGCGAGCCACCGTTCGTGCTCACCGTGCTCGACAAAGACGGAAAGCCATCGGGTGAGGTCTCCGAAGTGCCGGACATCGAGGCCCTCTGGGCCGAGATCGACGCGCGCGCGCGGAGGGGCCTTCATCTCCAACGGTACAAGGGCCTCGGGGAGATGAATCCGGACGAGCTCTGGGAGACGACGATGGACCCGGAGACCCGCACGCTGCTCCAGGTGCGCATCGAGGACGCCCTCGAGGCCGAGGAGCTGTTCAGCGTGCTCATGGGGGATCAGGTCGAGCCCCGGCGCGCGTTCATCGAGAGCAACGCGCTCAACGTGACCAACCTCGACATCTAGCGTCAGCTCGCGCGCCGAGAACGTCGAAGAAGGGCCTGAATCGCCTCTTCGACCCGCGGCATCTCGGCCCGGATCTCCTCGAGGATCTCCGCCCCGGCGCCGGCGTCGATCTCCCGCTCGATCGAGCCGAGCAGCCCTCCCACCCGAGTGGCGCCGATCTGCTTGCTGGCGCCCTTCATCGAGTGAGCTGCGAGATGCACGGCCTCCATGTTCCCTGCGCTGAGCTCCCGATCGAGGCTTTGTATGCAGTCTCTGAGCTGCGACACGTAGCTCCCCATCAATTCCTCGATGAAGTCGTCGTCCTCCCCGTCGAGGGAGACGAGCTGACGAACCATGTCGAGGTCGAGCGCGGCGGGAGGCGGAAGCGTGGAAACCGATTTCATCGAGCGACCGCCCGGAACCGGGACCCAACGCTCGAGCGCCTTGGCGAGCATGGAGAGCCGGACGGGCTTGCCGACCAAGTCGTCCATTCCCGCATCGAGGCAGCGCCGTCGATCGTTCTCCGACACGCTCGCGGTGAGCGCGACGACCGGAAGGCGTTTCTTTTCCGGGGACTGCCGAATCCGCTCGGCCACTTGGAAGCCGTCCATTTGTGGCATCTGGCAATCGAGAAAGACGATGTCGTAGTCATCGGCACGGATTTTACGAAGGGCCTGTCGCCCGTCGCCGGCGAGGTCCACCTCGCACGAGAGCTTCTTCAAGAGCGCCTCGGTCACCATCCGGCTCGTAGGGCTGTCCTCCGCAAGAAGCACGCGGATGCCCTCACGAATCAGCGACTCACCGGTTTGGTCGGTCGCCTCGATGCGAAGCGTGTCCTCCGGTCCCGGCTCGAGGTCGAGGTCGAACCAAAACGTCGAACCCTCGCCGACCTCGCTGCGGACGCAAATCTCACCGCCCATCCGTTCGACGAGTTGGCGGCTGATCGCGAGGCCGAGCCCGCTGCCCACCGAGCTCCGACGCGTGCTCGCATCGGCCCGCTGGTAGCGCAAGAAGACCTTGTCGAGCGAGTCCGCCGGAATGCCTACGCCGCTGTCCTGCACGGAGAATCGTACGCGGGCGTCGTCGTTGCTTTCGAGTCGCTCGGCTGCGATGAGCACCGAACCCGACTCGGTGAACTTGATCGCGTTGTTGACGAGGTTCAGCAGAACCTGGCGAATCCGTCCGGGATCGCCGGCGAACCGCAGGCTGTCGAACCCGGTCAGCTCCGCGTCGAGGTGAAGGCCCTTCGTCGCGGCTTTCGGACGCATCAAGGCGGTAATGCCTTCGATCAACGCCTCGACGTCGAACTGGACGCACTCGATCTCGGCGCCCTCTGCGTGGAGCTGGGAGAGCTCCAGGATCTCGTCGACGACTCCGATCAACGCGTCCGCCGACTCGCGGATCGCAAGCACCATCTTTTCCTGCTTCGCGTCGAGCTTGGTATCGAGCAATAGCGCGCTCAAGCCGAGAACACCGTTCATCGGCGTACGAATTTCGTGACTCGCGTTGGTCACGAACTCGTTCTTTGCCGATGACGACCTCTCCGCGGCCAGCCGAAGCTCTTCCATTCGGACCAAGGTGCGACCGCGGACGTAGTTCAGACCGGCGGCGACGACGGAAAGGCCGAGCAGATACCCGATGCTCTGTCCCCAATCCACCCCGGGCATGCCAAGCGAGACGAGCCCCCAACCGAGATCGCCGGTCAACATGATTACGGCGAGCCACCTCCGGCTGTGCAACACGGCTGCCGCGGCGAATTGGATCAAGACGAAGAAGTAGAAATCGGAGAGCTCTCCGCCCAGCCAGTAGCCGAGCGTCACCGTCGCGTTCGTCACCAGGAACAGGGCCCCCCCGATGTGGACGGACCACATCACGGGGAAAGGCTGGCGGCGCGCGCGCCAGCCGACCGCGAGCATCGCCATCCCGGTGAGCCCGTACATCGTCATCAGCCTCAAACGCGTCTGGTCGACATCCATGGACCACTGACCTGCGCAGATGCCGAGATACGCGAGGCCACCGCACACCATCATCGTCACGATGTGCCGACCGGTGATCACGTTCACCATGGCCCAGCGCTCGTTCGCGTCGAGCGGGACGACGGCCGCAAGCGTTTCCGCCGACGGCGCGGACTCCGGGCCCCATCGCTCCGACTCGTGCGTCGATTCCCCCACGGAACCAGTGTATCGGTCCGCGAAGGTGGATTCACCGTTTGTGGGACTGAAGTTTGTGGCGCGCCTCACCAACCGTGCGAACGGCCGCGTCGTGCAACAGCCCGTTGGAGGCGATCAGCCTTCCGGTGCGGGGATCGGCCGGAGCCCCTTCGTAGCTGGAGAGGCGTCCCCCGGCTTCGAGCACGGCCAGCGCGCCAGCGCACATGTCCCACGCGTTCAAACCCTGCTCCCAGTAGATGTCGTACGTGCCGTCGGCGACGAGACAGAGGTCGATCGCGGCCGCCCCGCAACGTCGAATCCCTCTCGCACGCTGCAAGAACAGCGCGAGCTCCGCCTGATTGTCGTCGTGGGTCGACCCGCGGTCGTACGGGAAGCCCGTGGCGCAGAGCGCCTCGTCGAGCGAGCTGCGCCCAGAAACGCGACATGGAGCTCCATTCCGAAAAGCGCCTGCGCCGCGAGCGGCTTTCCATGTCACGCCTAGCGCGGGCGCGTGGACGACCCCGACTAGGCCCTCCGAGCCGCGATAGAGAGCGATCGACATCGCGAAGAAAAAATGCCCGTGCGCGAAGTTGGTCGTTCCGTCGATGGGATCGACGTACCAGACCACGTCGCCCTCTCCGGTGATCGCGTCTTCTTCGCCGACGATTCGGTGATCGGGGAACGCTTGCGTCAGCCGCTTTCGAATCAGCCGCTCGCTTTCGAGGTCGTACTCGGTCAGGAGGTCGAAGCGTCCCTTCCTGCGGATTTCGCCGCCCGCGCGCCACCCTTCCATGACGAGCGCACCGGCTTCCCGAGCCGCGCGCTCTGCGACATCCAAAGCGCGTTGAGCATCCTCGTCGAGCGGCATGAACGCTTGCATTTTCGCGGATTTCGAGGCCTGCGCCATGCATGCTTCCCCCGAGCCAGTATGTTCACTGGCGTTTCGGCCCCAAAGCCCGTAAAAGGCCCTGCGCTGCGAAGCCCGCTGCGGAGCCGCTGCCGGATGTAGGCAAGTGTAGTTATGCCGGACCAGGAACTTGTGACGCCGAGTCTTCGCAATCCTTTCCAATCGGATGACGACGACCGCGCGCGGGCCAAGCGAGCGAAGGCGCTCGGGCCATACGAGGAAGCGATCGAAGAAGGCGAGCAGCTGCGCGCACGCCCGCGCACCGCGGCCGGCCCCGTCCAGATCGGCCGGCAGCATGCCAAGCGGCGAATGACGGTCTGGGAGCGCATGGACGTTCTGCGCGATGCTGGGACCGAACCGACCATCCTCTATCAGAACTGGGGACCGAACCTCGACGGGGCTTCGATCGTCACCGCCGTCGTCGAGATCGGCGGTCGAGAGGTCGCGCTCTACGGGCATGACTTCACGGTGCGCGCAGGGTCGATGGATGCGACCAACGGCACGAAGCTCGCCAACGTCATTCGGCTCGCAGGTGACCAGGGCATGCCGCTCGTCGGCATGAACGACAGCGCGGGGGCGTTCGTGCCGGCGGGTGTCGGCGGGCTCGACGGCTACGCCGAAGCGTTCACCGCGCTTCGCAAAATCAGCGGGGTGGTGCCCAGCATCATGTGCATGTTCGGCTACAACGCCGGTGGCGGCTCGTACTTGCCGCGACAGGGCAGCTTCATGATCCAGCCGTCGAACACGTTCTTCGGGCTGACCGGTCCTGGCGTCGTCAAATCCGTGCTCGGTGAGGACGTGACCGCCGACGAGCTCGGCGGGCCCGGCGTTCACGGACAGAGCGGCGTGTCGGACCTCCCCGTCCGCGACGAGGTTGGCGCGCTTCGGACCGCGCGTCGGCTCCTGAGCTACCTGCCTGGGAACAACCACGAGCTCGCGCCCTACCAGGAGACGTCAGACCCAATCGATCGCCCCACGGGCGAGATCGACACCCTGCTCCGCAAGGCTTTCAACTCGCCCACGGGATTCAACACGCCCATCGACGTGAGCATCATCCTTCAGCAGATCTGCGATCACGGCGACTATTTCGAGCTTCAGCCGCAGCGCGCGCGAAACATGATCACGGCGTTCGGCCGGCTGGGTGGCCACGTCGTCGGCTTCGTCTGCAACAACAGCGCCGTTGCGTCGGGGCAGATCGACGTCGACGCGGCTTTCAAGATCTCGCGGTTCGTCCGGTTTTGCAACCTCTACAACATTCCCGTGATCTTCATGGAGGACACCACGGGCTTTCTGCCGGGGCGCGATCAGGAAACCCGCGGAATCGTGCAGGCGGGCCGGGCGATGCTCGACTCGATCATCGACCTGCGCACCCCACGGCTGCTACTGATCATTCGCAATGCGTTTGGCGGAGCCTATGCAGCCTTCAATTGCTACGCCGTCGGCGCGGACCACGTCATGGCCTTGCCGACCACGCGCGTGGCGGTGATGGGCCCGGCCGGCAAGGAGTTTGTCTACAAGACGGAGCTTCGCGAGATGCGGCAGCGCGCACACCTGCGGCTGCAGGAAGCACTCGATGCGGGCGTTCCTCGCGACGAAGCCGAAGCCGACTGCGCGTCGTGGGTGAAAGAGCAGGAGGCCGCGTTTGGCGCGCGGTACGAAAAGGAGCTCATGAACCCGAAAGAGGCCTTGAGCCTCGGCTCGATTTCCGAAATCGTCATGCCTACGGACGTTCGGGCTGCGCTCGCCAAGAGTCTCAACTTCTATCTGTCGCACTACAAACCGGAGCCGATGGGCGGCGTCCAGCGCGAATTCCACTGATGGCAAGCGACGTCTACATGAAGAACCCGCTGATCCATCGGGACCGCCGACTCGGTCAATCCGAGTCGGACTGGGTGCGCTCGTTCAGCTGCGACGACATGACCGTCCTGATTGTTTGCCGCGGCCCGATTCGGCAGGAAGCGCTGGACATCTTTGCCGAAATGGGGATGACCAAAGTCGGCATCCTTCTTTCGCAGAAAGATTCGATCGTCTATCCGCGCGCGCTCGCCCCAGAGCTGCGCCGGCTCGACCCGTCGCGCGTTCACGCGATTACGGACTACACCGGAGCCAGCAAAGAAGAACGCGCCGAGCGCATTGCCGAAATCATCGAAATCGCCAAAGACAACGGCTACGACTACATCTTTGCGGGCTATGGTTTCATGGCCGAGGACGAAGAGTTCGTCAGCGCCATCGAGGATGCCGGGCTACGTTTCATCGGCCCTTGCTCACACACGGTTCAGGCCGCGGGCTTCAAAGACGAAGCCAAGCGCACCGCGGAACGCGTGAACGTGAGCGTGACTCCGGGCATCAACAACGCGACCGCGCGGCTGATGTCGAGAAAGCACCCAGATCGCAAAGCGCTGGGCAAAGTCGCGAAAAAGCACGGTTTCGAAGTGCCCGAGCTCGGGAACGACGAGCTCGAGCTCGAAGAAGTGGCCGATGCGGTGCTGGCCGCCGCCTACGATGCGCACGTCGACCTCTACACCGTGGACGAGCTTGCCGAGCAGATTCAAATCGAGGTGTCTTCGATCCTCCAGAAACACCCCGGGAGCCGAATTCGCCTGAAAGCGATCGGCGGTGGCGGCGGCAAAGGGCAACGGATCGTCAGCGCGCCGGAGCAGGCACCTGGAATGGTTCGCGAGATCTTGAGCGAGGTGAAAGCTCTCGGCGTCGGCGACAACAAGAACATTCTCGTCGAGCTCAACATCGAAACGACGCGCCACAACGAAATTCAACTCCTCGGCAACGGCGAGTGGACGATCTCGCTCGGCGGGCGCGACTGCTCGCTTCAAATGCATGAGCAGAAGCTGCTCGAGGTGTCCATCACCCAGGAAACACTGGCTGCCGCCGTGGAGCGCGAGCGGAACGCCGGCAACGAGGCCCATGCGGCGGCCCTTGAGCAAGACCTCCACATTCTCAAAAGGATGGAGAACGAAGCAGAACGCTTCGGCGAAGCGGTCAAGCTCGACTCGGCGTCCACTTTCGAGTGCATCGTCGACGGAGCGCGCCACTATTTCATGGAGGTCAATACTCGGATTCAGGTCGAGCACCGCGTGTCCGAGCTCTGCTACAAGCTCCGCTTTCGAAACCCATCCGATGCGGAGGACTCCTTCGACGTCACATCGGTCGTCGAAGCGATGGCGCTCCTCGCGAAGCACAAGGCGAGGTTGCCTCGCCCAGAGCGCGTGCAGCGCGAGGCGGCCGCAGTAGAGGCGCGCCTGAACGCAACCGATCAGTCGCTCTCGCCTCACGCGGGCGGTGAGATCATGTCCTGGTCCGACCCGATCGAAGGCGAGGTTCGCGACGATCAGGGCATCTGCTTCAAGAACCCAGACACCGACCTGTTCATGCGATACAAGCTCGCTGGCGCGTACGACAGCAACATCGCGCTGCTGGTCACCACCGGCGACGATCGCCGGCAGAGCTACGAGCGCATGCGAGAGGTGCTTCGGTGCACCGTTCTTCGCGGCCCGGAGCTCCAGACCAATCTGCAATTCCACTACGGGCTGGTCCACTGGTTCCTGGCGAACGGCGTGGATGCCAAGCCGACTACGCGCTTCGTCGTGCCATACCTGACGTTGGTCGGCGAGCTTCTTCAAGAGGCGAGCGCTATCGACCCCGATTACGCCTACGAGCGCCTCTGCCAGCAGTATTTGAAAGCCGCGTCGGGGGACCGCGCCGCGGCGAAGGCCACGGCCGATATCTCGGTGATGAAGAAGACCCTTCTCGGTCGCCCGCTCGGTCGAGTCCTGCGGCAGCCGCACCTTCTTTCGGCCTGGCTCAGCTCGAACCGGGAGAGCTTCGAGGTGAAGAACCGCCGCGTGAGCTGGATGCGAAATCCATTCCTCGTGCTCGCCGATACCTATTACCTGCTGCACATGGACGCCGGGGTGAACCTTCCGGCCGCCCACCGCATTTGGGAGCAGGACCAAATGATCCTCGAAGACGGCGCCGCGTTCTACGCCGAGGTCGACGAGCGTTTAGGCGGCCTCCCCTGGCCGAAGCTCGATGCGCGGCTCAAATCCGCCAAGCCCGCCAAGGGGTTCGACGCGAAGAGCTGGCAGAAGGTGCGCGAGGCGCATCTCGGATTCCAGCTCGGAATGGAGCTCTACTCGCTCCTGCCGCTGATCGGCGACAAGGTCCGTTTCTTCGATCTCCGGGTCAACGACGACCTGACCATCAGCATTCCGGAGCGGCTGCTCGATCGCGACCACCAGGCCAAGATGAAGAAAGTGCTCGTCCCACCCCCGGCCAACAAAGCAGACGAGATCGTCGCTGTGAGCGGTGGCATGTACTACGCGCAGGAGGCTCCGGGCATGCCGCCTTTCATCGAAGAGGGCCAGCACTTCGAAGCTGGCGATCCGCTCTACATCGTCGAAGTAATGAAGATGTTCAACAAGGTGTACGCGCCGTTCGCGGGCACCGTCGACAAGATCCTCGTCGATACGAACGGGACCATCGTTTCGAAGGGCCAGCCGCTGTTCAAGGTGACGCCCGACGACGTCGTCATCGAGGAAGACCCGGCCGAGGCGCAAGCGCGCATCGAGTCGAATACCGAAGAGTACTTGAACACGGTCGCCTAGCGCGCGCTCACAGCCGGTCGTCGCGGGGAGTGGCGAGGACCACTCGGTTGCGGCCCGCTGCTTTCGCTCGGAATAGCGCCCGGTCGGCAGTGGTCATCAATCGTGCGCCGAGGTCGATCGGCGGTTGCCCCTGCGACGTGCGGAGGCCATTCAGAGTCGCCACGCCGACCGACACCGTGATCTTCGGGAGCGTGCCCTTCGGACGCATCGGGCCGGCGGTGTTCGCCGCGACGTGGCTTCTCAGATGGTTCGCGAGGGCGCGTGCACTCTCTTTCGACGCGCGCTTCTGCACGACGACGAACTCGTCACCACCGAAGCGGTAGACGTCTCCGATGTCCGACGCGGCTTCCTCCAGTGCGTGGCCGGTTCGGCGAAGCGCTTCGCTGCCGGCCGCGTGACCGAGCTTGCTGTTCACTCGCTTCAAGTGATCGACATCGACGAACATGATGGCCATGTCGCGCCCGCCTCGCCGTGCGGCGGCCACCGCCCTCTTCAGCTCCGCGTCGAGCTCGCGCACGTTTCGTAGACCGGTGAGTGGATCGTGCGCTGCCAATCCTTGCTGTCGGCGGAGCGACGAGGTTTGAATCAGCGAGGTCGCGAGCGAGCGCGCGAGCCCGTGCACGACTCGCGCCTCGTGCTCTTTGAATCGAGCCGGTTGTTTCGGATTGACGAGCTGCAGCAGCCCCAGCGGGCGGCTTCCGGCGTGAAGCGGCGCGAGCATGGCCACTCGCGTCCGGTGTGCGGAACGCGTGGAGAACTGCGGGTCCGCCGAGGGTCGCGCGGCAACGAGTGGCGTACGCCGAGCCAGCGCGCGCTTTGCGAGGCGCGGATGAAAGGGGACTCTGTGCTCGAGCAGGAACTTGGCGTCTGGACCGCAGGCCGCGACGCAGTGCAGTGCTGCGGCAGTCTGCCCGATGAAGATCGCCCCTGCGGTCGCCCTGGTCGCCAGGACGGCCGCATCGAGCCCCTCTTCGAGCACGCGCATGAGGGGCCGCGCCCGGGCGCTCGATGCCTCGAGCACGGATTCCTCCAGCTTTGCCCCCCGCAAGGTGTGGATCCGCACTCTCAAATCCTAGGCAGTCGGGACCCGGTAAGCCAAACGGTGCGCCACTGTAGGCCCCTGTGGGTATCTCTTCGACGAATTGCGTCCTACACTGCATGGACTCTGGGGTTCGGAGGGCCTGGATGGCACGCGCGCGTCTGATCGCGATTCTTCTTCTTGGGATGGTTGGCTTGGCGGGTTGCGGAAAGGAGCAGCCGCCCGTCGACCGCGTCGGTACCAACGCAGTGTCCAAAGCGTTCTTCCAGGATTCGTCGTGGTACTTCGGGCGCACGGTCATCGACGTCGACTACGAAGGCGGCCAGCTCGGCACGTTTCCCGGTGATGCAGCGCTCGACTTCCAAGGGTCCGACCTCGCGTCGATCCCCCGTGTTCGCTGGGTCATCGAGGAAAAGACGCTCTACGCGTTTCGCGACTACGAGCTGATCGAGGGGGCCAACCCCGACATGCCCGAGCCCGGTGAGTTTCTCGGCCAACCCGTCGCTGCGTTCGAGATCGAAAAGCACTTCGACATCCGGCGGGCGTACACCGACAACACCGGCGAAGAGCTGAACATTCTCGAAGAGAACGACACGGACCGGCCCTGGTACGAGCGGGAGTTCATGCGCGTCAACTGGGCGACGAACATCTTGCCGGGTTACTACGGTCAGGTCGCCGAGCTCAACGCGATCCTCGGGGCTTTCGCGCGGCAACCGGCCGAGCTCTTCATCCAGGCTGGCTCCGATTTCCCCGAATCGTGGCGCCCGCGGTTTCATTTCATGCCGTGCGACGGGATCGACGACGACTCTGAGGCATGCACCGAGCAAGACCGCGCCTGGGCCGCGGACTACGACGCCGACGAGCTATACGCCTTCGATTTCGTGACACAGGAGATCTTGACGCCCGAGAAGGTCGTCGACCCGTTGACCCGCGAGACGGTGAACTGGTGCCTCTCGAACTACGTCGATGCGCCGTCGTGCACCAGCACCGCGATCTACATCCGGAACAGCTTCCTCCGGGTCAGCGACGAGCGCCAGTACGAGCCGGTCAACTGGGTGGACTCACGCTTCGAGAGGGCCGGCTACTTCAGGCTCGAGCGGCCCACGATCGACCGGTCCACCGATCCTGACGACCCGGCTTACTTCGAGACCGATTTCCTCAACTACAACATCAACCGCCACAACATTTGGTACGCGTGGCGGGACGAGGCCGGGGAGCCGATTCCGTTCGCCGAGCGCACCGTGCGGCCGATTCTCTTCTACACGACGCCCGAGCTCCCCGCGCACTTGGTCGAGCCGAGCTTCGAGGTGGTCGGTCGTTGGGACGAAGTCTTCATGCAGACCGTTCGCACGCTGCAGGACCGTGCGCCGGCGGTCTATCCAGAGGTCGCGTGCCAGACCGATGACCCGGACGGCTATTGCGCGTGTGTGACCGACCCCGACACGGGCGCGGTGCTGAGCTCGACGTGCCCCGGCCGCTACGACCCGTTCGAGACCCCCGCCCAGGCCGAGGCGCGCGGCGTAGAAAATCCCTACGACTGTTGGGTCGAGGTTCCCGAGGGCGCGCAGCCCGATCTCAATCGCGCCGATCTGAGCGACGCGCATTTCGAGGGCTGGTTCGGTGCCAGGCAAACTGGCGACGAGTGCGTGGTTCAGCTTCGGATCAACACCTGCAACAAAGCGTCGATCGCGGAAAACGGCGGTTCGGTCGAAGGGCTCGCGTGTGAAGAGCGCGGCGACTCCCGCTTCAAGTTCTTGAGCTACGTCGACCAGCCCGGCACCGGATTTCTAGGGATTGCGACGCTTCGAGGCGACCCCGTGACCGGCGAAATTCTGGTCGGCGACGCGAACATCGGCGGCCCGGCGCTCGATTCCTATCGGACGACCGCTCTCCAAATGTACGACCTGATCAACGGCGATCTCACCGACGAGGAGTTCCTCACGGGCGAAGACGTCCGCGCGTACCTCGAGAACCTGGATCGCGTGCAGCTTCCGGCGCGCCCGCGGATCGACTTCAACGTAGCGCTCAAGCACGGGAGCGCGTCACCCGTCGACATCGGGTCGGTCGACCGGCGCATGAACGACTTCTCGGCGCGCGCGCAAACGTTGGCCGGTCCGGCCGGGCGCTCAAACACGTTCATCGATCGAGCGGTCGAGCTCCGGGGCTCCGACATCGAGTACAGGCTCATGGAGAGCTTCGAAACACTGATGCTCGCGGGGATCGATGTCGTTCCGGATGGGTACGGCCCGGCCGACATCGACGATGCCATCCTCGACCGGGTGTCCCCGATTCGGGTGCCGGTGCACGAGCAACTTCGCTCGTTCATCGAGCAGGAAAACACGATCTCCAGCCACAACGTGTTGATGCCCAACGAGTTCGTCGACAACTCGGTTCTGTCGTTCGTCAACGAGCACAAAGGCTGGCCGCGTGCCCGCGTCGAGATCGGGCTCAACCAGCTTCTCTACTTCCACACCCAGCTCCACGAGCTCGGCCACTGCCTCGGCCTCCGACACGACTTCGGCGCCTCGGCGGATACGGGCAACTACGACGATCAGTATTACCAAATCGACCAACGGTTCCCGCTGCCCGATCCTGCCGCGTACGACCAGGATGGCATCGCCGGCCTCAGCCCGCCCGAGCAGGTTGCATTCGAGGTCGACCTCGACGAGGCGCGCCGCAAGCGGGAGCTCGCCGGCATCGACACCCACATGGACTCGTCGGTCATGGAATACAACGCGCAATGGTATGGGCGCACCGATGTCGCCGCCGGTCGCTACGACGTGGCGGCCGTGAGCTTCGGCTACGGCGATCTCGTCGAGGTGTACGACAACGCCGATCGCCGAGACGTGGCCGATATCGACCCGAGCAACACGCGTCGGGCATGGGCGAAGTTCTACCAAGGCGGCCAAGCGTGCACGACCGACGCCGACTGCCCGTTCAGCGCCTCCGGGCAACGCGGTGCAGAGCTCACCGAGGTGAACCGCGAGGCAGGCCTCGTGCAGGCGTGCCAACCGCACCCCAACGGTGAAGCCACGCACGGGAGGCTATGCTCGAGCTTCGACGACGACGCAGCCGCGCTTGCCGTCGCGGATTCGGCCAATCGCTATCTGCCGGTCAGCTACCGGTTCTGTTCGGACGACCGCGTCGGCACGATCGGCTGGTGCCACCGCTTCGACGAGGGAGACAGCTATCGCGAGGTGGTGCGCAATCTCGCGGAGCAGTACGAGCGGCAGTACATCTTCACCAACTTCCGGCGCTATCGTTCGGACTTCGATCTCGGGCCGTACATCTTCGACAGGCTCATCGGTCGCCAGTTCACCATCCTCCAAGACATCTTTCAAAACCTGCTGTTCCGCTACCAAGTCGACCCCGCGTTCAGGAACGACACGGGTGACTTCGGCTTCTACGACCAGTTCATGGCGAGCGCGGACGTGCTCAATTTCTACGCGCGCATCTTGGGGCAGCCCGACATCGGGTCCTATGCGCTCAACCCGACGAGCGGCAACTTCGAGAGGTTCAGCACGACGCCGGGTGCGCTCGGGTCCGAGGTCGACCTCTCGATCGGGCTCGGCCGCTACTTCTCGTCGAGGTACCAGCGCGGCCTGACCGGCATCTTTCGCATCGAGCGCATCGGGTCGTTCTACGACAAGTGGTACGCGCTCCAGATGCTGACGGGTCGTGGCTGGACGACGAGCTTCACGCGCGACGTTCCCTTCTGGACGAACTTCTACGACCTGTTCCCCGTCGAGATGCAGCAGATCTTCCAGGGCATCATCCAGGACGAGCCCGAGTCGATCTCGCCCCGCGTGTCTTGTGACGGCGGGAGCCCCCTCGGGGTCTGCATCGACCCGCGGGTTCTGTACGTGGATTTCTACCGGGGCGACTGCAGCGCGGCCGAGACCTGCCGCCCCGACCCGATCGACGAGACCTATGCCGGCCTCGACATCATCGACGGCGGGAGCTCCGTGCTGCTTCAGTATGGCGCGGCGCTCTTCTCGCTGGTGAGCTTTCCGATCTTTTCGGATACGACATTCCAGAACCAACTCTTCATTTGCGTCGAGGGCGAAGGCGATTGCTTCGCGCCGAGCGACGGTTCGGTCGAAGGCGTGGACTTCGTCCGCCACAGCTCGTCCAGGTTCGGTAAGACCTTCCTCGCCTTTCAAATCGAGCCGGCAATCGCGATTCCCAATCAGGAGTCGGTCGGGTTCAACATGGTCGAAGAGGCATCCAACAATGCGTTTGCAATCGACGTCCTCGAAAGGCTCGCCAACGAAGAGTCCGTGCCACCCGCGGAGCTCGCCGAGCTCGAGGATCGTGGCTACCGAATACCGCCGTCGTCTGACGAGGCGTTGGCCGACCTCGACACCATCGATCGGCGCCAGCGCAGCTTGGAATCGTTTTTCTTTCAGCTCATCGACCTTCAACGACAGCTCGGCATCGCGAGCTACCTAGGGTTCTGAACGTGCGGCACGCTTTCCGACATCACTGGGTCCTCGTCGCGCTTGCCGCCGTGATCTCGGCGGGCTGCACCAAGGGCGGCCCAACCGCGAATCGCGTTCAGCCGAATCTCGTCGACAAGGACCTATTCGAGGGTGAGTGGTGGGTCGCGCAGACGGTGGTCGACGCGGACGCCGATTCGACCGGTCCGACTTGGACCGGC
Source organism: Polyangiales bacterium (assembly GCA_041576815.1). Taxonomy (GTDB): domain Bacteria; phylum Myxococcota_A; class Polyangia; order Polyangiales; family Houyiibacteriaceae; genus SG8-38. The sequence continues at coordinate 39,576 of JBFGKE010000028.1, forward strand.
GACATGGGTTGGTCGGACTACGCCGTCGACAAGGGCGAGTCGGGCACGGTCGGGCGCATTCGCTGGGTCATCGATCGAGATTTCTTGTTTGCGTACCGATCGTTCGAGCTGGTCGACGGGTCCAATACCGACGGTGAAAGCCCCGAGTATCGCGGTCAGCCGCTCGCTGCCTTCGAGATCATGGACCACGTCGACGTTCGCAATCAGTACAACGAGATCACCGGCGAAACCCGCAACGTCGTCGAGGAAAACACGGACGACCGTCGGTGGTACGAGCGCGACTTCATGCGCGTCGACTGGTCGAAGAACCACGTCAGCTCGTTCTTCTTTGCCGGCGAGTTCGAAGCGATGGGGAGTTGGTCGCGCGAACCGGGCGATTTCTTCATCCAGGACGGTAGCTCGCACTGCACGGGTGAAGGAGACGAGCAGAGGTGCACCTTCCCAGAGTCGTGGCAGCCGCAATTCATCACCGTTGGTGACGACCCCGCATACCGCTTCGCCTCGGAATGGCCAGAGGGCACTGAGGACGTCACGCACTACATGAGCTTCGTGACGTTCGTGAACATGTCGCCGGGCGCAGGATGCATCTTGACCAGTGGCGCTCCATGCCAGACGATTTCCGTGCCGCATCGGCTCGCGTTTTTGCGCGTGCCACCGGACCACCAATACGCAGCAGCCACGCAAAGCTACGAAGAGTTCGACCAGTTCGGCGTCTTTCGAACCAAGCAGCGGACGTACGTGCGCGCCGATCGCGACGACGTCACCCGACGCTGCGATCGCAACATCGACTGTGGCATCGGAGGCTTTTGCGATACGCAAAGGCACGTGTGTGCCGGAGGGCTCGGCGAGGACTTCGGTGAGACCGACGCGCTCGCATTCCTTCGCCCGCGGCTCAATTTCTTCGAGGAGTCGCTGACCGATCGTGCATGCACGGTCGACTGGGAGTGTGACGGGCGTTTCGATGACACGCCTGGGGTTGCGGGCTCCGTGTGCGATCGACGGGTGCGTAAATGCACGATTCCGATCCGCGATCGGGTGCCGCGGCAGCTCGCGGACGGGCCGGGCGCCGTCGTTTATCATTTGAACGAGGGCTTTCCCGCGCATCTCGTGTACCCGGCCATGGAATCGATGGGGGCCTGGAACGAGGTCTTCATGCGCGGTTGGCGCGCGGCGCGCGACCGAGCGATTCCGGCTTACGAGCAGGTGCGAATCGACTGCCAGACCGATGACCCGACCCGGTATTGTTTCTGTGGATCGCCCGACGACGTTGGAGGCAACTGCCGTGGGAAGTACGATCCGTTCGTCAGTCCAGACGATTGGCGAGCGCTCGGCGTCGACGATCCGTACGCGTGTCACGTCGAGAACCTCGAGTTTCAAGAACCGGTCACGCCGATCTCGTACGGCGACTACCCACTGCCGCAGGCGTACCGCTATCGGTTCGTCGGCGACGAGTGCCTGTTCGTGCTCCGGACCAACACCTGTGATTGGCACCGGACCGACGCCTCGCAGAGCTGTGAAGAAGTCGAAGACGAAGCGGGTGATCCGGTGGTTTGGGAGCAGCTCGGCGACATACGCTATCAGTTCGTCAACTACATCGATCAGGTGAACACCTTCTTCGGCGGGGTGGCCTACCCGATGGTCGACCCGACCAGCGGCGAGCTCATCGTTTCGAATTCGAACATCTCCGCGATTGGCATCGAGAGCATGGCCACCACCGCGCTCGAGTTTTTCCCGGTCCTCCGATGTGCGCACAGCCTCGGGTGCGAGCCGGGCGACGAGGACGCTGCGGAGCGTTACTTCAGCGGTGAGAACCTACGCGACTACTTCTCGCGCCTCGGACGGACGGAGCACCCGCAGGGCCTGGCTGCCTCGGGCTCCGACGGATTCACGATCGACGACCCCAGTCGTCCGGCGCTTCCGGCCGACGTGAACGGCGCCTTTCGCGCTGCGATGGACCGTGCGCAAGACCGCGTCGAGCGGCTTTACGGTCAAGAGGGCCGCGCGCAGGTTCTGAGCGATCGTCTGCGGCGCCTCGCCGGAACGTCCATCGAGCAGAAGCTCATGGGCTCGCTCGGGGTCGACGGCGCCGACGCGCTCAACCGCCATTTCGATCACGGGCAGAGCCAGGTCTTCGGCCTCACACCGCAAGCGAGCATCCGCGACGAGGACATCCTAGATCAGATCTCCCCGTTCCGAGGGTCCGGGTTCGCTCGTACGCTGTCGGCGGGGTCGACGGCCGAAGAAGAGCTCTCCGATCGGAACATCTGTCCTCTCAACGAGTCCCGATATCGGTCCCGCTACCTGGAATACTGGGCGGAGGCGTTTCGAGGGCGCGAGCCTGCCGAGGCGTCCATCCGCATGCAGCAGCTTCAGATGCGAATGGTGCAGCTTCACGAGCTCGGCCATTCGGTTGGGCTCCGGCACAACTTCGCGGCTAGCCTCGACCGCGACAACTACGGCGACGGCTACTTCAACGTGGTGATGGGCGACTCGCAGGACACGAGCGGCGACCTGCCGTTGCCGAGACTCGAGGACTACGACCTCGATGACGATGGCTTCGTTGCCGGACCGGAATTCGACCAATACCTCGACGAGCTTCGCCAGACGCGCGACGAGCGGGCACGGCGCGGGACGCACAACTACACGACGAGCTCCACCATGGACTACAGCGGCGACATGGCCGATGCCCAGGGGCTCGGTCGTTACGACGTTGCCGCAACGGTGTGGAACTACTTCGACCTTCGCGAGGTCTACGACCTTCGTGGGGTCGAAGGGAGCGCGTCGATGCCGAGGAACGGGCCCTTCCAAGGGCTGTCCCGTGCACACGAGGTTGGCCGCGCGTGGTGGCGATCGTATCGGGGCGGCGAAAGCTGCAGGACCGACGCGGATTGCCCGGCAACCCAGTCGTCCGAGGTGCTTCGAAACGGACAGCCGGTCTACCAGCGCTGCGTTCAGAACCCACGCTACGTCTTTCCGCAGGAAGCGTGCAGCGGGCAGTCGAGCTGCGTCTGCTCGAGCTTCGAGTCGGATGTCGACGACTACGCGGACTTCGCGGCCTATCTCGACGGAGCGAGCACCGATCGAAGCTACTCGCCGGTGCGCTACATCTTCTGCCCGGACGACCGCACCAAAGACATCTCGTGGTGCAACCGCTTCGACGCGGGCGAAAGCTTCAGCGAGGTCATCGACCACTATCGCCGACGCTTCGAGGAGATTTACCCCGAGCGCTACTATCGGCGGTTCAGACGGAATGGGGCTCGAGACGGCGGCTCCACTCCGATGGTTCGTGATGCCGCGAAGATCTACCAGCACCTCTTCTACCGCTTCAACTTCGAGCCGGGCTTCTCGCTGAACACCGGACCGCTCGGCTTCGACGATCAGTTCCTAGCCTCGATCGACGCGATGAACTGGTTCGTCGAGCTGATGAATTTGCCGGATGAAGGGTCGTACGCGTACGACGCCGACGCGAACTTGTATCGCTGGCTCGGCGAGTCGCTCGACGTTCCGGGCGCCGATCTCAGCCTGGAACCGGGGCAAGGGTTCGGGATGTGGACGAAGTACCAGGACGGCTACTTCGGGTTCTTCCGGCCCGAGCGCGCGGGGGTCTTCTACGACAAGTTCTACGCGCTCTGGGCGCTGGCGGTGCGCGATTGGAATCTCGATTTCACGATAGACGAGCGCTACTTCATCAATTTTTACGATCTCTTCCAAACCGAGATGACCGAGCTGTTCGGGGGTGTGATCCTGCAAGACGAGAGCTGGTTTGCGCCGCGGCTCCGCGTGGAAGACGGCGAACCGATCGTGCAGCACATGAGCTGGTACCGGGGGCTCACGCTCGGCGAGTGCCAGGAGGACGGCGCGCGCGTGCCGTGTCGCGGAAGCCAGCCCGAGGTGTACCCCGGCGCGCCAATCGAAGGAACGAGCAACGAGGTCCTTCGGAGCTGGGCTGCGATCCTCGCGCTCGCGCAGTTTCCCATCTACTACGACACCACGTTCGAACAGCGGCTCCTCGTGTTCAAAGCGGGAAGCGGCGGCGGTTTCGACATTCCAGACGTTCAGCCAGATGGGAGCCCTACGTGCGTGTACGGAACCGACGGCCTCGGTGCGGGCCACTTCGTCGTCGACCCCGACGTCCCCAACGATTGTGACACCGCGGAAGATGCGGACTACGTCGTCTTCGAATCGAACCGTTTCCGAACGCCTTACGTGGCGGTCAAGGTTCGGCCGAGCCTCGAATTGAATCTCGAAGAAGAGCAGGTCGGCTTTCAGCTGCTCAGGCGTCTCGTCGACCTCCAAGACGAGCTCGAGACCCTCGATGAATCGGGTACTGCGTACGCGAGCAGTCTTCGAGAGCTGCAGCGGGGCGAGTCGTTCCTCGAATACCTGATCGAGCTGCAAACCCAATACGGGATCAGCAACTTCTTCTAGTGGGCAACCCTCGGAGGGTACACTAAGCTTGATCGACGGGAGCTCCCTTTGCCGGACAAGGACGTTCTTCTTCGACAGTATCGACTGATGATGACGATCCGCCGCTTCGAGGAAGAAGCGGCGAGGAACTACGCCAAAGGAAAGATTGGCGGCTTCCTTCATCTCTACATCGGTCAAGAGGCAATCGCGGTCGCCGCGGCGGAGGTGCTCGAGGAGCGCGACTACGTTCTTCAAACGTACCGCGATCACGGCACCGCGCTTGCGCTCGGCATGCCGCCAGAGGCAGCGATGGCCGAGCTGTTCGGGAAGGACTCCGGCTGTTCCCGAGGGTTCGGCGGCTCGATGCACTTCTTCGACGTTGATCGGGGTTTTTACGGGGGTTGGGCGATTGTCGGCGGACACATGGCGCTGGCCGCCGGCACGGCGTTCAAGTCGAAGTATCAGGGCGAGGACCGCGTCACGATGTGCTTCTTCGGTGAAGGCTCGATCAACATTGGCGGCTTCCACGAGGCGATGAGCCTCGCGGGCCTATGGAAGCTTCCCGTGGTTTTCGTCTGCGAGAACAACCAATACGCGATGGGTACACCCCTCGAGCGTACCAGCCCGATCAAGGACCTCTCGATCAAAGCCAAAGGCTACGGCATGGTCGGCGATCGATTCGAAGGGCACGACGTCGACGTCGTGCAGTCGCACATGCGCGAAGCGGTAGATCGCGCGCGCAGCGGGGGCGGTCCGACTTTCATCGAGATTCAAACCTATCGTTTTCGCGGCCACTCGATGAGCGATCCCGCCAAGTACCGGAGCCGAACCGAGCTCGAGCAGCGCAAGCAGCAGGATCCGATCGCGGTCGTTCGCGAGCGGCTCGCCGGCCTCGGCGTCGCGGAGAATGCGTTGGATGACATCGATCTGGAGGTCGACGAACAAATCGAGGCCGCCGTTCGGTTTGCCGACGAGGCCGAGCCCGCGCGCGAAGACGTCATGATGAGCACCGTGCTGGCCCCGGAGGTCGAGGCATGAGAGAGCTGCGGTATCGAGAGGCGCTCCGCGAGGCGATGTTCGAGGAGATGAAGCGCGACGAGACGGTGTTCCTCATGGGCGAAGAGGTCGGTCACTACCAGGGGGCCTACAAGGTTTCGGAAGGGTTGCTCGACGAGTTCGGCGAGCGCCGCGTCATCGACACGCCGATCGCCGAGGCAGGGTTCGCCGGGGTCGGCATCGGCGCTGCCATGGTCGGTCTGCGCCCGATCATCGAGTTCATGACCTGGAACTTCTCGTTCGTGGCGTTCGATCAAATCATCAGCAATGCCGCGAAAGTGCATCAGATGAGCGCCGGTGCGGTCAAAGTCCCCATCGTCTTTCGCGGTCCAAACGGAGCCGCAAAGCAGGTTGCATCGCAGCACAGTCACAGCGTCGCGCCGTTTTATACTCACATCCCCGGCCTCCTCGTCATTCAGCCGAGCACTCCGCGGGACGCGAAAGGGCTTTTGAAGAGCGCGATTCGGAGCGACAATCCGGTCGTGTTTCTCGAGGGCGAGACGCTCTACGGCGTGAAGGGCGAGGTTCCTGACGAAGGCGAGGAGGAGTTGGTGCCGATCGGCAAGAGCCGCGTCGCGCGTCCCGGCGCAGACTGCACGATCGTGACCTGGGGACGGCCCTACTACACGGTATTGGCTGCGACCGAGAAGCTCGCGTCCGAAGGGATCGACTGCGAGGTGATCGACCCGCGGACCCTGCGACCACTCGACGTCGAGCCCATGGTCGCCAGCGTGAAAAAGACCAATCGGTGCGTGGTCGTGCACGAGCACTGGCCTTACGGGGGGCCGGGCGCCGAGATCGTCGATCGCATACAGCGTGAGGCGTTCGACTACCTCGATGCGCCGCTCGAGCGGGTTGCCGGGCTCGACGTTCCCATGCCGTATGCGCTGAACCTCGAAGACAAGGTACTGCCGACCGAAGAACGAGTGATCGACGCCGTCAAACGCGTCAGCTACGCGAGCTAAGCCATGGCCAAGATCATCGGACTACCCAAGCTCTCGCCCACGATGGAAGAAGGCACGCTCGTCACCTGGGCGAAAAAGGAAGGGGACGAGGTCGAGGTGGACGACCTCTTGGCCGAAGTCGAGACCGACAAAGCCACGATGGAGTTTCGCTCGTTCGACCGAGTGGTGCTGCTCAAGATCCTCGTGCCCGAGGGGGAAACCCTCGAGCCCGACGTGCCGGTGGCGATCATCGGCAAGCAGGGCGAGGACATCGCGGACCTGCTGGCGCAGGTGGAGTCGGGGGCAGGCACTGAGTCAGCGTCAGCGCCGGAGCCAGCGACCGAGTCAGTGCCAGCGGCAGAGTCAGCGGCAGAGTCACCCCGTGAAGCGACTTCATCGCCACGGGGCGAAAGCGAGGAGGCGGTGTCTCAGTGGGAGCCGGCGCCTGCGCCGTCGTCCGACGGGAACGGGCGCGTTCTTTCGTCGCCGCTGGTTCGGCGCCTTGCGCGGGAGCGAAGCATCGATTTGCGCGACGTTCGGGGGACGGGTCCTCGGGGGCGCATCGTGAAGCGCGACCTGGAGGCGCACGCGGCCGCGCCGTCCACCGAGGCTTCGAGCGGTCAGCGCCGGCCGCCCCGCGTCGAAAAGGCGAGCAGCATGCGACGCACGATCGCCCGACGCTTGACCGAGTCCAAGCAGACCGTCCCGCACTACTATCTCACGATCGACGTCGACATCGCCCCGCTCGCCGAGGCGCGAAAAGCGATGAACGTCGAGCTCGAGCCCACGGGGGAGAAAGTCTCGCTCAACGACTGTATCATCAAGGCAGCTGCGGTGGCGTTGCGACGAGTGCCCGAGGTCAACGCGTCGTGGGCCGGCAAAGAAATCCACTATCACCAGGTGGTCGACATTTCCGTGGCAGTCGCGATCGACGATGGGCTGATGACGCCGGTCGTGCGCGACGCCGACCGCAAGGGCGTGGCCGAGATCGCCGCGGAGGTCCGCGATCTCGCCGCGCGCGCGCGAGAAAAGAAGCTTCAACCCGAAGAAATGACGAACGGCACCTTTTCGGTTTCCAACCTCGGGATGTTCGGCATCGAGGAGTTCTCCGCGGTGATCAATCCCCCAGAGGGAGCGATTCTCGCCGTGGGCACGATTCGAAACGAGCCGGTGGTCGTCGACGGCGCCATCGTTCCAGGGCGCCGCATGCGGTTCACGATGAGCTGCGATCACCGCGTCATTGACGGCGCCACCGGCGCAAAGTTCATGGCGGCCTTCAAGCGAATCGTCGAATCCCCCCTGACGATGCTGTTGTAAGGCACGGTCTAGAAAAGAATACGGTATCGGGTTCCCCCGGACGGGTGGGCACGGGTCCCGAGAAAATGCGATACGCACTTCCGCCGGACGGAAGAGCCGGGGCGAAAAAAATCGCGATACGGGGCTCCGCCGGACGGGTCGGCTTGCAAAGGTGGCCGGATGCACTTGGGAGCGTTGGCCACGCAAGCCTCCCCTCGGCGCTCACGCCAAATGGCGGTGGTTGCACGCATGGCCATTTGTCACTCGCGACGCCGACTCCGCCCCATATCGCGATTTTTTTCGCCCCTCCA
>JBFGKE010000029.1:0-47357 GCA_041576815.1 Polyangiales bacterium
AGCTCGTCGAGCGTGCTGACCGCGCGACGGGGTCGCAGCAGGCTCGTGGGGCTCATCACGACCAACGGCTAGCGCCATGGCCGAAGCACCAGTCGCCGAAGGCAGTGAAACAGCTGCGCCGGCGTGGTGAGGTTGACCACCTGCATGTTGTCCTCGGCGCAGAGCAGCAAAAAGCGTTCGAGCCTCGCGCTGGAGTGCTCGGGGCCTTGCCCCTCCATCCCGTGCGGCAAAAGCATCACCAGCCCACTCAGCCGGTGCCACTTGTCCTCGGATGACGAAATAAACTGATCGATGATCACCTGCGCGACGTTGACGAAATCCCCAAACTGAGCCTCCCAACACACGAGCGCATCCGGCGAGTCGAGCGAATAGCCCCACTCGAAGCCGAGCACTCCGACCTCGGAGAGAGGACTGTCGTAGATCTCGAGATGCGCCTGATCTTCGCTCAGGTGTCCGAGCCGCGTGTATCGGCGCCCGGTCTCCGAGTCGAAAATCACAGCGTGTCGGTGGCTGAAGGTTCCGCGCCGCACGTCCTGCCCGGTGAGCCTGCATCGTACGCCCTGCATGAGAAGGCTCGCGAAGGCGAGGTTTTCGGCGGTGCCCCAATCCACGCCCTCGCCCGTCTCCATGACCTTGCGCTGCTTGTCCAGCACGAACCGTTTGATTCGCGGGTGCGGCGTGAACCAGTCCGGGTAGCTGGTCAGGCGATCGAGCGCGAGGAGCAAGCCCTGATTCGGAAAACCCGTGCTGACGTCCGGCACATCGAGGTCACTGCCGCCCTTGTAGTCTGCCCAGAGGCCCTTCATCGACGCTGGAATCAGGTTGTAGTTGCCGTTGCTCCTCGCGTCCTCGAGGGCCCGCTCCAACCTCTGCTGCTCGCGAACCTTGATCTCTTCGGCCTGCTCGAGCGTCACCTTCTCCGTCTTGACGAGGTGCTCGACGTACACCTCCCGCACCGTCTTCTTCTTTTCGACGGCCGAATACATGACGGGCTGGGTGAAGCGGGGCTCGTCGCCTTCGTTGTGCCCGTACTTGCGGTAGCAGAACAGATCGAGGACCACGTCGCCGTGAAAACGTTGGCGGTACTCGGTGGCAAGCGTCACGGCCTGCGCGACGGCCTCCGGATCCTCGCCGTTGACGTGAAAGACCGGACATCTGAGCATCCGCGTGATGTCGGTGCAGTACGCGGTGGAGCGCGAGTCCTCGGGGTTGGTCGTGAATCCGATCTGGTTGTTGATCACCACGTGGATGGTTCCGCCGGTCTCGAACGCCGGAAGACGGCTCAAGTTGAGCGTCTCGGCGACCACGCCCTGGCCGACGAACGCAGCGTCACCGTGAATCAAGAGCGGTAGCACGGTGATGCGATCGCGGTCGCCCTTGCGATCCTGCTTGGCCCGAACGCGCCCCTCCACGACCGGGTTGACGAACTCGAGGTGGCTCGGATTGAAAGCGAGCGTCATGTGGATGTCTTTCCCGCTGGCGGTCTTGCGATCGAGGGAGTAGCCGAGGTGGTACTTCACGTCGCCGCGCCCGACGTACGCCTCCGGGTCGTCGTCCTCGAAACCCGCGAAGATCTGCCGGACGTTCATCTCCATGATGTTGACCATCACGTTGAGGCGGCCCCGGTGCGCCATGCCGATCACGATCTCTTCGACGCCCAGCTCGGACGCGCGCTCGACGAGAATGTCGAGCATCGGGATCACGCTCTCGCCGCCTTCGAGCGAGAAGCGTTTGGCCCCGGTGTATTTCGTGTGCAGAAACTGCTCGAAGATTTCGGCGTCGGTCAGCTTCGTCAGGATGCGGATCTGTTGCTCGCGGCTGAGGTCGATGTGATTGCGGGTCAGCTCCATCCGGTCGCGGAGCCAGTCGCGCGCCTCCGCGTTTTCGAGGAACGTGTATTCGACGCCAATCGTGCGCGAGTAGGTGTCTTTGAGGCGCTCGAGCACGGAACGCAGCGGCGCAGTCGCCGGGCCGGCCAGGTTGCCCGTTGCGAAAATCGTATCGGGGTCGACGTGCGCTAGGCCGTAACGCTTGAGAACGAGCTCGTCGTGCGGTCCGACGTCGTGAAGGCCCAGTGGGTCGAGGTTGGCGAAGACATGCCCACGTACACGATACGCGTTGATCAGCGCCGAGAGCCTCGCCTGAAGCTCGTGCGCGGCGAGCACCTCGGATGAAGGCGGAAACGACGTGCGCTCTTCGCGCATTGGAGGTGTCAGCGTCGTCTCCGCCGTCGGCGGCAAGAACAGAGAGTTGCGAATCCCGCTCTCGCCATCGACCGACGCAGGCGCGCCGGCCCCATTGCCGTCCGATGGGAGTGGAGCCGGACTCAGCGTACCCACTGCGGTCACCGGCGAGATGATCGTGCCGGCGCTGGTGATCTGAGGCCAGTCGGCGGGCGAGAGGCTTTCGAAATACGCCCGCCACGCATCGTCGACCGTGAGGGGGTTATCGACCCACTTGAGAAACTGCTCTTCGACCAGTCCTTGGTTTACGCCGAAATCTGCGGTCATCTCCGAGTCGTGGCTCCCACACGCCGGGCTGCCCAACAGCCTAACCCGTCCGGTTGGCCGGTGCTAGCATCGTTCGGAGCGATGTCTCGGATCTTCGTGGTTCTCTCCGGGGTGCTCGGCTTCGTTGCCGTGGCGCTCGGTGCGTTTGGCGCGCATGGGCTACGATCGCGATTCGAGGCTCTTCCGGACGGGGCGAGACGGGTCGAGTGGTGGACCACCGCAGCCCAGTATCACCTGACTCACGCGCTGGCGATTGCGTTCGTCGCATGGCTGGCCCACCGAGGTGCCGGCGCGGGCGCCACCGTGGCCGGATGGGCGTTCGTCGCAGGAATTACGCTCTTCAGCGGAAGCCTCTACGTCATGGCGTGGACGGGGCTGACCAAGCTCGGCGCGATCACACCCGTTGGTGGCCTCCTTCTCCTGGTCGGCTGGGCTGCCGTCGTGGCCGCGGGTTTGCGGTTGGGCGCCGATGGCTAGGGCGGCGGTTGCTGCCCTTGCTGCTGCTTCCGAATCTGCTCTTGAAGCTGCTGCATGACCTCGGGCGGAAGCTGCGGCTGTTCCCGAGGCCCGGTAGGCGCAGCGGGCATGCCGGGCGGTGGAGTTGGTGGCGCTTTCGGTTTTTCGAATGCTGCCGCGTCGGGCTGGAGCCGTTCCGCGAGATAGCTCGACACGATGTATATCGTCGGATTTCCTTTGCGCCAGAGATAGTGCTCGTTCCCCTCGTCCGTCGCATCGCCGAGCTCGAGAACGACGGTCTCCGCGTCGTCGCCGGAGATCTTGATGGTGACCACGGCTTTCGGCTCGGTGAGGCCGGCTCTCGCAGTCGAAATGTCGTCGGGAGCAAACCCGGACGCGGTGAGACGAGCCGCCGTGGAAAGGCGTCCGTCGACCTGCTTCGAATCGAAATCCCCCAGCTTCTTCTTCCCTTTCTCGGCGACCCAGCCCGCGCCGTCGCGCTTGAAGGCAAACCTGCCTTTGGGGCTGTCGTAGAGTATGGACTGCACGTCGGCTGCGTCGATCTGGACCACTTTCCGATCGCGCCAGGCCTTGAGCTCGCGGTCGAACGCGTAGCGCAGCGAGCCGCTCGCGCCGAAAACCTCGGGCCGATCGTCGAGGCGGAGCATGGTCACGCCATCGCTGTATTTGCCCACGCTGAGCTCGTGCAGGGTGGTCTCGCCCTCTTTGACCGCAACCCGGACGGCGTTGTCGTCGTCGACCTGGAGTCGGGGATAGTGCTCCGGCTTGGTCGCTACGATGCGCGTCAGCCGCAGGTCGCCGAGGCGATTCAGCGCGGATTTGACGTTGTTTTGATCGGCGTCCGCATCGAGCGGCTCGATGACCCGCCAAGCGTCCTCCACTTTCGAAAGCACGACGCGCTCGTTGTTCGGTCGGGTGATCTCGAGCGTGGTGATCTTGGTTTCATCGAGCTCGACCGCCGGGATTTCCGCGGCCCGCCCGGGCTGTGCGTCCCTTCGATTCACCGCCCAGAGCGTGAGGGCGAGCAGTCCGACGAACAGCGCGCCTCCAATCGCAATCCGATTCTTTCGCCAACTCATCGCGACGCGTCCCCCTCCTCAGAGTCTGAGTGTCTCCTTCTTTTTCGAACGTTGCCGCCATCGAAACAGCCCAAAGAGCGCAACCAAGAACGGAATTCCCAGTGTGTTGAGCCATCGGTACGCACGCTTCTTGGCGTCCCAGGATTCGATTGCGGCTTTTCGCTTCTCGAGCGCCGACTCGACGGCCTGCTGATCCCCTTGCTCCGCAGCATCGAGCGCAGTGCTCTCCGCGGCGAGGACCGAGTCGGGAATGTCGAGCGCGGGCTCCTCGATGGTCTTCGCTCGAATCGCGATGAGGTCGGAGTCCGCGGCGAGCCAGTCGACGGCGTTCAGGGCGAGGGCGAGCGCCGCATTCATTTGAACCGGGCCCTGCTGCTGCCGCGGTGGCATGAAGCTGTCTTCGAGGAACGTGCTGGTCCCGGAAACGAGCACCCGAACGTCGCCCTCGGCAAACAGTGGGGTTTGAATTGCGGTCGCCTCCTCTTCGTTGATGGGCGCGGCGAACGCGGAGGGAAGCTTCCCTTCGATCGCCACCATCAGGTCGAAGGGGCCCGCATCGGCCGTCATTTGCCAGTCCCGCGGATTGCGTGGCTCGAGGGAGATGACCGGCCCAGACATCGTCCAGGAGTCGCTCGACGAGCGCGCAAGCACGGCGAGCTCGACGCCGTCCGGCGCATCGCCGACCTGCAGGGGAGCGACGAAGGGGAGCATCGGCGAAGCGAGCCTGAACATCACGGGATGTTCGAGCTGCTCCGAATCGAGCTGGAGCACGGGAATCGGGGGATACGGCACGAGCACCTGCAGCCCGAGCGGCCCGCGCATCGGTGCGCGACTGCACTGTGCGTCGGCCACCACCTTCGACTGCACGCGCACGCCCCAGGGGCCGAGAAGGCCGCCAAGCCGCGTATCCACTTCGCGTGCAGACGGCCCGGTGCCGCCCGTGAGCTCGATCGCGAGCGCTCCGCCGAAAACCCCGAGCGAGCCGCCGCGCATGACGAACTGGTCGATGCGACGAAGCTCCTCGTCGCTGAAGGGCTCGCGCGGGCCGATCACCAGCAGCGCCGCGAGGTTGGTGTCGACCTCCTCGGCGACGTCGACGGGGCGGATGTCGTAGAGCTTCAACACGTCGCGCAGGCTCGTGAGCCCCTCCTCCAAGGTGGGGCTTCCGTGACCGCTCACGAGGCCGATCGGTTTTCGGTCACCGGTCAGCTCCTTGATCGCCGAGGTGATGGTGTACTCGAGGCCAGCCGTGTCTTGGATGACGGGCATCGCGCGCTTCTGGTCGAGGTAGCGGAGAACCATGCCTCGATAACCCTCGACCACGGCGACCTGATCTTCCTCGATCTTCTGATGCGCCACTCGCTGGACGCCGTCCGCCTGCGCCGCCTGCTGCTTCGCTTCGTCGTCGGGGTTGACGAATCGGACGACGATCTTTCCGTTCGAGGCTGCGGCATACTCGGAGAGCAAATCCCGCACCTGGCGCTCCGTCGCGTTGAAGGGTGGGGGAAGGTTCTCCGTGAAGTACGCCGTGACTTCGAGACGGTCGCTCAGGCTGGCAGCGACCCGGGTCGAGCCCTCGGCCAGCGAAAATAGCTTGTTGCGCGTCAGGTCGACTCGTGGTGATGGGAAATAGGCAAGCAGCACGTTCAGCAGAACGAGAATGCCGCCGACGAAGAGCAGGAAGATTAGCGATTCGCCTGCGGCGCGCTTTTGAACCTTCGACGACATCGTCAGCTCCACCGCCTCGATTCGAGCGCGCGAAAAGCCACCGCGAGCGCGAATATCGTCACCGAGAGGAAAAAGAAAACGTCGCGGAGGTCGATCACCCCGCGCGCCATGCTTTGGAAGTGGTAGTCGAACGACAACCACTCGAGCGCAGACGCTGCGCTCGTCGGCAACAGAGCCAAGAACTTGTCGAGCACCCAGAAGAACACGCTCAGCGTCAGCGCGACGAACAGCGCGATGAGCTGGTTGCTGGTCCAGCTCGATGCCATCAGACCGATCGCGAGAATGGCCGAGCCCTGCAAGAGAAGCCCGATGTAGCCCCCCCACACGGGACCCCAATCGAGGTCGCCGAGCGTGGAGACGCTGAGGGGATAGGGGAGGGTGAGCGCCAGGAGGACGGCATACAGCCCGAGAACTCCGAGAAATTTGCCGAGGATCACCTGCGCCTCGGTGACAGGCATCGTGATCAGCAGCTCGATCGTCCCGGTGCGCTTTTCTTCCGCGAGGAGACCCATGGTCAGCGCAGGCAGCGCGAGCACGAGGATGAGGCCGAGCCACCGAAACATCTCGCGCGCGCTCGCTCGCCCGAAGAGAAAAAACGTTTTCCAGAAGAAGAACCCGAGCGCCAACATCACGATACAGATCACGATGTAGGCGACTGGGCCGTTGAAGTAGCTCCGGAACTGCCGTCCGCCGATGGTCAGGATGTGTTTCATGAGTCTCCGCCACCCGTCGTGAGCTGTCGAAAGACGTCTTCGAGGTTTTCACCTCGCTGCTCGAGGCCGAGGAGCACGAGGTCGGCGGCCACCGCCGCCTGGAAGATCGCCTTTCGCAAGTCCTGCGTGGCTTTCGGGACCACCTCGACGATCACCTCGCCCGGTGTGGCACCGGAGTGCTCTTTCACACTCAGGGCATCTTCGATCTTCGCGAACGCCGCCCGAACCTCCGACGCGCTCTTGCCGTCTTGGGCCAGCGTTGCGATGAACCGAGGCTTCCCCGCGCGCGCCGCGAGCTCGTCGGGGGTGTCGTCCGCGACCAGCCGGCCTCGAGAGATGATGAGCACCCGGCCGCAGGTGACCTGAACCTCGGCGAGGTTGTGGGTCGAGAGAATGATGGTTCGCTCCCGACCGATTTCGCGGATCAGCTCGCGGATCTCCGCCGCCTGGTTCGGGTCGAGGCCGCTCATCGGCTCGTCGAGAATCAGGACGGGGGGCTCGTGGATCAGCGCCTGGGCCAGCCCGACGCGTTGACGAAACCCTTTCGAAAGCTCGCCGATGCTTTTTCCAATGACGTCGCCCAGACTGGTCTCGTCGACGACGGTGCGAATACGCGCCTCGAGCCCCGACCCCGTCAACCCGCGCATCCTTCCCACGAACTCGAGATATTCGAGCACCAGCATCTCGGTATAGAGCGGTGTGCTCTCCGGCAGGTAGCCGATGGCGTCGCGGACCGCGATCGAGTCTTCGAAGATGTCGGCGCCTGCGACGCTTGCGGTGCCCGCGGAAGGTGCGATGAAGCACGTCAGGATCTTCATCGTGGTGGTCTTGCCGGCGCCGTTGGGGCCGAGAAAGCCGACGACCTCCCCACGATTGACCTGAAACGTGGCGTCGCTGAGCGCGGTGACCGAGCCGTAGTGCTTCGTCAGGTTCCGCGCATCGATCATCACATCGCTCATCTCATCCCTCGCGCGTGATTCCGCTGCCCGACCTTGCCTGGGCTGGCGGAGGGTAGCCTCGGCGCTAAGCCTGTCAAGACAGCTCCGGCCCCCTGAACCACGCTTGCGGTCCGTCTATTCCATGCCCGGGAATGATGTGGGTTTCCCGGTGTTTGAGCTTGAGAGCCCGCATGGCACGATCGCGACGATGAGCCCCGACGCCGCACCTTCGGAACCCGCACGAGAGCACGTGCGGCGCATCCTGCGCGCCGCGCGGCCCATCGGGGATCTGTGGCCGCTCACGGCCCTCGGCATGGCACTCGGAGCGGTGGCTGCGATCGCGCTGGTCGGCTTCGGTTTCGCAAAGCTCGATCTCGTGCTTCTCGTGGTGGGGTACGGGGGTGCAGGCCTTCTCCTCATCTCGATGCTCGTCGTCGCGACGACCGCGCTCGGGCTTTGGTTGCGCCTTCGACGCGCCGACCTCGGCTGGTCCGCCTCGACGTTCGAAACCGGCGCCGCGGCACGCACGGGCTTTTCTCTTCGATCTCTGTGGTGGCTGCCGCTGGCTCAGGTCACCTGGAGCTGGACCCACCCTCGCGCCGACGTCGAGCCGACCGTCTCCAGCGGGCGGGTGAGGGAGCGCGTCGTGCTCCAAAAGCGCGGTGTGTTCGAGTCGGTGACGCGTCGCGTAGTGGTGCAGGACGCCTTCGGCCTGTCGCGCATTGCGTTTCATCAGGAGCAGCTCGGGCCTATCGAGGTGCTCCCCCATCTCGGCGGCATTCGCAGGCTGCCCGTCCTGACGTCGCTCACCGGCGGCGAGGAGTTCCCGCACCCGATGGGCCTCGAAGACGGCGACCGAGTCGAGCTCCGGCGCTACGTTCCCGGGGACTCGGCGCGATTCATTCACTGGAAGGTATTCGGCCGCACCCGGAAGCTGATGGTGCGTGTACCCGAACGGGCATTGAGCCGAGCCCGTCGGACCGTCGCCTTCTTGGTCGTGGGATCGAATGACGAGGCAGCGGCCGCAGCGGCGCGTGCAGCGATCGAAGAAGAAGCGCTCGGCGTCGAATGGCAGTTTGGCGCCGACGGCTCTCCAGATGCGACGAGCGACCGTACCGAGGCCCTTCAAAAGGTCATGCGGTCTTCCGGGTTTTCCGGCCGGAGTGGAAGCGGGCTGAAGCCCTTCTTGGCAGAGGTCGACGCCCGGGGCCCAGCGGCGCTCGTCGTCTTCGCGCCCCCGACGATGGGCACGTGGCTCCAAGAGATGCGCGCCCTCACGCTGCGGCGCTACGGGCGCGTGCGGGTCGTCATCGCGGTCGATGCGGTGCACGATCCAGGCACGCAGCCACGTTGGCGCCGATGGCTGTTCTTGCCCGACGGTCGCGCCGGGGCAGAGCGAGGCGAGCTCGAGCGGGTCGGGCGGGCACTCGGCCAGCTTCGGTGCGAAGTGGTCGTCATCGATCGGGTGAGCGGCCGGGTGCTCGGCGATGCGAGGCACCTCGCGCCGACGCGAAGGAGGGCCGCGTGACGGAGGCCGCCGCGCACGGGCCGATGCGCGTCGCGATCGCCCTGGCCGAGCTGGGTCGGGCGACGATTCACGGCCTCGGATGGGCCGTGTTGGTGGCCACCATGGCGCCTCTCCAATCGGTGGTGGCTGCCTTCATCGGAGGCGCGATCGGGTGCCTCGTCGGCGCGCGGCTCGGACGCACCCGCTTGCGGACGTCCGCGATCATCGCCGGCGGCCTGCTGCTCGTCGCGGTATGCGGATGGATCGGCTCATCGATGACCGAGGTATCGGTATTGGCTGCGACCCTCGGCCCTGCGACCGCGCTTCGCCTCGCGGGGACCTGGACGGCGATTTCGGTCGCGACCGTGGCCAGCGCAACGATGCGTGCGAGCTCGACCCGCAAGCCCATCTTCGCCGTCTTCGAGCTCTTGCTGGTCGCCGTTGCCTTCGCGCAGCTGTTCGTCCCGCATCGCCACGGTGCGATCAATCGTCCCTTTTACCTCGCCGACTGGATCATTGCGCTCGGTTGGGATCCGACCTGGCTATTCCTCTTCATGGGAGGGACGGCCACGGTTTTTGGCCTCGTGCTGCTGCTCCGCGAGCACCGGCTGGGTCGTGCAGTTCTGAATCTCGGCGTCATCGGGCTGCTGCTGGCGATGATCGTGTTGGCGACGCCGATGATCGGCATGCCGCCGCCGCCCGAGGGGGGCGGAGGGCTCGGGCTTCGGCCCGAAGAGTCGCAGGGGGATGCCGGTGAGCGGGACCAGCGCGACCTCGGCGGCATGCCCAACTCCGAGCTCCAGTTCCGGAATCGGTACAACACCGGCGGCGCACGGGTGCCTGTCGCCGTCGTCCTGTTTCACGACGACTACTCACCGCCCAGCGGCGTTTACTACTTCCGGCAAGGCGCGTTCAGCCAGTACAACGGCCGAAAGCTGGTGGTCTCCGGTCGGCGCGATGTCGACCACGATCTGATCCCCTACTTCCCCACCCGGCTCCTGAAGATCGAAGACGCACCCCCGGTCAACGAGAACCGAGGGCCGCTCGAGACGACCATCGCACTGATGGCAGACCACACGCAGCCTTTTGCGCTCGAAGCGCCGGTCGAAGTCGAGCCGTTGCAGAACCCTTCGCCCAACCGCTTTCGACGCGTGTATCGAGCGACTTCGGGCGTGCTGACGGCTGACTACGCTGCGATGCTCGACGCCCGCCTCGGATCGCCTGACTGGACCAAGGACCAGTGGGCGCACTATACGCAGGCCCCTGCCGACGGACGATACGCCGAGCTCGCCCGACAGATCGCGGAAAGCCTGCCCGATGATCTCGAGGACAATCCAATCGCGAGGGCGTTCGCGGTGACCGGATGGCTCGGTGAAGAGGGGATCTACAGCCTAGAGAACCAGCACAGCGGTGCGGAGGACCCGACCGCGAGCTTCTTGTTTGGCGATCTCACCGGCTATTGCGTGCACTTCTCGCACGCCGCGGCGTATTTGATGCGGAGCCTGGGCGTGCCCGCGCGCGTCGCGACCGGGTATGCCGTCAGCGAGTCGGCGCGGCAAGGGGGGTCGTCCCTCTTGCTTTCCGGCGCTGCGTCTCACGCGTGGCCGGAGGTTTACATCGACGGCTTTGGATGGGTGGTGCTCGACGTCTATCCGGAGCGGGCGCTCGACCCACCCGAGCAGCCGATGGACGCCGACCTTCAGCGATTGCTCGGCGAGCTCGCGCGCGGTGCATCTCCGCTGCCTCTCTCCGCAACCGACATTCCGAAAATCAAGGAGCTTGCCAGGCGTGTGACGCTGACCGCGGGCTCGTGGCTCTTGGTGCTGCTCTTCACTTTCCTGCTCGCTTTGTACGCGATCAAGGCATGGCGAAGGTTCGCGCCGGCCTGGGCGTCTTCCGAAGCTTTGCCACGAGTCCTCTATCGCGCGGAGCTGGACCGAATCGGGGAGGTCGCCCTTCGTCGTGATGTCGGCGAGTCCCGCGAGTCGTTCGCGCGCCGAATCCGTGACCAGCTCCCCTCGTTCGCGCCTCTCACCGACGCACACGTCGCAGCCGCGTTCGGCGGTAGAGCCTCCGACTCTGCGCACGTCCGTGAAGAGGCCGCCCGAGTCAGGCGCGACCTACAGACCCGATTCCCGATGTGGAAGCGATTCTTGGGGTTAATCACACCTTGGTCTTGGTTACGGTCGAAATGATGCCATCCTTACTCAAACGGAGCCTCTAGCTGACATGCAGCAAGCCATTCACACACCGATTGAAGACAGCCTCGCGGGCGCGCGTGAAGTCGCGGCGCGTTTGAGTGCACGGCTCCGAGCTGCGATCCGCGGACGAGACGACGTCGTCGAGCTGGTGCTCGTCGCGCTTCTCGCCGACGGGCACGTCCTTCTCGAGGATTACCCCGGCTCTGGGAAGACGACCCTCGCGCGAGCGCTCGGCAATGCGCTCGAGGAGGGCAACGGCACGAGCGACGTGGCGGCGTTCCGGCGGATTCAATTTACGCCCGACCTCTTGCCGAGCGACATCACGGGCACGAACATTTTCGACGTCGAGACGAACCGCTTTGCGTTTCGACGGGGGCCCGTGTTCGCACACATCGTACTGGCGGACGAAATCAACCGAACGTCGCCCAAGGTGCAGGCTGCGATGCTCGAGGCGATGGCGGAAAAGCAGGTGACGGTCGACAATCGCTCGTACGCGCTCGACGATCTGTTCTTCGTGATTGCCACTCAAAATCCTCTCGATTTGGCCGGCACGTATCCGCTCCCCACTCCCCAGCTGGATCGTTTCCTCTTCAAGATCGAAATGAAGCACATCGATCGGGCCTCGGAGCTCGAGGTGCTCGACCAGTATCCGCGCGCGAGCCTGGAGGTCGCACGCGACTATCCCGCGGTCACCCGCGACGAGATCTTGGCGGCACGCCGCCAGACGCGAGGCTCTGTTCACGTGGCTCCGGTCGTGAAGGAGGCCCTCGTCGATCTCGCGCGACTTCTCCGGAGCGATTCGCGCGTGCTTCAAGGTGCTTCGACGCGGGCGCTCGTGCTGATGCTTCCGGCTCTTCAGGCCAGAGCGGTGATTCACGGCCGCGACTTCGTCTCGCCAGAAGATGTCGAGGTGCTGGCACCCTACGTATTCAAGCATCGGCTCGAGTGCGCGCCTGGCGTAGAGGACGTCGAAGCGCTGATCGCCGAGTCGACGGCCGTCGAAATCGAAAAGCTCGCACGGGCGAGCCTGCGCCGCGGCTGACGGATGCAAAGGCTCGCAAAGGTTGCTGCGATCGCGTGGTTGGCCGCGTCCTTGAGTGCGACGGCAACGGCCGAGGAGATGGCCACCCCGCTGCTGCTCGAGGGCGAAGAAGCGCAGGCCGAGGAGCTGATGCTCTGGGAGCTCATCGAACGCCAGCGCTACGTGCGGGCGCGCGAGGAGGCAGAGAAATATCTCTCCGAAGAGCCCGACTCTCACGTCGCTCACCTCGTTTTGGGGATGGCCCAACACTACGGCGAAGCCAACTTCCCGAAGGCGCTCTTTCACGAAACGCGGGCGCTCGAGCTGTTCGAGGCGAAAGAAGGGGCAAAGCCGACGCCGAGCCAGCCCTGGCGCTGGCACGCGCGGATTCTGATCGCGCTCACGCGCACACACGGCGATCTCGAGCATTACGACCAGCAGCTCGCATTCATGCATCGGTACAACGCGCTCTACACGCCGCAGCTCAAAGCCGAGCTTGCCTGGCCGCTGATGAAGAAACGGGAGTTCGACGAGGCTCGCGCCGCGGCCGAGGAGGGGTTGGCCACGGGCGACCCCTACCAAGTCGAGCGCGCGAAGAATGCGCTTTGCGCGATCGAGTTCGAGGCGGGCGACGACCTGAAGAGCTACGAGGCATGCGCGGAGGCGGTCGAGTACGGCCGTACGAGCTTCGGCAGCGCCACCGCCGTCGACCTCGGCAACTACGCCGAAGCCGCCCGATCGGTATTTCGCTTCGACGAGGCGGAGCGGCTCCTGATGGAGGCGTCGAAAACGGGTCTCTCGTGGTACGGTAATCCTTGGCTGGAGCTTGCCGACCTCTACATGCGAGCAGGGCGTTTTGCGGAGGCGCTCTCGGCGCTGCGGGAGGTCCCTCGGCACCGTGCTGCCCGACCTGCGCACGTCCGCGACTCGGACCGGAACGAAGCACGGCGCGCGCTCGCCGCGTTTCTGCTCCTGATGGGAAAGCCGGACGAGGCGCTTCGGATCACTGACAAGGCTTCGGTGCTGCCAGACCGGCGCGCGCACAACAGCCGCGATCCTCGCCAAGACCGGAGCATCGTGGCGCTCCTCGATCGGCAGGCGCGCCTGATGCTCGCGGAGATGACACTGGAGCGAGCTGCGGGCGCGCCGTTTTACGCGCGCTGGTGGGCCCGTGGGAAGGCTCTGTGGTTGCGCTTCCAGGCGTGGATGAGCGCTCGGCAGGCTGCGCGTTTCTTGGATGACGAGACCCGGCTCGTCGGTACCTTTGCAATCGGCACGGCCCGGAGCGCCGTGATGCCGCCGTGGCTCGTCGGTGAGCTGATCGACACGGTGGGCCCGGGCGTCGTGAAGGCGGCCGTCGACCGTGTCGCTGCGGAGGATCCGCGAGAAGGCGCGGATGCGTACTACGAAGCGGTTCTCTCCGAGGTGTCGCTCGCTCAAGGGAGCTATGCCGAGGCCGTCGAGCACGCCGGTCGGGCCCTCGAGGGATTACAGCCCGGAGACGCACTTCTTCGCGAACGCGTGCGAGTAGTGCTTGCGAAATCCCTGACCGACCCGCGCAAGACGACCGAGCTCTACGAGCAGGTGCTCGCCACCGACCCCGGCTTGTTTCGACGGATGGGATGGGCGCTTCCCGTCGAAGTGCGTTCGAGCGACGCGGCGCTGGACCGCAGGCTCGCTCGAGCGGTCATGCGGTCACCGCGCTTCGAGAGCTCGGGCGACGGGCTTCGCATTCAAGTCGATGGCGGCCAGATCTGTCTGTTCGGACGAACGGGCGCAGCCTGGGGCTGCAGCAGCACCGAGATTGCCGAAGACGAAACCGGCGATAGCCACGTGCAGCATGTCGTCGACTCGTTTCATGCGACCCTCTTTTCTCCGAGAGTCGACCTCAGCCGCATCGACATCAACTCGCTCGACGGCTCGAACCGGGTGACGCGGAACCCTCTGGACGCGCTCATCCCCCAGTAGCGCATCCGGGCGACGGCCCTCTGCCGCTCGGTTTTACGGAGGCGCGGGACTGTGTCTTACTGCGGCGCGTGAGAAACACGTGGCTCCGGTTGGCGTTGTTGGCGGCGTTTCTGACCGGCATCTACCTGTTGGGGCGAGCAACCGGCTTCACGGACCAGCTGACGGTGGACGGGATTCGCGCATCGATGCGTGAAGCCGGGATCGGTGGCTTTGTCGTATTCGTCGCCACGTTTTGCATCGGTCAGCTGCTCTACATTCCGGGATTCGTGTTCGTCATGGTGTCGGGTCTCGCGTACGGGCCGCTTTGGGGGTCGGTGGCCTCCGTGATCGCCGCGACGACCTCGGTCGCGGTCTCGTTCGTGATCGTTCGAACGATCGGCGGCCAGCCTCTGAAGAGCACGTCGATCGAGCGGCCGTTCTTCCAGCGTCCGCTCGATCGCCTAGAGCAACAGCCCATCCGCTCCATGATCGTGATCCGTCTCTTCCTTTGGGCGATCCCCCCGGTCAACTACACCCTGGCGATGTCCGGCGTACGCTTCCGCGACTACATGATCGCCGCCGTCATCGGCATGACCCCCCCATTCGTCGCCCTATCGATAGCCGCCGGCCTAGGCTTCGACCTCCTGTAAAAAGGGGACAGTCCCCTTTTTACTTGCGGCGGGAGAGGGGGATGTTGGTGTCGGGGATGGTTTCGTCGGCGGCCGCGCTTCGGAGGGACTCGGGCGCAGAGTAGGGTTTGGTGACTGGCTCGCTCGGGCGCGTCCGGTCGAGCTGCTCCCGGGCCCATCGGACGCTTTGTGCGAGCACGTGGGCGTCGGTGACCTCCTGGGAGTCGCGGAGGAGGGCCGCCAGATCTCTCGCCATCTCTCGGCTCGACCCGTACCGGTCGGCCGGGTCGCGCCGAAGCGCCTTGTCGATGATTTCGCGCAGCCGATGCGGCAAGTCCTCGCGGTGCTCCGAAAGATCGGGAATCTCCATGTCGCGGATGTTTCCGACGAGCTTCAGCGGATCCTTGTCCTTGAACAGCTTCTCGCCCGCGAGCACCTCCCACAGCACGACCCCAACGCTGAACACGTCGGTCTGCGCGCTCGGATCCGCCTCGTAGGTGAGCTCCGGCGCCAAATAGGAGAGCTTGCCCTTCACGAAACCCGGCCGGGTGATCGAGCTTCGGTCCATCGCTTTGGCAAGCCCGAAGTCCGTGAGCTTCGCCACCCCGCAGCTACTCACCATCACGTTCTGTGGTGTGACGTCGCGATGAAAGACCGGCGCCGGATTGCCGTTCGCGTCCACGCGAACGTGCGCCGCATGCAGCGCCTGAAGCACCTCGATCCCGATGGCGGCCGTCAGGCTCCACGGCGCGTGCTGGCCGCGCGCACGGTAGGCCTCGCGCCACTCGTTCAGCGTCAGGCCGTCCACCCACTCGAGCACGAGGTAATATTCGCCCGTTCGGTCTCGGTCGAAGTCGTGAATCTGCGCGATGTTCGGGTGGTCGAGCTCGGAGACCACCCGCGCCTCCTCGACGAACATCTTGAGGAACTCGGGGTTTTGACTGAGTGGCGCCAGCACCCGCTTGATCGCGACGGGCCGCGTGAAGCCCGCCGCGCCATGGGTTTGCCCGCGGTACACCTTGGCCATCCCGCCTTCGCCGGCGAGCTCCAAGACTTCGTATTTTCCACCGAGCAGCTCCGCCATCGGGCCGACCGTCGTATCAGCCTTCTTTCGCAGAAAGCACGGCGTCGAGTTCACCCTTCTCGTACATCTCGCGAACGATGTCGCACCCGCCCACGAACTTGCCATGGACGTAAAGCTGCGGGATCGTTGGCCAGTTGGTGAACTCCTTGATGCCCTGCCGAATCGAGGCGTCCTCGAGCACGTTCACGTCTTGAAAGTCGGACCCGGAGCGCCGAAGCACCTCGACCAACGTGGCCGAAAACCCGCACTGCGGAAAGTGCTTGGTCCCCTTCATGAAGAGAACGACGTCGTTGCCTTCGATGATCCCCTGAATTCGTTCTCGAACCGAATCTTCCATATCAACCCTCGTGATCGAGCCAATTGTCGGGCGAGTAGGTCTTGAGCGCAAGTGCATGGACCGGGCCAGCCATCAGGTCGCCGAGTGCTGCATAAACCATTTGGTGCTGCTCGATCGGGGATTTTCCGGCAAAAGCTCCCGACACGACCACCGCTTCCCAATGGTCCTTGGTACCGGTCAAATCCCGGATCACGAGGTGGGTGACGTCACCCACGCCCTCTCGAATCCGCGCTTCCAAGACTTCCGCTTCGACCATCGAATACCTCCGGGTCTGGCTACGGCCCCCTTGGCTCGTTGTCAATCGAACCCGGCCCGACCCACGCCGAACAGCCGTTTCACCGAAGGCCGCCCGAGAACGATGATGGTGAAGATCCCGAGAATGGTTCCAAAGGGAAACATCAGACACTCGCCCCATCCCGTGAGATAAGAAAACGTCCACCAGCGCCGCTGACGGATCTTGATGCCGACCACGACGAGGTGGATGGTGGTGACCACGGCGAGTATCAAGGCGCCGACGATCATCGTCACGATCATCGTGTTTAGATCGTCGAGCATTGCATCCGGGCTCGTCCCGAGCGGGCTCGTTCCGGACTGACCGGTAATCTGTCCCATGCCGGCTGCGATGTCGGTGCCGAGCTCGTCTGCGAGCTTCGCGCCGGCAACGCCAAACACGAGCGTCGGAATGCCACCGAGGAGCGCGACGCCCGCCAGCAGAAAGTGACCGATCGACAGCGCGCTCAGGTGCTCCCGATCCTCTGCGTTCGACTCTTCTTCCAAGCGAAGCCCTTTCTCGATCGTGCTATGGACCTCCTCGATGGGCAAGGTCGCGTTCGTCTTTCCAGGACAGGGCAGTCAGAAGGTCGGCATGGGACGCGACGCGTTCGACGCGTCACCTGCGGCGCGCTCCGTGTTCGAAGCGGCTGACGAAGCGCTTGGGGAGCCGCTTTCGAAGCTCTGCTTCGATGGGCCCGAAGACGAGCTCAAGCTCACCGCCAACACACAGCCCGCGGTTCTCGCCACCTCGATTGCGATTCTTCGCGCCCTCGACGCGCCTTTCGACGTCGTCGCCGGTCACAGCCTCGGTGAATACTCCGCTCACGTCGCGGCCGGCACGCTCGACCTGGCCGATGCGGTGAAGCTCGTGCGCAAGCGGGGCCGGTACATGCAGGACGCCGTGCCGTACGGCGAAGGCGCCATGGCCGCGGTGCTCAAAGCCGACCGCACACTCGTCGAACGGATCTGTGCCGAGGTTCCCGGCCTCGTCGAAGCGGTCAACTACAATTCGCCGCAACAGATCGTCATCGCGGGCGAGATCGATGCGGTCACTGAAGCCGGCACCAAGCTCAAGGCCGCCGGCGCGCGAGCGAGCAGCCTTCCGGTGAGCGCCCCTTTTCACTCGACGCTGATGGAGCCCGCCGAGGAGCGCCTTCGCGAGGACATGCGGCACGTGGCGTTTCGCGATCCGGAGGTGCCAGTCTACGTCAACGTCGATGCGTCCCCGGTGAACGACGCGGCGGGAGCGCGGGAGGCCTTGATCCGGCAGGTCAGCCGCCCCGTGCTATGGGAGGAAAGCGTCCGCCACATGATCGCCGACGGGGTGTCGCTATTCGTCGAGGTGGGTCCGGGCAGGGTCCTCAGCGGGCTCTTGGTGCGAATCGACAAACGGGCAGGCCGAGTCAGCGTGCAGGGCCCCGCGGACTTCGACGCCGCCCGCCAAGCCATCGCCGATGTGGTTTAGTTCCATCCGACCCGCCCGCCCCCGCCCTTCGGGCTAGCGTCGCGAAACGGGATCCAACCCCGGGATGAAAGCGCGAAAGGCAGAATTTAGGGGCTGGTTTGGCTGAAAAACGCGGACCCGTAGCGAAACGCGACCGCTGGGTTTGACCTGTTTTTCAATTCTTGTAGAAAGGCGCCGCCCGCCAGCCCTCAACCGCGGCCGGGCGCGAATCGAGGTTCAGCGACAATGCAAAATCTGATTTATGCAGCCCCGGTTGCGGGCGTGCTTGCTCTGGTGTTTGCCTGGATGAAGGCGAGCTGGGTGTCTCAGCAGGATCCCGGCGACGCCAACATGGTCGAAATCGCAGGCCGGATTCAAGAGGGCGCACTTGCGTTTCTTCGGGCGGAGTACCGGGTTCTCTCGATTTTCGTGATCGGCGTCGGCGGCGTTCTCGCATTCGCCTATTTCGGCGATCCGTCGCGCGGCTGGCAGATCGCCGGTGCCTTCGTCGTCGGGGCAGCGTCGTCGGCCGCCGCTGGCTGGATCGGCATGAAGGTCGCTACCAACGCCAACGTTCGCACCACGGCGGCGGCACGGATCGGCTTGGCCCCCGCCCTCAACGTCGCGTTCTCGGGCGGGACTGTCATGGGGATGACGGTCGTCGGTCTCGCGACGCTCGGTCTCAGCGTTCTCTACCTGATCTTCAATAACGTTCTCGGCTGGGAGCTTACCCGAACGGTGAACGTGATCACCGGCTTTTCGATGGGCGCTTCGTCGATCGCGCTTTTCGCACGCGTGGGCGGCGGCATCTACACCAAGGCCGCCGACGTCGGCGCCGACCTCGTCGGCAAGGTCGAGTCCGGTCTTCCCGAGGACGACCCGCGCAATCCCGCCGTCATCGCGGACAACGTCGGTGACAACGTCGGCGACGTCGCCGGGATGGGCGCCGACCTCTTCGAGTCGTTCGTCGGCGCGATCATCGGTGCGATGGTCCTCGCGCTCGGCTTCGATGCCGTCCAGAGCAGCGCCAGCATCGGTCCCGTCATCATGCCGCTGGTGATTGCGGGCGCGGGCATCATCTGCTCGATGGTGGGCACCTTCTTCGTCCGTACGAAAGAAGGCGGCAATCCGCAGCATGCCCTCGATACCGGCGCTTTCGGTGCAGCCGGTGTCATGGCCATCGCCACGTTCGGCATTGCCTATCTCATGTGGCCCGAAAGTGGCGCGACCA
This sequence comes from Polyangiales bacterium, assembly GCA_041576815.1. Taxonomy (GTDB): domain Bacteria; phylum Myxococcota_A; class Polyangia; order Polyangiales; family Houyiibacteriaceae; genus SG8-38. The sequence continues at coordinate 19,120 of JBFGKE010000029.1, forward strand.
ACCCGCAGGACAAGCTCGTCACCTGGATGAACGTCGGCTGGGCGACCGTGGCCGGCCTCGGCGCTGGCGTCGCGGTGGGTCTCATCACGTCGTACTACACGTCGATGCACAAACCGCCGGTCGACAGTATCGCGGAGCAGAGCAAGACCGGCACCGCCACCAACATCATCGCCGGTCTCGGGATTGGAATGCAGTCGACCGCACTGCCGATCATCGTGATCGCAGGGGGCGTCGTGATCGCAGCGGAGGTGGCTGGCCTCTACGGCGTCGCCATTGCCGCGCTCGGGATGCTTTCCACCACCGGCATTCAGCTCGCAGTCGACGCATATGGCCCGATCGCCGACAACGCGGGCGGCATCGCGGAGATGAGCGGCCAGGAGCCGCAGGTTCGCGAGCGGACCGACAAGCTCGATGCCGTCGGCAACACGACTGCCGCAATTGGAAAGGGCTTCGCCATCGGCTCCGCAGCCATGACGGCGCTTGCTTTGTTTGCTGCGTTTGCACAGACCGCAGGGATCACGGGTATCAACATTTCGAAGCCCCTGGTCATGGCGGGACTGTTCCTCGGCGGCATGCTCCCGTTCCTCTTCTCGTCGATGGCCATGCAGGCCGTGGGTATCGCCGCCATGGACATGATCGAGGAAGTGCGGCGGCAGTTCCGCGAGATCCCGGGGCTGCTCGAGGGGAATGCCAAGCCAGACACCGCGCGCTGCGTGAAGATCTCGACCGAGGCATCGATCAAACGAATGATCGCGCCTGGTGCGCTTGCGATTCTCACGCCCGTGCTCGTTGGCTTCGTCATGGGGCCCGAGCCGCTTGGTGGCCTGTTGGCAGGCGTCACGGTGTCGGGCGTGCTGATGGCGCTCTTCATGGCCAACGCCGGCGGCGCCTGGGACAACGCCAAAAAGTCCTTCGAGGGCGGCGGCTACAAGATGAAAGACGGCAGCGTCCATCCCAAAGGCAGCGAGGCACACAAAGCGTCGGTCGTCGGGGACACCGTTGGCGACCCCTTCAAGGACACCGCGGGTCCTTCGCTCAACATCCTCGTGAAGTTGATGAGCGTCGTGGCGCTGGTGATCGCCCCGCTGATCGCCTGATCCCCCCGGATCGCATCATCCCGATGCGCAGCGTCGGCGACGGGGTTACCATTGCTCGATGGGCGACCCGACCAAGACCGCCGCGTGGCCGGCGCTGCAGGCGCACTACGAGGAAGTCCGCGACCTTCGGATGCGCGACCTCTTCGACCGTGATCCGGATCGCGCAGGTCGGTTCTCGCTGACTCTCGGCGATTTGCTCTTCGATTTTTCGAAGAACCGGATCACCGAGCAGATGCTCACGCTGTTGGTCCAGCTTTGTGAAGATTGCGGCGTCCGAGAGTGGATCCGTCGGATGTTCGCGGGCGAGCCGGTCAACGAAACCGAAGGCCGAGCCGTCCTGCATACCGCGCTCCGTCACCGCGGTGAGCGCGCCGTCATGGTGGACGGCGTGGACGTGACGCCCGACGTGAAGAGGGTGCTCGCGCAGATGCGGAAGTTCTCCAACGCGGTGCGCGAGGGCACGTGGGTCGGTCACACCGGGCGCGCCATCACGGACGTGGTGAACATCGGTATCGGCGGCTCGGACCTCGGTCCCGTCATGGTGACCGAGGCGCTTCGACCGTACTGGAAGCAGGGCTTGCGCGCCCATTTCGTGTCCAACGTCGACGGCACGCACTTGAGCGAGGTGCTCCGGCAGGTCGAGCCCGAAACGACGCTATTCATCGTGGCGTCCAAGACCTTCACCACGCAGGAGACACTGACCAACGCGCGGTCCGCGCGCGCCTGGCTCGTCGAGCGCCTCGGATCGGAAAACGCCGTGTCGAAGCATTTCGTCGCGCTTTCGACCAACGGCAGGGCCGTGACCGAGTTCGGTATCGACCCCACCCACATGTTCGAGTTCTGGGATTGGGTCGGGGGGCGCTACTCGCTCTGGTCGGCCATCGGGCTTTCGATTGCCGTCATGATTGGGATGGACCGTTTCGACGAGCTGCTCACCGGCGGGTACGACGTGGACGAGCTCTTCCAAACGGCGCCGCTCCGCGAAAACCCATCCGTCATCATGGCGGTTCTCGGCGTCTGGTACCAAGGCTTCTTCGGCGCGACTTCACACGCGATCTTGCCGTACGACCAGTACCTGCATCGATTCCCGGCGTACCTCCAACAGGCCGACATGGAGAGCAACGGAAAGCGAGCCTCGCGCGACGGCGACATCATCACCGAGTACACGACCGGTCCCATCGTCTGGGGGGAGCCCGGCACGAACGGTCAGCACGCCTTCTACCAGCTTCTGCATCAGGGCACGCATCTCATCCCGTGCGATTTCATCGTCGCGGCGCAGAGTCAGAACCCACTGGGCGATCACCAAGACATCCTCGTGGCGAACTGCATTGCGCAGTCCGAGGCCCTGATGCGAGGGAAGACTGCGGAAGAGGCGGAGAAAGAGCTCGAGGAGTCGGGAATGTCCCGGGATCGGATCGAAGCGCTCGTTCCTCACAAGTCGTTCCCTGGAAACCGTCCGAGCAACACCTTCATGGTGGAAAAGCTGACTCCGCGCGCCCTCGGCCGCCTGATTGCCCTCTACGAGCACAAGATCTTCGTGCAGGGGGTGATTTGGAACATCTACAGCTTCGATCAGTGGGGCGTCGAGCTGGGCAAACAGCTCGCCAAAGTGATTCAACCCGAGCTGAGCGGCGCCGAGGGCACGCACGACTCGTCGACGAGGCAGCTCGTGGATTACTATCGGACACACAAGGGCCCCTCGTCATGACTACGTTGGCAGTCGACATCGGTGGTAGCAGCATCAAGGTCTTGGCGCTGAACGACCTCGGTGCACCGGTCACCGAGACATTGACCGAGCCGACTCCCCAACCCGCCACGCCGGACGCGGTGTTCGCGTTGATTCAAGACATGGCGGATACGCTGCCTCCCCATCGGCGCGTCTCGATTGGTTTTCCCGGCGTGGTGAAAAACGGTGTCGCCCAAAACGCTCCAAACCTCGGAAACGAGCTTTGGCAGAGCGTCGCGATCGAGGAGCGGCTCGCGCTGCTGCTTCAACATCCGGTGCGCGCCGTGAACGACGCCGACCTGCAGGGGCTCGGCGTAGTGAAGGGGGAAGGCGTGGAGCTCGTGCTGACGCTCGGGACGGGAATGGGCGCTGCGCTTTTCACGAAGGGTGTGCTGGTCCCAAACCTCGAGCTCGGCCATCACCCGCTGCGCGACGGTCAGACCTACGAAGACCTCGTCCGCGACAGTGAGCTCAAGCGTATCGGGCCCGTCGAGTGGACGGCGCGCGTCCTCAGCGCAATCGAGCAGCTGCAGCCGATCTTCAACTACGACACGCTTCACCTCGGCGGGGGAAACGTGCAGCACCTTCAATCGGAGCTGCCGGCCAATGCACGCACCTTCACGCTCGCCGAAGCGATGCGCGGAGCGTCGAAGCTCTGGGACCGAGACTAGCGTTCGGGCGTCACCGGGAATCCAGCGCGTCGAGGTAGCGCTGCGCCGTCGCATCCCACTGGAAATTCGCGGCGACGTAGTCTGCCGTTCGTTTGCTTGCCGTGCGAAGCGCATCGGGATCGGCGAGCAAGAGCTCGACGCGCTCGACGAACGCATCCGCGCTTCCAGGCGGGACCAGCCACCCGTTTACGCCTTCCTCGATTACGTCACGAATGCCTTCGAGGTCGGCGGCGAGTGTGGGGAGGCCGCAGGCGCCAGCTTCGAGCATCACGATTCCAAAACCCTCCATGTCGCCGGGCACGACGACGTTGGGCATGACGAAGAGGCGCCCGCATCGGTAGAGCTCGACCAGCTCGGCCTCGGAGATCTTCCCGAGCGGCACCACACGCTGCTCGAGCCGCGTCGCTCGAATTGCAGCTTGGATGCCTTCTCGCTCGGGCCCATCGCCTGCGAGAAAGAAAACCACCCGATCGGGCAGCTTGGGCATCACGTTCTCGATGAACCACGCAAAGCCTTTTCGGCGGACCTGCCGGCCTACCGTCACGAGGAGAAACGCATCGTCAGGCAGGGGAGGCGCTCCGGCGATGCCGACGGCCGGTCCTTCGCCCCGCCGCTCGGCCACCCCTGTGAATCGCGCGAGGTCGACGGCGTTCGGCACGACGCGCACTCGATTTGGGGCTAGTCCGCGCGAGATCAGCTCCTCTCCGGTCGCGCGGCTCACGGGCATGACCACGTCGAGCAGCCGGCAGAGTCGTCGAATCGCGAGCTGGTACAAGGGATTGGGGTCCGTCACGTCAAGCCCGTGCGCGATCGCACCGAGACGAACCCCTAGGCGCTTGAGCGCCGGACCCGCGAGCAGAAGCGGAAGGGCGGTCGTCATGCTCGTGAAGAGGATCGCATCTGCGCGATGGGTCGCCGCTTCGCGGCCGAGCCGGATCCCAAGCGACAGGAGGAACGGCACCGCCTTGACGTGCACCCATTGCCAGCTCGAGCGAAGCGCCACCGTGTGCAGCTCGACGTCTGTCCGCTCTTGCAGCGCGCCGTGAAGCTCGGTCGCCACGCGCTGCATGCCCCCGACGTTGCTCAACGGCGCATTCCGCGGCGGAAACGAATGTGAAACGAAGAGCAGGCGCACCCGGGGTTGATACTGGAGGCGCGCGGTGCGCGCTAGGGCTGCCGCGGTGGGGGTGGATGGGCGGTGCAACTTAACCCTTTGACACCGTTGCGTCCCGGTGCTGATCTCCGCTCCATGCAGCTTCGAAGCGACAGCTTTCATGATGGTGATTTCATCCCGGCCGAATATGCGCTGGGCAAACGAAGCGCGGACGGCAAGATCGATTTCGCGGGCAACAAAAACCCACACCTCAGTTGGTCCGATCTTCCGGACGGCACTGAATCGGTTGCAATTCTCTGCATCGACGGCGACGCGCCCACCAAGCCCGACGACGTCAATCAGGAGGGCCGTACGGTTCCCGCCGACCTTCCGCGCGCAGATTTCAGTCACTGGGTGCTCGTCGATCTCGAGCCGGGCGCATCGATCGCCGAGGGGGGGTTCTCGGACGGCGTCACGCCCAAAGGCAAGGAGGGACCGGACGGTCCGGGCGGCACCCGTCAGGGCATCAACGACTACACCGGTTGGTTCGCCGGCGATCCCGAAATGGCAGGGGACTACTACGGATACGACGGGCCGTGTCCGCCCTTCAACGACAGCCTCGTCCATCGCTATCGCTTCACGGCGTACGCGCTCGACATCGAGCGCGTGCCCGTGGAAGGCCGCTTCACCGCGACCGACGTGATGTCCGCCATCGAGGGCCACATCCTCGACAGCGCAGGCTTCGTCGCGAAATACAAGATCAACCCCGACGCCATCGAACGCTGAATGCATAGCCGATGAACCGGCGCGAGAAAGCCGATCGCATCGGGGTCATTCTCGACAGGCTGTATCCGAAGCCCCCGATCCCCCTCGAGCACCAGGATGCCTTCACACTTCTCGTCTCGGTGATGCTCAGCGCGCAAACCACCGACAAAAAGGTCAACGAAGTGACTCCCGCGCTGTTCGCCAAGGCGCCGGACCCGGCGTCGATGGCTGCACTCTCCGTCGACGAGGTCTTGGCGACGATTCGCACCGTCGGTCTCGCCCCGACCAAGGCGAAGAATCTCCAGGCCATGTCCAAGCTGCTGCTCGACAGGCACGGCGGGGACGTTCCAGCCGACATCGAGGCGCTCGAGGCGCTGCCCGGCGTCGGACACAAGACCGCATCGGTCGTGATGTGTCAGGCCTTCGGTCTGCCGGCGTTTCCGGTCGATACACACATCCATCGCCTGGCCGCGCGTTGGGGTTTGTCCAACGGCAAGAACGTCACGAAAACGGAGACCGACCTCAAGAAAGTGTTTCCCGAGGACACCTGGATCCGGCGGCACCTTCAAATCATCTACTTCGGCCGGGAGCATTGCCCCGCGCGCGGCCACGATTTGAGCCAGTGCGAGATCTGCGGTTGGGCTGCCAGCAAGAAGCGAATTGCGGAGGAATCCAAGCGCCGGTGACGTTGGCGTCTGGTCTCGACCCCTGCTGGGACCCATAGTCGTTGCAGATGAGCATCCAGTTCCGCTTGTTTCGCATCCCAATCCGCATTCACCTGTGGTTTTGGCTGATGGCGCTCATGCTATGGACCTTCCAAAGCGAGCAAAGCTGGGCGGGGCTCTTGATTTGGGTGGCGGTGGTGTTTCAAGCCGTTCTGATGCACGAGCTCGGCCACGCGCTCGTCGGTCGCGCGTTTGGCAAGGAGCCCCGCATCGAGCTCATCGCGCTCGGGGGCCTCACTTGGTGGGAGCAGCGCGAGCCGATGACCCCCTGGCGCAGCATCCTCGTGAGCAGCGCGGGGCCTGCCGTCGGGATCTTCATCGGGTCAGTCGCGGTGCTGCTCGTCGATTTGCTGCGACTCCCCGACCCGTCCCTCGCGCGCTACGCGTTCCGATCCTTGATTTGGGTAAATCTCGGCTGGGGTCTTCTCAATCTCGCGCCCGTGCTACCGCTGGACGGCGGCAACATCGTCGCATCGTTGATGGAGCTGGTGTCGCCCAAGCGCGGGCGCCTGCTCGCGTGCTACGTCTCGTTCGGAGTCATCGGCGTGCTCCTCGCGGTGATGATCAAGCTCAACCAGTACCCCGTCGTCATCCTGCTGATCTTTCTCGGTTTCAGCACGTACCAGGCGTATCGAATCGAGCGTCAGCGCCTCGGGTTGGCCCCCGGCAGCGTTCCCGCGCTGAGCCCAGTCGAACAGGCCTTTGCCGCGCTCGAGCGCGGGGACGCAGAGGCGCTGATCGACATCGCCGGCAGGCTCGTCGCCCAAGCCGACTCGACCGACGAGCTCGACGAGGCGTTTCATCTGCTGGCGTGGGGCCGACTGATCAACGGCGAGCCTGGTGAAGCCCGTGAAGCACTGACGTCGATGTCGGGCCAACGATCCCCCGATCCGGCGCTCGAGGGCGCGGTCCTGGTCGAGTTGGGGCAGCCCGCGGAGGCGGTGCCCTTCCTCGAGCGCGCCTGCGAGCGCGGCGGAGCCTTTGCCGAGGAGTATTACAAACGCGCTCTTCGCGAAAAAACTACTAATCTCGAGCAGTTGTAGGAATTTGCCGGCCCGATAGTTGCATCCATGCGAATGGGGGAATATATGGAAAGCATGCCGGCCGTGGCGACCGAAGGACCGCGTTGGGAGCTCTATCGTCTGCTCGCAGAGCCGAGGCGGCTCCGCTTGCTCGGCCTCACCTCCGAAGACGAGCTTTCGATTGGGGAGCTCGCGGAGCTCACGCGCGAGGCGCAGCCGAACGTGTCGAAGCACGTGAAGCTTCTCCGGGAGGCTGGGCTCGTTGCGGTGCGCCGTCAGGGTACACGCGCGTTTGCTCGCCTGTCGCCCGAGCTCGACGGCGATCCGGTGCTCATCGATGCGATCCGGTCCGGCCGCAAGCTCTGCGCCGAGGACGGCAGCCTCGAACGGGTGCCCGAGGTGATCCGCGCGCGAGACGCAGAGGCCCGTGCCTTTTTCGATCGGCCGGCCGAGGAGACGCAGTCCGCCGCAGAGTGGTCGGCATACCTCACTGCGCTTCGTTCACTGATGCCTCAGCGCGGCCTGGCCGTCGATCTCGGCACGGGCGACGGCGCGCTCGTCGAGCTCCTCGCACCTCTCTTCGACCGGGTAGTCGCTGTCGACCGCTCCGGCGAGCAGCTCAAAGCGGCGGGCCAGCGGTTGGCAAGCCGAGGCTACGACAACGTCGAGCTGATCCAAGCCGACTACGAGGACGCTTCGGTTGCCGCGCGGGTACACGAGCTCGGCGGTGCCGACGCGGTGTTTGCCGTGCGCCTGCTCCACCACGCCCCGCGACCCCAACGGTTGGTGTCACTGCTCGCCTCGCTCGTCCGACCGGGCGGTCAGGTGATCGTCCTCGACTACGGTCCGCACGATGACGAACAGATGCGCGACCGACAGGCAGATCTCTGGCTCGGCTTCGATCGCGCCGAGCTTTTCGATTTCGCGAAATCCGCCGGGTTGATCGCCCCCGAAGTATTTGCAATTCCCGCAGCGCGCTACGGCTCCGGCCCCGATGGCCATTTGCAGTGGCAGGTGCTTGCCGCGCGAGGCGAACCCAAACAGGAGACGAGACCATCATGAGCCCAAATCCAGATCTGAAGCACAAAGTCGCCGACCTTTCGCTGGCCGAATGGGGTCGCAAGGAAATCCAGATCGCCGAGCACGAGATGCCCGGTTTGATGGCGCTTCGAAGGGAGTACGGGGACGCCAAGCCGCTCGCGGGGGCGCGCATTGCAGGTTGCCTCCACATGACGATCCAAACGGCCGTCCTGATCGAAACGCTTCGCGAGCTCGGCGCCGAGGTGACTTGGACGAGCTGCAACATCTTCTCCACCCAAGATCATGCCGCCGCGGCGATTGCCGCAACGGGCGTGCCCGTGTTCGCATGGAAGGGGGAGACCGAAGAGGAGTACGACTGGTGCATTCGGCAGCAGATTCGCGCTTTCGAAGGAGGCAAGGCCCCAAACCTCCTTCTCGACGACGGCGGCGACCTCACCGCGATCGTTCACCAGGAATACCCGGAGCTCTTCGACGGGCAGGACCGCATCATCGGTCTCTCCGAGGAGACGACGACGGGCGTTCACAGGCTCTACGACATGGAGCGGGACGGCACCCTCAGGTGCCCGGCGATCAACGTGAACGATTCGGTGACCAAAGCAAAGTTCGACAACCTCTACGGCTGCCGCGAATCTCTGGTCGACGGGATCAAGCGTGCCACCGACGTGATGATTGCCGGTAAGGTCGTCGTCATCGCTGGTTATGGCGACGTGGGCAAGGGCTGCGTGCAAGCGATGGCTCGGGCCGGTGCACGCGTCTTGGTCACGGAGGTCGACCCGATCTGCGCGCTTCAAGCCTCGATGGAGGGCTACCAGGTCGTCACCATGGACGAGGCTGCACCCATCGCGGACATCTTCGTGACGGCGACCGGTTGCTGCGACGTCGTGACCGGCGAGCACATGAAGCAGATGAAAAATGAAGCGATCCTCTGCAACATCGGGCACTTCGACTCCGAGATCCAAATGTCGTGGCTCACAGACCCGAAGAACGGCGTGACCGAGGAGCCGATCAAGCCACAGGTCGACCATTTCACGTTCCCCGACGGCAAACGCATCATCGTGTTGGCACGGGGGCGACTGGTGAACCTCGGGTGCGCGACCGGCCATCCAAGCTTCGTCATGAGCAACTCGTTCAGCAATCAGGTGCTCGCACAGATCTCACTGTGGACCGAGCGCGATCGCTACGAGGACGGAAAGGTCTACGTGCTTTCGAAGGAGCTCGACGAGAAGGTGGCCCAGCTACACCTCGGCCAGCTCGGTGTTAAGCTCACCAAGCTCACGCCGAAACAGGCGGAGTACCTCGGCGTTCCCATGCAGGGGCCGTTCAAGCCGGACTACTACCGCTACTGAGCTGAAATGGTCTCGCTTCTGATCGAGACTTGGCGCTACTTCATCTCGCATGATGGGCGGCTGCTTTCCGGGGCCATCGCCTTTTATGCGTCGTTGGCCATCGCCCCGCTCGGGGTCCTCGCGCTTCTGATCGCTTCGCTCGTCATGCCCGAAGCGAACGCCCGCGACGAGCTCGTGCTGCAGCTAGGTGCGTTCGTAGGCCCCGAGCTCGCGACCTTCCTCGTGGAATCGATCGTCAAGCTCGGCAACGAAGCCACGAGCTGGGCGGCTCCCACGATCGGTTTGGTTTTCATGCTCTACATCTCCGCTCGGCTGTTCGCGATGCTTCGCCGCGCGCTCAATCACATGTGGGGAATACGGCCGAAGCTGCTGGTGCACGCGAGTCGTTCCGAGAAGTTTCAGCTGCTCGAGCGGCGCTTGCTTGCTTTCGGAATGGTCCTGGTCTTCGGAAGCTCCCTGGTCGCGCTCGTCCTGATCCACTCCACCGCATCCGCGGCCGCCAACCTGCTTGGCGACAGCCGGTACACGCTCACCGTTGCAGAGTTTGTGAGCGCCTTCGCCGTGTTGGTTCCGTTGAGTGCGCTCGTATACCGATGGCTTCCCGACGCCTTGATCTCCTGGCGTGACGTTTGGGTTGGCGCAGCGGTGACCTGCATGTTCGTCCTCGTTGGCTCGTTTCTGATCGGCATCTATCTCGGGTATGCCAGTCCGGCGTCGATCTACGGAATCGCCGGGTCGCTCATCGTCTTGCTGCTATGGATCTACTACACGACCCAGATTTTTCTCATGGGTGCGGTGTTCACCAGGGCGTGGGCCCGGCGGAGGGGCAGGACGATCGAGCCGCTGCCCTATGCCGACGTGGTCGAAACCCGTGACTACTCGACGAACGTCTCGGCGAGCGAGACGTAATGGGGCGACTGCGCCGGCGCGAGATCGATCGCGCCGTGCATGTGCTTCTCGAGGAAATCGAACAGTGCGCCCCACTGCTCGCGCGCGGCCGCTCGCCAGAGGAATACGTTGAAGGCGTGAATCTCGCCGCGGAACACGTGCAGCTCGCACTCCGTAGCGCGCTTCTGGAGGGCGTCGCTGAGCCGAATCGTATCCCCTAGAAGGGGATCGGCCGTGCCCACCGTGGTGAAGAACGGGGGCAGCGGACGGCTTCCAGGCACCACGGGACGCTCGAACAAGCGCAGCGGGCTCGCTAGCGGGAACTGAAGCGCTCGCCGGACCCTCCGGCCGAGGTACGAGTACGCCGTGCCCTGGATCTCGCCTTTGATCCAGCTCGCCATCCGGCGGCTCTTCTCGGGGTCGCGCCAAAAGCGGCGAACGTCGTGCAGGTCGAGCAGCCCGTAGAGCGGCGCGACGCACGACAGCTTGATGTCGCGCTCGAAGATGCTTCGGGCAAACGGCTCCGGCCGCGGGTGCGTCGCACAGTAGGCGAGCGCGGCGGTGAGGTTTGCGCCGGCGGACTCCCCGATGATTGCGAGCCGCTCGATGTCGGCACCGTACTTCGCGCCATTGTCGAGCACCCATTCCACGGCAGCCATCGCATCTTTCAAAGGCTTCGGATAGGCGTGGACCGGCCCCAATCGGTAGTTGATGTTGAACACCTGGTACCCCTGAGCAGCCAGGACGTAGGCCATGATCCGGTGCGTGTCCTTCGACATCATCGAGAACGCACCGCCATGGATGTACACGATCGACGGGAGCTTTCCGGCCGCATCTCGAAGACGGTAGATGTCGAGCAGGTGCGAGCGTTTGCGCGTCGCCCGATACGGAATGTCGCGCTCGACGTGAACGCGGCGCCAACTCTGCACGAGCCACGGAAGCACCCCGTACCCGAGCTGCGAGATGTGGTTGGCGGCCCGGTCGATCCCGTTGCGGACCAAGGGCATGAACGAATCCCGGGGGCGCGCCATCGGGGCGGAATATACGGGATGATTTGCCTTGGGCCCGCAGAATGGACTGGTTGTGGTGTAATATTACACTTATATTCAAACCATGCGTGCACGCTGGTGGTGGGCCTGTTTGGGGCTGGCATGGCTCGGGTGTGGAGATGCAGGGCCGCAGGCCGGTCCGCGCGTGGGCACCGGTGGGAGCGGCGGTGCCGGGGGGGCCGGCGGGTTCTTCGTCACGGTCTGCGACTGTTCGATCGGAGAGGAATGTGCGGACGACGGGCGCTGTGTCTCGATCTGCGGAGACGCTCCAGCCTGCGTGGCGGGGACTTCAGCGAGATGTTGTGGCGCGGGAAGCGTTTGTCAGGCGGGCGCCTGCGTGAGCGATTGCGGCGAGGCGATCGAGTGCGCGGGTCGGTGCTGCGAGAACGCGGAAATGTGTTTCGAAGGTGCATGCGTCGCCGCCTGCGACGATCCCGCGCGGCTTTGCGGTGCCGACGACGAGCTGTGCTGCATGACGGCCGAAGCTTGCATCGGTGGAAGCTGCGTCCCCGTGTCCAACGAGTGTACGTTCGGCGAGGACTGCGAGATCGACGAGCTGTGCGAACCGAGTCAAGGTGTCTGCATTCCGCGAGATTCGGTCGAGGTCTGCGAGTTTCGCCCGCCGGTCGGTGAGTTCGCACCAGCGATTGGATGTCGGTGGAGCCCGCCCGACGCGCCGCCGGGTGCGAACGCGGAAGAGCTGGCGATCGCCGCGATGGCAGAGGTCGTGATGACGCCCGCCGTTGCAAACCTCACCGACGACAACGGCGACGGATTGACCGACACGTTCGACACTCCCGATATCGTGTTCGTGAGCTTCGACTACGCGGCGGACGGTTGCTGCACGGCGCGCGGAGTGCTTCGAGTCGTTTCTGGCGCCTGCAACGGCGACGGCACGATGAAAACCCATGCGACTCTCAAGGGTTTGACCTCCTCCGATTGGATCGGGAACTCGACTGGCATCGCCATTGGAAACCTCCACCCGGACGACATGCCGGCCGAGCGCGTGCCGGAGATCGTCGCCACTTTCAAAAACGGAGGGACGATCGCCTGGCGGCGCACCTCCGCTGACGGCTCCGCGTGGGAGGTGATGTGGCAGAACGATGATCTGCCCACCAATCTTCACACGCGAGGCGGGGCCCAACCGTCCATCGCCGACTTGAACGGAGACGGAAGGCCGGAGATCGTCGTTGGAAACGTCGTGTTGGACGGACCGACCGGCAAAGGGCCCGGGGACGTCGATTTGCCCGTGGATGCGCTTGCCTGGGACGGGCGAGATCTCGAAGCGCTCACACCAGGTGCGAATCTCGGTATCGGAAACAACGCGTTCTTGGGGCCGGTGTCGACGGTCGCTGATCTCGATCGCGATGGTCTTCAAGAGGTGATCGCCGGCAATACGGTCTACAACTACGACGGCAGCGAGCGCTGGACCTACGCGTACACCACCACGAACTCCAGCTGCGGCGGGTCACTCGATTGCGACGGCTACACTGCCGTGGGCAACTTCGATGACGACCCCGACGGCGAGGTGGTCATCGTGCGGCTCGGAGAAGTCTTCGTCCTCGATCACGATGGCTCGCCGGTGACCGGGATCCCCGTGCCGATACGGATCCCGGGCGCACCCGGCGACGTAGCCGAACCGACCTACACGCCCGCGGCATACGTCCCCGGGGGCCTGCTCTATGACGAAGACGGCGATCTCTTGCCTCCGGAGCGAATCCTCTGTGGTGGGGCCCTGCCGCTCGCTGCCTACGACGCCGGCGGCAATCCCGTCATGAGCGGTGGTTCACAGGTGGTGGTGTACACCGCAGGCGCCAACGAAAGCGGCCCGCCGACGGTGGCTGATTTCGACGGTGACGGGTTTGCCGAGGTGGGCACTGCGAGCTCGACCGCCTACGTCGTCCTGGATTTCCAGTGCACCGGCGACCCGCTTCCGGCGGACTGCGCGGGCGAATGGGTGCGATGGATGGTCGAAAACGACGACTGTTCGAGCCGAGCGACCGGCTCGAGCGTGTTCGACTTCGAAGGCGACGGCTCGGCTGAGGTCGTCTACGCAGACGAAACTGCGTTTCGAATCTTCGACGGATCGAATGGCACGATTCTCTACGAGGACACGACGCACAGCAGCAACACGCGCGTCGAGATGCCGATCGTCGTCGACGTCGACAACGACGGGAAGTCGGAAGTCGTGGTTCCCGAGCCCAACCGAGACTCGGGCCTCGGCGGCATCGAGATCTGGGAGGACTCCCACAACAACTGGGTGCGAACGCGAAGGATTTGGAACCAGCACGCCTACAGCGTGACCAACGTGACGGAAGACGGTCAGATTCCACGCGCTCCGGAGCCCAACTGGACCAGGTCCCGGCTGAACAATTTTCGCCAGAATGTGCAGCCCGGCGGTTTGTTCGATGCTCCGAACTTCGTCGTACGGGAAATCGTGCGGCTGGACTGCGATTCCGACGGATTCACGCTGGCGGTCGTCGTTGGAAACGACGGCTCTCTCAGTGTGCCACCGGGCATTCTCACGCACGTCACTGTTTCCGGCGGCGGTGAGACCTTCGACCTGGGCGCCTTCGCGACCACCGAGTGGCTGCTTCCCGGCCAGTCCGAGCAGCTCGAGGTCGTCTTCGAGAAGCCTGCAACGCCCGAAATCGAGGCGATTGTCGTGAGGGCGGTGGCCGACGACGACGGGGCCGGAAACGGTCAGTACAACGAGTGCGACGAGGCCGACAACGCTTCCGCCTCCAATTCGATCCGCTGCGTAGTCGTGCAGTGATCCCGCCTTGGCGAGTCCCTTTTTCGCGGGTCCCGAAGGAGGGGATTGCCGAATGCGGTCCGTTGGGGATATACCCATGGATCCGGTGATTCGCACGAGCACAGTACCGCCGGCGAGCCGGCTCTTGATCCGTCAGGGAAGCACCTCCGATTTGGAGGGTGTGCTCCGGATCTGTGAGACTCACGCACGGTATTGGGACGGCCGACTCCCCAATGAGCTACGGCTCAGTGAGTTCTTTCGGCGGGCGCTGACGTCTCAGGACGACGTCTTTCAATTCTGGGTCGCGGAGAACGGGCACGGGTCCATGATGGGGTGGGAAATGCTCTCCGCAGCGACGGCCGATCCGGCGAGCCGCCGGCTGACTGCGGAGGCGACCACCTGCCTTGCAAAGCAGAGCTCCGGGCTCGGGCGCATGCTCGCCACGCACGCCGTCCGTCATGCGGCGCGCACCCCGCTTCAGTACGTGTTTGCCCGGATTCCGACCCGAGATACGCTCATGATCGGCGTGCTCGAGGCGGTCGGCTACCAAGAAGTCGGTTTGATTCCGGCCGCGGCCAAGCCTCCGGCACGCCCGGAACAGCTCGAGTTCGTCTACGTCGTCGAGCGCTAGCACCGTCCGATCGAGGTTGCTCTCTGCGGTCTTTCCGATAAGGTGCGCCTTCCGGGAGGCGCCCATGGCGACGAAGCGCACGTCGACGAGAAAGTTGAAGGCGGTCAAGAAGGCCAAAGAGAAACCGACCAACGGCCGCTCTGCCAAGAAAGTCGCGACGAAGGCGCCTGCGAACAAGGCCTCGAGCAAGAAGCGCGCGAGCAAGTCCGCGGGGAAGAAGACGTCGGGCAGGAAGCGCGCTAGTAAGACGCCCGCGAAGAAGCGCACGACCAAGTCGCCGGCCAGCGCGGCACGCGATACGCGGCCTGCGAAGCGGCGGGTCCGACGCGCCAAGCCTCGCACATCGTCGGTACCGTTGCCCGCGCCTGCGCCGATGCCGGTCACGGTGACGGTGTCTGCGCCAGCGCCTGCGTCGGCGACCGTGTCCGCGCCAGTGTCGGCGTCGCCCCGGCCGACGCCATCACCGTCGATCGCGTCCGCGCCCGAAGCTGGTTCGGCGAGCCGAGGCACGTCGTCGATTCCGCCGTCTTATCTCCAGGGATTGCCTCAAGACCACGTCGAGCTCGTGTCCGGGCTCATGCGGGTCGTGCGGGGGGCCGCAAGAGACCTTCGAACGCTCTTGTCGCAGGCGATCACCATCGGCCAACAGAAGAACGACCGCCGCGATCGATGACGAGGCCTTCTCGGGTCGTCGTGGTCGGCGCCTCGCTTGCCGGGCTCCGCACCGTGGAGTTCCTTCGTCGCGGCGGCTTCGCGGGGGAGCTGGTTCTCATCGGCGAGGAGCCCCATCTTCCGTACGACAGGCCGCCGCTCTCGAAGGAGCTGCTTCGCGGCGAATGGGGTCCTGAGCGGATCGCGCTTCGAAAGAAGAGCTACGACGGTCTCGACGTCGCGCTCGAGCTCGGCGGCCGCGCGGCGTCGCTCGACACCGAGGCCCGCGAGGTGGTGCTCGACGATGGACGCAAGGTGCGATTCGACGCATTGGTGATCGCGACGGGCGCGAAGGTTCGGGACCTGCCGGACCGACCGCGGCTCCAGGGGATTCACACCCTGCGGACGCTCGACGATGCGATCGCGATCCGCGACGGGCTCGCGCGCAAACCCCGTGTCTCGGTGATTGGAGCGGGCTTCATCGGTGCCGAGGTGGCGGCGTCCGTTCGACGGCTCGGGCTCGACGTCACCATGATCGAGGCCCTCGAAGCCCCGCTGGCGCAGAGCCTCGGACCCGAGATCGGTCGCGTGCTGCAGTCGGCCCACGAAAGGCGCGGAGTGGATGTGCGGTGCGGCCGGCGGGTCGAGACTTTCCACGGAACCGGCCGGGTCGAGGGCCTTCGGCTCGACGACGGGACCGAGATCCCTTGCGAGCTCGTGGTGATCGGGATCGGCGTGCGGCCCGCGGTGGCGTGGCTTTCTGGCTCCGGCGTCGAGCTCGACGACGGCGTGACGTGTGACGCGACGCTCACCACGACGGTGCCGGGCATCCTCGCGGTCGGCGACGTGGCAAGCTGGTACAACCCACTCTTCGAGGAGCGCATGCGCGTCGAGCACTGGACCAACGCCGTCGAGCAAGCCCGGCACGCCGCTTCGACGCTGCTGGCCGCGCCGGGTGACGCGGAGCCTTTTGCGTCCGCTCCCATGTTCTGGTCCGACCAGTTCGACATCAAAATACAAGGAGCCGGCCATCCCCGTGCGTCCGACGAGCTGCGGATCATCGGTGAGACCGAGGCCGAGCGCTTCCTCGCGATCTACGCGAGAAACGAGAGGCTCGTGGGCGCGGTTGCATTCAGTCAGCCGCCCAAGCTCGTGCGGCTCCGTGGGCTGATTGCCCAACGCGGGACAGTTGCCGAGGCTTTGAAGATCGCCGAATCTTGAAGCGTGGGGCTTCGACTGAGCGAGGTAGAGCTTCGCAGTGGAGAGGATGTCTGCCGCGCTTGGCTCGTCATTCCTGCGGGCGTCGACACACCGGCGCCATGCGTGGTGATGGGGCACGGTCTCGGCCTGACGCGCCGCTGCGGGCTTCGCGAGTTCGCGGAGGCGTTTGCAAGCGCCGGCTATGCAGTGCTCTCCTTCGACTATAGAGGTTTCGGCAGCAGCGGCGGAACCCCACGGCAACTCGTCTCACATCGAAGGCAGCTCGAGGACTGGGCGGCTGCGATCGAGTTCGCATGCGCGCATCCGACGATCGATTCCAAGCGCGTCGCGACGTGGGGCTTCTCGCTCGGCGGCGGCCACGCGCTGACCGCCGCTACCAAGGATGCACGCGTCGCGGCCGTGGTCGCCGTCGCGCCGATGTTCGACGGCATCAGCAGCACGCTTTCCGCCATGCGGCGCTGGAGCCCGTCCGTCTTCCTCAGCATCGTCCTGCGTGCGCTACGGGACCGGTTGGGTTCGTGGGTGGGTAGGTCGTCGACGATGGTGCCTTTGACGGCCAGCCCCGGCGAGGTCGGCCTACTCACTTCTCCAGACGCCTATCCCGGATACCAGGCGATTTGCCCGGACGACTTCGACTACATGACCTGCGCGCGCACCGTGCTCACGTTCTGGATGTATGCGCCGGGATTTCGGCTTCGTCGCTTTGGGCGAGATGTGCTGGTGATCGCCTCGAGCATCGACAAGATCAATCCGTCCGCGCCGACGATTCGCCGCGCCAAGCGCTGTCGCTCCGCGAGAATCGTCGAAGTCGCGTGCGAGCACATGGAGTTCGCCATGGACCCCCACCGAGGCGAAGTCGTACGGGCGACGCTCGATTTTCTCGATGAACGTCTATCCCAGTGAGAGATCGAGCAACCACAGCGGCCCGAGCTCGCCTCGGTGCGCTTCGATCGCGGCGCGCGCCAGGCTCACCCACGCCTCGCACGCATCGAGGACTCGGCTGTCCGCCGTCGCGACGACGGAAGACGATGCTTGGAGTGCCTCGTCCACGCCGTCCGCGGTCATCGCCTCCAGCGTCGAGCCCCGCCGCGCGGCCGTTCGGCGTATGACATCCGCAAGGCGCCCCGAGTTCGAAACGGGCCGATCGATGTACACCATGGCGCTCGATGGCTGCATCTGCTCGACGACCTCGACCAGAATCGCAACCGCCCGCTCGGTTTCGGCGACCAGCCGGTAGCTTCCGTGAAAGCTCGCCATGTCTCGAAGGCAGCTGTCTCGTCCGAGAAAGAGGGCTCCGCCCGCGAGCGCAACCTCGATCGTCGTGATCACGTTGAGGCCGTCGATCAGCAAGTCCTGTCCACCGACTTCGTCGAGAGAGCGTTCGCGTGAGCGTCGCCCTTCTCTTGCAGCGTCGGAGCACGCGCATCGGCCGACCGCGACGCGCTGTCGTCGACGCAGCTGATATCGGTCGCCCACGAGCTTCATCGCGGACGCGTCGGCGTAGCCCCGGGTCTTGAGCCAGCTCAGATCGTGAACCGCCTGCGCGAGCACTGGGACGGCTGTCTTGGCGAATAGCTGCTCGTCCGAGGGGTGCGGGCCTCGGTGGCGCCGTGAATCGCTCATGCGCGCAAGCTTAGCTGTCGCGACGCAAGAAATGCGCATTCGGGGCCCGGCCGCTCCACCTGTCGCGCATTTTCGTTCGGGTTTTGGGCATGGCACGTACCTTGCTGCAAACTGATTTCAACGGCTCCTCAAGGGATGGGTTTGACGATTCTTGCAGTCACCGACCTGACTTCGGCGAGTTACAAGCTCGTGGGTTTTGCTGCGTTCATCGCAGGCCCGCCCGATGGGGAGGTAGTCTTGGTTTCGACCTACGGCGGGGGCAGCCGCCAAAGCTCGGAGCCGCCCGGGTCGAAACGCGGCAAGCGCGAGAGCTGGCGCCGGCGCGTCCAAACCCGGCTGCGGCAAGAAGGAGAGCTTCTCGAGCGCCAGCGGCAGTGGTGCGCGGACCGTGGCGTCCGATGCCGCGCCGAGCTCTACGAAGGTGGCTTCTGGCCCGACTACGTTCTGCAGAGCGCACGCAAGTCCAAGGCCGACCTGATCCTCGTCGGTCTTCAGCTCATGGCTGCGGCCGACCAGGTCACCGCAGAGGACGTTCAGGACCTGGCGAAAAGCGCGCCTTGCCCCGTGAGCGTGGTTCGGCTTCCCCCGCTTTCGGCATTTTGAGCTGCAGCGTCCCTACACCGCTGCTTGACAGACACGGCGCATTTTTCTAGCCAACCCTCATGGCGGACCCAAGCCTGCTCCCTACGCTTCGCGCCTATGTCGGCTTCGACGAACGGTCGGCGGGGCGCCTGCAGGCGATGGGGCCCCGAATGCAACCCTTCTACCGCACGGTCGTCGATCGTTTTTACGCGGCGATCCTGGAAGACCCCGGTGCCCGCGCGGTGCTCACCAGCGAGGCACAGGTCCTGCGGCTCAAGGGCTCGCTGATCGCGTGGCTCGAGGGCCTCTTCACCGGCCCCTACGACGATCGGTACTTCGAAAAGCGCGCCAAGATCGGCCGGATCCACGTGAAGGTCGGGCTCGACCAACGCTACATGCTCGGCGCGATGAACGTCATCCGGCTCGGACTGCACCGAGCGCTCGTGGAAACCTCCGACGACGGCTTCGGGGAGTATGCCGATCATGCTGCGATCGATCAGATCTGCGACATCGAGCTCGCGATCATGTTGGAGACGTACCGGGAGGACTACGTGCTCAAGAAGACCGCCGAGGCCGAATCGCTCGCGGTCATGGGGCGTCTCACCGCCGGTCTCGCCCACGAAGTTCGCAACCCGCTCAACGCGGCCAAGCTACAGCTCGACGTGTTGGAGCGCACCGCGAGCCGGGTTCGCGATCCTGCGGTGCGCAGGAAGATCGAAAGGCGCGCCAACGTGGTCCAGGACGAGCTGCGGCGGCTATCGCTGCTCCTCGACGATTTTCTCAATCTCGCGAGAGCCCGCAGGCTCGAGCCCGTCGAATGTGATGCGCGCGCCCTTCTATTGGAGGTCGTCGAGCTTCGCCGCCCGGAGATCGAGTCTCAGGGCATCGAGTTCGTCGAGCACATCGACTCCGAGAGCTGCAAGCTGGTCGCGGAGCGCGATCGACTCAAACAGGTCGTCAACAATCTGATCACCAACGCCGTCGAGGCCGTCGCGGGCTGTCACGAGCCTCGCGTCGAGATCGTCAGCCGACGGCTCGATGGCGACAGGTGGGAGGTGGTGGTGATCGACAACGGCCTCGGCGTGGCACCCGAGGTCGCGGAGCGTGCCTTCGAATCCTTCGTCACCACGAAGGATGCAGGCACCGGTCTCGGCCTGGCCATCGTCAAGCGCATCGTCGACCTTCACGGCGGCACGACCGCGCTGACCTCGTTCCAAGGGGGAACGCGCGCGTCGTTCTGGATTCCGCGAGAGAGCTAGTCGCTGCTGTTGGGGGACTGGTAGCCCCACTCCTTGACTCGGTATTGCACTTTGCGCTGACTGATGCCGAGGATCTCCGCGGCCCGGGCGGTGGACCCATCGACTGCGTCCAGCGTTCGCAGGATCGCGATGCGCTCGAGCTCTGCCATCGTGATGCCGGGGATTAGCGCCATCACCGAGCCGTTTTGCATCTCGCCGTGCGCCGAGGTCGGCAGATCGTCCCGTTCGATGACATCTCCCTCGCACATGACGACCGCGCGTTCGATCGCGTTTTCCAGCTCGCGCACGTTGCCGGGCCAGGGGTAGATCATCAGGTGCTGAAGCGCTTTTTCGGAAAGCCCGCGAACCTCCCGATCGTTTTCGGCTGCGTACTTGCGAAGAAACGCGTGCGCCAAGAGTGGGATGTCGCTTCGCCGAATGCGAAGAGGCGGAACGTCGAGTTGGACGACCTTGAGCCTGTAGAACAAGTCTTCGCGGAAGTGTCCTTCGTCGACCCGCTGCTTCAGGTTGCGGTTGGTTGCGGCGACTACGCGAACGTCGACCTTCAGCGTTTCGTTGCCGCCAACGCGCTCGAACTCCCGCTCCTGGAGGAAGCGAAGCAGCTTGATCTGCACGCTCGGTGGGATCTCGCTGACTTCATCGAGAAAGAGCGTGCCACCATCGGCCTGCTTGAAGCGGCCTTCGCGTCGCGCCATCGCACCGGTGAACGAGCCGCGCTCGTGACCAAAGAGCTCGGACTCGAGCAAAGTCTCGCTCAACGATGCGCAGTTCAGACGGATGAAGGGCTTGTCTTTGCGGCTCGAGTTTTGGTGAATTGCAGCGGCAATCAGCTCCTTGCCCGTGCCCGTTTCGCCATGAATCAGGACGGTGGCGCGGCTTCGCGCGACTTGGGCGATGTTTTTCATCAGGCGCTGCATCGACGGGTGCTCGCCGAGGATGCTCCCAAACTGAAAGCGAGCGTCCACGCGCTCGCGAAGCTGGGCGGCCTCTCGCGAGAGCTCCGTACGCTCGAGTGCACGGTCGACCAGCGCGATCACCGCGTCGAGCTCCAGCGGTTTGGTGAGATAGCTCTCTGCGCCGAGCTTGATTGCCTGAACGGCCGTATCGATCGTTCCAAACGCAGTCATGACGATGAAGGTCGCGTGCGGAGACATCGGCCTGCCTCGCTCGATCAAGGACAGGCCGTCCATGCCGGGCATCTTCAGGTCGGTGAGTACGACGTCGGGCTCCACCTGTTCCATTTGAAGTAGGGCGGTGCGGCCGTCGGCTGCCGTGCTCACCGAATAACCGGCCTCATCGAGAAGCTCGGCCAATGCAGTCCGTGCGTTGGCCTCGTCATCGACGACCAAGACCCGGCCCTTGGCACGAGCCGCCGTGGGCTGTTTGTGTTGCATTGGCATCTCGGTTGCGGTCGTTGCTGTCTCCATGTCGATTCACCTCGCACGCTACGCGTGCACCTCCGTTTTCTCGCCGCTTGACACCTCAGGCAGGCGTGTCGCAGCGAGCTCTTGATACTCGGCAAACGAAACCTCGAGATCCTCGACGAACTCGTGCACGTCCGGGAAAGACTCCCAGTCCGCGTTGAAGCCCCAGTGCAAGTTGCCCGCATAGCTAAAGAGCGCGATGCCCAGGTTCTGATTCTGCATGAGAGGCACCATCGGGTAGATCGCCTTCATGCGAGCGCCTAGCATGTAGAGCGGCATGGGTGGCCCAGGCACGTTGGTGATGATCAAGTTGTAGGTGCGGAGCTTCATGGCGGCCTTGTAGAGCTCGGAGACGATTCGCTTCGTGGTGAGGTCGGCCACCTCTTCGATGAGCTCGGCGCCTCCCGTCATGTTGGATTCCTTTTTTAGCTCGGTCGTGATGCGGATGACCTTTTTGAGCCGCTCGATCGGATCCTTCTCGGACACCGGAAGGTCGGCGAAGAGCAGCGCAACCTGGTTCCCGACCGAGGCGCCCCCGGTCTTTCGAATGTTGACCGGAAGCGCCGAGCGAAAGCCCTCGATTGAATCGACGTTCGAGCCACGCCTGCGCAGAAAGCGCCTCACGGCGCCAGTCGTCGTGGCGACGACGACGTCGTTGATCGTTCCCCCAAAGGTGTTCTTGATCACTTTGACATCGTCGAGCGCAAACGATGTCCAGTCGAAGCGACGGTACGGGCTGATGTCGTGCTCCGTGAAAGGAGTTCTCGGCGTTGGCTTCATTCCCGAACGCAACACGCTCGACACGCCTGCAAAGTTTTCCCGGACCCGGGGCATGAAGTGCGAAAGCTTCCGAAGGCCGTCGATCCGGTGTGTGGTCTCGTCGCGGAGGAGCTCGAGACGAGTGGGGGCGGGGCGCGGAGTCCAGATCTTCGGCTCGCGCTCCGTGGCGTCCGGGCTGAGCTGTAGGAGCGCTTGCAGGAGCGCCACGCCCGCGATGCCATCCACCATGCAGTGATGGACCTTCACGACCAGCGCGAAGCTGTCGTCTTCGACCCCCTCGACGACCCAAAACTCCCATAGCGGGCGACTTCGATCGAGGTGCTGCGAGAACAGGCGGCCGACCAAACGCTTGAGCGAACGTTCTTCGCCAGGCGCCGGGAGTCGGGTGTGACGCAGGTGGAAGTGCATGTTGAAACGGTCGTCGTCGATCCACACGGGATGGCGATAACCAGGTACCCAGTCGACGCGCTGTCGGTAGCGCGGAATCGAATCGAGGGCGGCCTGCGTGTATCGCGAAAGGCGCTCGATATCCAGACCGCCGTGCTCGAGCGTCAGGGGTTTCGCGTCGAACAGGAGCGCAGCGCCCACGTGCATCGGGGCGGATTTGCACTCCACGTCGAGGAAGGTAGCGTCGAGGGCGCTGAGCCGCTCGCTGAACGGTTCCAACATAGTGGGATGGCGGTTTGCAAATTGTGAGCCCATCGACTTTCCCGCGATAAAGCCGGCGAATCCATGAGGGAACGAGACGAGATGCGCAAGTTTTGCGCTCAACGTTTTCTGAAACGCAGAATATGCGTCAATTGATGCTCAGACAAGCCTCGATGCGAAAGATGCGGTAGGGATGCTTCCATGGCGCAACTGCTCGTTCGGGACCTGATGACCTCCCCGCCGATCGCCGTGGGACCCGCCAGCCCCCTCCGGGATGTCGTGGACTTGATGGACCAGCACGGCATTCGCCACGTAGCCGTCGTCGAGGCGCCAGATCGGCTCCTCGGGGTGATTTCAAACCGGGACGTGCTGCGCAGCCAAGAAGGAAGCCTCTCGGGCACGCTGTCCGACGAGCAGTCGCACATGAATCGGTGGATCGAAGCGCGATGGGTCATGACCAAAGAGGTGCGCACGGTCTACCCGGAGACGCCGGCGCTCGATGCGGCGCTGATGCTTCGCTCCCACGGGTATGGGTGCGTGCCCGTCGTCGAGCGCGGCCGGCTCGTCGGCATGCTGACCGAGGCGGATTTCGTGAAGTACGCGATCCGATCGCTCTCCGACCCGGGCCTCTGAGGCAACGAAACGCGCAAGACTTTTGCGCCGGGATCTGGCACGGTGCTTGCTCGGGATCACGTCATGCGCATCAAGACGATCGTCGTTGGAACGGACCTGGGCGAGTCGGGCCATCGCGCCATGCAGCTCGCGATCCCGACGGCGCAAGCGACCCGCGCGACGCTGTGGTTGGTGCACGCGAGCGAGCTCGGGCTCGAGCAGGGCTGGCGTGACCTTCCTCTCGGTGCGCGTTCCGCCGCCCAGGCGCTTCGTGAACGGCTCAAGGGCCGTTTCGAGAACTCGCTCCAGGAGCTCGAAAGCGAGCGCCGACGCTGCGAGGCGCTCGGCCTGAGCTGCCAAACCTCCTGCGAAGAGGGTCAGCCGTGGGAGACGATTCTCCGTACCGCGGTTTCGGTCAACGCGGACCTGATCGCCGTCGGCGACCCCGCTGGGGCAACCGGGTTGCCCGAGCGGCTCCTCGGGTCGACCGCCGAGCGCGTCGTTCGGCAGTCCCCATGCTCGGTCCTCGTCGCCTGCGGCCGCCTTCGCGAAGAGTACGATGGCGCCACGATTGCGGTCGGCGTCGACTTCTCCGCGCATGGCATCGAAGCGGTTCGCTGGGCGCGCGACGTCGCGACGGCCCTCAGCGGGCGCGTTGCGCTGCTTCACGTCGTCCCGCACCCGATCACCGAGAGCATGCTTCCGAGCGAATGGCCCAGCGTCCTCGATGGGCTCGCCTCGGCGGCCCGCTCGCGCCTCGACCAGCTCATCGTCAGCGAAGGGCTCAAGCCGGACACGCTGGTGCGCGTGCTCGACGGCTCGGTCGGCAAAGTGCTCTGCAACGAAACTGCCGATCTCAACGCGGCGCTCCTTTTCGTGGGCTGCCGGGGCCAGGGGCGGCTACGCGGCATGATGCTCGGGAGTGCGTCACAGTACTGCCTCCGGTACTCGCCAGTGCCCGTGTTGGCGGTTCGGCCATGACGCGGGGCTAGTCGGACAGCGCCGCTTCGAGCTTCTTCTTCGTTTCGTCCGCGGGCGCCGAGGTGTCGATCTGCACGTGTTGCGACGTCGGCAGCTCCGAGATTGGCTCGAATTGCCGCTCGAACTCCTCCAACAGATCCGCGCGTGCGTCGCTCACCTCGGTGCGTGATTGCTCGCGCGCGGCGAGGCGGCTTCGAAGGATCGCGCGCGGGGCGCTGCACTCGACGAAGAGGAAAGGAACCCCGTGTCGTTCCGCGAGGTGCCGGGCCGCTTCACGCATCGATGCCGTACGAAACGACGCGTCGAGGACGACTGGACGTCCCGAAGAAAGCGCGATCTCCGCAAGTCGGAAAAGCTCGTCGTATACGGCTTTCGTCTTGCCGGGTGCATAGGCTCCGGACCAGGCGTCACTGCGAAGTGATTCTGTCGGTGTTCGCCCCATGAGATGCTTGCGCAGACGGTCGGATCCGATGACGGGAGCCGCCAACAGTCCCCCGACGACGCGAGCCGCACGGCTCTTCCCGCTCGCGATCATGCCCCCGACTGCGATGAGCCTCGGCGGCACCAAGGGAGGACGCTCGTAGGCGAGGGCGAGAAGAAAGTAGCGCCTCGCCTCGAGCCGCGCGCGCTCTCTCGCTGCGCTCGAGGCCTCGTGATCCGACGCCAGCAGGAGCGCGACCTTGCCGCGCACGAACGCGCGGTAGCTCTCGTAGAAGTCGACCACGGCGTACAAGTCGTAGTCGTTCGCTTCACGTGCGTACCGGGCGAGAAGCCGCTCGGCGAGGTCGACCCGCCCGTGCCAAGCGAGGTCCATCGAGAGAAACGCGACATCCGCGCAGACATCGCCGTAGCGAAACCTGTCGTTGAACTCGATGCAGTCGATAATCGCGATCGAGCCGTGCGAGTCGAAGTAGACGTGCTCGAGCCTAAGGTCTCCGTGTCCGTCCCGAACGCGGTTTGATTGGACGCGGGCCTCGAAGCGGGCTCGATCGCCAAGCACGTCGAGTTGCCAAGCTTCGATCTCCCGAGCTTGGGTGGGGCTCAGGTAGTCTGCGATCTTGCCCCGGGTCTG
This sequence comes from Polyangiales bacterium, assembly GCA_041576815.1. Taxonomy (GTDB): domain Bacteria; phylum Myxococcota_A; class Polyangia; order Polyangiales; family Houyiibacteriaceae; genus SG8-38. Next base: position 44,782 of record JBFGKE010000029.1, read on the forward strand.
CTCGAAATTCTCGACGACGTTCCGGCGAATCGAATCGGTGCTACCGTGTGCGCTCGTCTCAGCATCGCATCGGGCGCTCGCGTGGAACTGCGCGATCCGGGTGGCGAGCTCGTCGATCTGCTCGGGGCCGAGTGACCCCGCCTCGAGCAGCACGTCCGCACGCGCATCGACCGAGAGGCGTCGCATGCGCACTGCATAGTCGACGACCTTCCCGGGACCCTCGATGCGATGTTGCCCGGCAGCGTCGAGCCGAATCGCCACCACGCCGAGGTAGACGTCGGGCGCCAGGCGCTTGTTGAGCTTCACCTCGGCGTTGCACGCGGCGTGTCGCTTTTCGAGCGTCGTGAAGTCGAGAAAGCCGAGATCCACGCGCCGCTTGACCTTGAACACTTCGCTCGGGCCCAAAAAGACCCAGGAGATGTGCGTCTCGATCAGCTCGAAGCCTTCGGCTTCGAGATCGGCCTTGAGCGTTCCCATGGAATTCGGCGCTTGAGGACTATACCAACCGCATGGCCGCGCGGCCCGCTTTGGCTGGCGGTCGTGCAATTCTGTCGCCGGATCGATCCTGCGCGCATCAGTTGCGCGGTTTCGTCCGGCTTTTGCACCGAACGGACGCTCTGGTTTGGGCACACGGATTGCACTGAAACGGGGTTACCCACCTCGGTCCACTGGAGGAGACGATGACGACACGAAAGCTGGAACAGTCCGAATGGCGGAGATACTTCGACCAAGTCGCAAAGCAGCTGCCGTCTATGCGCGTAGGCATCTCCATCATGGGAGAGAACATCGGCGTTCAGCTCGAAAACGAGGATAGCGTGCTGATCGGGATTACCTACGACTCCAACGACGGATTTCTCGAGATAGGGACCCCGAGCGTGACTCACCGTATTTCGAGGCCCAAGGAGATCTACGTTCGCGAGCAGGCGGGAAGGCTTTCCAGCGTCGAGGTCGTCCAAGAGGACGATACCAAGCAGATCGTCGAGCTGCGGCCGCTCACCCCGTTGCCTGCCTCGTGACTTGCCGCTACGACGTCCGGACGATGGCTACTACCTGGATTCTCATCGCGCACGACGCCGGAGCGCGAATCTTCGAAAACCAAGGACCCGGCAAGGGGCTCGATGCGATCGAAGAGATCGAGCACCCCGAGGGCCGCGAGCTCGATCAAAGCCTCGTGTCCGACCGGCCGGGACGATCCTTTCGCAAGAACAGCGGCGACCCACGGCGTGCCGCGATGAGCCGCAGCGAGGGCCCTCGCGAGCATGCCGTCGCGGCGTTTGCGAAAGCGCTTGCCGCCAGACTGCGGCAGGGGCGCGTGCAGCACCAATTCGAGCGCGTCGTGCTCGTCGCGCCGCCTCGATTTCTCGGTCTTCTTCGTTCCTCGCTGGATGGCCCCACCAGTCAAATGGTCGTGGGATCGATCGACAAGGATCTCGCCAACAGCAAGGATTCGGAGCTCATCGAGCAACTCGGCGAGGTGATCGCCGTCTGACCCAAGCCTCGGTCCCCGAGCGACAAACACGATAGGACTACGCAGAATGGCCAATTTCGAAATGCCCGTGGCGGATTACATGACGAGCCCCGTCGAAACGATCCCCATTGGGGAAAGCCTCGTCGCCGCAAATGAGATTTTTTCGGCGCAGGGCGTGTCTGCGCTCGGTGTAGTGGACGGCGACGGCGTCCTCAAGGGTGTGGTTTCTCGGACCGACCTGCTGCACGCAGCGGTCTATACACACGGCGAGACGTTTCGTGTGCCGGACCGTCCCGTCGAAGAGATCATGAAGTCACCTGCACTGGCTGTTTCTGCCGACGCGCACCTATCCAAGGTCGCAAAGCTCATGCTTCAGAACCACGTGCACCGGATTTTCGTCACTTCGGACGGCCGAGCCGAGGGTGTGGTTTCGACGCGCGATCTCATGCGCGCGGTGCGCGAAAAACGCATCAAAACCCCGATTTCCGAGATCGCGTCGGGCTCCGTGGTCAAGGTCAAGGTCGACGATCCGGTGGCGCTCGCCGTCGATCGCCTCGAGTTGTCGAACAAGCACGGCCTCGTCGTCGTCGAAGGCGAGTTCCCCGTCGGCATCTTCGATCAGACGTGCGCGCTCGACTCGCGACGCCTTCCTCCGCAGACCGCTGTCGAGAACGCCATGAACGTGCGCATCCTCATCCTTCCTTCCGAGATCGGCCTGGGCCGCGCCGCCGAGCAAGCCCTCAGCATGAACGTCCGCCGCATCCTCATCGAAAACGACCGGGGCGTGACCGGCATCGTAGGCGGCCTAGACTTCGCCAGAGTCATGTAACCGCTTGCGGTCCGTAGAGCTGGGGCGAAAGAAATCGCGACGCGGGGCCGCGCCGGACGGATGGGCACGGGCCACGAAAAAATACGATGTGGGGTTACGCCGGACCGGAAAGCCGGGGCGAAAAAATTCGCGATACGGGGCTACATCGGACGGGTCGGCTTGCAAAGGTGGCCGGAATGACTGGCGAGCTTTGGCCACGCAAGCCCCCCCTCGGCGCACCGACACAAAAAAGGGGACTGTCCCCTATATAATTCGCCTCCATGCCACCGGCGGCAGCGC
>JBFGKE010000030.1:0-43150 GCA_041576815.1 Polyangiales bacterium
GAACACCGCGCTGTTCGCCCGCATCACCTCGAGGCGAGCCTGCGGCGGCGGCGTGGAGCGGCCGCCGGACATCGCCATCGCCACCACGACCCGGTCGGAACGCACCTCGTAGCGGGTGCCCCCGAGCTTCGCGACGCTGCCCTCGCGGGGCTCGCCAACGCCGCGCCGCGTGGGCGCCGCGGCCTGGTCGCTCTGCTCCCCGACGCGAGCCTGGGGGACAGGGCCGCCTCGTCGCTGTCGCGCGCTGCGCCGAGTGAAGCGATCCGACCTCTTCTCGAAGCCATTGCCGACGGCGGCGCGGATCGGCCGGGTCTTCGGCTGGCGCTCGCCACCGCAGCACGACGCGCCCCGAAGACCGCGGGGCGAACGCTTCGCGCATGGCTCGGTGACGCACCACCGCCCGGTGCGGTCGGCAGCGCGGCGTTGGGGCTCGCCTCGCTCGATGCGCACGCCGGTCTCCTTGCAAGCTTCATCGAGTACGCTGCACCGCGCGCAAACGACTTCGACACCACTTGGCGTCTGCTTCAAAGCGCCAACGGCGCCACCAAGAGCGACGCCATCGATGCTTGGGTCGTGCGTCAGCTCGAAGAACCGGAGGCGTGGATGCTTCGCGAAGCGGCCGTCGATGCGATCACGGCGCGCGGGAAGCGAGAGCTCGCGCGCCGGTCGCTTCGCGACCCGAATCCACGGGTCCGGATGAAAGCCGCAGCGGCGCTTTCCGGGGACCGCGCCACGATGACCGAACGGGCAACCCTGGCGCGTCGCGACACGTGGCCGATGGTGCGCGCCGAAGCCGTGCGAAGCCTTCGCAACGAGAGCACGGCGATTCCCGTGATCGTGGCGTCGGTCGACGATTCGATGTCGGACGTGCGCGCAACCGCGATCGAAGTGCTCGCCGGGTCTGCTCACGAGGAGGGTTGGAGGCGTATCCACACGCGACTGCGCGACCGCAGCGAATGGCCGCACGTCACTCAGGCGGCGATCGACTACGTGATCGCACACTGCCGCACCGACGCGGTCGATGCCTTGATGGGGGTTGTCGTCCAGGCCACACCGAGCCATGCGCTCACGGAGGATTTGAACAACGCCGCCCTCGCCATCGAGGCGCTTCGGGCGCTCGGGACGGGGGATGCAAGGGCGGCGGTGCAACAGCTCCGAGCGACCGAGGGGGTTCCGCCCACGTTGAAAATGGCGCTCCAGCGACCCCTGCCCGCGGACGGCGGCTGCGCCCGGGCCGCCCGCTAGATTGTCGCTCACGAATCGCCCGTGTTACGTTGATCGGGACAGGGGGAAGTCATGGGAGCTCGTTTCATAGGCCTGGTGTTGGCAAGCGCGTTGTTGAGCGCTGGATGTGAGCAAGTCACGTCTGCATCCGAAAACGAGGCGGAAGCCGAGCAGCTGCCGAAGATCGTGCCGAACCTCCCCGAGGTTCCGACGCTGCCGCCGCCGCCCTTTCCAACTACGTACGGCGACGAGTCGTATAGCGTGTACGGCCTTCGAAGCCGTCTGATGAAGGTGCTCGACACCGAGCTTTCAGTGACGGGCTACATCGTCGACATCTACGAGCCGCCGGTCTGTAACAAGCGCAAGAAGGACGAGGAGTGCCCGAAGGCGGCCGCGCCACACATGTTCATCGCCGACACGGCCGACCAAACCGATCGGGCCGAGCAGCTCATCGTCGTGGGTTACGCGGACAACCAGGAGCAGCTCGAGCGCGCGCGCCGGGGTCGCAAGACTACCACCATCGCCGGTGCGGTCGTCGTGCCGAGAGACCTCCAGGTGGGTAACAAGGTGCGCGTGAAGGGGCAGTTCACGCTGATCTCGTCGGGTGGGTTCAACACCAGCAACGGCTTACTCGAGTACGCGTCGCACGAGACGCTCGAAAAAGCCCAGGCCAAGTAGTCAGGGGCCCGCGTCCCCGGCATCCGGCCCCGCATCGAGCAGGTCGGAAAGGAGCGGTGCGCCACCGTCGTTCTTGATCTCGAAGGAGGCGCCGGTGCGCGTGAAGAGCGCGACCACGTCGTCCCCGACGACCGTGACCTCCTTCCCATCGTCGATGCGCACGTAGCCGCCGCCATCGACGGGTGACCCGGTCCCGAGCGCCACGACGACCTCGGTGCGTCCGAGCTCGAACGCGACCTCGGCTTTGGGGGTGTCGAGCCCGAACTGCTTGATATCGTCTTCGCTGGGCTCTCGAAGCGTACGCACCGGGATCGCGAACTCCCAGCTCCGAAGGTAGTCCTCGACCAGCTCCGGATCCGCGGCAAAGGTCCGGGGCCTCTGGAGGGTCCAGGTCTCGTCGAAGCCCTCCCCCTCGCGGACCAAGGCAACTCGCTCGTCGCCCGCCGCAATTCGGATGGCGGTGACCCGGTCTTTGACCAGACGCTCGAGGAGCAGCCCCGAGCGGGAGTCGATCTCGGGCTTGCCTGGGCGCCCACGCTCGAACGCAAGAACGTAGCCGAGCAGCAGAGCAGCGATGATCAGCAAGGTGATGGGGGTACGCGCCGTCACGATCGCCTCGACCACCAAACGCCGAACCCGGCGATGAGCGCGGCAAGCGGTAGCAGCACCACCACCCGGAACAACAGATTCTGAAGGTCGGCATCGCTCATGACGACCGCACGCGCGTTCGTCTTGCGCGGCGCGATGTTGATCAGGGCCTCCCGCTGAGTGAGCCACCCGGCGGTCGCCGAGAGCAAATCGATGTTGGAGAGCTGAGGGTTGTCGAGGAGCTCGGCGCTCATCCAATCGCTGTCCCCGATGACGAGAAGGCGCCCCGGGGTCGCGCCCTCGGTCTTCACGGGCTCGAGGTCGTCCCCGAGCGGCGCTACGTACTCCCAGGCGACGGCCAGCGGAACCGAGCGCGGCGGGGTCTTTTCGCCTTTGGCGCCGGGGCTCACAGCGCGCGCGAGGTCGGTTTCGGCGACGGCGTTTTCGCTCGTGCGAAGGAGCGTCTCGGCGTCGCTGCCCTCGGCGGCATCAATCGAACGAGCGACGGCCACCAAGATGCCACCGCCACGACGTCGGATCGTCTCGACGAGACGGTGCGTGCCCAGCTCCGTGACGAGGAACAGGTCGCCCGGATTCCCCGGAAGCTGCTGCGCGGAGTCGTTTTCGATCACCAGGTCTGCTCCCACGACGATGCCCCGCCGCCCTAGCACGGCCTCGAAGCCCGTCGGCGTGAGCTTCCCTTTTTTCAGCACCGGGTCCAGCGCGAGAAGCACGTTGCCGCCCCCGGTGAGATAGCGCTCGACGACGTCGACCTCGCTCGTCGAGAATCGCCGCTGCGGGCTCACGATGAAAAACGCATCGCACGCCTGGGGCACGTCTTCGGCGCGCACCTCGAACGGCTCGACGCGAATCTTCTCCCACTCGAGCTCGCGCGCGACGGCATCGAAGCTCCGTTCCCCGTACGCCCCTAGCTCCCACTCGCCGTGGCCTGCGGAGATGCAAACTTTCGTCGGCTCCCCGGTCGTCACCTCGAGGATGGCGCCGGTTATCGCACGCTCGGACTGGAGATCGAGCTTGTGGCCATCGGCGTCTTCGAAGCTCTCGAAGTCCTCGACGATCAGCTGATGGCGCTCGACCTTCCATTTGCGGTCGCCGCTGGTGACGACGACCGGCACCTGGGAAAGCGTCACGTCGCCCGCGAGCCAGCTGTCGATTCCGAACCTGTCGGCCAGCACCTGGTAGCGCGCACGGTCGCGGTCCGGATCGATCCACTCGACTCGGATTCGGTCGGTCACGGCGCGATACTCCTCGAGAAGGGTCTCCACGTCGGCGAAGTCCTGCTCGTCCCTTCCGAGAAATACGTACACGTGAACGTCCCGGTCGAGCTCTCGGAGCACCTGCTGGCTCCGATCCGACAGCGTGAACAGGCCGTGCGTCGTCCAATCCCAGCGCTTATAGTGCCGCGACGAAATGTAGTTGACCAGCACCACGATCACGAGCCCGAGCACCGCGGTGAGCAAGAAGTTGAGCTTCGTCCGAGGCCGCGCGCTCACAAATGCCTCCGCGAGCGAAGCGCGGCGATGCTGAGGCCCACCGCGAGCACCGTGACCGACAGGTCGAACACGAGGTAGCGCGTATCGACGACGCCTTTGGCGAAGCTCTGCATGTGTCCCCACATGCTGACGTAGGCGCAGACCTCCCGCGCCGTGCCGTCGAGCACGAACTCTCCAATGCCGACCGTGAAGAGCACGCCGAGCGCCACGAACGCAAGCACCGCGGCAATGATCTGGTTGGGCGCGAGCACGCTCATCAAGAGGCCGACCGCCATGAAGTACGCGCCGAGCGCGAACACGCCCAAGTAACTCGACGCGAGGGCGCCCCAATCGACGCTCCCGTGCTGGCGCATGATCCAGGCGTAAATCAACGTCGGCAGCCAAAGCACTGCCCACATCACCAGGGCTGCCGCGTACTTGCCGAAAATCAGCGACGCCTCCGAGACCGGCGCCGTCATGAGCGGCTCGATGGTGCCCGACTGCTTTTCACCGGCGACCAGCCGCATCGTGAGCACCGGCACGAACACGAGCAGCGGGATGAAGAAGAGCGCGCTTCCGCCAAAGAAACCGGAAAGTGGCGTCGATGCGCCGGACGAGACGGCGTTCCGCGCATAGAACTCGGTCAGCACCCAGAACACGACACCGTTCCAGACCAGCCAGGACGTCAGCACGACGTACGCGAGGGGGGACACGAAAAATGCGCGCAGCTCGCGCTTCATCACGACCCAGGCACCGATCACGAAACCGGCTCCACTGCGCTGGTCGTCAGCTCTGCAAAGACCTCTTCGAGGCTGGTGTCGCTCTCCCCAGTGGCGAGGTCCGCCACCTTCTCGCCTTGCCGAATGATGATCACCCGGTCGCAGACCGCCTCGACCTCGGAAAGGATGTGGGTCGACAGCAGCACGGTCTTCTTGCCTCCAAAGCTTCGCACGAGCTCCCGAAACTGGCGCACTTGATTGGGGTCGAGCCCGGAGGTCGGCTCGTCGAGGACCAAGATGGGCGGGTCGGCGACCAACGCCTCGGCCAAGCCCACGCGTTGGCGGTAGCCCTTCGAGAGCTGGCCGATGATGCGGGTTCGCGCGTCGCTGACGCCGGCGCGTTCGAGCGCTCGATCCACCGCCGCGCCGATGTTCGCCACGCGCTTGAGCTCGCCCCGGTGACGAAGGTACTCGTGAACCCGCATCTCCCTGTAGAGTGGAACGCCCTCCGGCATGTAGCCGAGGCGGGCTCGCGAGCGGATCGAGTCGTTCACCGCATCCAGGCCATCGATGGTGATGCTGCCGGCGGTCGGTGCGAGGTAGCCTGTCAGCATGCGCAGGGTCGTGGTCTTGCCTGCCCCGTTCGGACCGAGAAACCCCACGATCTCTCCCGGTTCCACACGGAAGGACACCGCGTTCACCGCAAGACGGTTTCCGTAGCGCCTGCTGAGAGCCTCGACTTCGATCACTGACTGTCCGTTGCGGGCACGGGGTAGTCGATGCGATCCCCGGTTGCAACTGCAGACCTGTCCAGGGCGCTGCCGCTTTCTCGCGTTCGCGGCGATCGCTTTTCTACGATCCAGATTCCGATGCCTTGGATCCCTTGGAACGTTCGTTTGAGCTGCTGTGCGGTCGTCTTGGTCGCGGGCGGCTCCTTCGCGGGCGCCTCGGAGGTGAGTCGCCGCTCGGAGGCCACGACCCCGATCGCCATGCGCAGCGCGCCGGTCCCGGTCGTCGAGCCCGGACACCACGAGCCCGGCGAGGACGTGCTTCAGCCGGTCCCGCTCGAGGCGAGAGACGTCACGGGGCGGCGCTTCCCGCCGGGGATCACCGTTCGTGGCGGCACCCGCCGGCGCACGATTCTCTTCACGTTCGATGACGGCCCGTCGCGGCGCACCACCCCCGCCCTACTCGACGTGCTCGACGACGAGGGGATCACGGCCGTGTTTTTCGTGAAGAGCGAGAGCTTCGGCCGCGGGAACCCCTGGGAGCGGCAGCACGCCGACATCGTCCGGGAGATCGCGCGACGGGGGCACGTCATCGGCAATCACACAGAGACGCATCGCCAGCTACCGCTGCTCCGCAACGAAGAGATCGCCGCCGAGCTCGCGGTGAGCGAGCGTAAGATCGCACGAACCCTCGGGCGACCGCCTCGGCTGATTCGGCCGCCCGGCGGCGCCCTCTCGAAGCGCGTGGAGCAGCTCCTCGGGGACAGCGGGTACACGAGCGTGATGTGGGCGGTGTACGCGGGCGACCTCGAGGCGCGCTCTCCCGACGACGTCGTGCGCACGTTTTTCCGCGTGCTCGACCGCCGAGAGCGCGAGACCGGCGAGCGGGGTGGTATCGTACTGCTTCACGACACCAAGCGACACAGCGTCGAAGCCGTCCCGCGTCTGGTCGACGCCCTCCGCGCGCGAAACTGTCGGCTGCTCGATCGGGGCGAAGAGCTCTACGACATCGTCGACGACCTCGGCTATTTCATTCCGGGCTACGATCCCGACGAAACGCTCGACGAGCGGCAGGAAGCGCTCCGCGCGGAGACCGAGCGCGCTTGCAACACCCTCGCCGTGCGCTAACTCGCGTCGCGCACGGCGAGGATTCGCCAGACGGGCAGACCGTCTTCGAGCGCGCGTCGCTCGCGATTGGAGCGGGCGCGGAACGGGTTTTCGTCGACGTACCCCGATTCGGAGGTAAGCCGGAACCCAGGTGTGTTGCGGAGCTCGGCGACGTACTCCGCGGCGCGATCCTGGACGTCGGTTTGGATGAAGAGCTCGCCGCCGGGCTTCATCAGGCGTGCCAGCTCGGTGAGCAGGGTTTTCCCGATCACGCGCCGTTTGCCATGCCGCTTCTTCCACCACGGGTCCGGGAAATGAAGCGCCACCCGCTCGACCGATCGCGCGGGGCCCGCACGCTGGAGGATCTCTCGGGCGTCTCCGCAAAGGACGGCCACGTGGCGGACCTGACGCCGCTCGACGCGCTGAGCCGCCTTGTATGCGAGCTTGGTCTTCACCTCGATGCCGACAATGCGGCTCCCCGGCGCTTTCTCCGCCCGCTCGAAGAGCGACAAACCCCGACCAAAGCCGATGTCCAGCTCGAGCGGCCCCGATCCCTCGATCAGCGCATCGAGCGAAAACCGGCCTTCCGGCGCGCGCGGGGCCCGCTCTCGATAGAGCCGGCGTGGGTCCAAAACCGACACCTGCGCGGATTACCGGTGGCCGCAGATGCGGTCAAACCGGGCCGGCCCTTCTTGACCGCCGCGGTCCCGATCGCGTATGTCACCCTCCATACACCTCTAGGTGAATGGGGCTTGGGTCGATGAGGATTTTGATCGTCGAAGACAGCGTGACCATGCGCAGGGTCATGGAGATGACTTTCCAGGGGGAGGACGCGCAGCTCTTGGCCGTGGAAAGCGGCGAGCTCGCGCTCCAACAGGGCCGTGACTTCAGCCCCGACGTGGCGTTCGTCGATGCGTCACTGCCCGGCATCGACGGATACGAGGTGACGCGCGCGATCAAAGCCGACCCTCAGCTTTCCGGAACGGCGGTCATCCTGATGGCGAGCCAGCACCGCCCGCTCGACGCGGCCCGTGCCTCCGAGGTCGGCGCCGACGACCACATCTTGAAGCCGTTCGACACGCAGGAAGCGATCGAAAAGGCGAGCGGCCTCGCCGGTGGAGAAGACGCATTCGACCGCGCGCCGTCGATTCCGGTCGCGCGTCCCGCGACGACCCCGCCGCGGCGCATCTCCGAGCCCTCGATTCGACCGACCCCGCCGCCGCTGCCCGTCGGCTCCCAGCGGCCCATCTCGCCGATACCGAGCCGCACCCCGATCAGCGGGGCGCAGGTGTCGATGACGCCGTCCGGAGCGCCGTCTTTGCAGCCGGCGGCCCCCGCGGCCGCCATTGCGACCTCAGCCGCGACGCGGTCGACACCGTCCGCAGCGCCCGCAACGAGTGAGGCGTTGTCGCACTCGGTGGTCGAGCGTCTTCAGACGCTCGGTTTGACGCCCGACCAAGTCGAGGGTGTGCTGAAGCTCTCCGCCGAGGTCGTCGAGCGCGTGGTGTGGGAAGTCGTGCCCGAGCTCGCCGAAGCGATGATCCGCGAGGAATTGCACCGCCTCATCGGCGACTGAGCCTTGACTGGCCTGCGATTTCACCGCACACGGACGGACGGATGAGCGCCCCGCCCGACGAGATGCCCAAGCAGTACTCGCCGACCGAAAGCGAGGCACGCTGGTACGAGTTCTGGGAGAGCTCCGGTTTTTTTGCGGCGTCTGAGGATCCGGACGACACGCGGCCGACGTACACGCTCGCGATCCCGCCGCCCAACGTGACGGGCTCTCTCCACATGGGTCACGCCTGCCGGACGACCTTCGAAGACGTGCTCTGCCGGCACAAGCGCATGCAGGGCTACAACACCCTGTGGGTCCCCGGCATCGACCATGCGGGGATCGCCACGCAGGTGGTGGTCGAGCGGCAGCTCAAGAAAGAGGGGCTCACGCGCCACGATCTGGGGCGCGAAAAGTTCATCGAGCGGGTTTGGGAATGGAAGGCGCAGTCGGGCGACCGCATCCTAGAACAGCTTCGCAAGATGGGGGCCTCCTGCGATTGGCCCCGGACCAAGTTCACGATGGACCCGGACATGGTGCGCGCCGTGCGGGAGGCGTTCGTGCGGCTCTACGAAGAGGGGCTGATCTACCGCGACACGCGCCTGGTCAACTGGGACGTGGCGGCGCAGACCGTGCTTTCGGACCTCGAGGTCGAGCAGGAGGAGAACGTCGAGGGGACGATGTTCGACTTCGCGTACCGGCTGGCCGACGGCGACGGCGAGGTGGTCGTGTCGACCACGCGCCCCGAAACGATGCTCGGTGATACCGCGGTGGCTATCCATCCGGACGACCGCCGCTACTTTCACCTTCACGGCAAGTACGTGCGGCACCCGTTCGTCGATCGACTGATCCCGATCGTCCTCGACGCGGAGCTCGTCGACGTGGAGCTCGGCACGGGCGTCGTCAAGGTCACGCCTGCCCACGACCCCAACGACTTTGCGACCGGCAAGCGGCACGGGCTCGAGGAGATCAACATCTTCAACCTCGACGGCACCATGAACGAAAACACGGGCCCGTTTCAGGGGCTCGACCGGTTCGAGGCGCGCAAGGCGGTCGAGATCGAGCTTTCGAACCTCGGGCTCACGCGGGGAAACAAAAAGCACATGATGACGCTGCCGAGGTCGCAGCGCTCCGGGACCATCGTCGAGCCGATGATATCGACGCAGTGGTTCGTGAACATGACCCCGCTTGCCGATCCGGCGATCGAGGTCGTCGAAGACGGGACCATTCAGATCCTGCCGCAGGAGTGGACGAAGACGTACTTCCACTGGCTCCACAACATTCAGGATTGGTGCATCTCGCGGCAGCTCTGGTGGGGGCACCCGATTCCGGCGTGGTACTGCGAGGCCTGTGATCACGTCACCGTGGCCCGAGAAGACCCTTCGGCGTGTGCCGGGTGTGGCGGCAGCCAAATCCGCCAGGACGAGGACGTCCTCGACACCTGGTTCAGCTCCGGGCTGTGGCCGTTTTCGACGCTCGGATGGCCGGACGACACGTTCACCCTGCGGCGCTTCTACCCGACCCAGGACATGGAGACCGGGTATGACATCTTGTTCTTCTGGGTGGCGCGAATGGTGATGATGGGGCTCCACTTCACGGGGAAGGTGCCATTCACGCGGGTGCTGTTGGCGGGGCTCGTGACCGACGAGCGCGGCGAGAAGATGAGCAAGGTGAAGGGGAACGTCATCGATCCGCTCGACGTGATCAACGGCGCGACCCTCGCGGAGCTCGTCCAAAAAGCCGAGGCGGCGGGCGCCAAAAAGGCTGGCATCAAGTACCTCGAGGCGACGTACCCGGATGGCTTCGTCCCTTACGGCGCCGATGCGCTCCGGATGACGCTCCTGAGCTACTCGCCCCAGTCGCGACGAATCGCGCTTTCGATCAAACGCATCGAGGGTTACCGAAACTTCGCCAACAAGCTCTGGAACGCATCGCGCTATGCGCTGATGCGCCTTAGCGACTCGCAGACCGTCGCTTCACAGACGCGGCCCGAGCCCAAGTCGCTGGCCAATCGGTGGGTATTGTCGCGGCTCTATCACGCGCTCGACGTGACCTCGACCGGGCTCGACGCATATCGCCTCGATGAGGCGTCGCAAGCCCTTTACCACTTCGTGTGGGACGAATTCTGCGACTGGTATCTCGAGATGAGCAAGCCAGCGCTCGACGGCGGCGATGCGGCGCTCGTGAGGGAAACGGAGGCGACCCTCGTGCACGCCCTCGAGACTGTGCTCCGCGCCCTTCATCCGATGATGCCGCACATCACCGAAGAGATCTGGCAGCGCGTGCCCAAGTGGGGCGAGGCCCCCAGCAGCATCATGATCACGCGGTTCCCGACAGCGCTGATCGACGCGAAAGCCGATCGCAGCGCCGAGCGTGCATTCGAAGTCGTGCAGGCCTTCGTCGGGAGCACGCGGACGATTCGCGCGGAGCATGACGTACCCAAAAGCCACCCCATGCGGATTCACTGGCACAGCGCCGAGGACGCCAAGCGTTCGGTGCTCGAGGCCGAGCGCGCGACGATCGAGACGCTCGCGCGATGCGAGATGGTGTTCGAGGCGGACCCCGCCAAGCTCGACGACCCGGCGGCGCATTTCAAGAACGCCGCCGTCTTCGTGAACCCGGGGGTGCGCGCGGCGGTGCCCGAGGTCATCGATACCGACAAGGAGCGGGACCGGCTCCAGCGCGATCTGAAGAAGATCGAAAGAGAGCTCGGCGCTGTGGAGAAGAAGCTCGGCAACCCGAGCTTCCTCGAGCGGGCGCCCGAGGCAGTCGTCGAGAAGTCCAAACGCGACGCGTCGGAGCTTCGCGAGAAGCGCGAGCGTTTGGAGGCGGCATTGAATAGCCTTTGAGGGGGGACTTTGGACGCGGCGCCGACACCACCGAGCTCGACGACGGCACAGGCGCCGCTTTGCGTCGACCTCGACGGCACGCTGGTCGCCACCGATACGACGGCGGAAAGCGTCTTCAATCTGCTGAGGAATGCCCCGTGGAAAGCCTTCGCACTCCTCTGGGCGCTTCTTAGAGGCCGGCCGAGGTTCAAGCGCTATCTCGCTGAAAATGCGCCGGTTGATGCAGCTTCTCTTCCTTATCGCGACGAGGTGCTGGACGAGATGCGGCAAGCCCGGCGCGATGGGCGCCAGGTGCTGCTGGTGACCGCGTCGGACCAAGCGACTGCCGATGCGGTTGCGCGCCACGTCGAGCTGTTCGACGAGGCGATCGGGAGCGATGGGCAGAGCAACCTGAAGGCCGGTCGAAAAGCGGAGCTGTTGGTGTCCCGGTTCGGGTCCGGTGGTTTTCGGTACGTCGGCGACTCGTCGGCCGATCTCCCGGTTTGGAAGGCCGCCAATCACGCGATCATGGTGTGCCCGACCCCGAAAATTCGCCGAAGCGCCGAGCAGCTCGTTCCGACCGTGACGGTGCTTTCCGAGCGGCCCAACCGGCTGAAGGCGGCGATCCGGGAGCTCCGGCCGCACCAGTGGGCCAAGAACGTGCTGCTCTTCGTGCCGCTCTACTTCTCGCACCAGTACAGCGACCTCGCGCTGGTGTTCACCGCCCTCGTGGCGTTCCTGTCGTTCAGCTTCTGCGCCTCGTCGATCTACGTGCTCAACGATCTGGTGGATCTGCCGTCGGACCGGCGGCATCGGACGAAACGGAGTCGGCCGCTGGCGGCTGGGACGCTCACCATTCCCGAGGGGCTCGCGCTCTCGTTGAGCGCGTTGGTGGTCGCGGTCGTTTTGGCGGCCGTGTTCGTGCACCCGAGGTTCATCCTCGTGCTGGTGGGCTACGTGGTGTTGACGAGCGCGTACAGCCTGGTGCTGAAGCAGAAGATGATCGTCGACGTCCTCACCCTGGCGTCGCTTTTCACGTATCGCGTGGTGGCGGGCGGCGTGGCTGTGGACGTGAAGCTTTCACCGTGGCTCCTGGCGTTTTCGATTTTCTTCTTCACGAGCCTGGCCTTCGTGAAGCGGTACGCGGAGCTGATCCAGCTCGACGGCGCGCAGCAATCGCTCGCGGGCCGGAACTACGTGCCGGCGGACATCCCGATCATCACGGCGGCGGGCCCAGCGACCGGATTGCTGGCAGTGCTCGTGTTCGCGCTCTACATCAACACCCCGATCACGATGCAGTACTACTCGCTTCCAGAAGCGCTCTGGGGGATCTGCTTGGTGCTGGTATATTGGCTGATGCGCATTTGGTTTTTGGCGGCGCGCGGAAAGATGGATGACGATCCGGTGCTGTTCGCCGTGAGAGATCGCATCAGCTTGGCGGCAGGCGCGCTCGTCGTGGTGTGTCTGCTGGTCGCGCGCTACGGCTAGCGGTCGCGGCTCAAAACAGCTCCATCTGGCCGGGCTGCACGATGCCCTCGTGGAACCTGACGCCCTCGAGCTCGAGCAGGCGCTGCTTGCGATCTACGCCGCCGCCATAGCCCCCGAGATGGTGGCCGGCTTCGACCACGCGGTGGCAAGGAACGATGATTGGGATGGGGTTGACGTGGTTCGCTTGACCGACGGCGCGCATGGCACGCGGCGAATGGATCTCCTGGGCGATGCCACCGTAAGTACGGACCTGACCCCAGGGGATGTCGCGGAGGGCCTCCCAAACGCGGAGCTGGAAGTCGGTGCCGCGAAGGTCGAGGGGGACGCCGGCGAAGTCCTCCGGCTCGCCGTCGAAGTAGCGCCGAAGCGGCGCGGCGTAGGCGTCGGGAACCGGCAGCTCGTCAGCGAGCGCCTCGTTCAAACGATCGAAGGACAGCTCGAGGAGGCCGCGGTCGGACCAGGCGAGCCAAAGCGTGCCGAGCCCCTTGGCCTCGAAGGTCCCCCACCCCGTCACCGAAGCTTGGTCGGCCTGGTCCGGAGTGGTACGTTCCGCCGTCATGGCTCGGTGGCTCCTCGCATGTTGCCTGTTCGTTTCAATTGCATGCGGAGCGAGCCTTCGACAAGCCCAAAGGAGCGCGGCGCACTACGAGCAGTGCTTCGGGGCCGACTACGACCCCACGGTAGCCCCGGATCGGCGGCGCGATTGCTGGAACGCGTGGCTGAGGGAGCACGCGGCCAGGGAGCCGCCGGAGAAGGTGCGCTACGCGGAAATGCGGGTTCAACAGCTTGCCGTGGACGACTCGACGCGACCGCTCCCAGCCGATGAACCGGGAACGCCCCGCGAGCCGCAGGAGCACGAGTACCCGCGCCCCGTGCCATGGATCTACCAGACGTCGGGCTGCGACCCGTACTGCAACGACGGCTGGGCCCGCTGCAACAGCTACTGCGCCATGAAGGACAAGAGCTGCGCCGCCGCGTGCGAGAGCGAGTTCCGCGTCTGCGTGGACGGGTGCCCGTAGAGCAGCGGCAGGGCCGGGGTCAGCAGCAGTGATAGCGCTAGTGCCGGTGACCCGTATTAAATGGTGCAACTTGGCGCCGGCTCGTGTAGCGTCCCCGTCACGGGAGGGTGGCTGATGCTTGATCCGAAGAAGGCAATTCCAAAACTGGCGGTGGCAGCGCTTGCGCTCACGGGATGCGGCGGCGACGGCGGCGGCGCATCGGGCAATGGCGGCTCCGGGGGCTCGGGCGGCTCCGGTGGAAGCAACGGCGCGCTCGAGACGTCGATCAATGCGTTTTGCATGAAGCTCATCGAGTGCTTCCCGGGCTACTACGACAGCACGCAAGACTGCGTGAACTACATCAGCAGCTACTACGGGCTCGATCAGATCAGCGACGCCTGTGAAGCCGCCGGGATCAGCTACTTCGACTGCGGTGCCGACCTGAGCTGCGCCGAGCTCGATGCCAGCAGCAACAGCTGCGACGACGAGTTCATGGCTGCGATCCAGGCCTGTTCCCAATAGTCGTAACGCGCGAGGCTCGAGCCACGCTTCCACGATCGTTTGCACTGCTCGATCCGCTGCCTGGCCCAGCTCCCACCGAGACCGGTGGGTGGGCGACCGGGCCGGCGTATGAACGCGTCTCCAAGCGCTGGGTCGCGACCGTTGCCACCGACCCCGGTACCAGCCTCTATGCCACCGGCGAGGTGGCGGGCCCGCTCCTCCGCAACGGCTTCGTGACGGAGTGCTGGGCCAAGCAGCCCTTTCGCGTCGATGATGACGGGACGGTCGTTGCAAACTACGACGAGCGGTCGAGGAGCCTCTACCAGGCGCATCCTTGGGTGCTGGCGGTCCGGTCCGACGGCACCGCGTTCGGCGTGCTGGCCGACACGACCTACCGGCTCGAGATCGATTTGTGCGATGGTATCCGGTTGAGCTCTGCCGAGCCGTTCCGGGTGATCGCGATCGAGGGGGAATCTCCCCGAGAAGTGGTCCGGCGTCTCGCCGGTTGCACCGGCCGAATCGAGCTGCCGCCGAGGTGGGCGCTCGGCTATCACCAGTGCCGGTTCTCGTACTACCCCGATGCCCGGGTTCGCGAGCTCGCCGACGAGTTTCGCTCCCGCGGCATCCCGTGTGACGCGATCTGGATCGACATCCACTACATGGATGAGTACAGGGTCTTTACCTTCGACCCCGAGCGCTTTCCCGACCCTCGCGCCACCAACGAATATCTTCACGCGCGCGGCTTCAAATCGGTGTGGATCCTCGACCCTGCCATCAAGGCCGAGCCTGGCTATGACGTCTACGATCAGGGCGTCTCAGGAGGCCATTTCTTGACGGACGCCGAGGGTCGCGAGCACCACGAGCGCACCTGGCCGGGCGACGCCGCCTTTCCCGACTTCACACGCCCCGAGACCCGGGCTTGGTGGGCGGGCCTCACCGAGCGCTTTCTCGAGCAGGGGATGGACGGCCTCTGGGTCGACCTCAACGAGCCCTCGCCGATTCTGCCCCTTGGCGGCGAGCTTCCAGAGGACCTCCAGCATCGCGGCGGCGGCGACATCCCGCCGGGCACCCATGCGCAGTACCACAATGTTTACGGGATGTTGATGGCCAAAGCTACATGCGAAGCCATGCGTGCGGCGCGCCCGACGCGACGCCCGTTCGTCCTTTCGCGGTCGAGCTACCTCGGCGGGCAGCGCTACGCCGCCACCTGGACCGGGGACAACGTGTCGAGCTGGAAGCACCTCCATTGGTCGGTGCCGATGGTGCTCAACCTCGGCCTCTCGGGGCAGCCGTTTTCGGGACCGGACATCGGTGGTTTTTCAGGCACGCCCTCGCCGGAGCTCTTTGCGCATTGGATCGGCGTCGGCGCGTTCCTCCCTTTCTGCCGCACGCACAACTCTCTCAGAGGCGACCAGGAGCCGTGGTCGTTTGGCCCCGAGGTGGAAGAGGTCGCGAAGGTCGCGCTACGACGCCGCTACCGGCTACTGCCTTACCTCTACACGCTATTCCACGAGGCCGCGACGGACGGCTTGCCCATCGTGCGGCCCGTGTTCTTTGCCGATCCCGCCGACACGGGGCTACGCGGCGAAGACCACGCTTTCCTTCTCGGTGGCGACGTGCTGGTTCAACCGCAGCTCACACCGGATGCATCGCATCCGTTCGCGCTCCCGGCGGGCTTTCGCCGGCTTTTCACGTTGGCCGGCGAAGACCCTGCCGCGACGCCCGCGCACCCCATCCTTCGAATTCGCGACGGCGCGATCGTGCCCGTCGGGCCTGGCGGACAAACGAGTGATGAAGCCTTCGACGGACCGCTGACGCTGATCGTGTCCCTCGACGCGAACGGCACGGCCGAGGGCAGGCTGTACGAGGATGCCGGCGAGGGCTTCGCCTATCTCGACGGCGACTACCTTCGGACGACCTATCGCGCCGTCCTTCGGGATGGCGTCGTGACCGTCGAGATAGCTGGCGAACAGGGCAAACGCGCGCGGCCCGATCGCGCGCTTCGCGTTCGGATTCTCAGCGATGAGCGCGCCCACGACGCGCACGGTGTCGACGGCGAGCGCGTCACGCTGCCGCTCGATTGATCAGCGCCCGGCGTATTGGTCGAGCACCTTCTTCGAAAGCGGCCGAAGCAGGAGCCCATAGAACATCTCGAGATAGCGCCGGGTCTCATCGCGCTCGAGCGAGGAGATATAGCGCCAAAAACCGTAGATGCGCGAGAGCTTGAGCAGGGTCGACGCATAGAGCGGCCAGTTGTAGCGCTCCTCGACGCGCGCGATGCCTCCTTTGGAAATCGTCTCCCACGTCTCGGGGTCACTCTCACAGGCCTTGAAGAACGCGAGCATTTTTTTGGCGGCCTCCGCGCCCTGCGTCGGGTCGATGTGGAAGCCCGACTTCCCTTCTTCGATGATCTCGAGCGGCCCGCCGTAGCGCGTCGCAAACGTCGGCAACCCGGTGCTCATCGACTCGACCACCGTGAGCCCGAAAGCCTCGAACAACGCCGGCTGCACGAACGCACCACGCTGATCGGCGACGAAGCGGTAAAGCTCCCCCACCTTCGTCTTGTCCGTCTGCATCTCGATCCACCGCACATCGCCCTCGAGCCCGTATTCGTGGAACAGCGCGTGTGTGCGCTCGATCTGCTCGCGTTCGTCGCGGTCGTTCGACTCCTCGGTGCGGAGCCGGCCGCCGACGATCAGCAGGTTGGCCACCTGTCTGAGCTCGTCGTTTTTCGCGTACCACTCGACGAGGCCGGCCATGTTTTTGATGCGGTCGAGCCGGGACATCGCAAACAGAAGGGGTTTTTCGTGATCGTTGAGGATGCCCCGGTAGGCGCAGCTCGGGGAGCCGTAAACCATGTTTTCGACTTCCTCGCGGAGCTCCTGTGGGCGGTGCGTTTCCTCGAAGTAGGGAAAGAACACACGCGGATCGGCGCCCGGCGAGACGATGTTGAACTTCGGGTCGAAGCAGTCGATTCCGGAGACCACCCGGTAGAGGCGCGGCAGAGAAAACGACGAGTAGCTTTCGTATTGGCCGACGCTCTCGGCGGTGCCGGCGATCTCTTGATAGGTGCTGGTGATGATGAAGTCGGCGGTGTTCATCGCCATCAGGTCGGCGGTGTATTGGGCGGCGAAGTGGTGCTCCGCCTCGTGATGCTCCCAGTGGAGGTCCGACAGCAGGTACTTCGTCTTTTCGAGTGCGTGCGCGATGTTGCACTGGGTGACCCCGAGCCGGTGCGCGAGGATGCTCGCTACGAGGTTGCCGTCGGAGTAGTTGCCGATGACGAAGTCCGGCCTCACGCCCCCGAGCTCTGCGAGAAGCTCCCGCTCGGCGTCCACGGCGTAGCGCTCGAGATAGGGCCAGACTTCGAAGCGGGAGATCCACTGCGGGATGGCCTCGCCGCTGTGATAATCACGGAACGGCACGCGAAGAATGCGCGCGTTTTCGGTTCCGAGAATGGGCTCGATGCGCTGGTCGCAGGTCGTGCCGTCGGCCTCTGGAATCAAGCGCGTCAGCACGACGATTTGGGGCTCGATGTCGAGGCCCTGGTCGTGAATCGATTCGCGCATCTCGCGCTCCAAGGCGCGCACCTGGTCGAGGATGTAGACGATCTGCCCGCCGGTGTCGGGTTTGCCGAGGACGTTCGACTGCCCGAAGTACCCGTGCGGCGAAAGGATGGCGATCGAGAAGATCATCGGCATGCGTGCGAGAAACGTTTCGAGGTTTTGGGGCGACGGCGCCTCGAGAATGTCGAGCAGGAGCACCATCGTCTCCCGGATTTGCTCCGGCGTTCGGCCCCACCCCGGCTCGAACCCGAGTCTTCGAAGCTCGCGGCTCAGCCCGTTGCTCTCTTCGACCTCGCTCACGATCTCGATGGC
Source organism: Polyangiales bacterium (assembly GCA_041576815.1). GTDB lineage: Bacteria > Myxococcota_A > Polyangia > Polyangiales > Houyiibacteriaceae > SG8-38. Next base: position 17,783 of record JBFGKE010000030.1, read on the forward strand.
TTGCTCGAGCGCATCGCGGAGCTCATCGACGCTTCGTAGCGTCCCGTTGAGCATGAGCTGCTGCCCCTGCACCTGGTGGACGGACAGGAAGTCGAATAAGAGCTTTTGCCCACGGCCTCCGTCGACGAAAAGACGGCCTGCCAGATGGCGGTTGAGAAAGACGACGCCTCGCCCGATGCTACGGGTTTCTTTCAGCTTGGGGAATCCTCGCTCGAACGGGCTTAGATCGATCTCGAGCACATACCGATCGCCCGGTGGAATGCCGGCGGCCAGGCGCTCTTTGAGGTCGAGGAACTCGGTGACCGAGAACTCGCGGCAGTGCATGTCCTCCGTGTGCACCTTTAGGTAATTCCATCGCCCGACGCGCGTTCGGACAGCCAGGCAAATGAACGGGTCGTCGACGACGGCCTCCTGGGCGTGCTGCATGATCCACGACATCTGCGTGTCGCGGAGCGGCGCGCCGACGTCGGTTTGGAGGAACTGTTCGTACTCGTGCACCAGGTCGGACCACAGCAGGAACTTCCGGTCGAGAGCCTTGAGCCGCCTGAACAAGAGGTAGATGGGCTCACGATGGACATCGATGAGCTCTTCGAGCATTTGAATCATTCCTGGTCCTGTTCCTGTTGTTCGGGAGGCACCCGGATGTCCCCGAGGAAATCATAGCAATCGATGCCCTCGAGAATCCCGCGGGCATGGGCGCCTTCTGCGAAATGTACCCTCGGGCGGCCGCGAAGCCGCTCGAGCTCCGGCGTGTGGTTGCTGACCACCACACCGAGTGTGTCCCCAGAAAGCATGTCCCAGTCGTTTCCCGAGTCGCCGGCGACGAGAAGGCGCTGCGGCTCGAGGTTCCACTTGAAGCAGAAAAACCGGATCGCAAGCCCTGGGGAGGCACGAACCGGCACGACATCGAGGTGGGTCCCGTGGTCGAGAATGGTCGTGACCCGAAGGCCCTCCTGTCGAACGCGGCGCCGAATCTCTCGGAGGGTCGGCGCGTGGCGGGGGTCGAGCTTGTAGCGAAGCCTGTACTTGGTTTCCGACTGAATCACGCGTTCGAGGCCCGGAATCGCCTCCATCACCCGGGCGACCTCGTCGTGGTCCCAGCGGTAGCGAATCTGACGCTCCCACGAACGGTCCGGGAGCAAGTGCGTGCCATAGTGAAGCTCGCTGCCGCCGGCGGTGATCATGACGTCGGGCACTCGGACCCCGAGCTCGTCCATCAACGCGAGCGCCTCGTGGAGGGTTCGCCCGGTCGCGATGCCGAAGCCGACCTTGGCGCCGGTGGTCTCGAGACGCTCGAGCAAAGCGGCGAGCGCCTCGTCGTCCCCGGTCAACGTGTCGTCGACGTCGGTGACCAGCAGGCGATCCATGCCGGCGAGCTTCGTGCGGCGGCGGGAGAGCGGGGTCGGCTGCGCGACCTTCGTGACGCGCCGCACCTCTTGCACGTAGCGCGCGGCGTGGCTTTCCCAAGTGTAGTTGGCGTGGACCGCCTCGAGCCCGTCTTTGGACCACTTGGACCAGCGCTTGCGATCGCTCAGGGCGTCTCGAATCGCTTGGCCGATGACCTCGTGGTCGAGCGCGTCGACGAGCAGGCCGTTTTGACAGGTGCCGATGATGTCCTGCGGCCCGCCGTCGTTCGTGGCGACGAGAGGCACGCCGGTTGCGGCGGCTTCGAGCAGCGTGAGGCCGAAGGGCTCGGTGAGCGCCGGGTTCACGAACAGTCCCCCGGTTTTGGCGGCGAGCCGGTAGAGCTCGGGCACGTCGCTCGGGTCATGGTGCTTCGGATACGCCACCGTGCCGTAGAGGTCATAACGGTCGATGAGCGTGAGAATCTGGGTGAGCACGCGCCTCGCCCCCGCTCCCATCTCGACGATGTCGTCGCGGTTGCCGGCAACAACGACCAAATTGGCGATGTCGCGTAGGCCTTCGGTTTCGCCGAACGCGCGAAGAAGGCCGTCGAAGTTCTTGCGTTCGTCGGGGCGCGCCAGGGCGAGCACCATCGGCTTGGCGGGGTCCGCGAGAAACCGATCGAGCTCCTCGGCGATCGGCGGTCTCTTCCACGACGGCCCCGGCGGAGAAAAGCGCGAGAGGTCGACGCCTGGCGGAATCACCTTCATGCGGTCGGGCTGGTAGTGGTCGTAGAGCTCGTACTGCTCGCGGACCTCCTGGCGGGTGCTGGCGATGACGAGCGCCGCGGTTTCGAGCGTTCGCTCCTCGGCCTCGATGCGCTGGACGAAGCGGTAGGTGGTTTCGTTGACTTCGCCTTTGGAAGCGAGGCGCATCTGCTTGACGCGGCCGAGCGAGTGGCCGGTGAACACGAACGGGACCCCGAGAAGCTTGGCGAGCCTGGCGCCGACGTAACCGCCGTCGGCGTAGTGGCCGTGAATCAAATCGGGGGTGCGCTCTTGCATGCGGACGAAGCGGGTGAGCTGGTCGAGCAGGCTGTCGAGATGAGGCCAGAGAGTTTCTTTTCGGAGGTAGCGCCGAGGGCCGAATGGGATGCGGACGATTTGTGCGCCCTTGCAGATCGGCTCGAAGGGGCGCGCGTAGCTTTCGTCGACACGGCGGTCCTGGATCAAGCGGGTGACGACGTCGACGCGCTCGACGTCGGGGTGCTCGGCCAGCGCCCTCGCCTGGTCGACGACGTACGACACCTGGCCGCCGGTATCGGCATCCCGTCCGAGCTCGATGTCGGTGGCGCGGACGAGGCCATGAAGCGTGAGCGACAGCACGTAGAGACGCTGGCCCTCGGGGGCGCTGATCGTACCGGCGCTGGATTCTTGGGCCCACTCGCTCAGGTGGCGCTCGTAGAGGCCGAAATCCGTCGTGGTGGCGCCGCGAATGCTGCAAAGGTCGGCTGCGAACGCGGCGGCGCGATCGAGGGTCGTCTGATGCTGCCACGAATGGAGAAGACCGAGACACACCACCGCGCTAAACGCGTCGCCGGCCCCGACCGTGTCGACGATGCGCTTCACCGGCGGTGCCGTGGCCTTGAAAACGCGCTCGCCGTCGACCACCGACAGCGCACCCTGCGCGCCGCGGGTGACGATGATGCCCTCGATGTCGTGCTGACGCGCAAGCCCGACGGCGGCATCGCGGCAGGCTTCGAACGTCTCGGTCGGCTCGGAGGTGAGCTCGGCGAGCTCGGTGTCGTTGAGCTTGACCCAGCGGCCGGTCGAGAGGCACCAGTCCACTTTGTCGCGCGTCCACCAGGGCTCGCGAAGATTGATGTCGATGAACGAGGGGGCGTCGAGCTCCTCGCGCAGCTTGCCGAGCGTGCTCCAGCTCACCGCCGAACGAAGGGCGAGCGTGCCGTGATAGAGAAGGCCGGCCGGCTCCTCGGTGGCCGCCACGAGCGCCGGTTTGGATTGGATGAAGTCCCAGGCCTGGTCGGCGGCGATCTCGAAGCGGTTTTGACCGTCGACGACGCTTGCCGTGACGCGGCCGCTTGGGTGTGCTCGATCGGTTTGGACGCCTTCGGTGAAGAGATCCCAGCTCGTCATGCGCTCGAGCACCTCGGCGCCCTCTGCGTCGTCGCCGACCGCGCTGATCACCAACGGATTGGAGTTGAATCCGCGCAGGTGCCAGGCGACGTTGAAGGGCGCGCCCCCCAGGACGCGGCTGCCGTCCGGGAAATGGTCGAACAGCACCTCGCCGAAAATGACAGGACGTTTGTGGAAACGATGCACAGACTCTCAGCTGGCGCCTTCGTGGGTGCAGGCGGGGTCGGTCCTCGCTAGGCTCACGTTCGGATGAGCATAACACGTTACCTCCTCGCCTCGGATTTGGATGGGACGCTGATTCCGCTGGAGAGGAGCGCGGAGCGCCAGCGCGAGGTGGACGCGTGGGTGGCGGCCGTGAGTGGGCAGCCGAACCTGATGCTTGCGTACGTGACCGGTCGTCACCTCGCGCTTGCCCGGGCAGGGATTGCGGAGGTCGGGCTTCCAGCGCCCGATTGGTTCGTCTGTGACGTCGGCACGAGCGTCTATCGGAAGGCCCGCGGCGAGTACGTGCTCGACGAGGGCTATCGAGAGACGATGCGCGCGGCGTTTGGAGGGTTGAGCGGCAGCGAGGTGCAAGAGGCGATCGGGGTCATCGACGGGCTCGACCTTCAGGAGGACGAGAAGCAGGCCGAGTTCAAGGTCAGCTACTACACGGCACGCCGTCCGGAGGAGTGGCTTTCGACCGTCGAGCGGCGGCTCGACGACGCGGGCGCACAGGTGAATATCGTCGCGAGCTTCGACCCGGTCACCGAGCGCGGGCTGCTCGACGTGCTCCCCAGAGGCGTCGCGAAAGATCACGCGGTCCGCTATCTACACGACCACACCGGGGTCGACGAGGCTCATCTCGTCTACGCGGGCGACTCCGGCAACGACCGCGCCGCCATGCTCGCCGGCTACAAGGTCATCGTCGTCGCCAATGCCGACCCCGCGCTGAAGGAAGACCTCGCCCGCGAATCCGCCACCCGCGGCCTCACCGACAAAATCTACTTCGCCACCCACCCCTACGCCCGAGGCGTCCTAGAAGGCCTCCACCACTTCGCCCTCCTCCAAAAGTAATTAGGGGACAGTCCCCTTTTCCAGGTTTCGTCCAAGCAAACCTGGACAAGAGGCAGAAAAGGGGACTGTCCCCTAATTACTTTTTGGTGGCGCCCCAGTTTTTGGCCCAGGCGGCTTCTACTGGGAGGGGGACGCTGAGGGGGACTGCGGTTTGCATGTGGTCGATGGCCAGGGCTTCTAGCTCTTCTTTTTCGGCGGGGGGGGATTCGAAGACGAGCTCGTCGTGGACGGTGAGGACCATGCGACTTTGGAGGCGGCGGCGTTCGATGTCGTGTTGGATGCGCACCATCGCCACTTTCATGATGTCGGCGGCGGTGCCCTGAATCGGCGTGTTTTGGGCGATGCGCTCGGCGCCCGCGCGGAGGTTGTGGTTGCGGCTTCGAATGTCGGGAAGCGTTCGGCGGCGCCCGAGGAGCGTGGTGACGAAGCCGTTGGCGCGCGCCTGCTCGACGACGTCGTCGAGAAACGACCGCACGCCGGCGTACTGGTCGAAAAACGCATCAATGTAGCGCTTCGCCTCCGCACGCTCGATCTTCAGGTTCCGAGCGAGCGCAAACTGAGTCTGCCCGTAGATGACGGCGAAGTTCACCGTCTTGGCCTGCCCCCGCATGTGCTTGGTGACCTCGTCTGGGTTCACGCCGAAGAGCGCGCAGGCCGTCTGCACGTGCACGTCGTCGCCGCGCGAGAACGCCTCGAGCAGCGCCCGGTCGCGGCTCAGGTGGGCAAGCACCCGAAGCTCGATTTGCGAGTAGTCGGCGGCAAGCATCGACCAGCCCTCCTCGGGCACGAAGGCGTCGCGCACCCGGCGCCCCATCTCGGTCCGAATCGGGATGTTCTGGAGGTTCGGGTCGCTCGACGAGAGCCGTCCCGTTGCCGCCACGAGCTGGTTGTACCGGGTGTGAATGCGCCCGGTCTCTGGATTAACCTCCTTCGGCAACGCGTCGAGATACGTGCTCTTGAGCTTCGAAACTGAGCGGTATTCGAGAATTGCCTGCGGCAGGGGATGCATCAGTGCGAGCTCTTCGAGGACCCCGTGGTCGGTCGACCGCGCCGTCTTCGTCTTCTTGATGACCGGGAGCTCGAGCTCGTCGAACAGGATCGTCTCGAGCTGCCTCGGAGAGGCCACGTTGAAGTCGTGCCCGGCGAGCTCGGTGCACCGAGCGTGCAACGTCTCGAGCTCTTCGTCGGCCTCCTCGGAGAGCTTCTCGAGGACCGTCGCATCGACCCGGATCCCGTCGAGCTCCATCCTCGCCAGCACGCGCGCCAGCGGAAGCTCGACCTCGTAGAAAAGCCGCTCGAACTCCCCTTCGTGCATCCGCGGGGTCAACAGCTCGCTCAGCCGAAACGTGTAGTCCGCTCGTTCGTTCGCGTAGCCGGCGACGCGCTCGACTTCGACCTGGTCCCAGGTGAGCGCCTTCTTGCCTTTCCCCCGAACCGCTTCTTGCTCGGCGAGCTCGCCGTCGAGCTCCTGCCGCGCCACATCTTCTAATCGATGCGCATGGCGCGCCGGGTCGAGGAGGTAGCTTGCCAGCGACGGGTCGAACTGCGCGCCGCGAAAGGTCACGCCGCGTCGCGCCCAAAACACCGTCTCCCGCTTTGCCAGGGCGAGCTTTGGGATGAGCGAGTTCTCGAGGAGCGGCGTCAGCACGGGCGCCGCATCTTCCCAGCTCAAGTGGTCGGGCGCCCCGATGTACCTGTGGCGAAGCGGTACGTACGCGCTGACGGTCTCGAGCCAGCTCAGCGCGACCCCCACGAGGTCCGCACGAATGGGGTCGTCGATGTCCATGACGGAGTAGATCGCAAAGCTTCCGGCATCGCGGATCGCGCGTCCAATCCGAGCGAGCCCATCGGCATCGGTGACCGTCTCGTAGTGACCCTCCACGACCGGCGCCGGCTCGAGTTGGGCCAGCAGCCGCGTGAGCTCGAGCTCGCTGAAGATCGCCCGTAGCGCCGCCGCGTCGCCTCCGCCGTACTCACGGCTGATCGCATCCGCATCGATCGCGACGTCTTCCCGAAGCGTCACGAGCTCGCGCGAAGTCATCGCATCGTCACGATGCTCGACCAGCTTGGCCTTGAGAGCTTTACGGGTGATGCTCTCGAGGTTCTCGTAAATGCCTTCGAGGCTGCCGTGCTCGTCGAGAAGCTTGGCGGCGGTTTTCTGGCCGACCGATGGCACGCCCGGAACGTTGTCTGAGCTGTCGCCCATCAGCGCGAGCAGGTCGCGCACCTGGCCGGGATCGACGCCGAGCTTTTCGCGCGTCTCCGCTGCGCCAAACACCTTGTCGCGCATCGTGTCGTACATGACCACGTCGGGCCCGACGAGCTGCAGCAAGTCTTTGTCGGCGCTGACGATCACGACCCGCAGCCCCTTCTTGCGGGCCTCGGCAACCACCGTCGCGATCACGTCGTCGGCCTCGAAGCCCGTGACCTCGACCGGCGACATACCCCAGGCCTCTGCGATTTCCCGAACGCGGATCATCTGCTGCTGCAGATCCGGGGGCGCGGGCGGGCGGTTGGCTTTGTAGCCTTCGTAGAGCTTCTTTCGAAAGGACTTCTCCCGCGAGTCCATCGCGACGATCACGCCATGCGGCTCCCGCTCGCGAAGAAGCTTGAGCAGCATGCTGCTGACCCCGGCCACCGCGTGCGTCGGCTCGCCCTTGCTGTTCGAAAGCGGAGGCAGCGCATGATACGCGCGAAACACGTACGAGCTGATGTCGATCACGTAGATCGTCTCCGGATCCCCCCGCTCGGGCAGCGCTTGCGCCATCGCGGCACCATCCACCGCCGTAAACGCGAGGTCAAGGAGCGACACCGGCTTGCGTGGCCTCTTCCGCCCATGCTACGCGCACGGCCGCGGCCCGACGCTTCCGCTCATGTTCGAGACGCTCACAAAAGGCTTTCGCAACGCCCGCAATCGACTCGCGGGCGTCACCGAGCTGACCGAGGAAAACATCGATCAGGCGCTCCGTGACGTGCGCCTCTCGTTGCTCGAAGCCGACGTCGAGCTCGGCGTCACCAAAGCGTTCTTGGCCAGCGTGAAAGAAAAAGCCGTTGGTCAGGTCGTCGACACGTCGGCCAAGGCCAAGGGACGCAAGGTGAAGGTCGGGCCCGCCGAGCAGTTCGTGAAGATCTGCCAGGAGGAGCTCGAGTCGATGATGTCCTTCGACGGCGACCCCGTCGAGTTTGCCAAGAAGCCAAAGCCCACCGGCATCATGATGGTGGGCCTCCAGGGGTCGGGTAAGACGACCACGGCGGCCAAGCTCGCGCGCCTGCTCGAGGCAAACAACGCGCGCAAGCCGCTCCTCGTGGCCGCCGACGTGGCACGCCCCGGCGCCATCGAGCAGCTCCAGGTACTCGGCGAGCAAATCGACGTGCCGGTGTTCGCGATCCCCGGCGGTCAGCCGGTCGAAATCTGCAAGCGCGGCCTCGCCCACGGCAAGAAGCTCAAGTGCGATACGATCATCTACGACACCGCCGGCCGCCTCGCGATCGACGAGCCGCTGATGCAGGAGCTCGGCGAGATTCGTGCCTTGGTCGATCCGCAAAACGTCTTTCTCGTCGTCGACGCGATGATCGGGCAGGACTCGGTCAAGACCGCCAAGTCCTTCCACGACCGTCTCGGCCTCAGCGGCGTGATCTTGACCAAGCTCGACGGTGACGCGCGGGGCGGCGCCGCGATTTCGATCAAAAACGTCACCGGCACTGCCGTGAAGTTCGCCGGCACCGGGGAAACGCTCGACCGCCTCGAAGAATTCCGCGCAGAGGGCATGGCGAGCCGCATCCTCGGCATGGGCGACGTCGTCGGCTTGATGAAGGACTTCGAGGACGTCGTCGACGAAAAGAAGGCCGAGCAAGACGCCAAGCGCATGCTGCGCGGGCAGTTCACGCTCGACGACTTCCTCGAACAGCTTCAGACGCTGCAAAGCATGGGGCCGCTCCAGGACCTGCTCGACAAGGTTCCGTTCTTCGCGGACAGCATGCCCGACGGCTTTCAAGTCGACGAGCGCGAGATCGGTCAAATCAAAGCGATCGTGAGCTCGATGACGCGTCAGGAGCGCGGTGAAGCCGAGCTCTTTCAGGCGCAGCCCACGCGGCTCGTCCGCGTGGCGAAGGGCTCCGGGACGAGTGAACGGCAGGTCGCCGAGATTCTCCAACGCTTCGCTTTCATGAAGCAGATGATGGGAAGTATCGGCTCGCAGGCCGGTATGCTGTCGAAGATCCCCGGCATGAAGCAAATGGCCGCCGCCAATCGGCTTCGCGATGCCGTGAAAACCGGCGGCCTCGAGCACAATCCGATGATGGCCAACCTTGCGGACTCGCTGCTGGAGGCGGCGGTGGCCGAGCAGGGCGGTCTTGGCCCGGGCACCGCTCCAGGGCCACGCCGCGCGGTCAACAAGAGCAAGAAGAAGTCCAAGCGCAAAATGCAAAAGAAGTCGCGACGAAAGTCGCGGCGTTAGCGCGGGCAGCATGAGCCGCCACTCCGCTTTCCTCTTGATGGTCGCGCTTGCCCTCACGGCCTGCACGAGCGACATCGAGCCGCTCACACCTGCCCAGCGACAAGCCGTGGCCGAGTACGTCTCCAAGGTTGCGCCAACGCCCGAGTACCCGCTCGATGCCAACTTCGGCGGCGAGGTCGAGCTGCTCGGCGTCGACGTCGACCGGGAACGATGGCACCCCGGCAAGACGATTCGCGTCACGTGGCACTGGCACGCTGTGCGTGACCCCGGAAAAGGCACGGCGCTCTTCACGCAAGTCGTGGACGAGAACGGCCGCACGTTGAACCAGGACGGGAACAGCACCCTTCGATGGCTCTACGGCCCCGATCGGTGGCGCGCCGGTCAGTATGTGCGCGACGTGCAGCAGCTCCATCTGCCAGAGGACTGGACGGGGACGTCGGCTCGCGTGTACGTCGGCCTGTCGCGTGAAGGCACCCGGCTGCCGCTCGCCGGCGACCCCGACGCCGATGGTCGGATGCTCGCTGCGACCATACCGACGACGAAAGCCGGTCTCGAGGTGCGCAGGGCCTTGGGCGTTCCTGAAATCAACGTCGTGCAAGCCAAGGCGCCGCCGAGGCTCGACGGCTTGCTCGACGACGCGGTTTGGAGCTTTGCGCAGGTGACCCCAGCCTTCGTCGAAACACGCCAAGGCGGACCCGCGGCGTTCCGCGCGTTTGCAAAGCTCCTTTGGGACCGCCGCTACCTCTACGTGGGCGTCGAGGTGGAGGACGCCCTGCTTCTCTCGAGCCACACCGAGCATGACGCGCACCTTTGGGAGCAGGACTGCGTGGAGCTCATGATCGACCCCGACGGCGACGGGAAGCCGTACTTCGAGATTCAGGTGTCACCCCGCGGCGTGCTGTTCGATACGCGTTATGACGCGAGGCGCGTTCCCAAGCCGTTTGGCCACGTCGGCTGGCAGAGCCGGGCCCGGGCCGCCGTGTCGCCCCGTGGCACGCTCGACGACGACATTGCGGACGCAGGCTACGCAGTCGAGATCGCGATCCCGTGGCAGGCGTTCAGCAGGCGTCCCCCCGCGATCGGGGACACGTGGCGTGCGAATCTGTACGTGATGGACGCGACGCGGGAAGGTCAACGCGCTGCCGCGTGGTCGCCGTTGGGCGTGGGTGATTTCCATGTGCCTCGACGATTCGGTATCCTGGCGTTCGAGGGGACGCCCGACGACATGGTGGGACCGACCGAGCCGAAACAGATTTCGAGCGAACGTATGCCGGCCGCGGTCGATCGGCGTGAAGCGCTCGATCGCGGCGTCCGTGAAAAGATGATCAGGAAACAGGCGATCAACCGCAGGAACCCCGACGAGCCCCCACCGCGAATGCCCTCGGGCGCGGAAGACCTTGAATCGGGCGAGGCGTCTCACTAGGGTCTGCCCTGCGCGGGACCATTCACGCACGATGCTCCGCACACGCCTCATCGCCGGTCGCACCTCGGGCTTGATCCTCAGCGCAGTCTTTGCCTCTGTTGCAACGCTTGCAGCCCAAGTCGAGGTCGTGCTCGAGCCGCTGCGGGTCGATCCGGCGAGACCTGCCCCGGTCACGCTCCGCATTCCGAGCAGCTATCTGCCGAGGGCCAATCTGCGGGCGCACCGCGGCCTGCCCCAGCCGATGGTGGTGGCGCGCGGCGAAGTGGTGACCGATCCGGAGAGTCAGCGCCTGATCCGCGCTTTCGAGCGCGAGCGCCGCCCACCTGACCGACAAACGCTGCTCGGGATGTGGCTCAGCTACTTCTTGATGGCCTACATCTTCCTCGCCTACCTCCGCCTTTTCACCGGCGGCCGTGGTGCATTGCTTCGAACGCAAGCCGGCTTGCTGGTGTTGGCCGGGGCTACGTGCCTCGCGGCGAAGCTGCTGCTTCTGTTCACGGGACTTTCGCCGTACGTCCTGCCCCTGGCGACCGTACCACTCTGGGCGGCGCTCTACTTCAACCGCGGGACCGCCTCCGCATCGGGACTTTTCATCTCCCTCGTGTGCGCGTCGTTCCTCAGCTTCGACATGCCGATCGTCGTCGTCTATCTCGCCATTACGCTCGGCGTCGGCGTGTTCTTTCACGACCGAAAGCACGCGACGCACATGCTCGTCGCCGGCACCGCCGCAGGGCTCTTCGCCGCACTGGTGCTAATCGCGCTGGCGATGGCAGTCGGGCGGCCGATCGACGTGGTGGGCGACGTGGCGAAGCTCGACGGCTCTACCCTGTTGTCGACGATTGCCGGCGGGATGCTGTCCGGCGTTCTGGCCGTCTTGCTCCAACGCGTGGCCACCGCTGCGCTCGGTGTCGTGACGCGAGGACGCCTGCAGGAGCTCACCGACGTCGACCAACCGCTTCTTCGCAAGATGGCGCGAGACGCGCCCGGCTCGTGGCAGCACGCCCGTGCCATGGCCAACCTCGCCGAAGGCGCGGCCGCTGCGATCGGCGCCGACGCGCTTCTCACGCGCGTGGGCGCTTATTATCACGACCTCGGCAAGACGATTCAGCCGAAGTATTTCGTGGAGAATCTCCTGCCCGGCGAGCCATCGCCTCACGGCGACCTCGAGCCCGACGTCAGCGCCGACGCGATCATGGCGCACGTCGTCGAAGGCGCTCGCATCTTGCGCGAGGGAGGCGTTCCCGAGCCGGTCGTCGAGTTTGCCTACACCCACCACGGGACGAGCGTCATCGAATACTTCTGGCACAAGTGCCTCGAGGCGGGAAACCCAAAAGGCCTCTCTGACGCGGCGTTTCGGTATCCCGGGATGAGGCCCCGAACGAAGGAAACCGCGATCTTGATGCTGGTGGACGCGATCGAGGCGGCGGCGCGCACGGTAGACGAGCCGTCGCGGGAGAAGTTCGAGGCAGTCGTCCAGCGCGTGATGAACGTGAAGCTCCGGCAGGGCCAGCTCGACGAATGCGGCCTCACGATGGAAGACCTCCGCGTGATCCAAACCACGCTCACCGACACGCTCTGCAACGTGTACCACAACCGAATCAAATACCCGTGGCAGGACAAAGAGGAAGAGGGAGAAGCACAGCTTCCCGTCCCCGGCGTCGCGACCGAGCGAGACGTGGCTCGCGAACGAAGCCGTGAATCGACGTAGTTGGCTCGGGGCTTTGGTCGCCCTCGTCGCCGTTGCAGCATGCGATCAGCTTGGCAATCCGCCCCAGTTCGCGACGGGCCCCTCGCGCTGGGAAGACGCACGGGGCGTGTTGATCACCACGACCCGGTCGTTTCGAAACGAGAGCACGATTCGGCGGCTTGCATCCGAGGGGCTGCAGGAGCTCGATCACGCCGACCCGTCCATCGGACCTTCACAGACGCTTACCCTCGTGTCGGTCGTGCCCCGGCGGCTCCGCCTGACGCGAGGCTCTCCCATCGTATTGGTGACGATCTTCCAGCTCGAGGGTCGGGCCCCCGTCGTTCGTCGATGGGCGGTGCCCGCCCAGGCCCGGCGATGGACCGGCGCGTTTGCGCTTCCTGCCCCGCCGACCGACGCGCTCACGTCCGTGGCGCCATGAGCCCGGACTGCGTCTCGGTGACGTCTGGGAACTCCTCGAGCGAGCGCCCGTCTGTTCGAAACTCATCGATCGATTCGAGGAAGCCGTGTGCGACGTCCGGGTCGAACTGCGTTCCCCCGCACCGGCCGATCTCCGAGATCGCGATGTCGTGGGCCAGCGCCTTTCGGTAGGCGCGGTCGCTCGTCATCGCATCGTATGTGTCGGCCACCGCGATGATCCGCGCGATCAGCGGAACGTCATTGCCTGCGAGCCCAAGCGGGTAACCGGACCCGTCCCACCGCTCGTGGTGCAAATGCACCCCCGGAATCAGAGGATGCAGAAACTCGATCGGCTGCAGGATGTCTCGGCCGTGCTCGGGATGCTGCTTGAAAATTTCGTACTCTTGCTGGGAGAGCTTTCCCGGCTTGTTGAGGTTCATGACGCAACCGATCTTCCCGATGTCGTGCATGAGCGCCGACTGACGGACGATCTCGATCTCTTCGTCGCTGAGTCCGAGCTTGATGGCGAGGATCTGCGCGTATGCGGCGACACGCGCGGAATGCCCGGCGGTGTACCGATCCATCTTGTCGATGGCGCTGGCGAGGCCGCGAATGGTTTGCTTGAACGTGGCCTGCAGGTCTTCGTAGAGGCGCGCATTTTCAATCGCGGCGGATGCACGGTCGGCCGTCGTGTGCAGAAGCTTGCGCTGGCCCTCGTCGAACCGCTTGCCTTGTGTGTAGCTCACGGCGCACAAAAACCCGATCGTATTGGAGCGCGCGGTCAGCCGAGCGACCGCCAGCGACTGAGGCGAGGGGTTGTCGCCCGTCGTTTCGAAGAACTGCCACGCGCTCTCTCCGTGTTCGAGGAGCGCCGGTGCGTGTGCAAAGTGCTCGCTGAGGGCATCGATGCTCAAGGTGTCTGGCTCCCGCCGAAGCCGATAGTTCGGGTTGACCTCGGTGCTTCGTCGATAGAACCCACCACCGCCGTCGCTGAGCAGCACCGTCACCAAGTCGGAGTCCACCTCGTCGATTGCCGCGCGGCTCAGCGTGTGCACCACCTGCTCGAGTGAAAGGCTCGCCGCGATGGCCTCGCTCACTTTGTAGAGCGAAAGCGCCTCCTTCAATCGAAAGTTCTCGGCCTCCAGACGCTGTTTCTCGAGCCCGCGCCGGATCGTGTGGACGACCTCTTCGACTTTGAACGGCTTGAGGACGTAATCGTAAGCACCCTGCTTCATCGCTTCGATGGCGGTTTCGACGGTTCCGAAGCCCGTCATGATGATCGTGACGACGTGCGGCGTGTGCTTCCGGATCGCGCCGAGCAGCTCGAGGCCGCCCATGTTGGGCATCTTCAGGTCACTCAGCACGAGGTCGAAACGGTCGCGCGAGAGCTCGACCAGCGCGCCGCTCCCATCTTCCGCGGTGCGAACGTAGAAGCCTTCCATGGTGAGGAAGTCGGCGAGGATCTCCCGAATCACCTCCTCGTCGTCCACTACGAGGACCTTCGGGACCTCTTCGCCACCCTGTCCGCTCATGAGCGTATGGCCCTCGCTAGTACTCCGCCCCCGAGGCGCGTGTCAAATCCGCATGTCACCTGCATTGCAGCCCGAGGTGCACTTTGATACATCCCGCGCCACCTTGCCATCGCCGAACCGAATCACGGCGCTCGCGCTTGCGATCTACGTCCCGCTCACCATCGGCGCGCTCGTGTGGGCTCGGCTCGCGGGCCACGGCTCGATCTGGTCGCTTCACGCGCCGTGGATGGACCAAACCTACCTGGCTCGCTTCTTGGTCTCCATCGTTCTCGGGTTTTTGCTCGCCACCTCGATCGTGGCGTTGACTCCGCGCGTCGTGGAGCGAGCCGCATGGGCACGCGCTCTGCACGAAGAGCTCAAAGGCGTGATCGGCTCACTCCGGTCCGGGGAGATCACGCTGCTTGCGCTCGCATCGGGGTTCGCGGAAGAGCTCTTTTTCCGCGGTGCGATGCAGCCGTCGCTCGGGCTCTGGTGGACGTCGCTGATCTTCGGGTTGGTGCACGTTGGGCCTCGCCGCTCTTTTTTTGCCTGGGCCGTCTGGGCCGGCGTGGTCGGGCTTGCGCTCGGCTCGATCTTCGAGCTCACCGGGGTGCTTTGGGGCCCGGTTTTGGCGCACGTTTGGATCAATCAGCGCAACATGACCTTCATCCGACGACATTGACGCCCGATTGCGCCCTTTCTACCCTGAGTGGAACCTGTGGAAAGCGAAATCAAGACGAAAGTCACCCCGTTTTCCGAGCCTCACATTCGGACCGGAGCGGGGCATGACTGTTTGGTGGTGATCTACGCGCCGGGATCGAATCAGCTCGGCAAGCGGTTCGGGATCGCCGATGGCAACGTGCGGATCGGACGGGGCATGGACAACGAGGTCGTGCTCCACAGCGACAGCGTTTCGCGTCAGCACGCGCGGGTCGAGGTGCGCGGGGGTAGCTACTTCCTCGTCGACATGCACTCCACGAACGGTAGCTACGTCAACGACGAGCTCGTGGTCGACCGCCGCCTTCGCCGAGGCGATCAGATCAAGGTCGGCGATACGATTTTGAAGTTCTTGAGCGGCGCGGACCTCGAGTCGCAGTACCACGAAACCATCTATCGAATGACGATCATGGACGGCCTCACGGGCATCCACAACAAACGGTATTTCGTCGAACAGCTCGACCGAGAGCTCTCCCGCGCGGCACGGCACGGTCGCCCACTCACCTTGGTGATCGCCGACATCGACCACTTCAAAGCCGTCAACGACGAGTTCGGTCATCTGGCCGGCGATCACGTCTTGAAAGAGGTCGCGCAGCTCGCGAAGAGCCGGCTCCGCCCGGACGACGTCGTCGCGCGGTACGGCGGAGAAGAGCTGGCCGTCATTTTGCCGGAAACCGACCTGCGCGGGGGTGTGAAGATTGCGGATGAGCTTCGAAAGATGGTCGCGACCGCGACCTTCACCTTCGAGGACGAAGACATCGACATCACGATTTCGTGCGGCGTTGCCCAGCTCGAGGCCGAATGGCGATCGTACGATTTCGTGCGCGCTGCGGACGAGCGGCTGTACGAAGCGAAGCGCGCGGGACGGAACCGCGTTGTGCCGCAGTAGTCGGGAGGTCGGTGCGGTCGTGTTAGGCTCGGCGCTGCATGCGTTCGATCGCAGAAGCTCTGGCAGCGATGATGCCCGCGTTCGCGCCTTTGGGGGACGAAGAGGTCCACCTCACGGAAGCGTCGGGTCGGTATCTTTCGCGTGACGTGATCGCACGGCACGATTCGCCACCCTTCGACAACAGTGCCATGGACGGATTTGCGGTGTATGCGGCCGATGTCGCCGATGCGACCGAGGGCGCCCCCGTTCGGCTTCGGGTGCAGGGGGAATCTCGTGCCGGGGGTCCGCTCCCCCGTGCGCTTGCTCCGGGAACGGCCTGCCGGATCTTCACCGGCGCGCCGATGCCACCCGGCGCGGATGCGGTGGTGATCCAAGAAGACACGACGCGCGAAGGCGACGCGGTCTCGATTCGAGAGGCGTCTGCGCCGCGCAAGCACGTTCGGGCGCGAGGAAGCGACGTGGAGTCGGGGACGCGACTCCTGCAAGCGGGCGATCGTATTTGGCCCGGAGAGATCGGGCTTCTTGCGAGTCAGAACGTCGAACGGGTTCGCGTCTACCGGCGGCCCGAGGTTGCGTTGCTGTCGACGGGCGACGAGCTCCGCGCGCTTGGCGAGACCGTCGAGCCTGGAGCAATCGTCAACTCCAACGTGTACGTGCTGAGTGACATGCTGCGGGCGCTCGGGGCGATACCGGTCGTCCTCCCTCCGGCGCCCGATTCGCTCGCCAGCATCGAGGCCGCGCTCCGGCAGGCGCTGGCGTCCGACGTCGTCATCACGACCGGGGGGGTTTCGGTGGGAGAGTACGACTTCGTCCACAAGGCCTTCGAAAACGTAGGCATCAAGCCGGCATTTTGGAAAGTCCGCATCAAGCCCGGCAAGCCCCTCGCTTTCGCGCTTCATGGCGAGAAGCCAGTGATCGGCGTTCCGGGGAACCCGATTAGCGCCATGGTGACCTTCGAGGTCTTGGTCGCGCCGTGTTTGCGCCGAATGCTCGGCGATCCCGCGCCTCACCCCCAGCCCGTCCTCGTCCGGCTCAGAGAGCCGTACCGTCGCCGGCCAGGACGGGTCGAGGTGGCGCGTGGAGTGGCCACCCGCGAGGGCGACGACATCGTGGTGAGCCTTCACACCCTGCAGGGCTCGGGGTCGCTGCCCTCCTTCGTGGGGGTCAACGCTCTGGTCCTCCTACCGGCCGACAAGGCGGAGCTTGCGGCGGGAGAGCGGGTGGAAGCGCTCCTCTGGGGGTCGGGCCTGCGGAGCTCGCGTTCGGCGTTCGAGGCGATGGGTTGAGCGGAATTCTGAATGATTCCTGGGCATTGGCCGTTCCCTTCTTGACTAGCGGAAAGCGATCATTATGCTCGCGCTCCCTCGAAGGGGGTCACACGCATGAAGAAGTCCGACCTCAAGCGGTTTCGTACCATTCTGGAAGAGAAGCGAGACGCCGTGATTCGTCGCGCGCGGGAGACCATGGACCAGGACATGACCTTGGATGCTTCGGAGCTCCCGGACGAGATGGACCTCGCGTCGAGCGAATACATGCAGTCGTTCACGTTCCGCCTGCGTGGGCGTGAGCGCGTGTTTCTCCAGAAGATCGAAAAAGCGCTCAAGAAGCTCGACGAAGGCGTGTTTGGAATCTGCGATGACTGCGAAGAGCCGATCAGCGTGAAGCGGCTCGAGGCGCGCCCTGAAACCGAGCTTTGCATCCGCTGCAAGGAAGACCAGGAGCGGATGGAGCGCGACTTCGCCTGAGGGCCGCCAGAGTTAACCCTTCCAAAAAGGTGCCTGACCCCTTTTATTCTGCGGCGGCGGGGGTGGGGCTGCTTTTGGGTTGGGGCTGGGGGAGGTTGATTTCGAAGGCGGTTCTTCCCGGTTCGCTGTCGACCGAGATGCTACCGCCGTGATCTTCGACGATGCTCTGCACGATGGCGAGGCCGAGGCCCGTGCCTCCCTGCTTGCCGTGCGTCGTGAACGATTCGAACAGGCGCTCTCGGATCTCCTCGGAGACTCCAGGGCCGTCGTCGGCAAAGGTGAGCACGAGGCTGCCATTCTCGGATCGGTCGACCTCGAGACGGCAGACACCTTCGCCGTCGCCGATCGCTTCTGCGGCATTGCGGGCCAGATTGTGGAAGACCCGCTGCATCTTCTCCTCGTCGAAGTGCGCCACGCCGCGATCCCGAAGCACGAGCTCCAGGCCGATCCCGCGTTCGGCCAGCTCGGGTCGTAGCTGGTCGGCGAGGTCTTCGAAGAACGTGTGTAGATAGACGCGCCTGATGAGGATCCGCCGCTCACCCTTGGCAAAGGCAAGCGTCTCGCCCATCATCGTTTTCAGAAGCTGGACCTGCCGGCGAATGGAGGCTGCGGCCTCGCGCCGCTTGTCTTCATCGGGCTCCGCGACGAGCATCTGCGTATAGCCCGAGATGACCGTGAGCGGCGTCTTCAGGTCGTGCAGCATACTCGACAAGAACCGGCCGAGGGTGGTCAGCCGCTCCTGGCGTACCTTTTGCTCGCGCGACTGAGCCTGCGCGATCGCCGTCGAGAGGTGGCCGGCAATCACCGTAGCCATCTTGAGATCGTCGTCGATGAAAGGCGCCCGCCCACCGGACTTGTTGAGGAGCTGAAGCGCCCCGACGCCGTCCTCCCACTTCAACGGAACGCAGAGCACCGACTTCGGATGGTAGCCGACCTCGTCCGAGATGTGGCTCGAGTGCCGCGGGTCGTCGTCCACCTCGTTGACGATTTGAGGCCGACCATTTTGCGCGACCCAACCGGAGATGCCCTGCCCCGCTTTGATCTTCATGCGTTTGACTCGGTCCGGCTCGCCGCCGACCGCGGCGCGAAACGTGAGGTCACCCGTGAGCTCGTCCGCGATGAGGATCGATGCCGCCTCGGCGTCGGTCGCGCGCATCGTGCGGGCGAGCACGCCGGCGAGCAGGTCGTCGAGCTCCATCGCGCTTGCAGCGACCTGCGTGATCTCGAACAAGACGTCGAGCTCGCGGATCTTCTTTTCGAGCTGCTCCTTGGTTTCGAGGAGCTCGATGTTCTTCCCGACGACCGAGAGAAACAGCTTGGAGTTTTCGATCGAGACCGCGGCGTGGCTCGCGAGTGCGGTCAGGAGGGCCTCGTCCGCGACCGTGAAGTGCCCCTCGTGCTTGTTCAGGACCTGGACCACCCCGATCGTCCGCCCGTGCTGGTTCTTCATCGGCACGCAGAGTGTCGACCGGGTCCGATACCCGGTTCGGCGGTCCCACTCGGCGTCGAAGCGCACGTCTTGATAGGCGTCCTTGATGTTCAGGGGCTTGCCCGTGCTTGCCACGGCGCCGGCCAGGCCCTCGCCCGGCTTCAGACGAATCTCTTGGACCTCGGTCCCTTGAGTGACCTTCGACCAGAGCTCGTCGGTCTCTTCGTCCAAGAGATACAGGGTCGAGCGGTCCGCCTCCATCACCTCGGAGATTCGGTCGAGGATCATGTCGAGCAGCTCACCGAGGTCGAGCGTGGAGCCGAGCGCGGCGCTGATGTCCTGAAGCGCGCGCAGCTTGGCCCGTTCGCGCTCTACGACGTTTTGCAGTCGTAGCGCTTCCTGGCCGTCTCGATCGCCGTCCGAAGCCATGTCAGGTCGATACTCCCCCGAAGCGGGGTATCGAAGCAACGACCTTCGACCGGGGCTTATTCCCCTTCGCGCAATTCTGCGCGATCGCCCATTCGAACGGCCCTGGTGGCGCTCTCGAGGAGGATCGCGGTGGTCTTCGGCTGCACGTTGACCGCGCGGCCGATCGCGACGACTTCCCACGGGTAGTGCTTGGGTGGGTCGGGAAGCGGGACCGTCGTCTCGATCTCCCGGCCGATCTTGCCCTCTGCGCTTCGGCGCCACTCATCGCCCTGCCGCACGATGTAGAAGCGATTGCCCGGGACGATGCCCTGCTGCTCGCCGACGTCGAGGAACACGATCTGGTTCGTCGACGGGAGCTTGCGTGGATAGAGGCTCGCGACGACCGTGGCGCGGAGCGAGCGCTCGGCTGGAACGACGTCGACCCAATAGAACTTCCGCGTGATGGGTGCGAGCCGGAAGCCGCGCTCGATGCCTTCGAGGGCGTTGACCACGGTGGCGCGTCCCACGTTGCGCCGCTCGTCGTAATCGTCGAGCAGCACCTCACCGATGATCCGAATGAGCTCGCCCTTTTCGCTAGGCTCGCGCTCGGATTTCCGTATCCTTCGAAAAACGGTGTAAACGCCTCCGACCTGCGGTTTCACCTCGTCGCGAAAGCGCACGTAGACGTCGTCGGTGTCGATCATCATCATTTGCTCTTCGTTCGCGCCGATGACGATGCCAGAATCCTTCAAAGCGTCCTTGTTGAGAAAGCCGTATTCCGCCATGTACACGGCGCCTGCGCCCCGGGTGCGCGTCTTCGAATACGAGAACCCGCGCGGTGCCGTCTTGATCACGTCTCCGTCACCCGGGCGAAGCCGCACCTCGGCATCCGGATAAATCCAATGCGGGTTCGTGATGTTCGGGTTGTAGGACCACACCTGCGGCCACCGGTAGGGGTCGCCGTAATACGCCTGCGTGATGTCCCAGAGGGTGTCGCCTTCTCTGACGGTGTGCTTCTCCGGCATGTCGGCCGGAACTTCGACCTTCTTGGGCTCCGCCTCTTGGCCGCCCTCTTTCACGACGACGTCCATCTGCGCGATCGCCGTCCCCGCCATCAACACGGCAACTGCGCACGTCCATCCCACCAGCTTCATGATGCGTCCTCCCGCAGCGCCAAACGCGCCGCCGCGGTATTCGGGAACCGCTCCCTAACCTCGTCGAAGTAAGCCTGGGCGCGAGCGGAATCGCCGCGCCTCAGATAGATCAGCCCGAGCCGGTAGAGGGCGTCGGGCGCTTTGTTGCTCCAGGGATGGAGCTTTTCGATTCGCTTGAAATAGCGAAGCGCCTGGTCGTATTCGTGCCGCAGGTAGTGGATCTCACCGCACCAGAACAGGGCGTTGTCGTTGTAGGGGTGGCTCGGGTGGGCCGCGGCAAACCGATCGAGCTCGGTGAGCGCGTCTTGAAAGCGGCGCTCCCGGATCAGGCGGAGCCCTCGCCGGTAACGCTCGACGCTCGCATCTTCGGCGGGCGCGGCCGCGACCACCGGGACTGCGGGCTCGACGAACGGCGGCAGCTCCGGGACGTCACGGGTCGTCGGCAGCTGCTCGTCCACCACCTCGCCATCGATTCGAAGCACGGGCTCCATCCCCTCGGCGCGACGCTCTCCGTCCCATGTCGGCGAGTCGGGCCGGGCGCCCGTGGCCTTGAGCTCGTCCACCTCCGCACGCGCGAGCGCGAGCTGGCCACGAACCGTGCGGAGCTCTTGATCCTGCTCGTCTAGTTGCATCCTGAGCGCGGTGAGCTCGGCATCACGCGACGCGGCGTTCTCCGCCCCGCGGGCATTCGAGTGCGCCCCAATCGAGCCACACCCGATCAGTGTCGATACACCGGCAACTGCGAAGAGCGTCCTCACGGCATGACCCCGCAGTTGGATCGTAGGTAAGCCAGCAGACTCACGTCAAAAAAGGGGGGCGCTACTGCCAGGCCCCAAGTGCGCGAAATCGCTGATAACGCTGCGCCACGAGGGCATCTCCATCGAGGGCGCGAAGGTCCGCCAAGTGCCCGGCCAGGTGCTCGCGGAGCGAGGCGGCGGCGGTTTCGGGCTTGCGATGGGCTCCGCCGGCGGGCTCGGGCACCACGTCGTCTACCACGCCGAAGCGCCGGGCATCGTGGGCCAACAGGCGAAGCTGCTCCGCGGCTGCCGCGCCGAGCGACCCGTCACGCCAGAGGATGGAGGCGCAGCCCTCCGGCGTGATGACGCTGTAGGTCGCATACTCGAACATCAGGACCCGGTTTGCCACCCCGATGGCCAGCGCGCCCCCGGAGCCTCCCTCCCCGATCACCGTGGCGACGATCGGGACGCGAAGGCGGCTCATCTCTTCGATGGACCGCCCGATGGCTTCAGCCTGGCCGCGCTCCTCGGCACCGATGCCTGGATAGGCGCCCGGCGTGTCGATGAACGTGAGCACCGGGCGCTTCGCTTGCTCTGCGAGCTTCATCACCCGAACCGCTTTTCGATACCCCTCTGGGTGCGCCATGCCGAAGTTGCGATGGGCTTTGTCCTTGGCGGTCCGGCCCTTTTGATGGCCGACGACCGCAACGATCTCGCCTCGAAAGCGAGCAAACCCAGAGATGATCGCAGGGTCGTCGCGAAAGACGCGGTCGCCGTGTAGCTCGATGAAGTCTTCGAACAGGAGCCCGACATAGTCACGGAAGTACGGCCGGTCGGGATGCCGGCTCAGCTGCACCTTCTTCCAGACGTCGAGGTCGGCGTAGAGCTCCCGTTGAAGCGCTTCGGCCTGCGTCCGCAGCATCTCGATCTCGGAGTCGATCGCCTCGGCCTCGGGGGCGCCAGCGTCCGTGAGCGCCTTTAGAGCCTCGATTCGCTCCTCGAGCTCGACGAGCGGGGCCTCGAAATCAAGGTGCGCCATCGATGCAGGGTTCGCACATCTGCACCGCGCGGCAACTGGGGCTCAGTCGCGCTTCCGCGACCCGAGAACCTCGAACACCCGGATGGCATGGGACTTCCCCTTCACTTTCTCTTTCGGCAGCTCTCGCACCTCGAAGTGGCCGCCAAGGCGGTCGAAGGTTCCCTCACTCACGAGAATCTGGCCTGGATGGGCGAGCGAGCAAAGCCGGGCACCGGTGTTGACCGGGTCTCCGATGACGGTGTACTCGAGCGCCTGGCTGCTTCCGATGTAGCCCGCCACGACTTCGCCGGTGTTGATTCCGACGCCGATCTCGAAGGGCGGAAGCCCGAGCGCTTCGTGCCGGGCATTGAGATCGATGAGCGCACGCTGCATCTCCAGCGCCGCTCGCACTGCGCGAACCGGGTCATCGTCGTGCGCCACGGGCGCCCCAAACAGCACCATCATCTCGTCCCCGATGAACTTGTCGAGTGTGCCCTCGTACCGGAACGCGATCGCGACCATGCGCTCGAAGTACTCGTTGAGGGCATCGACGACCACTTCGGGCTCGCGGGACTCGCTGATACCGGTGAAGCCTCGAATGTCTGCAAACAAGATCGTCGTGTCGCGGAGCTCGCCGCCTTTTTCGACTTCGAGCTCGCCAGACAGGACGCGCTCCGCGATCGCCGGGGAAAGCAGCCGACGAAAGCGCTCGCGGTTGACCGCCTCCTGCTCGAGCTTCTTCGCAAACAACGTGTTCTGCACGGCCTGGGCCGCCTGACTCGCCACGGTCTCGAAGAGGGCCAAGTCTCTTTCGTTGAACGCGTGGGTGGCAAGCTTGGAGTCGAGCATCATCACCCCGAGAACGGCGTCGTGGTGGAGCAGCGGCACGCACATCGTGGAACGAATCCCCTGCATGATCACCGATTGGGCGCTTTGAAAGCGCGAATCGGCCGTCGCGTCGTGCGAGAGGACGGCTTGTTTTTCCCGAACCACGGTGTCGAGCACCGTCTTCGAGACGATCACTTCCTGCTCGGGGTCGACGCCTTCGCCCGTCCGAACCGACACCGGCTCGAGAATGCCCTGATCGTTGTGGAGCAGCACCACCCCCCGATCCGCGGGGACGAGTCGAAAAGCCACCTCGAGGATCTTGTTGCAGAGCGCCGTGATGCTCGTTCCGAGCTCGATCGCGCGGGTGACCTCGTAGCTCGCGCGAAGCTTCTCGTAGTCGCGCCGAAGCGACGCGTCATCTTGAATCAGCTCCTCTGCAAAGAACGTCTTTTCCGCGAGGACGGAGACCTTTGCGCGAATGAGCGGACCGGCGTCGGTGTCGCCGATCTTGAAGCGCTGCGTCGCATCGCGCGGCTCGTCACTCAGGAGCGCGTCGAACGAAATCCGCGCGGCGCGGTCCTCGGGCTCGAAGATGATCCGAGTCGACCCGATCGTGATCTCGTCTCCCGGCTCGAGCGGGTGCTCGGCGACCTTTTCGCCGTTGACGAAAGTGCCGTTCAGCGAGCCCAGGTCCTTGAGGACGTACCGGTCCTCGACGAGCTCGATGTGGCAATGCTCCTTCGACACCACGCGGTCCAAGACCTGATGGGTGTTTCTCGGATGCCGCCCGAGCGAATTATGGCGGAAAAGCTGGCGCTCCTGCCGCCCGCTCGGCCCGATGATTCGGATGCGAGCCATGACCCCTTCTCTAGGCTACATGGGCCATTCTCCGCCTGCAAAGACGGTGCCGCCCATAGGTCGCGTCTTCAGGCCGAAGACTCGTTGGCTTTGGTCTCTACGATGAACTCTTCCACCGCGGACTTCACGGGCCTCGCGAAGTAGACCTTTTTGTCTGCGATTTCGCGGAGCGCGGTCACGATGGGGCGGTTCTTGCTGTGGACGAGCGTGGGCGCTCCCTTGATCAGCTGCCGCGTCCTGCGGGCAGCCAGAATGACCAGCGCAAAGCGGTTTTCCTCGTGTTCCAAGCAGTCTTCGACCGTGACGCGTGCCATGGCGGGCGAGGCTAGCAGGGGTCCTCGCGCGCGGCAAATCGTCCTGAAAAAACCACCGAAACGCGCCTTGACTCCCCTGGTTTCAGGATTAGGTTGCCGGCCGACCAGCACTCCCGAGCATCGAGTGCTAACAGCCAACGGGCGGCGCGACTCGCCCGAAAACGGAGGGATTACATGGCCATTCGTCCATTGCACGACCGAATCTTGGTCCAGCGAGTGAAGGAAGAAGACACAACCAAGGGCGGCATCATCATTCCGGATACCGCCAAAGAAAAGCCGATCGAGGCGAAGGTGGTCGCGGTGGGCACCGGCCGCCTCATGGACAACGGCGAAGTTCGGCCGCTTGCCGTCAAGAAGGGCGACCTCGTCCTCTTCGGCAAGTACGGCGGCACGGAGGTCAAGATCGATGGTGAAGAGCATCTGATCCTCCGCGAAGACGACATCCTCGGAATCATCGAATAGGAGACTGCGAAACATGGCTGCCAAAGAAATCATTTACGATACAGCTGCCCGCGACCGCATTCTGAGCGGCGTCAATGCGCTTGCCAATGCGGTGAAGGTCACGCTCGGCCCCAAGGGGCGCAACGTCGTGATCGAGAAGAGCTTCGGCGCACCGACCGTCACCAAGGACGGCGTCACGGTCGCGAAGGAGATCGAGCTCAGCGACAAGTTCGAGAACATGGGCGCCCAGATGGTGCGTGAGGTTGCTTCGAAGACCTCCGACATCGCGGGCGACGGCACCACGACCGCGACCGTGCTCGCGCAGGCGATTTTCCGCGAGGGGAGCAAGATGGTTGCCGCGGGTCACAACCCGATGGAGATCAAGCGTGGCATCGATGCCGGCGTCGCCGTCGTCGTCGCAGAGCTTCAGGGCCTTTCGAAAGACACCAAAGACCCGAAAGAGATCGCTCAAATCGGAACGATCAGCGCCAATGGCGACCAGACGATCGGTGACACGATTGCCGACGCCATGGAAAAGGTCGGCAAGGAAGGCGTCATCACGGTCGAAGAGGCGAAGGGCCTCGAGACCGAGCTGGACGTCGTCGAAGGCATGCAGTTCGACCGCGGTTACCTGTCGCCCTATTTCGTCACCGATTCGGAGCGCATGGTGGCCGAGATCGAGGACCCGTACATCCTGATCGTCGAGAAGAAGATCTCGAACATGAAGGATCTCCTTCCCGTGCTCGAGGCGATTGCGCGTCAGCAAAAGCCGCTCGTAA
>JBFGKE010000031.1:0-42815 GCA_041576815.1 Polyangiales bacterium
AATTATATAGGGGACAGTCCCCTTTTTTGTGTCGGTGCGCCGAGGGGGGGCTTGCGTGGCCAAAGCTCGCCAGTCATTCCGGCCACCTTTGCAAGCCGACCCGTCCGATGTAGCCTCGTATCGCGAATTTTTTCGCCCCGGGGATCCATCGGCGGTCGCGGCCGAAGGCTGCCAATCCTGCACCCCCTCCATGCCACCCGAGGTTGCAGTTTCATCGTGGCCGGTTACACCGACGGGCGATGGGTGAGTCGAAGCTTCGCATTCTCGTGGCCAAGCCTGGTCTCGACGGCCACGACCGCGGGGCCAAGATCGTGGCGCGGGCGCTTCGCGACGCCGGGTTCGAGGTCGTCTACACCGGCCTTCACCAAACGCCGGAAATGATCGCGGTGGCCGCAGTCCAAGAGGACGTCGACGCCGTGGGCCTTTCGATCATGTCCGGAGCGCACAACACGCTGTTTCCCGCCGTGCTCGACGCGCTCGCGGAGCGCGGCGCCGACGACATCGTCGTGTTTGGCGGCGGCATCGTGCCGAAGGAAGACGTCGCTTCCCTCGAGGCGCGCGGCGTCGGCGCGATCTTCACACCGGGCACGCAGCTCGACGACATCGTCGCCTGGATCCGCACACACGTGCAGCCGAGGTCGTTCGACGCCTGACCGCGCTCACCGTTGGATCGCCGGTAGCCCGTGTCCTGGCACGACCAGCGTCTTCCGATATTCATCGTAGTCGAAGAGATCGCTGTGCGTCTCGTTGTGGCAAGTGACGCAGGTCGACTCCGGCGTATCCCGAACGACGGCGACCTCCGGATTGGCGGTATGGGCAGCGCCCGGCCCGTGACAGCTCTCGCAACCGACGTTGACGAGAGCGCCGTCGAGATTGTGGGTCACGGTCGAGCCGCCGGGCTGCTGGTAGCCGGTCACGTGACAGCCGACGCAGTCGAGGTTGAACTCCTTGTTGCGCTCTTGGAGCGTGAGGTACGCGAGGCCGTGCGGGTGATCTTGCCACCAGCCGAACGCCTCTTGATGGCAGCCGCTGCACGCGGCCGAGCCGACGTATCCGACCTCTTTCGGACCGAGCGGTGGCGGCTTGAGATTGGCAAACGCGACGCGGTTGGCCTCGTTGACCGCCTTGTCGTGCTCTCGCATCAGGTTTTCGATCTGCGGATCGCGCGGCGCCTTCTTGGGCAGCGGAACGAAGCGCGCGTGAAGTGCGTTGCCGTCCGATCCCGGCTCCGACCTCTCGAGCGTCGCGCGCCGCTCCTCGAGCTCCCGAAGGCGGTCGCGCTGGGCGTCCAGGTCCGTGGCGTCGACGTTGCCCGCCTTTTCCCACGCGGCCACCTTGGCGCTCAGCGCCCCGATCTGGCGCTCGAGCTGCGCGATGCGCTCCGCGCGCGACCACTCGCTGTGATCTTCGACGGGTGCGTCTTCCTTGCGAATGAACAAGTCGGCCACGGTGAGCCCTTGACCCTGACGGCTCGCGTGCAGGACCCACGCTCCACCCGCCTGGCGGGGCGGCATGGCCTCGTCCTGGTCGAGCCCCCCTTGCAGGACGAAGTCCACGCCCTCGATGGCGCCGGTGCGATTTGCGTCGCGTCGCGAGCCGTCGACGAGGGCGATCGTGACGTCGCTCTGCGCCTCGGCATTGCTGACGGCTGCTCGGACTGCGTCGATGTCCCCGCCGGGCGCGGCCCCCACGATCGTCAAACGAAGCCGCCCGGCCTTTGTCTGGAGGACCTCCGCATCTCCGTTCATGGCAAGCCACGGCACGCTCGTCGTTCGGCGCACCGCGTCGAGCCGCTCCGCGGGCTGCGCGCGGTCACGGCGCCCTGGAAGGACTGCGGTAACCTCCAACTTTTCGAGAATTCGAGCGAGCGTCTTCGCGTTGCGCTCGGCCTGGTCCACGCGCGCAGGCTCGAGATCCGCCGTATCGAAGAAAGCGTCGCCGGCGACCAGCACGACCACGGGCGCGTTGCCTTCTCGCAGAGTCCGCACCGCAGCGGCCAGTCGGTCGATGCCACCGAGCGGGTTGCTGGTGCAGCCGCAGGGTTCGAGGTAGCCCTTCAGGTCGGTGACCGCCACGATACGCAAGCTCGGCACGGGTTCGCCCCGGTCGCGCTGGGCCCGGCTACAGCCGAGGCTGGTGGCCGCTAGCGCGAGAAGAAGCAAGCATCGCATCCGTAGGTTCTAGCAACCCTGCCGCCCGCGGCAAAAACGGGGAAAGTGCGGCGACTTGACGACGCCGCCGACCCTGACTAGCTTCCGGCGTCTTTTCGGGCGGGCCGATCCCGCCGTTTTTGAGGAATCCATGGTCAAGGTTCGACTGGCACGCGCTGGCGCGAAAAAGCGCCCCTACTACCACATCGTCGTGACGGACAAGGAAAAGCCCCGCGACGGGCGTTTCATCGAGCAGATCGGCACCTACGACCCGAGCCGCCCAATCGCCGAGGCCTCGGTCGACCACGCGCGCCTCGAGTACTGGGTCGGCGTTGGCGCCAAGGTGAGCGACCGTGTCCGCGACGTCGTCAAAGAGCAGAAAAAAGCAGCGGCCGCCGCCGAGGCGTCCTAAACGGAGCGCATCGGCATGGCTGGCGACAAACTGCAGGACCTGATTGCGTACATCGCGAGCTCGCTCGTCGACGACCCGGATGCGGTCGAGGTCAACGTGGTCGAGGAGGACCGTGCGACCGTGCTCGAGCTCACCGTCGCCCCCGACGACCTCGGGAAGGTCATCGGCAAAGAGGGCCGCACGGCGCGCGCCATGCGCACGCTCCTGTCGGCGACCTCGGCGCGCATGCACAAGCGAGCCATCCTCGACATCCTCGAGTGACGGTTTGGATCGAGCTCGGCGTCGTCACGCGCCCGCATGGCGTGACGGGTGAGCTGCGCGTCCACCTCTACAACCCGGAGTCGACCCTGCTGCACGACGCCGACGCGGTATTCCTGCGCGACGCTGACGATGCGGAGCCCCGTCTCGTCGAGGTCCTCTCGGTGCGGCCTGGACCGAAGGCCCTCCTGATGAGGGTCGGCGGCGTGGTATCGCGGGAGGACGCCGACGCACTTCGCGGCCAGACGCTTTGCGTCCCCCGGGAGGCGCTGCCCGAGCTCGCGGAGGGGGAGTATTACCACGCGGATCTGATTGGGCTCCAGGCGTTCGTCGACGGGACCCCGATCGGTAAGGTGGTCGAGGTTCTGGACTACCCGAGCGCCGAGTGCCTGAAGATCGAACGCCCCGGCGGCTTCCTCGAGGTGCCGATGCTTCCGCGCTGGCTCGATCGGGTCGACATTCGGGGCGGCGCGGTTCACCTCAAGGACGTACAGGACATCCCACTGCAGAGAGGCCGCTGATGCGCTTCGAGATCGTGTCGCTCTTTCCGGAGCTCTTCGACGTGTTGAGCACGGGTCTTCTCGGCAAGGCAAGAGAGGCGGGTACGATCGAGGTGCAGACGATCACCCCGCGCCGGTTCGCTACCGACCGGCACCGCACGGTCGACGACGCCCCCTACGGTGGGGGGAGCGGAATGGTGTTGATGCCTGGGCCGATTGGCGATGCGCTCGACCACCTCGATGGGCTTCGTGGCGGGGAGCCGTCGCGTCGGGTTCTGCTGACGCCTCAGGGGGCGACCTTCACACAGGCGCACGCGCTGCGCTTCGCGAAGCTGTCGTCGCTGACGCTGGTCTGCGGGCGCTACGAGGGGTTTGACGAGCGTATTCGAGGTCTGGTCGACGAAGAGGTGTCGCTCGGCGACTTCGTGCTGCTCGGTGGAGAGGTCGCTGCGCTCGCTGTCATCGAGGCGACAGCGCGCCTGCTGCCCGGCGTGCTTGGAAACGAGCATTCGGCCGTGATTGAATCACATGCCGATGGGCTCCTCGAGTACCCGCAGTACACACGGCCCGAGGTCTTTCGGGGTGAGGCGGTTCCCGAGCTGCTGCGGTCGGGCAACCACGCCGCCATCGCACGCTGGCGCCGCAAGGAGTCTCTCCGTCGCACCCTCGAACGGCGGCCGGACCTGTTGGAGAAGGCCGAGCTGTCGGAGGAGGATAGGGAGCTCCTGAGGGAGATCCGGGGGGAGGAGTAGCGCCAGCGTCAGCACGGGCTCGCGCTGCCGCGGCGGGGTGGCACTGACCGCGCCCGAGCCCTAGACGCTCGGGGTCGTGTATACCATCACCGACGCACATCCGCTCACGATCGTCGTCATCGTCGGCACGATGATGGTCGTTCCCATCTACCTGTTTGCCACCTACGTGTTCAGCGGGGCCTCCAAGAAAAAGGGGCTGCGGATCGGCGTGGCGTTTTTGGTCTTTGGAGCGGTGATGTCGTGGGTGTGTTTGAGCGAGCTTCCGAGGAAGCTCGGCCCCCCCGGCAGCCTGTTCGTTCCCGTCGCGTGGATCCTTCCGAGCCTGGTTCTCTACTTGCGGCGGGACTGGTTTTTGAGCGAAGCGCTCTGCCAGAAATGGTTGGTTGGACTGCAGCTCTTCAGAGCGATCGGCGGCGTCTTTTTGGTCGAGATGGCGCGCGGAAACATCCCCGGCATTTTCGCGTACCCGGCCGGTGTCGGAGACTTGACCGTCGCTTTTGTCGCGCTCGCCATCATGCTGCGATTCCGAGGCGAGACGCGAATCGCCGGGTGGGCGATCGCCTTGGTCATCGTGCTCGGCGTCGCGGACTTCGTCAGCGCGTTCTTCTTCGGCTTCGGGTCTTCGCCCACCCCGGTCCAGCTCTTCTTCCCCGACCCACCGAACCGCGTCATCTCTTTCCCCACCGGGATGATCCCCCTCTTTCTCGTGCCGACCGCGATCTTCTTTCACGTGCTGTCGGGGCTGACGTATGCGAGGTATCAGCGGGGTCGGTGAAGGTTCACGTTCCCGTTGCTGTTCCCGGAGACTGACGCTGTCACTGTCGCTGACGCTGTCGCTGTGATAAGGGCCCGGCGTGTCCCCCCTCTACTGCGCCCTCGTCCATCATCCGGTGCTCGATCGTGCGGGGGACGAGGTGACCACTTCGGTAACCAATCTAGATGTGCATGACATCGCGCGGAGTGCGCGGACGTACGGGCTGCGGGGATACTTCGTGGTGAACCCCATCGAAGCACAGCATCCCGTGGTCCAGCGGATCATCGATCACTGGTGCACCGGTGCGGGGACCACGCGCTTTCCCGAGCGGGCCGAAGCGATCGCGCTGGTGACGCTCTGCCGATCGATCGACGACGGGATCGCCGAGATCGAGCGCCGGGAAGGGCAGGTACCCCGGCTCGTCGTCACCTCGGCCCGGGCCGGCCCCCACCGAGTCTCGCACGCCGAGGAGGCGGAGCGGCTCCGCCAAGAAGCTCGTCCGACCTTCCTGCTCTTCGGGACGGGACACGGGCTGAGCGAGCGCGTTCTCCGGCGCGCCGACGTGTTCTTGGAACCGATCGAGGGCCCCACGGACTTCAATCACCTCTCGGTGCGGGCGGCGGCCGCAATCACGTTCGATCGGCTTCTTGCGCGTAAAGCCTCGACAAGCCGCGGGGTTTGACCCCTTTTTGACCCCGTGCTACCTCCCGGCTCCGTTTTGGCTGAAGGCTTGGCGATGAGTGGAACCGTTCCCGAAATCGATGCGATTGAAAAGTCGCAGCTCCGCGAGCTCGCGACGTTTCGCGTCGGCGACACCGTCAACGTCCACTTCCGCATTCGCGAGGGCGAAAAGGAGCGCATCCAGGTCTTCAAAGGCGTCGTGATTCGAAAGACTCGCGGCGGAGCCGGAGCGACCTTCACCGTTCGCAAGGTCTCCGGTGGCGTCGGTGTCGAGCGCATCTTCCCGCTGCATTCGCCGCGCATCGAAAAGCTCGAGGTCACCGCGCAGGGCCACGTTCGGCGCTCGAAGCTCTACTACCTACGTGGCCTCCGCGGCAAGAAGGCGCGGCTCCGCGAGCGCCAGCGCCAGGTTCGCGACTGATTCGCGTCAGGGATCTCGAACCGTCAGCGTCGACTCACGGAAGCCGTTCGTGCCGGGCTCGTGCACCCACAGGCGCCGGTCACGCACTTTGCCGTCGATGACGCTGACCACGATGTACGCGCAGGGCCACATCAGCTGGCCGCGGTTGGCAAACGTCGCTGCATCTTCGTCCGAGAAATACGCCCCCGCATCGCAGTGCGAGTGGTAGATAACTTTGACGGGCCTTCCCTCGCTCTCGCCTTTTTCGAAAGTCCGGGCGGCACGGAGCTCGTTGATCTTGAAATAGGTCTTGGAGGTGCGCGGAAAGGTCTCGGGGTCGAGTGCGTGGTATTTGTCGGCCTCGTTTTCCTCTCGCTGGATGCCATCGAGGAGCGCGGGTTCATCGGCGGGACCAAACACGAAGCCGCAGCTTTCACTCGGGTAGCACTCGAGCGCGTGCTGCTCGATCTCCTCCATGAGCTCGCGGCCGATCTCGAGGTCACCGGCGATCCACGGATGACGCTTACCACTCATAGTGCTTCTCCCATTTCATCGGTGCGAAGTATCTGTCGCCACGGTCGCAGGCAATCGCCACGACGCAGCTCGCCTCCGGCCGTTTCGCGACCTCGAGAGCGCCGGCCACGTTCGCGCCGGTGGAATGCCCGACATGAAGGCCTTCCTGCGCCGCCAAGCGGTCCGACATGTCCCACCCTGCGTCGGTACCCACGGGCAGGATTTCGTCGGGGAGCTTCGGATCGTAGATCTCCGGGACGAGGGAGCTCGCCATGTGCTTGAGTCCCTCGAGCCCGTGCAGCGCTTCAGCGGGCTCGACGGCCACGGACCAGATCTTTCGCGGGTGCTCGCGCAGGCGGCGCGTCGTGCCCATGCAGGTCCCGCTCGTGCCGAGCCCGGCGACGAAGTGCGTGATCTCCTCGCCCACCTGCTCGAGGATCTCGCTACCGGTGCCGAGGTAGTGCGCACGAGGATTGGAGGGATTCGAGTACTGGTCCGGGTAGAAATACTTGTCGGGGCTCTCGGCAACGAGCTTGCGCACCTTACGAATCGCGCCGTCCGAGCCCTCCATCGGGTCGCTGTAAATGATCTCCGTGCCAAACGCCTGAGTGATGTCTTTGCGCGCCTGAGACACGTTCGACGGCATGACGAGGTGGACTCGATAGCCCATCGCTGCGCCAAACAAGCTGTAGGCGACACCGGTGTTTCCGCTGGTCGCGTCGATGAGGATCTTGTCCGAGGTCAGCCGCCCGTCTTCGATCGCATCGACCATCATTTGGCGCGCGGGGCGATCTTTGACTGAGCCCCCGGGGTTGGCGTACTCGAGCTTGAGATAGAGCTTCGTGCCGGGCGCCTCTTTTTCGAGCGAGCGCAGGCGCACCATGGGCGTGTTGCCCACGGCTTCGACGATCGATTCCATCTTGCGAAACCGCATCAGCCTTCGTTGCTCAACCGCAGCTCGGCGGGAAAGGGGCGCGCCGCCGCAATGCCGAGCGTGTCTTTGATGTGCTCCACCGCGGCGAAAGCCCCGGCGATCAGCGCCGCGGGCGCTCGAAGCGCTGTGGAACCCGCGAACCGTTCCACTGCACGCGAGTCCGGAACGCAGACCTGCACACCACCCGGGTGGGG
This sequence comes from Polyangiales bacterium, assembly GCA_041576815.1. Taxonomy (GTDB): domain Bacteria; phylum Myxococcota_A; class Polyangia; order Polyangiales; family Houyiibacteriaceae; genus SG8-38. The sequence goes on from JBFGKE010000031.1 coordinate 7,549, forward strand.
TACGCTTCCGGCCCGCTCCAGGTACTCGGCCGCCGCCCGATACGCAACCGCGTCGCTCTCCGCCGCTTGGCAAAAGTCAGCAGCCATCAGATGCTCCTGGCCCGGCTCGCCGATCTCGGCGAGAAGAAGATGACGCGCGAAACGACGCCGAGCCGCGGCGTCGAGACTCAATGCGTCGACCCGCCCGCGATCGCCGGCACGATGCTCAGGGTGTCGCCTTCCTCGAGCGTCGTTTCGAGGTTGTCGAGAAAGCGAATATCCTCGTCGTTCGCGTAAATGTTCACGAAGCGACGCACGGCGCCCTTGTCGTCACACAGGCGGTCTTTCATGCCCGGGTGATTGGACTCGAGGCTCTCGATCACCTCGGCCACCGTGCCCCCGTTCGCGGAGACCTCGTCTGCCCCCCCCGTGAGGGTTCGGAGTGGGGTTGGAATGCGTACCGTAACAGCCATGTTCGTTCCTTTCTGAGTCCTTAGAGATGCGAGCTTGGATCAGGCCGCGCAAGCCGCCGTGTACCGCTCGACCCGAAGGTCCTGAATCTCTCCCGTGCAAAGTGGGCAGTCGCCTCGACGCCGTACGAACGTCTTTCGAAGGGCGCCCTGAAGCGCGTCGTAGTGCCAGAGCTCCCCGCCAGGCCGTTCGCCTTCGAGCAAACGAAACGCGAGCGCGGCCTGAAGACCGCCAAGCACCCCGACGACCGGGCCGACGACACCCGCCTCGGCGCAGGTTTCGACGCGTTCGCGCGGGATGTCCTCGAACAGGCAACGAAGACACGAGGAATCCGGAGTCGCGCAGAGCGCCCAGCCGCACCATCGCACCGCGCCCGCCTGTACGGCAGGCACGCCACGAAGACGCGCGGCGTCGGCGACCAGAAACTTGGTGGCGAGGTTGTCGGCCCCCTCGACGACGAGGTCTTGCCCAGCGAGGAGCTCCAGCGCGCGGGAAGGCACGAAGCGGCCCTCGATCGCACGGATGGAAGAACCCGACGACGATGCCCGAAGCGCCTGCACCGCCCGTTCTACCTTGGATTGCCCGACGTCGTCTTGCGCATAGAGCGTCTGCCGATGCAGGTTGCTTTCATCGACCACGTCGTCGTCGATGATCGTGATCTCGACATCGCGTTCCGCGAGCAGCCGAAGCACGGGCGAGCCGAGACCGCCCGCACCGACGACGAGAATTCGGCGTAACGCGGTCACTCGAAATACTCCCCCAAGCTGAAGTAACGCTCGCCCGTGTCGCAGAGGATGGTGACGACGCATTGCTCGGGTCGAAGGCGTTTGGCGACCTCGCGCGCGGCCCACACGTTGGCACCGGCGCTGATGCCGAGCAGCAGGCCTTCGTCGCGGGCGAGGGCTAGCTTCGTATCCCAGGCATCGCGATCGGAGACTCCGATGATCTCGTCTACGACGCTCGGGTGGTAGTTGTTCGGTACGAAGCCGGCGTTGAGGCCCTGGATTTTGGTCGGCCCCGGAGGCCCGCCGGCCAGCACAGGGCTCGCGGCCGGTTCGACCGCGACGATGCGTGCCTCGGGATGGCGTGCCCTCAGCGCCTTGCCCACGCCGCTGATGGTACCGCCCGTTCCGACGGCCGCGACGAAGGCGTCGATGCGCTGGCCGTCGAACGCCTCGATCAGCTCCCGCGCCGTGGTCTTTTCGTGTATTGCGGGGTTGGCGGGATTGGAGAACTGCTCCGGCATGAAAGCTTCCCGTTCCTCGACGAGGCGACGCGCCGCTTCCATCGCGCCCTCCATGACGCGGTCAGGCTCGGTGAGCACGATTTCAGCTCCGTAGGCTTCGAGCAGCGCCCGTCGTTCGAGCGACATGCTGGCGGGCATCGTCAGCACGAGGCGGTAACCCTTGCGCGCGCACACCAACGCGAGCCCGATGCCGGTGTTGCCACTGGTCGGCTCGACGATGGTGTCCCCCGGTCTCAGCCGGCCTTCGGCCTCTGCCGCTTCGATCATGGCGAGACAAATGCGGTCCTTGACGGAGCCGCCCGGGTTCAGGTGCTCGCACTTGCCCCAAATCGTCGCGCCGCCTTCGGGCGAGAGCTCGCGCAGCCGGACGACCGGCGTTTCGCCGACGAGATCGAGGACGCTTTCGACGACGGGCGCAGACATCAGATCGAGTACACGTAGCGTCGAGGCGGCGCCCGGCGAACCCCGTGCGCGTCGCCTCGATCACACAGATCTTGGATCGTGACGCCGTCAAAGCACGCCTCGATGCTCTCGGACAACTCGGAGAAAATCTCCTCCGTGACGACCCGGCTGGTCTCGTCCGAGTCGCCGTTTCCACCTTCACCGCCCAGCACGAGCGGGCCCTCGAGGGCGCGCACGATGTCGCCGAGTCGGATCCGATCGGGGTCGCGGGCGAGGGCGTAGCCGCCGCGGGGGCCGCGCTTGGAGGTGACGAGGCCCGCCCGCTTGAGATCCTGGAAGATCTGCTCGAGAAAACGCGGCGGGATCGCCTGCCGGCGCGAGATATCCTTGATTTGCGTGGCCTTGCCGGCGCTGTGGAACGCGATGTCGAAAATCGCGCGGACGCCGTATCGGCCTTTGTTGGAGAGCTTCACCGAATGGGATCTATGGGTTCCCACATCGGAATTGTCAAGAATGTCTATTCGGCCGGCGTGAGCCGAGCGCGCCCCTCGGCTTCCCCGCGGTCGGCCCCGTTGCTGCCGGGAAGCCCATCGCCCACGTGGAGGTCCGCCCGTTCGACGATGGCCTCGCAGAGGTCGCCGAAGTCGTAGCCGGCGCCTGCGGCGATTTTTGGAAGCAGGGAGGTGGGCGTGAGGCCGGGAAGGGTGTTGACCTCGAGCACGTACTCGTTTTCGTCGGAGGTCACCAGAAGGTCGACGCGGGTCGCGCCGGTGGCGCCGACGGCATGTACCGCCCGTTCGGCGAGATTGAGCACCCCCTGATAGCGGGTCGGCGAAAGGCGGGCGGGGAAGTGATAGGTGCTTTGGCCCTGCTGATACTTGGACTTGTAGTCGTAGAAGCCGCCCTTCGGCTCGATCTCGATCGCGCCGAGCGCGTTCCCGTCGAGCAGCCCCACCGCGACTTCGCGCCCCTGGATCAGGCGCTCGACGAGAATCCAGTCGTCGAAGCGGGCCGCGTCCTCGCACCGCTGCGCCAACTCCGCGAGGCTTCTCGCCGGCCCGGCGCCCACGCTCGAGCCCCCGCTTCGTGGCTTGACGAAGCTCGGAAATCCGAACGAGCTGTGGATCTCCTCGAGCCGATCGAGGTCGGTGCGTGGGACGACGTAGTAGGGCGGTGTCGGCACGTTGTAGAGCCGAAAGAGCTCTTTGCTCTTCAGCTTGTCCATCGAAAGCGCGCTTGGAAGCACGCCGGAGCCCGTGTAGGGGATGCCCAGGGTTTCGAGCAGACCCTGAATGCAGCCGTCCTCGCCGTAGGTCCCGTGGAGCGCGATGACCGCGATGTCCAGGTCGGTCTGCCGGAGCACGCGATCGATGTCCGCATCGACGAAGACCTTTTGCACGCGATAGCCGCGGGCCTGCAGCGCCTCGAAGACCGCCTCGCCCGTCTTCAGCGAGATGTCGCGCTCCGCGCTCACGCCCCCGAGCAGTATCCCGATGTTCTTGTCCTTCATTCGATTCTCCTCGGCGCCCTATCCATGCGAGGACCGGGCCAACCCCACCCGCACCAGAAAACAGCCGGGGCGGTCGCGGCACGTGTCCCACTTGCCACAGCCGTGACGACCGCCTGACACGCGCTCCCGATCACCCTCCGGCTCTAACAGCGGCGATCGGCCCGAGCCAATTAGCCGCAAACGGGCCGTATGCGCCCCGTACCGGACAAAGTCAAATCCACCGGGAATCGCGGACCCAGAGGCCCCGGCGGTGGTGCGCAGACCCCTTTTCGAGGGCGATTTCGTTGCCTCGACCCGGGCTGGATGGTACCGAGAAAGTGACAACGAGGTCTTTGGACCTAGAACACTATCCAACAACCGCTTTTTTGTCCGGTCGGAGTGCGAGCCAGCATGGTTGAAACCCCTAGGGGGAACGGGGCGATGCACGGGTGGAGCGAATGGACGCTCCCCGTCGCTGGGTCCCCGCAGCCTTCAAGAGTCGCCCGCCGGATCAACAGGAACGACAAACAGAATGACATTCACGGAAGCAGCCGTGGAGGTTCTCCGCATGGTCGGAAAACCCCTCCACTACAAGAAAATCACCGAAATCGCGATCGAGAAGAACCTCCTCTCCCACGTCGGTAAAACACCGGAAACCACCATGAGCTCGAGGCTCGCCACGATGGTCAAAAAGGACCGCGGCGACGCACCGATTCTCAAGGTCAAGCCCGGTGTGTTCGCCCTGCGAGAGTTCCCGGAGGACGTCGTGGAGGAGGCCGACGCGGAGCCGCCCGAAGCGGCCGAGGCGGACGAGGCGGACGAAGAGGCCGAGGCGACGTCCGACGCGGCCGGCGACGCGGAGTCGACCGCGGATGAAGAAGCCGACGCGCCGGAGCTCCCGGGGGCCGACGTGTTCCCTGAAGAAGACGACGACGATGAGCTGATCCTCGCCAATCTCGACGACGAGGCCCGCGAAGGACGCAGGCCGCGCAAGCGGCGCCCGCGCCGCAGCCGCCGGGATCGCGACGACAACGGCTCGAGCACGGACGCTCGGAGCGAGCGCCGCTCGGCGTCCCGCAGCCGCTCGCGCAAAGAGCCCGAAGCGGCGGCAACCCGGGCCGCGGAGGCGGGCGAACCGGTGGGTCGCGACCTTGCAGACGCCATCGAGACCGCCCTGCGGGGGCGAAGCCGCCAGCCGCGGCCGCTCGCCGAGGTGGCCGAGGCCCTGATCGAGTCGGGCCGGCTCGCGGGCACCCCAGCGCTCCTGGCACCGACGCTCGCAGCCGCGATTCGAGGCGACGAGGCCAAGCGGCGGGCCACCGGCCGGCGGCCGAGGTTTCGCGCTGAGGACGGCCGGATCTCGCTCCTCGAGTGGGACCTGCCCAACGACGCGGTCAACGCCGAGCGTGACGCTCTGCGCGCCGCCGACCGCCAGCGCCAGAGCATTCGCCGCGCCCTGATCAAGCGGCTGCGGGATCTTCCCGACGGCGCGCTGCTCGAGCTGCTGGCAACCTGGCTCAACGCGGTGGGGGTGCACTCGCTGCGCGCGGTGCGCGCCGATGCGGGTGACTTCAGCCTCGCCGGGACGCTACGAAGGGGCCCCGAAGAAACTCCGATCGCGATCACGATCTACCGCGGCAAGCAGCCGATCGACAACGATGCGGTCGTGGCTCTCCGAGGGGGCCTCCACCATTTCGACCAGGCGCGCGTCGGGTGGCTGGTCACGCTCGGGCAGGTAAAGGACGGGACCGTCGCCGAAGCGCATGCCGAGGGCGCCGCACCCTGCGCCGTGTTCGACGAAGACTCCCTCGCCGCCTCGATGGAAGACGTCGGCGTCGGCATTCAGCGGGCCGTGCTCCCGCTCGCGGTGCTCGACCTCGCACTTCTCGATGCACTCGGCGGAGTCGCACCGCGGGGAAGAGCCAGCAGCACCAGCTCGGAGGACCGGTCCGAGTCGGACGGCTCCCGGCGGCGGCGAGGTCGCCGACGAGGCCGCCGGCGCGGAGGCAAGGACGAGGGGGGCGAAGACACGCCGCGCGAGGAGCCGGCCCAGGCTTCCGAGGAGCGCGCGGAGCCGGACAGCGAGCCGCCGGAAACCTCCGCCGAGTCGGAGTCTGCGCCAGAACCTGCCGAAGACACTGGGCAAACGTCGCTCGAGCCAGCGTTGGTTGCCGAGCCCGACACCGACCAACTGTAGTCGAATGGATACACCCCGGTTCTCCAGGGGTGGCGCGGGGTGAGGGCATGCCCTACCTTTGGCCGCTCCTGACCGGATCGGGGTCCCTGTATGCGAATCGCCTTATTGGTCATTGTCGTAGTTTTCTTCAGTGCTTGGCACTCACGTTCCATCGCCCGTCCGTCCTCGGGCGAGGCGGTGTTGGCAAGCGACATCGCCGCGATCGACTACCGCGACGCGATCGGGGACCATCCGACGTCCTTGGCGCTGGCGCGGGCGATCGATGCGAGACTGACCGTTCGGGAAAGCAAGAGGGGCGAGCCGATCCACGTGCAGCATTGCCGCGTGAGCGATGGCGGATGTCGCGCCCGCATCGCCGCGCTCTCCCGCCTGATCACCGAGGCCAGCAACCGCGCGGGGATCGACCCCTTTCTCACCGCCGCCATCGCGATGCGAGAGTCCGGGCTCAATCCGCTCGCGCTGAGCCCCGCGGGAGCGCGAGGACTGATCCAGCTCAATCCCCGCTATCGGGGCAAGACCGTCCCGTTCGTGTACAACGCGAGCTACCGCGAGAAGTGCGGGCGGCGTCCCGCGGCATGTCAGCGAGAGGTGCTCGACGCCGGGCTCGGTCTCTACGACTGGGCGGTGGACAAGTGCGGCGGCGACGTGCGACGTGGCCTCGCCTGGTACAATTCGGGCCGCTGCGACAACCGCAACGGCTACGCGAGCTCGGTCCTTCGCGAACGCCGCCGACTGCTGCGCCTCGCCAAGTCCGTGGATCCGACCTCTCGGGCGGTTTTCGGCGATTAACCCTCCGATTTCTGGGATACAATCAACCGTTCGAAGGCCTGCCCCATCGCGCCCGCGATGCGCTCGATCGCGCCGGCGTCTTGGGCCGGATCGTTGGCACATAGGACCCCGACCATCCGCGACCCGATCATGACCGGTACGATGGCCACCTCTCGGCCTTGGCTCCCGAGCGCTGCGCGGAAAAGGTGGTCCGCCGCCGTCTGGCCGTAAGCGCCTCGAAACGGGAGACCGTTGTGAAGCACCTCGTTCAAAATGGACGGGTTGCTCGCGGGCACCCACAGGCTTCGGATACCCGCGCTCGTCACGTCTTGGCCCGCGCCGTCCCACCCGCGAAACACGCCCTTTCGAAGTGCCAGGAACGCCGAGGCGCGCGCTGCGAAGAGACACGCGCAGCACGCGGCCCGAACCACTTCATCCCGCGAGACCGCCCGGCTCATCTCGGCGAGGTGCCCATCAATCGTCGAATCGGAAACCCGCGGGGGCCGAGACGCCGGTCGGATCGAGGTCATATCGCCGAGCGGGGGGCGCGAGGCCAGCGGCACCGGGATGCGGCTCGCTTTTGGCGTCAACGACACCTCGCGCTCGGTGGTCGAGCGCTTCCAAGCGCGATCCCAATCGGGGCTCGCCGTCGATGCGAGCCCCGAGAGCCGCGGATCGACGGCCGGCACCGTTTGCTCGGTGACGGTCTTTTCTTGGGTGAGGGGCACGACGCCGCTCGGCGTTCGTTTGCGGGAGCGAAGAAGCGCCATCGGATCGGTGATGAAGGTCGGCCGGTCGGGCGGATACATCAGGTCGAGTGCGGCCAAGAGGTCGGACAGCTTCGCCGCGGTGGGCAGGATCCGGCCGCCGAGCGCTTCGCTCAGGCGCGTGATCGCACGCTCGTCGGTTGGGTCAGCCATCGCGACGATTGTGCCCGCCTGGCTTTCGCGCAGCGGCATCGCGCAGAGCTCGTGAGCGTCGGACCCCATCAGCCGGCGCACCAGCGCGCCGTCCGCACGCGCGAGCTCTTGCGCTTGAAGCATCGGACCGAAGCCCTGTGAAACGAAAAAGCCCGCGAGTGCTCGCTCATCCAGCCCGGATGCAATGAGGTTCCGAACGACCTGGCTCGACGGGACGTTGGGATCGTCCGGATCGCTGGCGCGCGCTTGGCTCTCGGTCACGAGCCCCGCGTCGAGAAGCTGCTCGACCAATTGCCCTGGCATGCCGGGTTCCTAGCCAGGCTCCCTGCGTGCGGCAAGCCCGGGAGGCTGTTAGATCGACCGTCGATGGCTCGGGTCCTGCACATCGAGGACGATCCCAACAATCGCCGCCTCGTGCAGAAGCTGCTGGGCGCAGCGGGACACGAGGTGATCGAGGCTGCCAGCGGCGTCGAAGGCATTCAGCTGGCCCGCGAAACGCTCCCGGACCTGGTGCTGGTCGACATCAACATCCCCGACCTCGACGGCTATGAGGTGACGCTAAGACTGCGCGGGATGCCGACGCTTCGCGAGGTCCCGATTGTCGCGATCACGGCCGAGGGAGATCGCGATTCGACCCTGGCCGTCGGCTGCGACGGGTTCGTGGCAAAGCCTATCGACGCCACCCACTTCGCCGACACGATCGGCCAGTTTCTCGAAGGGCACCGCGAGTGGGTCGAAGATGGAAGCGATAGGCTGCTTCGCGAACGAACTCAGAAGATCGTCGAACGCCTCGAAAAGAAGATCGTCGAGCTCTCGGAGACCAACGAGCGGCTCGAGGAAATCGCGCGCCTCCGCCGCGAGTTCATGCAGAACGTCAGCCACGAGCTCGCAACGCCGATGACACCGGTCGTCGGGTACCTTCGGCTTCTCTTGAATGAAGAGCTCGGGCCGCTCACGGATCTTCAGCGCAAGTGCCTCGGCTCGATCGAAACGTCGACCCAGCGACTCCGCTCCGTCGTCGATACGCTGCTGGACGTCAGCTCGCTCGAGACGGGGCGGATGCACTACTACACGCGGCCGTATGATTTTCGAGAGGTCGCCACGAAGGCGATCGACCAGATTCGCCCCAAGCTCGAGGAGCGGGACGTGACGCTCGTGGAGCGAGTCCCCGAGCAACCCATGCCCGCGCAGGGCGACCCCGACAAGCTCACGCGAGCGATGATTCACGTACTGGACAACGCCTCGAAGTTCACCCCGACCGGTGGCGCAGTGGCTGTCGAGGTGCGGGCCAACGGCGACGACGACCTCTTGTTCGCGGTGGCCGACAGCGGCCCGGGCGTTCGGCCCGAGCACATCGCTCGCATCATGGAGCCCTTCTATCAGGTCGATGGCTCCGTCACGCGCGAGCACGGTGGCGTGGGGCTGGGGCTGGCCTTTGCACGGCGCGTGACCGAAGCGCTCGGCGGGAGCATCGAGATCTCCAGCCCACCCGCGGGCGAGGTGGCGGAGCGACAGCTGTCGGGTACGTTGGTCGAGCTCCGCGTGGGCCGAACGCCCGAGCGCGCCGAGTCGCCGTGATCTATCTCGACCATCACGCGGCCGCGCCCGTTCCGGCCGCCGTTCGCAAGGCGATGGAGGCGGCTGCACACATCGCCTGGGCAAACCCGGCGAGCGCCCATGCGGCCGGACGTGCGTCGCAACGCCTGCTCGATGCAGCGCGAAACCAAGTGGCTGGAGCGATCGGCGCGAGCCCCTCCGACCTCGTGCTGACTCGCGGCGGCACCGAGGCATGCAACCTCGGCGTCCGCGGCCTCGCCGCAGGATGCGAGCGGGTCGTCACCAGTCGGGCCGAGCACCCTGCGGTGGCGCAAAGCGTGGCGCGGCTGGCCCGAGAGGGGTGCGAGCTCATCGCCCTTCCGGTCCTTCGGGGCGAGCCGCCGAGCCCCAGCGACATCGCCGAACACCTGAGCCCGGGCACGCTCCTCGCAATCCAGTGGATCAACCACGAAACAGGGACCGCGTTTCCGGTCCACGCCTATGCCGAGGCGTGCGGCGAGCGCGGCGCGAGGCTCTTCGTCGACGGGACGCAGGCGCTCGGCAAGGTTCCCGTCGACCTCGAGCGGTTGGGCGCGGACGCGGTGGCATTCGCGGCGCACAAGATCGGCGGGCCGGCCGGCGCGGGCGCTTGCTGGCTTCGACGCGGGCTCGACGTGGAGCCCCTGCTCGCGGGCGGCTCGCAGGAGCGAGGCCGTCATCCGGGGACCGTCGACACGCTGAGCATGGTCGGCTTCGGCGCGGCCTGCGACACCGTGCCGCAGCGCCTCGAGGGACAACCCCGCGTCGCCGCGCTTCGCGATCGGCTCGAGGCCGCCTTAATCGAGCTCGGGGGCGTGGCCAACGCGGGTTCGCCGCGGGCTGCGACGGCATCGAACCTGAGCTTTCCGCGTTGGAAGGGGCCGCTCCTCGTTGCCGCGCTCGACCTCGAGGGCGTTTGCGTGTCGGCGGGCGCTGCATGCTCGTCGGGGCTGCAAGAGCCTTCCGCGGTCATCCTCGCGATGTATCCAGATGAGCAGTGGCGGGCTGGCTCGGCGATTCGAATCAGTCTAGGTATCGAGACGACCGAGGTGGAGATCGAAAGGGCGTTGTCGGCATTTCGACGTGTGCTGGCCCGCCAGGCCGACTAAAACCTCAAGCAAATTTTAGGTCTCGAGACCAAAAGCTCATTTGATTTCAGGTTTCTTACTCTTAGTTTCCGAAATTATTAGCTTATTTTGTTACGATATTTTCGTGATTTCGCTTTCCATTCAGTATAGCAAACCACGGTACGTTTGTTCAGTCACATGACCGAGCCAAACCCACAGCTGAAGCGTGTCCTCGTCGCAATGAGCGGTGGCGTGGACTCGTCGGTGGCCGCGGCGCTCCTGCGCGAGGCCGGGCACGACCTCGTGGGCGTGACGCTGCACCTGTGGGACGCAGAGGGCGATCATCAGGTCGGTCGATGCTGCGCCCCGGAGGATCGTGAGGACGCGCGCCGCACCTGCGCGCACCTCGGCATTCCTCACTACGTGCTGGACGAGCGAGAGGCCTTCCGCAAGCACGTGGTGGAGCCGTTCATCGACGAATACCAGGCGGGCCGTACGCCGATTCCGTGCGTGAGCTGCAATCGTACGGTGAAGCTCACCTATCTCGCCGAAGTCGCCCGCCGCTTTGGCGCCAGCCACATCGCTACCGGGCACTACGCCCGCACCGAGCGCGCCGCCGGTGGCCGACTGCGGCTGCTCCGAGGTCTCGATGCCGACAAAGACCAAAGCTACTTCCTCTTCGGCGTGCCTCAGTCGACCCTCGCACGCCTGCTGTTTCCGCTCGGAAGCCTCACGAAGGCCGAGGCGCGACAGGCGGGTCGCCGCCTCGGCGTGCCCAACGCCGACAAACCCGACTCCCAGGAGCTCTGCTTCGTTCCCGACGGTCGCGTCGGCGACTTCATCCGCCGTCAGGGAGTCGAGACGGCGGCCGGCAGCATCGTGGATCGCGACGGGGTCATGCTCGGCCGGCACGAGGGCGTGGCCGGCTTCACGCGTGGACAACGGCGGGGGCTCGGGCTCGGCGGAGGCGGAGCGCGGTACGTGCTTCGAATCGTTCCCGATCGCGCCGAGGTGGTCGTCGGCCCGGAGGACGCGCTCTACGAGAACGCGCTGGCCGCGACCGACGCGCACTGGGTCGGGAGCCGTCCAGCAGCTCCGTTCCGCGGAGAGGTCCGAATCCGATATCGACACCGCGGCGGCGCAGCCGACGTGACGCCGACCGTCTATGGGTTCGAAGCGCGGTTCGACGAGCCCCAACGCGCGATTACGCGCGGACAGGCGGCGGTGGTATATCGGGGCGACGAGGTGATCGGTGGCGGTTTCATCGCGTGAGGCGCTCATCGTCTTCGCGCTGGTTGCAGCCGGCTGCGCGAAAGGCAGTGGAGAGGGCAGCGCGGTCGGTCAGGTATGGGCGCCCGAGTGTGGTCTCGAAGGCGAGCCGTATTCCCTCGACCCCGACTTCTTCGCCATGCGTCCGAGCACCTCGGTGGAGATCATCGACATCACGATTCAGCGGGGAAGCGACTTGTCGATCTTCAGCGATGGCATCACCGTGTTCATCCGCGATCCTGAGATGCTGAAAGAGGAAATGCTCGGCGTCGACATTCCGTTTGGCGATTTGGGCGGGCCGGTCGCCATGACGCTCTACCTCAACGCCACCTGCCCCCTCATTGCCGAGATCCCGGTCGTGTACGCCGCGGTCTCCGGCACGATTCGGTTCGAAGAGCTTTTCGTCCCCTGGATCGACAACGAAACCCAGCTCACCGAAGCGATATTCACCGGGGTCGAGCTCGTCGACAACAAGGACCCCGAGGAACGCCGCGCGGTGCTCGACGGCGACTTTCGTTTCTTGTTCGAGGCCGGCCAGCCCGTGCAGTTGTTCTGAGGCTCGATGAAACACGAAGGAGTGCTCGACGGAGAGGTTCGCGCGGTCGGCCGCCGCGGCGAGGCCGTCGTGGAGACGGGGGAGGGCATCGTGCTCGTGCCGGGTGCGTTGCCCGGAGAACGCGTCGAGGTCGTTCCCACGGCGTCGAAGCGGGGCGCGCGTCGTGCGCGTCTTCGACGTGTCGTTCGAAGATCGCCAGAACGCCGGGAGCCCCCGTGCGAATATGCGGCGCGATGCGGCGGCTGCCCGCTGATGATCGCGAGCCCGAGCCTGCAGCAGAAGATCAAGCGCGGCTTCTTGGAGGACGCTTGCCGCGGGCTTCCGAGAATGGACGAGACGCCGATCGAGTGGGTGAGCTCCGCGCGCGCCCTCGGCTATCGGCAGCGCGCCCGACTCGCTTGGCAGGGCGGCTCGCTCGGCTATCGCTCCCACGGGTCGAGACGCCTGACCGACGTCGAGCGGTGCATCGTGCTCGAAGCGCCACTTCAAGCAGCATGGGAGGAAGCACGGCGCGCCCTAGGGCCGAACCTCGTCGGCACCGGCGAGATTCTTCTCCAACGGAGCGAGGCGTCGCAGGTTGCAGTGAGTCTCGAGACCGACGACGAACAACCGCCTTCCGCGTTCAGCGCGTGCGAGACGCTGAGTGAGCAACCCGTCATCGCCGGGGTGACCCTCGGAGCGCGAGGCACGGGTCGCCCCGCACGATGGGGTGTCGCGCAGATCGCGGTGCACTCGGAGCGTGGCGGGCCCCTTCGCGCCCCGTACGGCGCATTCACGCAGGCAAACGACGAGGTCAACGCGAGCCTCGTCGATGCGGTCGTCGAGCTCGCAGAGCCCGAAGGTCTTCGAGTGCTCGAGCTCCACGCGGGGATCGGCAACTTCACGTCGAGGCTCGCGGCGGGCGCGAAGACACTGGTAGCCGTCGAGCGAGACCCCGAGGCGGCGGCCGCCTGCCGCCAGAACCTCGAAGACAAAGGGCTTCGCGCGCGCATCGTGGTCGGCGACGCAGACGATCCTCCGAAGGGCCGCTACGACGTGGTGGTGCTCGATCCGCCTCGGCAGGGCAGCCGCGCCTTTTTCGAACGGAGCGGCGTCCTGCCGGGCCCGAAGCGATTGGTCTACGTGTCGTGTGACACCGCGACGCTCGGGCGAGACCTGCGGATCGCCGCGGCGCTCGGCTTTCGGCTGGACCGCGTGGTCGCCTTCGACATGTTTCCGCAGACCGCGCACCTCGAATCGGTCGTCCGGCTCGTGCGCGCGTGACCTCGCTGCGTTGCCCAGCGCCGGCGCCAGCGCTAGCGTATCGCGGATATGCGGTGCCCCTACTGCGGAACGCTCGAAAATCGGGTGATCGACTCGCGCCTTTCGCAGGCAGGCGAAGTGACGCGTCGCCGGCGAGAGTGTGAGGGGTGCGACCGACGCTACACGACCTATGAACGCGTCGAGCAGACGTTGCCTCTCATCATCAAAAACGATGGGCGCCGCCAGCCTTACGACCGCAACAAGCTTCTCGCAGGGCTGCGACGCGCGTGCGTGAAGCGGCCCGTTTCGGCGGAGGCGCTCGAGCGGCTCCTGCACCAGGTCGAGCGTTGGCTGGTGGATGCCGGAGAGCCGGAGGTCACGTCCGCACAGCTCGGCGAGCACGTGCTTCACGAGCTCCGAGCCTTGGATCCGGTGGCCTACGTGCGCTTTGCCAGTGTCTATCGTGATTTCCAGGACGTCGAGGAGTTCGTCGACGAGCTGGCGAAGCTCAGGGGCTGACATGGCATCCGAGCGCGACTTGATGGCCAGAGCGATCGCGGAAGGCCGGCGCGGCCGCCCGAGCCCCAACCCCCACGTCGGGGCGGTGATCGCGCGCGAAGGCGAGGTGGTGTCGGTCGGCCACCATCGAAGGGCCGGCGAGGCGCACGCCGAAGTCGATGCGATTCGAAATGCTCCGGGGTCGGTGGCGGGAGCCACGCTCTACGTCACGCTCGAGCCCTGCAACCATCATGGCAGGACCGGCCCCTGCACCGAAGCGATCATCGACGCCGGCCTTGCCCGCGTCGTGATTGGCTGCCGCGATCCGGCCCCGCACGTCCCGGGGGCGATCGATCGGCTCGCACAGGCGGGCATCGCCGTCGATGTCGGAGTCCTCGAGGAACAGTGCACCGCGCTAATCGCCGACTTCGCCAAGCACATCCGAACCGGCCTGCCGTTCGTGACCCTCAAGGCAGCCGTGACGCTCGACGGCAAGATCGCGACGCGGACGGGCGATTCCAAGTGGATTACCGGCGAGACGGCGCGCACCGAAGCCCACCGGCTTCGCGATCGAAGCGACGCGGTCCTCGTCGGGGTGGGGACGGTGCTCGCCGACGATCCCGCCCTCACGGTGCGGCACGTGGACGGGCGAAACCCTCTGCGGGTGGTGCTCGACTCGGACCTACGAACGCCGCCGACCGCCGCGGTTCTCGACCCGGCCGCCCAGGGCCGCACCGTCATCGTTCACGCGCTCGACGCCGACGAAGGTCGCGCTGCAGCGCTTCGCCGCGCGGGCGCGGAGCTGGTCGCGGTCTCGAGGAGCCCCCAGGGTATCGACCTCGAGGAGACCCTCGCGCACCTCGGCGCGCGAAACGTGGTCCGGCTCCTCGTCGAAGGCGGCGCGAGGGTACACGGAGCCTTCTTGGATCTCGGGCTCGCGGATCGCGCGGCGGTTTTCATCGCGCCAAGAATCGTGGGCGACGCCAGCGCGCCTTCCTTCGCGGCGGGCGCGGGCGTGGAGACGATCGGCCAAAGCTGGCGTCTGGTGAGAACGGAGACACGAGAGCTCGGGTCGGACTGGCTGATCTCGGGGGACTTCGAAAGGATGGGCTAGATGTTCACTGGGCTGGTCGAAGAAGTCGGTACGGTTGCGGGTCTGCAGCGGCGCGACGATGGGCTGTCGATTCGAATTGCCTGCACGCTTCATCCGTACGAGCTCGGCGAGTCGATCGCGGTCAACGGAGCATGCCTGACGGTGAAGTCCCATGCGGAGGGATACTTCGAGGCCGACGCATCGCTCGAGACACTCGACAAAACCAACCTCGAGGACCTCGAACCCGGCTCCCGCGTTCACCTCGAACGAGCGCTCGCCCTCGGTGACCGCCTTGGAGGACACATGGTCACCGGACACATCGACGGCGTTGGCTCGCTTGCTGGGAAGAGCACGGAAGGCGACTACGTTCGCGCGAGCTTCGAGGTTCCCAAGCGGCTGGCGCCCTTTCTCGCACCCAAAGGCTCCATCACGATCGACGGGGTCAGCCTCACGGTGAACACCGTCACAGGCACTCGGTTCGATGTCATGCTGGTTCCGTACACGCTGCAGGAAACGACGTTCGGCGACATGGTGATTGGCGCTCGCGTCAATCTGGAAGTCGACATTCTCGCGAAGTACGTGGCGAGCCTCTTGGGAAGGCCCGGCGTCGACGCACCCGACGGCTGACGATTTACAGCAGTCCGCTGGAATGGCGAGCGATTTCGCGTCATGGTGGCCGGGATATGCGCAGCGCGATCGAGCGGGTCGTCGCAGCCCTGGATGACATCCGAAACGGCAAAATGGTCATTCTGGTCGACGACGAAGACCGCGAAAACGAGGGCGACGTCTGCATGGCGGCCGAGCGCGCCACGCCGGAGACGATCAACTTCATGGCGCGGCATGCCAGAGGCTTGATCTGCCTGAGCCTGACCGAGGATCGCATCCGCCAACTCGACCTGCCGATGATGGTCGACGACAACCGCTCACAGCGTTCGACCGCTTTTACGATCTCGATCGAGGCCCGCACGGGCGTGACCACCGGGATCAGCGCGGCCGATCGCGCCCATACGATTCTGACGGCGGTCGCCGACGATGCCGGCCCCTCCGACCTCGTCAGCCCGGGTCATGTGTTCCCACTGAAGGCGGTCGCTGGGGGGGTGCTGCAGCGCACGGGCCACACCGAGGGGTCGGTCGATCTCGCACGGCTGGCGGGGCTGAAGCCGGCCAGCGTCATCTGCGAGATCATGAAAGACGACGGCTCGATGGCTCGCTACCCCGACCTGGTCGATTTCGCCAACGAGCACGAGCTGCGGCTCCTCACCATCGCCGACCTGATTCAGTACCGATTGGCCCGAGAGCGGTTGGTGACCCGCATTCGTCAAACCCCGGTCGAGATGCCTACTGGACGATCGTGGATCGGCTCCGTCTATCAGGTGCAGGTCGGAAACCACGAGCAGTTCATGGCCCTGAGCCTCGGGGAGCTGAACTCCAAACCCACGCTGGTGCGGGTCCACCGGGGCAGCGTCCTCGGCGATGCGTTTCAGGTTCGCATGGGGGAACGGGTGCACATTGCGGACTGCGTCACGGCGATCGAGCGAGAGGGCAACGGCGTGATCCTGTTCTTGCCGGGGCATCCCGACCCCGAAACCGACCTCGCGTTCTACCTGAACGAGCCAATCAAGCGCCCCCCCGAAGAGCCCGGTCTCGTGCTGCGAGAGTACGGGTTCGGCGCACAGGTCCTGTCGGACCTCGGCCTCGCACATCTGCGACTGCTCACCAATCGGCCTCGGCGCATCCCGAGCCTCGAGGCCTATGGGTTGGATGTCGTCGAGCAGCTGATGGTTGCGCCTGGCGGTCAGCTCACCCCGGCGACGCCCCCGCAATCCCGGGACACGCCATGAGCGAAGACCTCAACGTCCCGCTCGCTACGGTCGAGGTTCCCGCCGACGCCCGGTTCGCGATCGTCTGGTCCCGTTTCAACCACTCGGTCGTGAGCAAGCTTCTCGAAGGCGCCAAGGCGTGTTTTTCGGAGCACGGCGTGAGGGATGAGGCGATTTACATCGTAGAGGTACCGGGGGCATGGGAGCTCCCCTACGCAGCTCGGGCGCTCGCCAAGAGCGATCGCTTTGCGGCCATCGTCGCGCTGGGCGCGATCATCCGAGGCGGCACGCCGCACTTCGACTACGTTTCGGAAGGTACCGCGCTCGGCCTCGGCCGCGTATCGCTCGATACCGGCGTACCGGTGATCTTCGGCGTGCTCACCACCGACGACGAGGCACAAGCGTTCGACCGCGCCGGCGGTGCCCACGGCAACAAGGGTCGCGACGCAGCGCGCAGCGCGATCGAAATGGCCGCGTTCGACCAGAAGCTCAGCGACGATGGGATCACGACGAAAGGGCCGTGAGGCCGCCCTTCGCATCCTGTTCTACATGGATGTGTCGCACGCGAGCTCGACCCAAGCGATCAAATCGTATTGGGGTCATCTCGCGGAGGGCAACGCCGCTTCGAGCGACGTCGATTTCGCCAACAAGCTCGTCAGCGCCTACGCAGACCACGAAAGCGAGGTCGACGAGCTCATCCGCTCGGCCAGCCACCATTGGCGACTCGAACGGATGCCCGTGGTCGACCGCAACGTCCTTCGGGTCGCCATCGTCGAGCTTCGCGAGCACGAGGACATACCCAAACGTGTCACGCTGAACGAAGCCGTCGAGCTTGCGAAGCGCTTCGGCTCGGAGGGTAGCGGGGCCTTCGTAAACGGAGTCCTCGACCGAATTGCCACCGAGTTGGGGAAGTCGTGATCGCCTACGAGTTCGTGCCGTCCACGCCGGAGGCCCTGGACGAGCTCGAGTCGGATCTCGTCGTTCTTCCGTTTTTCGCAGACGAGCGCCCGCTGCGGGGCGCGGCTGGCCTCCTGGACTGGCGTCTCTGCGGGGCGCTTTCGCGTAGGCTGATGGCCGGGTATCTGGAGGGCAAGCCCGGCGAAAAAGGCTGGGTCGCGGCGCCCCGACAGATCAAGTCCGGCGGACTGCTGCTCGTCGGCCTCGGTTCGAGCACGCGGTTCGAAGCAAGTGCCGCACGCGACGCCTGCGCACGGATCGTGGAAGCGCTCGCAGACGCCAAGGTGTCGACGGTCGCGCTTTCGCTTCCCGGGAGGAGCATGGGTCTCCTTCCCGCGCTCGACGCCATGCAGCTTTGGCTCGAAAGCGTGCCCGCGAGAAGCGAGCTCGAGGAGGTCAGCATCATCGAGGACTCGGTCGAGCATCGGGCCCTCGGCTCCCTGCTCGACGGGCTGCGGCGCCAAGCCGAATCGACGCTCGCTTAGCGCCGGGAGCGGCGGCTCTTCTTCTTGGCCGAGGAACGCTTCTTTGCGGTGCTTCGTTTCTTGCTCGCCTTCTTCTTCGTCGTCGGGCGCCGCCGCTTGGCAGAAGTCCGCGCCTTCTTTCGCGTGCTGCGACGCGTCGCAGTCTTCTTGGTGGCGCGCCTCTTCTTGGTGGCGCGCCTCTTCTTCGTGGCGTGCCTCTTCTTGGTGGCGCGCCTCTTCTTGGTGGAAGTGCGCTTCTTTTTCGTAGCTCCGCGCCTCTTCTTGGTCGAGCTCGCGCGCTTTCTGGTCGCGGTTTTCGAGCGGCGCTTCTTCGGCGCAGGGCGGCGCTTGGCGCCTCTCTTCTTGGCTGCCGCCCTCTTCTTGGCGGCTGCCTTCTTCTTGGCGGCCGCCTTCTTCTTGGCGGCTGCCTTCTTTGCAGCCGACTTCCTACGCGCGAGATCGGCTTTCTTTTTCGCAGCCGCTTTCTTCCGCTTGAGGGCGTCGGCTTTCTTTTTCGCAGCCGCTTTCTTCATCGCAGCCGCTTTCTTCTTCTCGGCTTCGGCCTTCTTTTTCTCCGCGGCCTTGCGCTGGTCCTCCGCCTTGCGAATCCGCATGATTTCGGCCTTCTTCTTGGCTTCGGCCTTGCGGCGCGCGGCCTCGGCCTGCTTGCGCGCGGTCTCGGCCTTCTTCCTCGACTCGGCTTTTCGCCGCGCAGCTTCTTTTCGCGCTTGCGCCTGCGCCCGCGCGAGCTCCCTCAAGTCGATGGTCTTCGACTCGATGCGCTTGCGCGTCTTTTTGGGCTTGGCCTCTTCCTCCTCGTCCTCGACCTCCTCGACCGGAAGCTGCTGGGGTGGAACGAACGGCCGTCGGGGCGCTGGGCGACTCGCCTTGATGCCGGAGAGCGGCAGGTGACCCGCCTTCTTGGCAGCCGCGTAGGCGGCGCGCATGGCCTCGGGATCGCCGAAGTACTTCGCCATCGGCCCGAGGTAGAGCTTTTTCCAGAGTTTCTCCGAAGCCTTACCAAGCCCCTTGGGGATCTTGGTATGCGTGATCTCGACCTTGGTGCCGCCTGCGACCGGCTCGAAGGTGATATCGACGTGGGAATCGTTCGAGCCCTTCGGGAAATCGCGGGTCCGCCAGGTCATGGCGATCCGGCTTCCCGTCACCAGATAGACGTGGGTCGCGTCGATGAAACCATCATCCGCGACGACCCGGCCGCCTACCCAGGGGTCCACCGTAGCCCGACCGCCAGTGAACGCGGAGTGATGCCGCTCGTCCATCCACGCGGAATAAATACGGTTTGGGCTCGCAGGTATCACGGACGAAACAGTAAATTCTTCCGCGTCCATCGTGCTCAAGTCCTTTGACTCGCAGGCCTGTATAAGTCCAGGAAACTCGTTTGAAAACCAGAAAATTGCGCCTGCTTTCGCTCTGGAGCCCGCATTTGCGGGTTCTTGTAAGCTATTTGGGCGATTTCCGCACGCGGACCCCGAGATCGGGGCGCCGCTCTTGACCTGATCGGCCCTCGTGCTTCGATGCAAGGCTCCATGCCGAAACCCGCTCCCCGGCACCAGTTCTGGATCGACCGCGGAGGGACGTTCACGGATTGCATCCATCGGAACCCGCAGACGGGCGCGCTCCGAGTCGCCAAAGTGCTCTCCTCCGACGAGGCGCCGCTCGTCGGCATCCGCACGCTTCTCGGGCTTGGGCCGGGCGAGCCGATCCCGCAGAGCGAGGTCCGGATGGGCACGACCCTGGCAACCAACGCCCTTCTCGAGCGCCGCGGCTCCCCCTGCGTGCTCGTCGCGGACGAGGGCCTCGGCGACTTGATTCGGATCGGCGATCAGACGCGGCCCGACCTCTTTGCGCTCGACATCGAGAAGCCGGCCCCTCTTCCCGATGCCGTGATCGAAGTGGGTGCGCGGATGGCCGCGGACGGCACCATCCTGCGCACGCTCGACGCCGAAGCGGTCCGTGATGCGCTGCGGGTTGCCCGAGGTTCCGGCGCCGAGTCGCTGGCCATTTCGCTGATGCACGCCTATCGCGATCCCACGCTCGAGAAAGAGATCGCGGAGATCGCGCGCGAGGTCGGCTTTTCGCACGTCTCCGTGTCGAGCGAAGTATCGAACGAGCTCGGGCTGCTCGGCCGGACGGACACCGCGACGGCGAACGCGTACCTCACGCCCTTGCTGACACGCTACGTGGCGCGCCTCGAGGCGGAGCTCGGGCGCGGGCGTCTCCGGATGATGCAGAGCAACGGCGGCTTGATCGACGCCTCGGGTTTCATTGGGCGGAACGCGGTTCTTTCGGGCCCAGCAGCCGGCGTCGTGGCCACCGCGGCCGTCTCCGACGAGCTCGGGCTCGGGGAGGCGATCGGCTTCGACATGGGCGGCACGTCGACCGACGTCTCCCGGTACGATGGCGAGCTCTCTCGCATCTTCGAGACGCAGATCGGCGGTGTTCGAATCCGCGCGCCGATGATCGAGCTCCACACCGTGGCGGCGGGCGGCGGCTCGATCTGCAAGCTGGAGGGCAAGCGCATGACGGTCGGGCCGCAGAGCGCGGGCGCCGACCCCGGTCCGCTTTGCTACGGCAATCCCGCTGCCGAAGCCCTGTCGCTCACCGACGTCTCGCTTTGCCTGGGCCGACTCGCAGCGGACCGGTTTCCGTTTCCCCTCGAGGGACGACGGCCCCGCAAAGCGCTTGCGGAAATCGCCGGGCTGCTCGAGCGAGAAGGGCTCGAGCGCACGACGATGGACGTCGCGGAGGGCTTCTTGCGGGTGGCGGTCGAAAACATGTCGGCAGCGATTCAAAAGATATCCGTCGGCCGCGGCCACGACGTGCGGACCCACGCCATGGTCGTCTTCGGGGGCGCAGGCGGGCAATATGCTTGCCTGATCGCACGCCGGCTCGGCATTCGGCGACTCGTTTTTCACCCACACGCGGGCGCGCTTTCGGCGTTCGGCATGGGAGTCGCCAACTTCGAATGGCACGGTGAGCGCGACGCGGGACGCGCATGCCTCGACGACCCGTTGCCCGCGTCTTGGTTGGCTTCGTTCGAGGCCCTCGAGAAGACGGGCAGAAACATTCTCGGACGGGACGCGCAGCACGGGGCGCGCTGGCGCGTTCGTCGGCAGGTCGCCCTCCGCTACCGAGGCACGGAAACGGCGCTCCCAGTCGACTGGGACGAGCCCGAAGCGATGCGCGCAGCGTTCGAAGGACGGCACCGCAAGGAGTTTGGATACGCGCGAACTGGGCATCCGGTCGAAGCGGCCACGCTGCGAGTCGAGGTCGAGCTCGGCAGCCCGACGCCGGTGCTGCCCGAGCTACGGGTTCCGGACGGCGCGCCTGAACGAACGGCCAAGCTTTGGTCCGGCGGTGCAATGGTCGACGCCCCCGTCTACCGCCGCGAACGCTTTCCGATCGACGCAGAGGTGGCCGGCCCGGCCCTCATCTTGGATGCCACCGGCACGGTCGTCGTCGACGCGGGCTTCGTCGCAGTGCGTACCGACCGGGACTATTTGATCGTCACGGACGATGGAGGGGACGTGGATCGAGAGGCAGCCGGGACTCGGGTCGACCCCGTGCTGCTCGAGGTCTTCAACAATCAGTTCAAATCGATCGCCGAGCAGATGGGCGTCGTTCTGCAGCGCACCGCGATGAGCACGAACATCCGGGACCGGTTGGATTTCTCGTGCGCGGTGTTCGACCGGGACGGGGGGCTCGTCGCGAACGCGCCGCACATTCCGGTCCACCTCGGCGCCATGGGCGAGTCGGTTCGCGCCGTCTTGGCCGACCATCCCAAAACCAAGCCCGGTCAGGTCTTCGTGACCAACGATCCCGCCGCCGGCGGCTCGCACCTTCCGGACATCACCGTGGTCACGCCCGTCCACGACGCGGCAGGGACGCTGCGGTTCGTCGTCGCATCCCGAGGCCACCATGCCGACGTCGGGGGCGTCACGCCGGGTTCCATGCCGCCCGCCTCGACCTCGCTCGAAGAGGAAGGGGTGGTGCTCCGGAGCCTCGGTGTCGTCGAGGACGGCGTTTTTCGCGAATCGGCCCTTCGCAACGCGCTTTGCGGCGGCCGCTATCCGGCACGCAGTCCGGAGGACAACGTCGCCGACATACAAGCGCAAATCGCGGCCAACGAGAAGGGCATGCAGCTTCTCGACGACCTCCTCGAGCGGTACGGGCTCGAGGTGGTGGCGGCCTATATGCGGCACATCCAAGACAACGCCGCCGAGCTGACCGCCCGTGCAATCGAACACATCCCAGACGGAGAGCACGCGTTCGAGGATCGGTTGGACGACGGCGCTCGCATCGCGGTTCGAATCACGGTGCGGGGGGGCGCGATGAACATCGACTTCGAGGGCACCGACCCCGCGCACGCCGGCAACCTCAATGCGCCCCGCGCCGTGACGATCGCCGCCGTGCTCTACGTCCTGCGCGTTCTTGTCGGCAAGCCGATTCCACTGAACAGCGGATGCCTGCGACCGGTCGAGATTCGCATCCCCGAGGGATCGCTGCTGAGCCCGGAACCCGGGCGCGCCGTCGCCGCGGGGAATGTCGAGACATCCCAGCGAATCGTCGACGTACTCTTCGGCGCGCTCGGCCTGGCGGCGGCGAGCCAGGGGACCATGAACAATTTGACCTTTGGCAACGATCGGCTTGCCTACTACGAGACGCTCGGCGGTGGCGCAGGCGCCACGTCGCGACGGCGGGGCGCATCCGGCGTACACACCCACATGACCAACTCCAAGGCCACCGACCCCGAGGTTCTCGAAACGCGGTTTCCCATCCGCCTTCGGCGATTCGAGCTTCGGCAGGGCTCGGGCGGCCGCGGCGCCCACCGGGGAGGCGAGGGCTTGATTCGAGAGCTCGAGTTCCTCTCGCCGATGCGCGTATCCATTCTCTCCGAGCGGCGTGAGACTCGACCCTATGGTATGCGCGGCGGCGGTCCAGGAGCGTCGGGCATGAATCGACTCAACGAACAACGGCTCGCACATCGCGCTACCGTCGAGGTGGAGCCCGGCGACGTCCTGCGGATCGAAACGCCCGGCGGTGGCGGATGGGGTGACGCCGAATGACGCCAAGTGAGCTGTGGAGGCGCTTTCGGCAGATCGCCTACCACAACATCCTGCACCTCGACGACACGCCACATCGAATCGCGTGGGGCGTCCTTCTCGGCGCGATGATCGCGTTTACCCCGACGCTCGGGTTTCAGATCGTGATCTACCTTCCGGTGGCGGTGCTCGTCGGCGCCAACAAGGTGTCCGGCATCCCCATCCTCTTCATCAGTAACCCGTTCACCGCGGTACCGCTCTACTACACCACGTGGTCGGTGGGCGCAGCGGTCCTGCATCCCGAAAAAGAAGTGACGCAGGCCACGATCAAGACGTGGCTCGGGAACACCGGCCGCGCACTCAAGGACGGCGGCGCGGAGCGTTTGCTCGACGCAGAGTTTTGGGCGGACTCGGGGCGGCTCTTGCTCAACACCGGCGCAGAGCTCTGGATGGGCGCGCTCGTGTGCGGGCTCGTCGTCGGCCTGCCGCTCTACTTCATCACCCGATGGGGCCTCAACGCGGTCCGTCACCTCCGCGAAGCGCGCCACCTGCCGCACGGACCCATGGACGACCGCCGCGCGCGGCAATCCGAAACGGGGAGCTGAGCGCGAGTGGGTCGTTTGACCCGCCAAATTCAACTGTTACAGTCGCCCGCCGTGAGCCGCATACCGCGCCGTGGGAAGGCCCTGGTTCTCTGTTTGACTGCCATCGCGGTGCTGACGGCGTTGGATCTCGGATCCAAGCACTGGGCTTTAGACCGCCTTTCCGAGCCCTCCGCGACACCTGCCGAACCGGTTTGCGCCGCGGATGAGCACGGGCGGATCTACCCCCAGCGCGCCCAGCGCGCGCCTGTCGTGCTGATCGATCGGTACCTCGAGCTCCGGTACGCGGAGAACTGCGGCGCGGCCTTTGGATTCATGCGGGACATGCCTTCGATCGTGCGTAAAGGCGTCTTTTACGTCGCTGCGGGGGGGGCGGTCGTGCTGCTGTTGTGGATGTTCGTGACCGGACGAGGGGGAACGCTCTTCATGGTCAGCGTGCCGCTCATCGTGTCCGGGGCGATTGGCAACCTCGTCGACCGCGTCCGCTTCGGCTACGTGGTCGATTTCGTCCGATTTCACCTCAACGATCGCTGGGCGTATCCGACCTTCAACGTAGCGGACGCGTGGATCACGATCGGTGTGGTTCTGATCCTGATCGAGGGCTTCCTCGACGGCCGCCGCGAAAAGCAAGCGACCGCGGAAGAAGCGATTACGCAGGCGTAATCGAAAGGCGAAGGGGCGCGCCGTCCACCTCGGTATCGTGCTCACCGCCGGCATCGGCTGCGTCACGCCGAAAACCGGTCGCCAACGTCTCGCGCGCGATGTGACCTGCATGCTGCTCGACGGCATCGGCGAGGTCGCCGTCGGCATCCCAGCTCACCTCGATGCGCGCCTCGTAGGCGAGGTCCATGGCTTTGCGGGCACGCTGAATGCGGTTGATCACTTCGCGCGCGAGGCCCTCAAGCCGCAGGCTCTCGTCGAGGCGCGTGTCGAGCACGACGACCTGACCCGCACCAGACGCCGCCGCGAAATCCTCGCGTGCCGTGAGCCGCACCTCGACGTCTTCTAGGGTGAGCTCGACCGGGCCGTCGGGAAGCTCGACGCGGATCTTGCCGCGGGTGCCCATCTCTGCGTGGAGAGCCGAGCCGTCTGCCTCGGCGAGCGCCTTCTTGCAGGCGGGCACCTGCTGACCGAGCTTGGGTCCGAGGACCCGAAAATTAGGGACGAGCTCGAACTCGACGTATTTGTGTGGCTGCTGAGTAAAGCTCAGCGCGCGCACGTTGAGCTCTTCGCGAATCGCGCTCGCGAACTTGTCGATCGCCGCCCGCTCCTCGTCGTCGGCCACGACCACGATGGCTTCGGCGAGGGGCTGCCGCACTTTGAGCTTGTTTTCGTTGCGCACGCGCTGCCCGAGCGTCACGACATTACGCACTCGGTCCATCGTTGCGCGGAGCGAGCCGTCGACCCGTGCTTCGTCGGGCTCGGGGAACGCGGCGAGGTGCACGGACTCCGGCGCTGCGGCGTCCTGGCGTGTCACCAGGTTCTGAAACAGCGCCTCCGTCATGAAAGGGATGAACGGCGCCGCGAGCTTCGTCAGCTCGACCAGCACCTCGTAAAGGGTGCCGAAGGCAGCGCGCTTTCCGGCGGAATCGTCCGCCGCCCAGAAACGCGCGCGGCTCCTCCGCACGTACCAGTTGGATAGCCCGTCGACGAAGCCGAGAAGGTGTCGTACGGCCATGTGGCTCTTGTAGTCGTCGAGCTCTCGGCGAACGGCGCGGATCGTGGCGTCGAGCTCCGCGAGCACCCAGCGATCCATGTCGGGTCGGTCCGAAAGCGCGGGACGCGCGGCCCCGGGGGACCAGCCGTCGATGTTCGCATAGGTGACGAAGAAACTGTAGACGTTCCAGATTTTGAGAAGGAACTCGCGCACCGCGTCGGTCGCCGCGCCGTCGAAGAAGCGGGTGTTTTGGCCGGGCACCGTGCCGGCGTAGAGCGCCCACCGAACCGCATCCGCGCCGACCCGATCCATCAGGACGAGCGGGTCGGTGTAGTTCTTGTCGCGCTTGCTGAGCTTTTTGCCCTTGGCATCGGTCATCAGCCCTAGCACCACGCAATTCTCGAAGGGGTGGGGGATCGCGTGGTCGGGAAACATCAGCGAGCTGATCGTCATGAGGGAGTAGAACCAGCCGCGGGTCTGGTCGACCGCCTCGGTGATGAAGTCAGCCGGAAAGCTCCGCTCGAACGCCTCGGTGTTCCGGTGGGGAAAACCCCACTGCGCAAACGGCATGCAGCCGGAATCGAACCAGCAGTCGATCACCTCGGGGACGCGCCTGTACACGCCCGGTTCGCCGTCTCGGCGCCACGTGACCGCGTCGATCCAGGGCTTGTGCACCATGAGGTGATCCTGAAGCGTCGGGTCCGCGGCTTTCGCCGCTTCGAAGTGTGCAAAAGCCTCGGGGTTTCGCTCGAAGATCTCCGCAACCGAGCCGACCGATTCCTCTGCGCCGGTTTCGTCGTTCTTCCAGATCGGAAGCGGCGTTCCCCAGAAGCGCTCGCGCGAGAGTGCCCAGTCGACGTTGCCCTCGAGAAACTGCCCCATGCGGCCGCTCTTGATGTGCTCGGGCTCCCAGTGGACGCTTTGGTTGTTGTCTTTGACGCGCTGGATCTCTTTCGTCGTTCGGATGAACCAGGAGCGGCGGGCGTATTGGATGAGCGGGTCCTCCATCGCACGCCAGCAAAACGGATAGTCGTGGCGGTATACCTCTTCTTTGAAGAGAAGATTGCGCCCCCGAAGATTGCGAATGATGTCCCGATCGGCCTCCTTGCAGAACCGGCCGGCAAAATCAGTGACCGTGTCGGGGAAGGTGCCATCCGGCTCGAGAAGCTGGAGAAAACCCATGCCCTTCTCCTTGCAGACCCGGAAGTCGTCCTCGCCAAACGCAGGAGCCAGGTGGACCAACCCCGAGCCGCTATCGAGCGATACGAAATCCGCATCGACCACCTGCCAGGCGGGGCCGCCGTCGGGCTCGGCGTAGCGGAACGGAGGCTCGTAGCGCATGCCGACCAGCTCGGCGCCTTTGCGGGTTTCGACGACCGTGGCGTCTTCGCCGATCACCTTGTCGACCAGCGCTGCGGCGACGACGAGGCGTTCGCCGTCTGCCTCGACGGTGGCATATTCGGTCTCTGGATCGACCGCGAGCGCGATGTTGGACGGAAGTGTCCAAGGCGTCGTGGTCCACGCGAGAAACGCGGTGTCCTTCTCGCCGGCGATCGGGAAGCGAATCATCACCGACGGGTCGTCGATCGTCTGGTAGCCCTGGCCGACCTCGCCGGCGGAAAGCGCCGTGCCGCCCTGGGGCCACCACCAAACGACTTTGTAGCCCTGATAGAGAAGGCCGTTCTTGTACATCTCCGACAGCGACCACCAAACACTCTCGATGTAGGACTTGTGGAAGGTCACGTAGGCGTCGTCGAAGTCGACCCAGAAGCCGATACGCTCCGACATCTTCTGCCACTCACCGATGTACTTGAAGACCGAATCGATGCATTTCCGGCTGAATGCCTCGACGCCGTACGCCTCGATCGCCTCGCGCCCGCTGATGCCCAGCTCTTTTTCGACTTCCACCTCGACCGGAAGGCCATGCGTGTCCCAGCCTGCGCGGCGCGGAACGTGGTAGCCGCACATCGAGCGATATCGGAGGAACACGTCCTTGACGACGCGCGTGAGCACGTGGCCGGGGTGTGGCATGCCGTTCGCCGTCGGTGGGCCCTCGTAGAAGACGAACGGCTCTTTACCGCGGCTGGCCTCGAGCGTCTTTTCGAAGACGCGCGCGTCTCCCCAAAAGCGAAGCTGCGTCGCGTCGAGCTCGGGGAAAGAGACCTGCGGCGAGACCGGGTCGAACATGGCTCCGCGACATACCACGCCGCGAAGCGATTTCCACTGGCGGGCCTGCTGGTTTGAGAACTCGCAAAGCTCTGATAGACCCGCGGCATGGCGGAGCTGATCGATGGGAAGGCGCTAGCCAAAGAGGTGAGGGCCGAGGTCAAGGCAAGGGCGGAGGCGTTTGCAGCCGCGCACAATCGAGCGCCCGGGCTCCAGGTCGTGCTGGTCGGCGACGACCCGGCGTCGCAGGTGTACGTACGAAACAAGGAGCGCGCGGCCGGGAAAGTCGGGATCGAAGGAAAGGTGCACCGGCTCCCTGCCGAAACCTCCGAAGCCGATCTGCTGTCGCTGATCTTCGAGCTCAATGCGGACGACCACATCGACGGGATTCTGGTGCAGCTTCCGCTACCCGATCACCTGCACGACCAAACGATCGTCGATGCAATCGACCCCGCCAAAGACGTCGACGGGCTCCATCCGTTCAACGCCGGGCTCCTGACGGTCGGTCGAAAAGGTCTTCGGCCGTGCACGCCAAGCGGCTGCATGCGAATGCTCGAGCACATCGGCTGCGACCCCAAGGGGAAGCGCGCTCTGGTGCTCGGTCGGAGCACGCTGGTGGGCAAGCCGATCTCGCTGATGCTTCTCGAAAAGCACGCGACCGTGACAATTGCACACTCCCGCACCGAGAACCTGGCAGAGCGAGTGCGCGAGGCGGACATCGTGGTGGCGGCAGTCGGCCGTCCAAACCTCGTCGAGGGCGACTGGATCAAGGACGGCGCCGTGGTGATCGACGTCGGCATCAATCGCCTCGACGACGGCACACTCAGCGGAGACGTCGACTTCGAAGGCGCGCAGGCCCACGCAGCGTTCATCACTCCAGTGCCCGGCGGCGTAGGGCCGATGACGATCGCGATGCTGCTGAGCAATACGGTGGACGCGGCGCAGGCGAGGGTTCTTTAGATTAGGCCATCCGCCCGCCCACCGCGGGCGGTGCAACTAAGACGTCAGCTTCCCGATCAGCCGGTCCAGCTCGTCCAAGCTCGAATACGTGATTCGGATTTGGCCTCGTTCCTTGCTGCCTTCGAAAACCTTCGTGGGGGAGCCGAGGGCCCGGGAGAGGCGCTGTTCGAGGTCTCTCACGTTGACGCTCTTGCCGGGACGCTTGCTCGGGGCTCCATCCGCGTCGCCGCGGGCCTCTCGCCGCGCATGTCGCTCAGCCTCTCGTACGCTCCAGCCTTTGGCAACCGCCGTGCGCGCGAGCTTTTTCATGCTGGCCGCGCTCGGCGCCGAAAGCAGTGCCCGCGCATGACCTTCGCTCAGCTCGCCGTCTTCGACGAGCCCCGCGATGTCTTTCGGGAGCTTCAACAAACGAAGCGCGTTCGCGATCGTCGATCGCTCTTTTCCGACCTTGCTCGCAATCGTTTCCTGCGTGTAGCCGTAGTCGTCCACGAGACGCTGAAACGCGCGGGCGGTCTCCATGGGATTCAGGTCTTCGCGCTGCAGGTTCTCGACGAGCGCCGCCTCGAACGCGCCCTCGTC
Source organism: Polyangiales bacterium (assembly GCA_041576815.1). GTDB lineage: Bacteria > Myxococcota_A > Polyangia > Polyangiales > Houyiibacteriaceae > SG8-38. Next base: position 36,589 of record JBFGKE010000031.1, read on the forward strand.
GTCGAGGTCGTGCACGAAGATCGGCACCTCCTTCAGCCCGGCCTGCTGTGCCGCTCGCCACCGACGCTCGCCAGCGATGATCTCAAAGCCCCCCGACGGTCGCTTGCGCACCAGGATCGGCTCGAGCACCCCGTGCTCGCGAATCGAAGCCGCCAGCTCTGCCAGCGCCTCCGCCCCCATCCGCACGCGCGGCTGCATCCGCCCAGGATGCAGGTCTTCGATCGCGGCAGCGCTTTGTGGGGCCCGCTCCGACGCCGGAGGCGCTGCCGGAAGCAAGCCATCCAACCCACGCCCCAAGCGACGGCGGGCCACTAGGCTGCCACCTCCAGATCCTCGAGCAGCTCGCGCGCAAGGTTCAAGTAGGTGTACGAGCCTCGCGACGAGGCATCGTACAAAATCACCGGTTTTCCATGGGAAGGCGCCTCCGCGAGGCGCACGTTGCGAGGGATGATCGTGTCGTACACTCGGAAGTGACGCCGCACCTCTTCCGCGACCTCGTTGGCGAGGTTGTTGCGGGCGTCGAACATCGTGAGCAGCACACCGTGAATCTCGAGGTGCTCGTTCACCGACGCGCGCACGCGCTCGATCGTCCCCACGAGCTGTGAAAGCCCTTCGAGGGCGTAGTACTCGCACTGAAGCGGCACGATCACCAGGTCGGCCGCAGTCAACGCGTTGATCGTCAGCATGCCGAGGGAGGGCGGGCAGTCGACCACGATGAAATCGTAGTCGTCGCGCACGGCGTCGAGCGCATCGCGAAGCCGCGTCGCGCTGTCATCGGCTTGAAGAAGGTCACGCTCCGCGCCGACGAGGTCCTGCGTCGCGGCGATGACGTGCAGGTACTGCATGTCCGTCTCGTAGATGACGTCGGCGGTGTCGACCTCTCGGAGCAGCATTTCGTACGATCCCTCGATGTCTTCGTCGCCCGGGCTGCACCCGACGCCCGTAGACGCATTGGCCTGCGGGTCGAGGTCGACGAGCAGAACGCGCTGCTCGGCAACAGCGAGGCTCGCCCCCAGGTTGACCGCCGTGGTCGTCTTCCCGACGCCGCCCTTTTGATTGGCGATCGCTACCACCCGACTCATGGCCTGCGTCTACCAGCGCCGCTGCGGGGTTTCAATCTCGTCTGTTTTTTTGCCTTCTCGATCGCCGCGGGTAGGGTGTGCTGCAGTGTGGGATAAAGTGGTTGTCTAGCATACCCCGCAAGGGGTTTGCAGCCGCGCACGGGGGAGGGGACATGCGTCCTAAAGGACCGAAGAACTATCAGTCACTTGCCGAGTTCGAGCGCGAAGAGCTGCGCCGCCATCACAAGGCAGGATGGTCTCTCGACGACCTCTACTCCGAGGCGACGTTCGAGCCGGGCGAAGACGACTCCCTCAGAAACGACGAGCCCAAAGAGCTCGATTTCGACGACTAGCCTGCGATCGCATCGACGCGCTCAGTCGAGCGGGCCGCCGCCCGGCTGTAGGAAGTGGACCTCGGCTCCGAAGTCGGCGTCGTGCTGCTCGGGACCGATGATCCCCTCCGCCATGGCCCAGAGAAGCGCGAAGGCAAAACCCAGCGTAATGAAGCTCAGAACGACGAGCTTGGGGCCGTTCCAGAAGGCGTCTTCCTTTTCGGTCTTGGCCGCCATGGAGTCGCTCATCGGAACGTTGTTATAGGTTTCTGACATCGAATACGCCCCTTTTCACTCGGTCCGGCGCTACTTAGTGCCATCGTCCGTTCCGGTCAAATCGTGGGGAAAAGCACGGAACTCGACAATCCGTGGCACTGTCCTAGAACCGCTAGCACGCTGCGCTTGAGAAATTCCGTGTCTGCCATCGAGCTCATGACGCCCCGCATGCTTGAGGACATGCGGCGGTCCTGCCAACTCGCCGCCGACTGCCTGACCGCGGTCGGTGACATCCTCGAGCCCGGCCTGACGACCGACGCGATCGACCGGTTCGTGCACGAGTACATCGTCACGCGAGACGCTTACCCGTCCCCACTCGACTACAAAGGCTTCCCGAAGAGCGTCTGCACCAGCGTCAACGAGTGCGTCTGCCACGGCATCCCGGGCTCCTACGCGCTGCGCGACGGCGACATCATCAACGTGGACGTGACCAGCTATTTGCCGAAAGAGCACGGCTACCACGGCGACACCAGCGTCACCTTCTACATCGGGCAGCCGAGCGACGATGCGATTCTGGTGGTCGAGACCGCGCGCCGCTGCCTCGAGCTCGGCATCGCCGAAGTCAAGCACGGCAAGCGGATCGGCGACATCGGCGCCGCCATCCAGGAATACGCCGAGGGCAAGGGCTGCTCCGTCGTGCGCGACTACGTGGGACACGGGGTCGGCCGTGAGTTCCACATGCCGCCGCAGATTCCCCACTTCGGACGCCGTGGCAAGGACAAGCGCATGAAGGCGGGAATGGTGTTCACGATCGAGCCCATGATCAATCTCGGCGGCTATCAGACGGAGCTCATGGACGACGACTGGACGGTCCTCACGATGGACCGCTCGCTGTCGGCGCAGTTCGAGCACACGGTCCTCGTGACCCGGGATGGCGCGGAGGTGCTGACCGCCCGCAAGAAGGTCGTCCGGCACAGCGAGGACAAGCCCTGGAGCGACGTCGGTCCACTCTCGTCGCCGGCGGCGTGGAGTGCCAGGCAGGAAAAAACCGGCTGACCTGCAACACCGCCGCGCTGCGCCACTAGCCGAAATCCGGGTCGTCGGAGACGTAGAGGTCTCCGTCGTCGAGGCGCACGTAGAGGAGCTGGAGCGACAGCCCCTCGCAGGGTCCATGGACGCAGTAGCCGTCGTTGACACGGTACGTCGCAGCATGGGTTCCGCAGACCAGATGCGCGCCGTCCTCGGTCAGGAGCTCGCCGGTCCCTCCGTCGAGGGGGACCGGAAGGTGCCGGCAGAGGTTCCGATACGCCACCACGCGGCCTTCCTCGTCTCGAAGCAGAATGGCCATGACGGGAAGCCCGTCGTCATCGTGGCCGAGCATGGCGGTTCGTACTTCTCCGCGCCCGAGATCGCCGTCGCGACAGACCCAAACCTCCACGCTCAGTCCTTCCCCGGGTCGGTGTACGCCGCACGGGCCGGGACCGCCACGAGATCGCGCCCCGGGAGCCACAGACCGGTCAGCCAGCCGCCGTACACACAGCCCGTGTCGAGGCCGACGGCGTGAGGGTGGTTTTGGAGACCGCGGACCGCGTCGTGCCCAAACACCACGAGGCGAGGCCCTGGCCACCGCTCGGCCCACGGCGTGCCCTCGTCGTAGTCTTTGCTGCCGGTTCCGTCGGGGAGAATGCTCCGCATGTTCATCAGGTCGTACGGGTCCTGCTCTTCGAGGGGCAGGTCCGGAATCAGCCCCGCATGCACGACCAGCGCATCGTGCTCGGGCAGCTCCAGCCAGAGCGGGCGAGCGGCGAGCCACCTCCATTCCTCGTCGGCAAGCCGGTCGGCGACGTCTCGATGGGTGGGTCGAAGCGCGGGCGGCGTTTGGCCCGCGCGCTTGGCCTCCCACCAGACCAGGCAGTGCTGGTCGTGGTTGCCTCGGACCGCCTCGCCTCCGAGCCGCTGCATCAGGTGCAAGACGCCGAGCGAATCCGGGCCCTTGGCCACCAAATCTCCCACCGACACGAGCCGATCGCCCGATTCCCATCCCGATTCGCGAAGCAGATCCTCCAGCTCTTCACGGCAGCCGTGGACGTCGCCGACGATCAGCGTTCGAGTCGCCATACCTCGATCTTGATGGCCGCGGGCGCGGATTCCAAGTTCGCGGGGGCGTTCAGCCGTTGACAGGGTCGGCCGACCGGCATTAGACGCTCCGTCATGATCAAGGAAGGCCGCAAGGCGCCCGCCTTCAATCTCCCTTCTTCAACCGGCGGGAAGCTGGCGCTGAAGGACCTCGCGGGCAAGTACGTCATCGTCTACTTCTACCCCAGGGACAACACGCCCGGCTGCACGACCGAGGCGAACGACTTCAACAAGGCCCTCCGAAAGCTCGGTGCGCGCGATGCAGTCGTCGTCGGTGTCAGCAAGGACTCGATCGACTCGCACTGCAAGTTCGCCGACAAGTACGGCCTGAAGTTCCCGCTGCTCAGCGACCCCGACGGCAAGATGCTCGAGAAGTACGGGGCCTGGGGCGAGAAGAACATGTACGGCAAGAAGTCGATGGGCATCATTCGCTCCACCGTGTTGATTGGACCCGACGGGAAGGTGATCAAGCACTTCCCCAAAGTGAAGGTGAAGGGACACGTCGAGGCCGTCCTCGAGGCGCTCGACGAAGCGCAGGGCGATTGACACCGGGGAGCCCCCGGGCGCATGGTTCTCACGCGATGAGCGAGCCCAGTCCCATGGCGGCCGCAGAGGCGCCGGAGGCGCTCGATCCGAGCTTCCGGATCGAGCTGCCCAATTTCGAAGGACCGCTCGACCTGCTGCTGCATCTGATTCGGAAGCACGAGCTCGACATCCTCGATCTGCCGATCGCGTTCATCACCGACAAATACTTGGAATATCTCGGCTTGATGCAGGACCTGAACCTCGACATCGCCTCGGAATACCTCGTGATGGCCGCCACGCTCGCTCACATCAAGAGCAAGATGCTGCTGCCGCGCCCCCCGGCCGACCAGGACGACGAGGTCGCCGACGAGCTCGATCCGCGCGCCGAGCTGATCCGCCGTCTGCTCGAGTATCAGAAGTACAAGCGGGTCGCTCACGATCTCGGGGAGCGGGCGATCGCCGGACGCGACGTGTTCGGGCGCGGGAGCCCGACGCCGACGGCAGACGGGCCGGTGCCGCTCGCGCAGGTGAGCGTGTTCAAGCTTCTCGACGCGCTCAAGAAGATCGCCGAGCGCGTCAACGCGAGCCTGGCCCTCGAGGTGGATGCGGAGCGCATGACGATCCAGGAGCGCATCGGCACCCTGGTCGAGCTGCTTCGCGAGCGGCGCCGGTGCCGGTTCGACGAGCTCTTCGAGGGCGTCACGTCGTCCTACGAGCTGGTCGTGACCTTCCTCGCGCTCCTCGAGATGGCCAAGATGCGGCTCGCCAGCATTTATCAGACGGACCACGAGGAGCCGATCTATCTCGAGTACGTGTTGCTCGACGCCTCGGGCGAGCCTGTCGTGCCCGCGGACGTGCAGCGACCGACGAGCACGGGCGATCAGGCGCCCGCGCTGGAGGACGAAGAAGCGTCGACGCCGGTGACCAAGGAGCGGCGTCAATCGGTAGTGGTGCCCGCAGGAACGACTGCACGACGCGGGTTCCACGAGGACGAGCAGGAGCCATGACCCAAACAGACACACGAGTTAGCAGCAATCTCTCGGACAACGGCGCGGGCGCGCCGGTGGCGGCGATCGGCGAGTCTCTCAAAAACGTTCTCGAGAGCCTGATCTTCGTCTCGGACACGCCGGTGACCGCCAAGCGCCTCGCGCGCGCGGCGCGGGCGACGCTCGCCGAGGTTCAGCTGCTGCTCGACGAGCTGGTCGCCGACTACCAGCACCGCGGCGTGCACCTCTACTTCATCGCCGGCGGCTACCAGTTCCGGTCGGCCAAGGAGAGCGCGGACTTCGTGCGCACCTTGGTCGCGCCCAAGCCGATGCGCCTGACGCGCGCCCAGCTCGAAACGCTGGCGATCGTTGCCTACCGCCAACCGATCACGCGCCCCGAGGTCGATGACGTCCGAGGGGTCGACTCGGGCTCGTCGCTGAAGATGCTCGGCGAGCGAGGCTTGGTGAAGATCCTAGGCCGCAAAGACGAGCCGGGACGCCCGCTCGTCTACGGCACGACGCCAGGATTTTTGGAGCTGTTCGGTCTGAGCACCCTCAAAGACCTTCCGACCCTGCAGGAGTTCAGCGAGCTGACCGACGAGCACAAGGCCCTCTTCGAGGAAAAAACCGGCGAATCGATCGACCTGGCGGCCGCCGAGCTCGCCGCGGCCGAAGCGATGGAGGAGGCCGAGGAGGAGCTCCTGGCACAAGAAGAGGCGGCCATTGCGGCGGCGCAAGCGGAGGCGGAAGAAGAGGAAGACTACGAGGACGACGAAGACGAAGACGAAGACTGACGCGGCTATGTTTTGTTACACCGCCCGGGTTTAGTTACATGCGACCCACCCGCCCGAACCCACCAACTCGCTTCATGCCACCCGCGGCAGCCCCCGCATGCTACACAGCCCCGTGACCTTCCAAGACCTCATTCTTGCGCTCGAGCGGTTCTGGGCCGAGCGCGGTTGCCTCATCGT
>JBFGKE010000032.1:0-42558 GCA_041576815.1 Polyangiales bacterium
CGGCGAAAATCAGAAGACCGACGGATTGGTCGTCGGGCCATTCGGCAAGTGGGTCGAGCACGGCCGCGGAAGCCTATCACATGCCCTTCGAGCCCGAGCGAACAAGCACGAAGACGGGACGCTCGTCCGCGAAATTGGAATACAGGGCGCGACCCGACTACCCCAAGAGGGGCATTCGACCGGTACTCATCGTCCTCGAGGCCACCGACAGTGACGGCCAAACGACGGCTTCGGCGGCTCGAAGAGTTTTCATCTGGACGCTCTGCTAGCCGGGGACGACCTATCGACACGGTCGCGCACGAGGGTGACGAAGATCGCGGCAGATAGCCCCGATGCCCCAAACACCATGCACATGACCATGACCTGGTACCGCACCGCGACGAGCGGGGACACACCCGAGAGGATCTGACCGGTCATCAGACCGGGCAAGGACACCAGGCCGACCGCAAAGAGCGTGTTGACGATTGGAATGAGGGCAGCCTGCATGGCGATTCGCCGTGCATCGACATACGAAGCGCCGCGCCGGAGCTCGGCGAGCAGCCGCTCCGCGCCGAGGCTGACCGAGTTCATTGATGCCGCGAAGATCATCCCTGCAAGCGGGATCGTGAAGCTCGGCTCATACCAAGGGTCCAGTGTCAGGACGACCTGCGTGATCAGCGCAACGGTGACGCCGCCCCCCGCGAGGATCGACGTGAAGGCGTAGCGATAGAGCGACGGCCGAAGCTGTGGGTTCGTGCGAAGCGCGATCCAGCTTGCTGCCACGACCATGACGCCCATCACGGCGAGAACGATCCACGGGACATCCGCTTCGAAGATGTAGACCAGCACATAGCCGATGAGCAGGAGCTGCCCCAGCATTCGGGCCAAGGCAGCCATGCTGTGGCCTGCCCCCGCAGACCACCTCCAGAGAACGACCACGACGACCAAGGCTGGGATGCCGGCCAAGGCGAGATTGATGATGGGGATGTTTTGAATGAGTCGCCTCCTCGTTCTGCGAATCGAGCACGAGCCGAAGCTAAATCTGCTTACGGTACACGTACCACTCCAAATGGAAGCGGCCGTCGGGCAGAGTCGCGATGCGCTCGTAGCCATGGCGTTCGTAGAAGGCGGGGGCCTGCGTTTCGGCGGTTTCGAGCTGGAGGACGTGGCAGCCGAGCTCTGCGGCGTGAGCTTCGAAGGCCTGCATGAGGGAGGAGCCGATGCCGCGCCCGGTCTTGCCATCGGCCACGACGATCTGTTCGAGGAACCCCAAGCCGCCGACGACTTTGTAGACCGCCGCGCCAACCTGCTCGGTCCCTTCATAAGCGCCGAGCGCAAAATCCAACTGCTTCCAATCGATGCCCTGTCGCCGGTTGTGCGGGAGCCAGTGCACCTTGTTGAACTCGACCGCCATCGACACCGGAATGAGCTTGGTTTCGGCCATCTCGATCAGAACCAGTCGATTTCCTTGGCGGTGAAGCCGTCTACGCGAAGGAGCGAATAGCGGGCGTGGTAGAGCTCGTCGCCCTCCTCCCAGTCGACGTCGGCGCCCATGATGTTCTTGACCATGCGGCGGGAGCCTTTCTTGATGGTCTTCCCGTGGCAGGGGTCGTCGCTAGCCTTCGTGACGCGCGCGCCGGTGAGCCAAGACTTCACCTGCATGTAGGACTCGGTGCCGCGCTGCACGGGCATGACGTCCGAGTTGCGCAGGACGGCGCGTTCGTAGGAGAAGATGCGAACGAAATAGGTGCGGCCGGGCGCAAGCTCCATGTCGATGCGCTGGGTTCTGTAGCCCGAGATGAAGAAGGTGTGTGCCCCGGGCGGCATCTCCGCGACTTCGGCTTCGCGGCCGCCGACCTCTGCCAAGCACCGCAGCTCCCGATCGACGATGAGATAGCTCATGGCCTGGTCTTCGCGAAGGTTTTGGATGAAGACGACGAGCGCCTTGTCTTTGGGCGGGACGAAGGCCGCTTTGTCGTAGGCCGAAGCGGGCCCGGCGACGGAAACCGCGAGGACGCTCAGCGAGAAAAGCATGGCCGGGAATGGGCGAGGCACTGGCGTAGGGGATAGCGAAACGGGGGACGTCTGCAAATCGTCGCTGGCCCGCTCGGTTGCGCGTACAATCGAGGGCATGCGTGCGGGGGTTTGGTGCTGTGGAGCGCTTTGGCTCGTGGCGTGGGGCTGCCGGAGCGCGACGATGCCACCCCCCGCGCCCAGGCCGGCAAGCCACGCTCAGTCCCCCATCGATGCAGCGCGCACGCAGCTCGTGACGGTGGTGTCGGAGGACTGGAACGGCTTCGAAACGAGGCTTCAGCTGCATGAACGCGCGCCCGGTGGCGCGTGGAAAACGGTGGGCGAGCCCATCGAGACGGTGATCGGACGAAGCGGCTACGGCTGGGGACGTGGGCTTCACGGGGACGGTGCTCCGTCCGGTCGACCCGGCCCGACTAAACGCGAAGGTGACGGACGCTCGCCGGCCGGCGCATTCGAGATCGGCACGGCCTATGGCTACGCGCCCACGCTCGAAGGGGTTTCGCTTCCGTACGCGCAGGCCACGAACGGGCTTCGCTGCGTCGATGACCCGCGCTCGCGTCACTACAACCGCATCGTGTCGATGGAGGACACGCCGGTCGACTGGAACAGCGCCGAGCACATGCGGCGCGATGACGACCTCTATGCCATCGCCATAGTGGTCGAGCACAACACCCGCGGCACCGAGCCCGGCGCGGGGAGCTGCATTTTCGTCCATGTCTGGCGGGGCCCCGGCATCGGCATGACCGGGTGCACGGCCATGCCGAGGAGCATCCTCGACGGGTTTGCACGATGGTTGAAGCCCGGCGCGGTGTGGGTGGCGCTGCCAGAAAGCGAATACGCAGCGCTTCGGTCGGCGTGGGACCTGCCCTAGCGCCGATCCGCGGCTTCGCTGACCTCGGCGATCAGCGCGGCGGTGACGCGGTTGCGGTGCTCGGCCGTCCAGAAGTTCTTGAACGGGCCGACGTCCATCACGGGGCTCGCGTGGTCGCCGACGTCGAGCTCTCGGTGCGTCGCTCCGGGAAGCACCGTGCTTTGTTTAGGCACGAGGCCGTCGTTTGGGAGATCGCGCAGGTTCAGGTACACGTTGGTGAAGTTCATCAAGCCGATCGTCGCGACGGCCTCGGAGATGCCGGTGGCGATTCGGTCGCGAATCAGGGCGAGGGCCGCGGCGGTGGACGCGCTGATCACACGACCGAGATTGCGTGGGGTGGCGCGGTAGTTTTCGAGGACGATGTCGCCGATCTCCGACACCATCTCGGGATCGAAGACTTGGCTGGCAAACGCGCTCGCGAAATCTCCAATCGGTCGGTCGGCCTCGTACACCGAGTACGCGGAAATCACCGGAATCGCAGCGGTGAGCTCGGCAATCCGGTCTCGGCGGGTCTCCATGTAGACCGCGCGCGTCGTCGTCTTCAGATCGTCGAGGGCTTCTCCGTTGCCACCCACGACGCGGAGCAGCAGATCGTGCATCGCCGAGGGCGCCGGGTCGGCCAGCGGCGAGCCGTGAAACGGGGCTTGGAGCGCAACCCAGCCGACGACCTTGCGGCCCCAGAAACCCGGCACCGCGAGGAGCGCGTGAAGCGTGTCGAGGCTGCCCTTGCTATGAGAGACTACGATGACCGGCTTGTCGGCGGCCCGAATCGCCTCGCGAATGGCACGTGCATTGTGCGCGACACTTTCCGACGTATCAAACGACGGCGACACCGAAGACACGTTGCGAACCGGAATGCCGGCTGCTTCGAAGGCCTGCATCTGCGTGTAGAACGAAATGAAACGGCCGGGCCGAATCGGAAGGCCGACCTCTGGAAGCGCATCGGCAATCGCATCGCCGATCGGCAGGTCGATGTCGCGGTTCCCCGGCAGATCGATGTCCACGTTGAGCTTGCGCGCCGTGCGATCGAGCGCGGCATTGATCTCGTTTTCGAGATTGACGCTGAGCTCTTCGTAGAGCTCCGACATGAGCCCGCCGACGAACAACACCTCGCGATCCGCGGGGATCACCGGAAGCGCGTCGCTTCCGCCGCCGCCCGTGCCGGGTGCCGTACCGAAGGCGCTCGTACCACCGACGGCCGCGTCCCGCGCGACGGCCGCATCATCGCCGCGACAGCCGAAACCGTCCGTGCAGCCCTGAAGGAACAGCAGAGAAAGCCCGAATCCGAGCAGAGGTGCCCAGCGCCGCGTCGCGTTCGTCACGCGCTATCGTGACACACCATGGCTCCTCGCATCACGAGGAATGTGATTCGGTCACTGCGCGTCGCAGGCCATCGATGCGTACGAGATGTGTCCGTCCCGCACGGGAATCCGGAGTCGATTCGGCATCTCGCTCGGCCACCCGATGCCGAGCGTGCAATTGCTGGCCGCGCCGCCGTACTCGACCTCGAAGATCCCGGGTGTCACCTCGACAAAGCCGCCTCGCACGCCCGCAATGGCCTCGGTGGTCGTCGCGTCGATCTCAGTCGTCGCGACGCCTTCGCTATTGAGGTACCACTGGACTCCGCTGGCCCCCATCAATTGAAAAGTGACGCCAGCGAGATTGACGCCGAAGCTGGCCCAGCCCGTTCCCGCATGTGGCCACATCGAACCGAATCCGGCGACCGCATCATCGAGCTCTTGATTGGTGAAGAGGACGTGCGCTCGAAGCCCCCCGAAGGGGGTCTCGTCGGCGAAGAGCTCGGGCGCATAGCCGTCCTTCGACACGACGTAGAGCACTTCCTGATTCGCGGGCAGCTCGAGCCCCGCTGATCCGTTTTCATCGGTCGTCGTGCAGTTGGTAGTGTCCGCCTCGCAGATCTGGACCCCCTCGAGTCCGGGCTCGGTCATGCCCCGGATCTCGAATACGACGGCGTCCGTCTCGCCCCCGCCCGTTCCGCCGGTGCCTCCGTCCTCTGCGGTACCGTTTCCGCCGGGGCCGTCGACGCCGCCACTCTCCGAATCACAGCCAGCCGTTGCGGCAACCAGCAGCACAAGACTGCACAGACCCAAATGCAATGTGAAATTCATGATACACCTCCCGATGTTTTCGTGACCGCATGGTCATCTCCAGGACGAGACACGAGACTGCGCTTCTCTGACCTTTTTCGATATCGCCGGGTGCGGACCCGCAGGTCGGGAGGTCAGCGGCTCAGAACCCAGGCCACCGTGAGGACCAGAGCCCCGATGACCGACCAGGCGACGGCACCGTGCGCCCTCGGGAGGAGCTTTTGAAGCGGCCATGCCTCCTGGCTGAAGAAGTTGTCCGGGAAGCTTTCGACGCCGGCAAAGCCGATGCGGGCTGGAGGCTCGTCCGGCATCTTGGCGGTGCCGAAGATCCAATCCCAGGCGCTGAAGATGATGCCGAAGTTCACGACGCAGTTGGGCGGGCCGTCGTAGTCGTGATGCCAGATGTGCATGCGAGGGCTGTTGAGCACGTAACGGAGCGGGCCGTAGTCCCAGTTTAGGTTGGCGTGGTTCAAGTGGCCGATGAGCGTCCCGAACACCGCGTGGAACATCAGCGCCTCCCAGCGAAAGCCGAAAAACACGAGCGGGAGGTAGAGGACGGTCTTGTAGACGATGACCTCGAGCCACGAGAAGCGGAACGAGACGATCCAATCCATCTCGCCGTCGGTGACGCTGTGGTGGGTCTTGTGAAACTCCCAGAAGAGGGGGACGCGATGCAGCGTGTTGTGCACGCACCACTGCACGAAATCGAGCGTGACCAACGCGACGACGATCTGCGCCCAAAGCGGCCAATCCGCAGCGGCGTTTCGATAGACCGCATCGGTGAGCCCCTGTGCGGCGAGCCACCGATCGACGTGTGGAAGCACCCACCGGCTCGCGAGCCCTGCGAGCAGCAGCCCGAGAAAGTGACCGTTGAAGACGAGATGGATCAAATCCGACCAGAGCTTGGGGCGCAGCTGTTTTTGCTCGGGGCGCCACGGAAAAAAGCGCTCCAGCAGGACGACGAGCACCGACACGACGGCCAGGCCGATCGGATAGAGATACGCGGTCATCGGCGAAAGGGATAGCACGCGGCCGACCGTCGAGCCGCGTGCCGTCCCTCGCCGAGGCGGCTACGGCGCGCCCTCCGGGTGCTCGCACTCGCCGCAGCTCCAAAAGGTGACCGGCCACGCCTGCCCGGTGCCGAAATCGCTGGTCACCTCGAGCCAAAGGTCTTCGCCGCTGACGTCGTACACGATCTCGCCGGCGAGATTCTTCGCGCCGAGGAAGCGAAGATCGGTCGCGTCCCCGAGCAGCGTGTAGCGGCCGTCCGTCGCGACGATCGCGTCGATGTCGAAGCCGATTTCGCCGGCGCCCGCAATCGCGCCAATCGTATCGCGACGACCGTCCGCACGGTATTCGACCACGGCGTTGCCGCTGGTGTCACTCAGCTCGACGCAAGAGATCATCTCGGCATCGACGAGGGAGAGAAGCGGGCCGAAGTCGGCGCCCTCGGTCGCAAGCGACGGAAAGAGGAGCGACGCGATGTCGGCAATGGAGACTTCGACCGTGAAGACCCTCCCGAGCGGCTCGCCGCCGTTGAGCAGATCGACGAGGGGACCGGGCTCCCGGTAGGTAAAGTAAAAGGTGTTGCGGCGGTAGAGGTCCTCCAACATTTCGTCGAGCGTCATGGTGGTCTCGACGTGCACGTCCTGGAGGTAACTCTCGAGGCGAAACGGATCCTCGAGAATTGGCTCTGGGCTGCCGGGCCTGAAGAACTGGACCCAGAAGCGCGAGCTCGGGTCCGCGCCGTCGATGGGCATTTCCCATCGGCCGTCCTCCCCTTGGTCGAACGGGGTTTCGAGGTCCAGGCCGAAAAAGCCTGCGTACTCGGAGACCCGCTCGAAGGCGTCGCCACGGAAGAGCGCTTCGTTCGACGCGAGGACGATCGCCAACATGCTGCTGGCGAGCCGAACCTGCACGCGGCCGCATGTGATGAGCTCGTGAATCGATTGCTCGGTGGTGAGGTAGAGGCGCCGGATGTCACTCCAAGCAGAAGCACTCGGCGAACACTCACGGAGGCTCGATGGCGGGTCCGGGGGTGTGTAAAGAGCGGTGCCCGGAGCCGATGGCCTCCAGGATTGGGACGGATCGAAGTCCGAGTGACAGCCGATCGCGATCAAGACGAAGGTCAGCAAATAGGTTAGGCGTAAGCGCATGACCACCTCCTTGCTCAGGTTTTGAGCAAGGAGCATGCCACTGGGATTTTCACGGTAATGCCCGCGGGCGTGCGCAAACCGCGGGTCGTGGCTGCGTCACACTGTGGAGGTTTCAACCACAGTCGGCACGCGCGCTCACCGCGCGACAGACGCGCGGCTCAAAGGCTTCGCAGGTACCGGACGGCTTCGGTCGCGTCGGTGCGAAGGCACGCATTCGTGTTGACCTTCTTCTTGAGAATACCTTCGACCCGGATGCGCTTTTGCGCCGCTTCGAGGCTCGGGATCGCCTTCTTGTCGCCGAGCGCGCGAAGCTTCGCCACCGCCTCCTTGCGGTCTGCGCAGGTCTCGCCTTGCCGGAGGTCCAGCGTGTACGAGGTCAGGCGGTCGATTTCGTCGCCGAGGCCCGCCTCTTCCGCGACCTCCCTCGCCTGCTGGCGTCTGAACAGAACGTCGTCGGCCGAGGCCAGTCGCACCAGGTCGTCCTCCGCGTCGTCATCGCCCAAATCGACCGCAAGCGCGGCCATGAAACCGAGCGCCGCGTCGACGACGCCGGGCGCCTTCTTGTCGAGCATGAGCGCGAGATTCATGCGCATCAGCTCGTCGTTGGCAAGCTTGGGCTCGAGCCGGACCGCCGTTTCATACGCCTTGAGCGCGAGGATGTTCCGCTGCGCGCTCGCGTGCGCGTGGCCGAGCACCATCTGTGCATACGGCTTCTCGCGCACCTCTTTTTTGTGCTCGTTCAAATACGCGGCCGCCTCGTTGGGACGTCCCTGCGACAACAGCTCCGCGGCGGCTTCGGCTTCGGGCCCGTGCTTTTGCGGAATCAGAGGCAGCCGCGAGCGCGTGGGGAGATAGTCGGGCCCCCGGCTCCCAAACGCAAATGCGAACACGCCGATCAGCAGGAGGAACGTCAGCACGGTCGCGACGACCTGCGTCGGGGTCTTCTTTTGCGTCACGACGCGGGCAACCGGTTCGAGCGAGTCGCGCATACGCCCTGCGACGATCGACTGGATCTCCCGGAGCCCGGACTCGCCTTCGGGAAACACCGACGGCGACTTCGCCTCGCGCTCGACGATCGCGTCGATGCGCGCGATGTAGACCTCCGCGCTCGCGGGGCGGTCTTCCTTCTTCTTTTCGAGCCCCTGCCGAATCAGCGCCTCGAGGGCTTTGGGCACGTGGGCGTCCGGCGCCAAGTCGCGAATTCGCGGGACCTCGGCCGACGCGTGCATGCTCAGGAGCGCCACCACCTCGTCGGCGTCGAACGGCGGCTCTCCCGTGATCATCTCGAAGAGCATCACCGATAGCGAGTAAAGATCGGCCCGGGCGTCGATCGGCTGCCCGAAGGCCTGCTCGGGCGCGATGTAGGTCGGCGTTCCCAAGGTGACCCCGAGCTGTGTGAGCCGCGGGTCCCCGCTCGGGAGGTTGGCGCCGTCGAAGAGCTTGGCGATGCCGAAGTCGAGGATTTTCGCGAAGTCCGGGTCGCCGTCCTGCTCGACGAGGATCACGTTTTCCGGTTTGACGTCGCGGTGCACGACACCGGCCTCGTGCGCGCAGGCGAGCGCGCTCAGCACGTGCCGGGCGATGTGGACCGCGCGCTTCCAGCCGATGCGGCGCTCGCGAACCAGGATTTCGAACAACGACGCGCCGTCGAGCACCTCGAGCACCATGTAGAGCGTGCCGTCCTCGAGGCGCCCGAAATCCGAGACGCCGACGCAGTTCGGGTGGTCGACGCGGCCGATGGCGAACGCCTCCCGCTCGAAGCGAAGCGACACGTCGTCGATGCCCTCGACCTCGGGATGGAGCAGCTTGAGGGCCACCGGCCTCTTGATGGCGATGTGCTCGGCGAGGTAGACGCACCCCATCCCACCGGAGCCGAGAACATCGGTAATCCGGAACTTCGAATCCAGTAAGTCCCCGATGCGGGGAGTCTGAGAGTCGAGGGCCGCCGGCAGCGTTGGTGCACGGCTCCCCCCTGCGGATGACGCCACCGATACAGTATTACGAAAAACCGGACCCGCCGCCTGTGAGACTCGTCGATGTGGCCAACGTGGTGGAACCAGTGAGGAAGGCGGCGGCCCTGCTGGAACCAGGCGAGGCGACGTGCGAGATAGATCACACGATGTGGCTGGAGACGCGAACCGCGTGCGTCGCGATGTGGGCACTGGTGATGGCAGCATCGTCGCTGCCCTCGATGCCGGCGCGCACCCAGCTCCCGACGACGGTCGACTCTCGCTACGCCGCTCCGCCAGGACGCGCCCTTCTGGTCTTCACCCGACCGCGTCGCCGGCAAGCGAGCGAGGTCCCGTTTCGAATCGTCGATCGGGCGGGCAAGTGCCTGGCCGTGCTCCGCAACGGCGTGCAGGCCGTTGCGCCGGTTTGGCCTGGCAAACAAATGCTGATGGTGGTCACGGGCTCGGCACCGCCCACGGTTCAGCTTTTGCTGGCCAAGATGAGCGCCGGCAAGACCTACATCGTCCGGCTGGGCGCCCGGGTGAACGTCAAGAACCCGGCCGAGATCGAGGTGGTTCGGCGAGAAGACCAGCCGCTCGAGGCCTTTCCTGCGGCCATTCGCGAAACCCTGCCCGTGGAAGCCGACCTTCGCCGCTGCACCGAATGGGTTTCATGGAAGCGCACCAAGATCGAGCCCCGGGCGGAGCGGGCCAAACGTGCCTGGGACGAAGCGGACGACGTTCGGCGGAACGCCCATACCATCCGCCGGAACGACGGGTGGACCGCATCCGAAGTCGTGCCGCCCTGAGCGCAACCGGCCAAAATCACGAGCGATTCTTGGCGATTCACCCTTCTTGTGAGGTTCCGGACCTTGCACCCCGGGACGGGACTGAGCTATTCAGTGGCGCGTTGGTCGTCCGCGACCGATGCAAAGGGGAAAAGCAAGCGGGGTCGATACGCCGGCATGATGCTCATGCAGGCCTGGGGTCCCGAGTTCCCAGGAGGAGCCTGTGAAGTCAACCAAAACGATTCTCACGTCGGTCGTCGCGCTTTCGGTCGCTGCTGGAGTGCTCGGCTGCGAGCAAGACGACACCGCCATCAAGGCGCTGAAAGAGCTGACGACGAAACAAGAGGATACGATTGCCGAGCAAAGCAAAGAGCTCGCAAATCTCGCCACGGAGGTCGAAACCTGCATGGCCGACGTCGCCAAAGCAAAGGGCGAGGCTGCGGTGATCAAGTCCCAGGAGGTCGACATCGAGACACCAGAGCTCGTCGGTGAGGCGAGCACCGAGGCACTCGAGTCCTACAAAGCCGCGCTTACCGAGGCCATCGACGCGCAGGCTGCCAAGATGAAGGAGCTGCAGAGCGCGCTCGACGAGTGCAAGGCCGACCTTGCTGCTGCGAATGAAGCCGCTGAAGCCGAGGCTGCCGCTGCTGCTGAAGCCGAGGCCGCCGCCGCTGCCGCGGAAGACGCGGCCGCTGCCAAGAAAAAGGCCGCAGCTCGCCGGGCCAAGGAAAAGAAGCCAACGGCCGTCAAGAAGGCCGAAGAAGAAGGCAAGCCAACCACGGGTGTGCGTAGCCGTTACTGATGGCTTTTGATTCAACGAGGGGAGAGAAACCAATGAAGAGAGTAATCTTGACGATAGCGATCGGTGCGGCCGCCATGCTTGGCTGCGACTCGACGGACCTCGGCAACACCGGTGGCATGGGGGGCATGGGTGGAAGCGGCGGCATAGGCCCGCTCGCCTGGGTCGCTTCGGACATCACGATCGTGGGCGCCGACAGCTGCGAGTTCTTCAGTGAGACCGAGGCGCTGACGTTCGACATGAACATCGATGGCAGCACGCTGACGCTTCAGCTGAGGGACACTTCGCTAATCATGTCGACTGACAGCTACATGGAGACCGATGACGAGGTCTTGGTCACGGACAGCACCCAGAACTCCGAATTCGATCCGTGCATCGTCATGCTCGACAACGCCATGCAGCTCGGACTCGACGACCCGAGCACGAGCATCGACCAGAACTCGACGCTCTCGGTGACCTGGGACCACGTCGAGGAAGAGGTCAGCACAAACGAGTGCATGGGGGTGTGGTTCGTCGACCTTCCGTGCGCGGGCGAAGTCACGCTCACGCTGACGCAGTCGCCGCCACCTGCCGCACTCTAGCTATCGCGCGAGCCGCCACTCGCCCGCGGCGGGGCCAAAGCCCGTCGCGAGGCGGCCGAGCGATTCTACCGAGACCCACGCCGTCCCCTCGATCTGGTAGGGGACGGTGAGCTCGGGGGTTTCGCCCCGTCGGATTCGGTCGACTTCGCCTTTTGCGAGCTGGCGAATCAGACCCACCATCTGAACGGGGTCGAGCCCTAGGCGCACGACCATCCGCAGGCGGTCGTTGGGCGGAATCGTGCGCACCCGAAGGTCGCTGAGCTTTCGTTCGCCGACCGCCGTCGCGATCAAGAACCCGGCCGCCGCGCCGGCGAAGTCGCGCATGTCTTTGATCTCGGGCTCGTCAGAGACGCAGGCGTCCGCGGTCTGCCGACAGTTGCTCGGGTCTTCGCAGAAGCTCAGGCAAACGGTGCCGAGATTCTGCTTCCCCTGCACCTCGGGGAACGCCGTGAACGCAAAGAGCGTTTGCACGAGCGGCATGGGCACCTTGCTCGCGTTCTGGAGCTCGAGCTCGACGTCGAACGCGAAATCGATGTCGCTCGTCTTGGCGACAGGCCCGAAGGCCCTGCAGATCAGCGGCCCGAGGTACTGGGCGCAGTAGTAGCTGGCAAGCGCGCGGTTGCTCGGCATGTCCGCCACGCGGACGGACGCGATCGAAACCTTGGGGGGGTCGACGTCGAGGCCCCGCAGCCCCCGGCCTGCTGCGCTGAGAGCCGCGCATCCGAGCATGGGCACGAGAAGGAGTGCCAGGGCGAGATGTGTCGTGCGGAGCCTCATTGCGAGTCGAGCAAATTCCACCGTTTCATGGCGCGCCGAAAGCTCCGGGGGTTCGTGTAGCCGGCGTGCCGCATGACTTCGCCCGGAGGCTGCCTACGCTCGACGCAGTCGACGAGGATCGCCCTCCGGGTCGAATCCATCAGCGCACGGAACGTCGTCCCCTCCTGTTGAAGGCGTCGCTGAAGCGTGCGCGGCGTCATGTGAAGCGCCTTGGCCACCGACTCGATGTTGTGCTTGCCTTTCGGAAGGAGAGTTTTGATTCGATCGCGAACCGTATCGACGAAAGGACGTGACTCGAGCAGCGCGTGGAGGTTCGATGCAACCCCCTCGAGCTGGCCGTGGAGTGCCTGATTGCCGTGGACGAGCGGAAGATTCCAAGACTGCTCGTCGATGAGGATCGACGTGCGCTCGTGGCCGAAGGTGACGGAGCAGCCGAACGCACGCGTGTACTTTTGGATGTCGCCGCGATAGGGGTGCTGAAACTGAACCGCACGGGCCGCAAATTGGCCGTCGGTCGCAAAGCGGAGCACCTTCATGGCGATGACGGCAATGTATTCGATCTCGTGGGCCGTGACGGGGAGCCGATCGTCGATCTTGTTGATGTGGAGCAGCTGGCAATCGCCTTCCTCTCCGAGGCTGAGCACGCGCCCGTGCGAGAGAAGCTCTTGATATCGAAGGCATACTTCGAGGCCGTGGCCGACGGTGTCGGCGCTGGTGAGCAGCAGGACGACCAGATGGTCGGCGCGGACATCCCACGCGGCACCCGCGCTCAGGCCCAAATGCCGATCGCCGCTCGCGGCCAGCGCCGCCCTCCAAAGACGCCCGACGTCGTCGCGCCTGAGGCGGCCCGTCGGGTCGGAGAACGCCGTGATCGGGGTGCCGACCTGCCGGCACAGCCCTTCGACGTCGAGCCCGAGCCGCTGAAAGGCGGTCACGACCCCACGTGTCCAAGCCCCAGACATGCTGAGGCTGCCGCCATGACCGGTTTTGTCCGATGGCTCGCCCACGGCCGTCTATCGATCCATAGCGGCGGGTTAATTTCAAGCCTAGAGGGTGATCTCGGGCGGCTCGTGGCGTATCGGATGCCCTCTTTTGTCGTGGACGGTACACCGAACCCCGGTAGATCCAGTGAGTCATTCGGTGCAAGGCGGGCACCGAAAGCCCGGAACGCGGGCAAGGATGAGCCCACCATCCCATCCAGAGTCAGGCGAAACAGCGTTTTCGTGCTTGGTGCCCGCCTTGGCCTCCCCACATCGTGGAGCCCGTTGCTAGGAGCCGGTCGATGTCCAAGGACGTCGACCGGCTTCGTTTTTCGTAGTGGGCACCGATGAGCACGCTGGGCCGCTACCTCGATGATTCGCGCGGGAGCCCGGACGGCGACGCGCTGCTGACGCGATTTCTCGACTACGTGAGCGACCAGGGGCTCGAGCTCTATCCGGCGCAGGAAGAGGCCGTGATGGAGATCTTCGTCGGGAACAACGTGATTCTGAGCACGCCGACCGGGTCGGGGAAGTCGCTGGTGGCGCTGGCGGCGCACTTTCGAGCGGTCGCGCGGGACGAGCGGTCGTTCTACACGGCGCCGATCAAGGCGCTGGTCAGCGAGAAGTTCTTCGACCTCTGCCGGGTCCTCGGGCCGGAGCGCGTCGGCATGATGACCGGCGATGCAACGGTGAACCGGGATGCGCCCGTGATCTGCTGCACGGCGGAAATCCTCTCGAACATGGCGCTACGCGAGGGCGAGCAGGCCGAGGTCGATGGCGTCGTGATGGATGAATTTCACTTCTACGCGGATCGGGACCGCGGGGTGGCTTGGCAGATTCCGCTGCTCACGCTGCCCCAGGCGCGGTTTCTGTTGATGAGCGCGACGCTTGGCGACACGACGCTGTTCGAGGAGGGCATTCGCGAGCTCACCGGTGTGACGACGACCCTGGTGTCCAGCGACGATCGGCCGGTGCCGCTCGACTTTTCCTACAGCGAGGAGACGCTCCAGAACGCGGTAGTGAAGCTCATCGAGGACGGGAAGGCGCCGATCTACGTGGTGCACTTCGCCCAGCGGGCGGCGACCGAGCAGGCGCAGTCGTTCATGAGCATCGATTTCCTGTCGAAGCACGAGAAACGCGCGATCAAAGAGCAGCTCGCGGGCACGCGGTTCGACACGCCGTTTGGGAAGGAGCTCAAGAAGTTCCTGCATCACGGGGTCGGGGTGCATCACGCGGGAATGCTGCCGCGCTACCGACGTTTGGTGGAGCGGCTTGCGCAGGAAGGCAAGCTTCAGATCATCTGCGGGACGGACACGCTGGGGGTCGGGGTGAACGTGCCGATTCGCACGGTGTTGTTCACCAAGCTCTGCAAATACGACGGCGAGAAGACCCGGGTGCTGAGCGTGCGCGACTTCAAGCAGATCGCGGGGCGAGCGGGGCGGCGGGGGTTCGATACGCTCGGAAGCGTGGTGGCGCAGGCACCGGAGCACGCGATCGAGAACAAGAAGCTCCGCATGAAGGCGGGGGAGGACGCGAAGAAGCTTCGCAAGCTCAAGATGAGACAGCCGCCCGAGCGGGGGTATGCACATTGGGATGCGGACACGTTCACGCGGCTTCGGGAGTCGCCGCCGGAGCGGCTGACCTCGCAGTTCCGGGTGAGCAACGCGATGATACTAAACCTATTCGAGCGGGAGGACGATGGGTGCCTCGCGCTTCGAAAGTTGATTCGGAGCAGCCACGAGGGGCCGAAGGCGAAGCGGCAGCACGGGCGGCAAGCGATTTCGATGATCCGTTCGCTGCGTGATGCGGGCGTCGTCGAGCTTGGGCCCGACCGGCCTCGGGTGAACGAGGACTTTCAGTCGGACTTCTCGCTGAATCAGGCGCTGTCGCTATATGTGGTGGAAGCGGTGGAGGTGCTCGACCCGGAGGACCCGGCGTATCCGCTCGACGTGCTGACGCTGGTCGAGGCGACGCTGGAAGATCCGTGGGCGGTACTTTACCGGCAGACCGATACGCTCAAATCACGGGCGTTGGCGGCGATGAAGGCCGACGGGATGGAGTACGACGAGCGCATGGCCGAGCTCGACAAGATCGAATATCCGAAGCCGAATGCGGAGTTTTTGTATGCGACCTACGGGATGTTTGCGGAGCGGCATCCGTGGGTCGGGAGCGACGTGCTGCGGCCGAAGTCGATTGCGCGCGACATGTACGAGCTCGGGATGCGCTTCGTCGAATATGTGAAGGAGTACGGGCTTCAGCGGTCGGAGGGGGTACTGCTGCGCTACCTGACCGATGCCTACAAAGGGTTCGTGCAGACGGTGCCCGAATCGGCGAAAACCGATGCGCTCTACGAGGTGTCGGATTGGCTAGGGCTCACCGTGCGGTCCATCGATGCAAGCCTGCTCGCCGAGTGGGAGCAGCTTCAGGCCGGCGAGGAGCAAATCGTCGTACCGGTCGAGCGCGAGGAAGACGAAACCGTCGACATCACCCGAGACGAGCGCGGCTTCACGACGATGGTCCGAAACGCGGTATGGCAAATCGTGCGTTTCCTCGCGTTCAAGCAGTACGACCGGGCCGCCGAAGCGCTCGACGGCCTGAGCGAGGACAACGAGTGGACCGCGGAGCGTCTCGCGGAGGCCCTACGGCCGTATTGGGCCGAGTACGATGCGATCGACATCGGCCCCGACGCCCGCAGCAGCGCGGAGCTCGACATCGACCGAGGCGACACCGAGTGGAAGCTCACCCAGACCCTCCTCGACCCCGAACGCCACCGCACCTGGCACCTCAAGTTCCACCTCGACCTAGAAAAAACCCGCCGCACCAACACCCCAACCCTCCACCTGCAATAGGGGACTGTCCCCTTTTCCAGAAACCGTCATGGAAAAGGGGACTGTCCCCTATATAATTTCAGAAACCGTCATGGAAAAGGGGACTGTCCCCTATATAATTTCTTGGTAGGTGAGCGTGACTTCGGGGAGGTCTTCGGCCGCGTCCTGGGAGAGGCCGATCGGCTCTTCGTCGATGCCGAAGGCCCAGCGGAGCTGCGCGGTGACGAAGTGATTGATCGCGGGCCAGCCGTCCGCGGGGGCGACCGCTTCGTCCTGACAGTCGTCTGTGCCGAGGCGAACGAGGTTGTCGGGAATCGGAAGGCCCGCTTCGAGGGCGATGGCAATGACGCCGCCTCCCGTTGCGCCGATGGCGCAGATGTCGCTCGGGCCGAGGTGGCCCATGTCTTCGATGAGGACGTACCGGGTGGGCGCCGACGCCTGCATGAAGGCGGCTTCGGTGCGTTCCGGAAGGACGATTCCGTCGATGTTGCCAGCGATCCAAAGCGAAGGCGTGTCGGGGACCTCGACGGGGCCCTGACTCGAAAATCCAGCCGAGATGGGGATGTACGTCACGACGTCCGGCTCGTCGCCAAAGCGGACCGACGTGCCTCCGCCCGCCGAGTGGCCGGTGATCGCGATGCGGTCACTCGACACCCGCCCTTCGAGCACGCTTCCTGTGCGGGCGCTCTCGTCGGCGACGAGCATCACGACCATCCGCGTCAACGTGACGTCGTCGATCTCGGGGTCGGGCGCGAGGCTCATGTCCAAGTCGAACTGGCGCCGGAGACCGCGCTCGATGTAGTCGACCGACGCCACCACGAAGCCCCACGACGCCAAGTGGGTCGTCAAGAAGGTCGACTGATTGCGGTAGCTCGACGCGCCGTGCGCGAAGATCACGAGTGGAAAGGGCCCATCACCGCTCACCTGCACGTCACGATAGGCGGACGTCTGAAAAGGCGGGTTGATGTCCGGAGGTAACAGCGACTCGAGCTCTTCGGACAGCTCGTCGCGAATGAAGTACGGCACGGGGTCGAGGCCTGTCGTGTCCGGCGCGTCCACCGGGTACCAAACCTCGACGAGGCGGTCGTTCAACGTGAGCGTCGTGACCCCCGCCTCGTAGGGACCCGGGTCGCGAAAGGTCGACGGAGGGGTAGGCGAGCTGTCGCTTGTCGAACAGGCCGCCGCGCCCAGCAATAACAGCGGAACGACGCCTCGAAAAGAGAAGGGCATGATCATGGCTCCTAGAGCCGGAAGGTGTAGCACACCCCGGCAAAAAGGGGCTCCTGCAGCCAGACGGGAACCCCTCGGTAGGGGGCCGAACCCCTTTTATATAGGGGACAGTCCCCTTTTTCAGGCGTGGCCCGTTTATATATAGGGGACAGTCCCCTTTTTAGGCGGCGCCGTCTTCTTTTTTTTCTAGGAGGTCGACGGGGGTGTCTTGGGCTAGGTCGAGGACGGCGGTTGCGGCGTCGGGAGGGAGCTCTTCGACGGAGCGGAGCTTCTTTTCCATGACTCGGGTGCGGACGCCGGTTTCTTCGAGGGTGCGGCCGGCAGTGTCGAGCTGACGCTTGACCCTCTGCAGGACGTCGCCGAACTTTCCGAACTCGTGCTTGACCGCACCGAGCACCTTCCACACTTCGCTGGAGCGCTGCTCGATGGCCAGCGTGCGGAAGCCGATGCGGAGGCTGTTGAGCACGGCTGCCAGCGTCGTCGGCCCCGCCACCACGATGCGATGCTCGCGCTGCAGCCGCTCGACCAAGCCGGGCTGCCGCAGCACCTCGGAGTAGAGCCCTTCCGTGGGCAAGAACAAAATCGCAAAATCGGTCGTGCGCGGTGGGTTCAGATACTTGCTGCTCACCAGCTTCGCAGAGTCTTGAATGGCACGAATGAGCGCCCCGTGCGCCTGCTGCACCGCCGACGGGTCGCCGTTTTCGCTTGCCTCGACGAGCCGGAGATAATCTTCCTGCGGGAACTTCGAGTCGATCGGCAGCCAGACGCACTGTTCGGGCTCGTCGGTCGGCCCGGGAAGCCGGATGGCGAATTCCACCACGTCCCGAGAATCGAGCCGCGGCTTCACGTTGCGATCGAACTGCTCGGGCGTGAGAATCTGATCGAGGAGCGCGCCGAGCTGCACCTCGCCCCACGTGCCGCGCGTCTTCACGTTGGTGAGCACCTTTTTCAAATCACCGACGCCGCTGGCGAGGCTTCGCATCTCGCCGAGGCCCTTTTGCACGGCCTCGAGCCGATCGCCCACGAGCTTGAACGACTCGCCGAGCCGCTTTTCGAGCGTGCTCTGGAGCTTCTCGTCCACGACCTCCCGCATCTGGTCGAGCTTGCGCTCGTTGCTGCTGCGAAGCTCTTGGAGACGCCCGTCGACCGACTCTTGAAGCCGTTGGATGCCGCTTTGATTGGACTTGGTGAGCGCCTCGAGCTGCACGGTGAACCCCTGAAAGCGTGCCGTCTGCGCCTCGCCGATCTGCGAAACGGTGTGCACGAGCGTTTCGGTGCTCGCTCGATTCGCCCCGACGACCTCTTGTCGAAGGTCGCGCGCCGCCGCCGCCGCCTCGGTGCGGGCCGCCCTGAGCAAGACCAGCGTCACGACGAGGTTGGCGACCAGCAACACGGTCGCAGCCACCAACAGCGGAACAATCATCTCCAAACCCCCCGGCCCTCCGTTTCGGCGATAGTAGCACCGTCCTGACGTTTTGAGCAGTGCTAAATGAGGGCGGCCCCCGGACCTCCCATGCTACCCTCCGTTCTTACATGCCGAGGGGGGGTCAGCCAGAGGAGGAGCTCAAAGCGCTCCTGCCCGCATCGATCGCGGTTCGCTTCGACGAAATGTTCCCGGACGTCCGGAACGGCCGCGTCAAACGCCGCGATCGCAAGCGCGCCGAAATGCTCCGAAAGGCCGAGCCCGTGCTGAAGCGCGTGCTCACGCCGGTGGAGGTCGTGCGCTTTGCCACCAACGGCGTGCGCCAGCTCACCTGGTGGCTTTTGACCGCCGGGTCCATGAACCCGTTCGCGAACCGCACCACGCTCGTGCTGACCGACCGCCGCGTGCTCCTTATCCACACGGATTCCAAGCAGCGGCCGCGCATGTTTGCCCAACAGCTTCCGCTCGACCGCATTCGCGCGACGACCGGCCGCAATAGCTACATCTTCATCAAGACGGGCCGCGAGCAACTGATGTTCCACGGAGTCAAGCGCTCCGAAGCGCGCCAGCTCAGAGGCCTTCTCGAATCGACTGCGAGCAAGAAGGGCGGCTGGCAAAACCTCTGCCCCCGTTGCTTCACGGCAACCGATGGCGCGCCCACCTCGTGCGACAAGTGTGGCGAGCGGTTCAAGAGCCCAAAAAAGGCCGCGCTTCGATCGCTTTCGTTTCCTGGCCTCGGTGACTTCTATTTGGGCTACCGCAAGTACGCCCTGCTCGAGATGCTTGGGGCCGGTTTCATTTGGGCGCTGTTCCTGAGCACGGTCGTTCCCGCGATGAAAGCCAAGGGCCTCGAAGGTGCCCTCGTGGCTGCGCCCCTTTTCGCCCTGGTCGCGCTGATTCACATCGGCGACGCACTGCTCACCCGGGCCAAAGCGCGCACGGGCCTCCACTCGAAAGACGGCGCGCTCCCCACGGGCGAGCCGGTGCCCCATTCGGCGGAACGCGATGCGCCGGCCGTGGCGGCCTGATTTCATCGTTGCGATCGCAGGCGCTCCGGTTGTACGAGTAGGCTCTGCCGCAGTACCACTCGAAGAGAGGAGACGCCCATGAGCAATCCCGAGCTGGATCCGTCACACATCATGCAAGTCGGAATGGGGTTTTGGGGCTCCCGTACGGTGCTGAGCGCCGTCGAGCTCGAGCTGTTCACCCACCTCGGGAGCAGCGGGCTCACGGGGCAGGAAATCCAGAAGCGGCTCGATCTTCACCCACGTGCCGTCCCGGATTTCACGGATGCGCTCGTGGCGCTCGGCATGCTCGAGCGCGACGGTGACGGACCCGACGCGCGCTACCGCAACACCGCCGAGACTGCGGTCTTCCTCGACAAGAAGAGCCCGCAGTACATGGGGGGGATCCTCGAAATGATGGCCGACCGCCTCTATGGATATTGGAACAACCTCACCGAGGCGCTCCGAACCGGCCAACCTCAAAACGAGATCAAAGAAACGGGCGAGACGATCTTCGCCAAGCTCTATACTGCGCCGGACAAGCTCGAGCAGTTCATGAACGCGATGGCAGGCATCTCTGCTGGGAACTTCAAGGCGCTCGCGGAGAAGTTCGACTTCTCGAGCTACAAAACGCTGTGCGACGTCGGAGGGGCAACCGGGCAGCTCTCCTGCATGGTGGCCGCCGCCAACCCCCACATGCGCTGCACGTCGGCCGACCTTCCACCGGTCCGACCCATCGCGAAGCGGTACATCGAGCGCGCCGGCCTCTCCGCCCGCGTCGACACCGCCGTGATCGACTTCTTCAAGGACCCGCTGCCCAAGGCCGATGTGATCACGATGGGCATGATCCTCCACGACTGGAACCTCGAGAACAAGAAGCACCTCATCAAGCTCGCCTACGATGCGCTCCCCCCAGGCGGCGCGTTCATCGTCGTCGAGGCGCTCATCGACGACGCGCGCCGTGAAAACGCGTTTGGGCTTCTGATGTCGCTCAACATGCTGATCGAGTTCGGCGAAGCATTCGATTTCTCGGGAGCGGACTTCCGGGGCTGGTGCAGCGAGGCGGGCTTCGACCGCTTCGACATCATTCACTTGGCCGGACCGTCCTCGGCGGCAGTGGCCTACAAGCCCGGATAGCGCAGCGGCGCAGCGCGTTGTATTGACGAGGCGATGGTTTTTCGTCGCAAAGAGCGTCTCGACGAGCTCACGCCGCAGGCGCGCGAGCGGCTAGCCGAAATCGTCGAGCAGTACCTGTCGGACGCGGACGACTCGACGCGCCGCATCGTCACGGCGGTGGCCGGGCTGTTGGCGAAGGTCGCCTACGCGGACGGCCACTACTCGGAGCAGGAAGAGGCGACGATTCAAAAAGAGCTCAGCCGGGTTCACGGGCTCAGCCCGGCCGGCGTCGATGCGATCTGCGGGCTCTTGGCCGACCAAATCAGCCACGTTGCGCTCCTCGGCGACCACGACTGGACGCGCGACCTCCGCGAGCTGGCCGACCGCGAGCTTCGCCTCGAAGTGCTCGAGGTGCTGATCGAAATGGCCGTGGCCGATCACGTACTCAAGCACGACGAGCAGGTGCAACTTCGCCGCATCGCCAAAGCGCTCAGCCTGAGCCAAGACGACTACAACGCGCTTCAGGCCAAGCACCGCGACAAGCTGTCGACGCTGACCTGACGGCGGCGCAACGAGCGGCGCTACGCCATCTGCTGCAGCATCTGCTTCATCAAGCCGTGCAGCAAGTTCACGGCCTTGAGCGGGCGCACCATCACCTTGAAGTCGTCGATTTTACCGTCTTCGTTCCAGTGGATCATGTCGACGCCGTTGATGTGGATGCCGTCGACTTCGGCGGTGAACTCGAGCATGGCGTCCGATTCGCCGACGACCTCGCGCACGTAGGTGAAGCTCGCGCCGCCGAGCACCATGACCGCAGCGCTCAGGTAGAGCGTGGTCAGCGGCTTTCCGTGCTGCGGCGAGTGAACGACCGGCGAGTGAAAGACGACGTCGTCGGCGAGGATGGAGTCGAGACGGCTGGCGTCTTGCTTCTGCACGACCTCGTGCCAAGCATCCATGGTGGAGTGGCCCATCGGGCAACTATAGCGCGCGCATGCAGGAAACCATTCGAAACGTGGCGATCATCGCTCACGTCGACCACGGGAAGACCACCCTCGTCGACGCCATGTTGCACCAGACCGGGGTCTTTAGGGCCAACGAGGCGGTGCGGGAGCGGGTTCTCGACTCGAACGACCTCGAGCGCGAGCGCGGCATCACGATTCTCGCCAAGCACGCGTCGATTCGGTGGAACGGGTTCAAAATCAACCTCATCGATACACCGGGGCACGCGGACTTCGGTGGCGAGGTGGAGCGCACGCTGCGGATGGCAGACGGCGCCTTGCTCCTGGTCGATGCCGCAGAGGGCGCACTCCCACAGACTCGCTTCGTGCTCTCGAAGTGCATCGAGCTCGACCTCCCGATCGTGACCGTCATCAACAAGATCGACCGGCGCGATGCGCGCCCCGACGAAGCACTGAACGAGGTGTTCGATTTGTTTTGCGACCTCGGCGCAACCGACGAGCAGGCGGATTTCGCGCACGTCTACACGATCGGGAAGGATGGAATCGCCAAACGAGAGCTCGAGGACGAGTCCGCGGACCTGACGCCGCTGTTCGAGACGCTGATCGAACGCCTTCCCCCGCCCGGCGGCGACCCCACCCTTCCCCTGCAGCTTCTAGTCCACAACACGATTCACGACGATTACGTCGGGCGCATCGCCATCGGCCGAATCCGAAACGGAACGATCCGTCCCCAACAGGTGATCACGATCATCGGCGAGGAAGGGGCGACGGAGCACAAGGTCAGCGCGCTTTGGGGCTTCGAAAGCCTCGAACGGGTGCGCATCGAAGAAGCCTCCGCCGGGGACATCGTCGCGATCTCCGGCATCGAAGACGTCTTCATCGGCGATACCATCACAGCCCCGAGCCACCCGACCCCACTCGAACGAATCACCGTCGAGGAGCCGACGATCAAGATTCGCTTCTTGGTGAACACGTCGCCGTTTGCCGGGCGCACGGGTGACTACGTCACATCGCGGCAGGTGCGCGAGCGCCTTCTCAAAGAGGCGCGGCGCAACATTGCCATGCGCGTGGAAGAAGGCGACGAGCCGGATTCGTTCATGGTGTACGGCCGCGGCGAGCTCATGCTGGCAATTTTAGCCGAAACGATGCGGCGCGAAGGATACGAGCTCGCGCTCGGAATGCCCGAGGTGGTGGTGCGAGAGATCGACGGGCGCAAATGCGAGCCGGTGGAAACCGTCGTGATCGACGTACCGCAGCACCACGTCGGCACCGTCACTCAGCTCCTCGGGGACCGCCGAGGCGTCATGGGCAAGATGACCCCGCTCGGCCCGGGCCGTGCGCGCGTCGAATACCGCGTGCCGTCGCGCGGGCTGATCGGCTTTCGGTCGCTCTTCATGACCGAGACGCGCGGCGAAGGGTTGCTCAGCGCGATGTTCGAAGGTTGGGAGCCCTACTCGGGCCCCCTGCTCCGCCGAAAGAACGGCGCGATTGTCTCGGACAGAGCGGGCACGACCACCCCCTATGCCCTCTTCAACCTTCAGCCCCGGGGCAAGCTCTTCGTGGGCGCCGGGACGAAGGTTTACGAGGGGATGATCGTCGGCGAGCACAATCGCCCGAGCGACCTCGACGTGAACTGCACGCGCGAAAAGAAGCTCACCAACATCCGTGCCGCCGGCCGTGACGAAAACGTCGTGCTCACCCCCCACCGCGCACTGACGATCGAAACCGCGCTCGACTGGATCGATCAGGACGAGCTCGTCGAAGTCACGCCCGACGCCGTCCGGGTCCGCAAAGCGATTCTGCCCTGCAACCGCCGCCCCAAGCGCGCGCCCGCCGTCGCGTCTTGAACGTCTCGTCGCCGATCGGCCGGCAGCGCAGTAGAGGAAGGACGTCAGTCGCGCGGCACGAAGCAGGCCCCAGCGTCTCGGGGCGCCGCCAATAGAGGAAAGTGCTGACCGGGAGGTCCGCCGCAGACTCCCGCGCACGGAGGAGAACCCAACTGGGCAAGCGCACCTGACAAACCGCTCCTGCACCGGCGACTGACGTCCATCGCCCGTGGAGCGTGCAACGGCCGTGCCACGGTGCACCGGGAGAAAGGTGTGGAACTTCGCGGCGGCGGATCTGCACGAGGCGAAGAATCTTCGCGAAAAACCACGAGGCCGCACCGGTTGCGCAGATTGGCCCGACGCGCGAGGTCAGTGCATGATGTGTCGATCGTGACTCCACCCAAGCGCAAATCCGGCAAGCCGCCTCGCGGCCAAACCGACGAGGACGCGGTTCGCGACGCCTACGCCGGCGTGAAGCCCATACGCGGCGCAAAGCCGAGGCGCGCGGCGACCGTGCCCGACACGACGGGCCGGGGCGCGAAAACCACTCGCACGCGGGTTCCGATCGAGCCACTGCGCGTTGAACGAGAAAGCAACGGGATCGTTCTTGGAAGGCGCGCGGGCGTGCATGCGAGCATCGTCGACATGCTCGAAGACCCGAGGCTCGAAGTGCAAGCGCAATACGACCTGCACGGCCTCACGGCGCGCGAGGCCGAGCGCGAGACGCACCTTTTCGTTCGAAACCAGCAGAAGGCGGGCAACCGGTGGGTCCTGCTGATCGTGGGCAAAGGGCTTCACAGCCCTGCTGGTCAAGGCACGCTCAAGAACCACATCATCGGCGCGCTCTCCGAACGCGCGATCGCGCGATTCGTCCTTGCCTTCCGCACGGCTCCCCGACATCTCGGCGGCACCGGCGCAATCGTCGTTCGACTCGTGGACCGGCTCTAGGCCGAGGCGCGGTTGATCTCGCTCACCTGCTCGTTGAGCGTCCAGTAGTCGTAGAGAACGCCGATGAGAAGCAGGCCGCCAGTCAGGAAATACAGGAGCCCCGTCCAGAACTTCTGCATGTAGAGACGATGAATCCCAAACACGCCCAGGAACGTGAGCAGGATCCACGCGATGTTGTGGCTCACGGGGCCTGCGTCGTATCGAAGCTCCGCCGACCGATCGAGCCACGGCATCAACACCAGATCCAAAATCCAGCCGATGCCGAGTAGACCGAGCGTCAAAAACCAGATCGTGCCGCTGATCGGGCGCCCATAGTAGAACCGGTGCGAGCCCATGAACCCGAAGATCCACAGGAGATAGCCCATGCCGAGGTTGTGCGTGTCGCCCTGCGCCATGAGGCCCTCCCGGTCAGCCCTTGCTGATCTTGCCTTCTTTGTGCGGATGATGCGTGCGGCACTTCGGGCAGAACTTCTTGATGTGGAACTTCTCCGGCATGTTCCGCTTGTTCTTGTCCGTGACGTAATTGTCTTTGCCGCAGTTTTCGCAGCTCAGCTTGATGAGATCGCGGTTGGACTTGGCCATGGTCGTTCTCGCCCGTTGGGCGGTTCAGAGGAGCCGAGTGTAGCGGGGGCCGGGTCGCGGTCAAATCCCGCTCGGAAGGCCTGGATCCCCGGCGTCGATCCGGTGTAAACCCGCGAAGATGTTCGACACTGACGAGACCGAGGGCGTCCCCGCAGAGTACATCGCCCGGCGCGCGAACACGGTGGGCGAGATGTTCCTAAAGCGCGTCGAGCGCGACCGCGACAAGCCGGCGTTTTACTTCAAGGAAGGGGACCAGTGGCAGCCGGTGAGCTGGAACGATTTCCTCGCTCGCGCGGGCGCGGTTGCATCGTATTTGTTGGGGCTCGGGCTTCAGGCTCAAGACAAGGTTTGCATGGTCGGAAGCACCGGTCCGGCCTGGTGCTACTGCGACATCGGCGGGCAGCTCGCGGGTGCGGTCACGCTGGGGGCGTACCCGACGCTCACGCCGAAACAGCTCGCTTACATCCTCGACCATGCCGACACCAAGGTGGCGTTCGTCGAAGGCGTCGAGGAGATCAACAAAATTCTGGCACGGCGCGATGAGCTCACCCAGCTCGACAAAGTCATCGTCTGGAACACCGCGGGCGCCGAGTCGCTGATGGAGGTACACGATTGGCTCGTCCCCTTCGAACGTGTCCTCGCCACGCCGGTCGACCGCGCCGCCATCGAACGCCGTGTTGCCGCCATCGACCCGACCGGGACCGCGATCATCGTTTACACCAGCGGCACCACCGGTCCCCCGAAGGGCGCGATGATCTCGCACGAGAACATCATGACGGTAATGCGCGACCAAGACGAAGCCTTTGCGATCGTCGAAGGGGACGTGGGCTTGAGCTTTCTTCCGATGGCGCACGTCGCGGAGCGCATCCTCGCATTTTACGGACGCATCAACACGGGCATGGGGACGTATTTCGCATCGAGCATCGCGAAGGTGCTCGAAGAGGTAGCGGAGGTGAAGCCCACGATCTTCGGCAGTGTCCCCCGGATCTTCGAAAAGGCGTACGCGAAGATCATGAGCACGGTCGAACAAGCGCCTCCCACGCGGCAGCGCATCTTCCGTTGGGCGGAGCGCGTCGGCCGGGAGGCGGTTCGGCGCTGGCAGGCCGGGGAGAAGATCCCGCTCGGCCTCAAGCTGCAGCACGGGCTCGCGGACCGACTCGTGTTTTCCAAGCTCCGGGCGGTCTTCGGCGGTCGCGTTCGGTACTTCATCACCGGGGCTGCACCGATCGCCCCCGAGATCCTCGAGTTCTTCTGGGCGGCAGGCTTTCCGATCTACGAGATGTACGGGATGACCGAGTCGACCGTAATCACGCACGCCAACGTACCGGGTCACGTCAAGCTCGGGTCGGTCGGGCGTCCGCTCGGCATCGTCGAGGACCGCATCGCGGACGACGGGGAAATCTTGGTTCGCGGCAAAGTCGTGTTTCAGGGCTACTACAAGAACCCGGAGGCGACGGCCGAAACGATCGTCGACGGGTGGCTTCACACCGGAGACGTCGGCAAGAAGGACGCGGACGGCTGCGTGACCATCCTCGATCGCAAGAAGCACATCATCATCACGGCGGGCGGCAAGAACCTCACACCCGCCAACATCGAAAACGAAATCAAAGCGTCCGATCCGATGATCAGCCAAGCCCACGCGCACGGGGACAAGCGGAAGTACCTGGTGGCGCTCGTCACGGTGGGCGCCGCGGAAGCCGTGGACTGGGCGCGCCAGCAGTCGATCATCGACGCCGCCACGGCCGACCGCCACATGAAAGACCTCACCGAGAACCCGCTCGCGCGCTCCGGCGAGCTCAAGTCGCTGCTCGAACGCGTGGCGGGCGACCCGGATGTCCAAAGCCGGATCGTCAAGTCGGTGCAGCGGGCAAACGAATCCCTGTCGCGCGTCGAGACGATCAAGAAAATCTACGTTCTCGACCGCGAGCTCAGCGTCGAGGAGGACGAGCTCACCCCGACCCTGAAGCTCAAGCGCAAGAACGTCGAAACCAAGTTCAAGGAGACCTTCGACCGGCTCTACGACGACGATGCGTTTGGCTTGGTCGTCATGGCGTCCTAAGCTTCGCCTCGATGCGATTCGCCCTGACTTGCTTGGTGGTGATGCTGTTGGCGTCCCCCGCGCTCGCGTTCGAGGGAACGCTGACGGCAAAGCTCCTGACCGAGCAAGGCGTAGCCGCGGAAATTCACGCCCGGTACGCGAAGGCCGGGGACGTACGCATGGACATTCGCGCAAAAGACGCCGACGGTCAGCCCGTGCTCTCGACGACCATCATGCCTGCCAAGGGGGACAGGTACTATTCGGTCGTGTACGACCGGCGGACCATCGTGGAAATCCCCTACGCGACGCTCGCAGCATCGAGCCAGCAGGTCAAAGGCTCCGGCGAAAGCGCCAATCTCGAGGTCGAAAAGATCGGCAAAGAAATGGTGAGCGGCGTCGAAACCCGTCACGTGCGCGTGCTCGACAAGGACAACGACACCACGATCGACCTCTGGCTCACGCAGAAGTACCCGGCCGATCTCTGGACGAGGGCGTTTCGGGGTCGAAACCTCGGGCTCGAGATGTCCGACGACGAGCGCGCGAAGGCGATGCGAAAGTACGGCATCAAGCCCGGGTTCTCGATGAAGATGCGCGTGGAGCAAGCCGGTGGGGTGCCTGTCGTCTTCCTGGTCGAGAGCATCCAACGCGGACCCGTGCCGCTCGCCGTGTTCGCCCTGCCGGAAGGCTTTAGCCGCATCCAGGGGCCCATCGATCCACAACCTTGACGCCCTCTGGCTGCGTTGCGATATACAGCCGCGGCGGGCGGGACACAGGGGCGCCCAGAGGAGTTTTCATGACCAGGCAAGTGTTGCTACGCACAATTGCGCTCACGTTCGCGGCTCTCGTTTTGAATGGCTGCAAGTCCGATACCGCAAGCGACGCCAAAACCGGAGACCCGGTGTTGGTTCTGGACGCAGGTCAGGAGCCGCGCGAAACGCTACGGTACAAGATCGCGCGCGGCACGACCACCAACTCGATCATGGACTTCGGCATCGCTTCGCTCGCCACCACGCGCGGAAAGTCCGCGCTCTCCGTGACGCCCGGAGTTCGTCTACACATCGTGTCGGGTCCCACTTACGAGGGCAAGCGTGGAAGCACCCGCTTCGACGTGCGCATCACGAAAGCCGAGGCGATCGTGCCGAAAGGCCTCGATCCACAAGCCGCCAAGGACCTCGACAAGAGCGCGGCCGTGCTCAACAACGTCGGCGGCTGGGTCGAGGTGGACGACCGGGGTATCGTCCAACGCACGGAGCTCAACGAGATGGCGAAACGGTCGGACCTGCCGGTGCGCCTACTCGTGATGATCATCAACGCGCGCACCACGCTTGCCCGCGTGCTCCTGCCCGCGCAGCCAGTCGGCCTCGGGGCGCGATGGGAAGCCCGCAAGGACTTGGTCTTGTACGGCTTCGAGGTGAGCCAGGTCGACACCTACACGCTGAGTGAAAAGGTCGGCGACGAGCTGAAGATCGACGTTCAGATCCAGCAGACGGCTCTTCCACAGACGGTGACCTTCGAGGAAGAGGGGGTCGAGCTCACGGTCGACTCGTTCAAGATGAACGCGTCCGGCGAGGTGATCGCCAACCTGAACGCCCTCGAAGCCAACGCCGCGGCGAAGGGTGAGTCCACGGGGGTATTGAACGTGAAGACCGTCGAGGGTTCGGAGAAGGTCGAAATCGACCGCGCGTTTCAGGCACGCCTGACCGTCACGCTCGATCTGCCCGAAGGCTCCGTCGAGCAGCAGCCCCGCTACGAGTAGAATGTGCCCGGCCAGAGTGTCGCGACCACCGCACGCTGTGTCCGCTCGCGCTTCCAGTACTCGGACTGCGGATCGATTTCGTAGCTGCCGTCAATCAGCGTTTGTAACGTAGCCTCGAGGCCCGAGACGAGCCCGGCGTCCTGGATGACGACGTTGGCTTCGCTTTCCCAAAAGCTTGCGGTTGCGTCCAGGTTGGCCGACCCGACGCTGGCGACCTTTCCGTCGACCGAGACGAGCTTGGCGTGTACGTAGGGCCGAATGCGCCCCCCGCGAGCGACGATCGTTTGTGCGGGTGGCGGCACGAACTCGTAGATCTGAACGCCTGCTTGGAGCAGAGGCTCGAGCTTTGCCTTCACCATGTACTCGAAAAGCGTTCGGTGCATCGAAGCGGGAAAGAAGGTGCCGTCGTCACGACGGGCGGCGGCGTTTCCCGTCAAGAGCTTGACCGCGACACCGCGCGCCAGCAGCTGGTGAATCGCGCGTTCGAGCGCGGGCACGATCGGGAAATCGTTGACGATGTAGACGTGGTCCTCGGCAACTTCGAACATCGCGTCGTACATCGCGAGCCCGTTCGTATCCAAGAACCCCCGGTGCACGACCAGGCGGCCGGCCGCAGTTCCGGTGGGCTCGAGCCGAGGAAACACCGCCGGCGTGAGCGGAATCTGGCTGCCGCCCTGCCGGTGCCAAGTGTGCGTGAAGGTCTCTTGCACTTGGCGGACGAGCGGCCCCGTGACCTCGACGTGCGCATCGAGCCAGGGGATCCGTTCGTGCCGGGTGTTGTCGTGCACCGGGACTTCGTCGAAACCAAAGTAGTACTCGTCGCTCGCATTGCGCCCGGAGACGAACGCGAGCCTTCCATCGACGATGATGAGCTTGCGATGGTCCCGCTGCTTCAGACGCGGCACGTCGACCTGCTTCCGAGATTCGATCGGGTTCACCGCCAGAACCTCGATGTTGGATTCTTCTTTAAGCGACCGAATCAAAGGATTGACGCGACCGAGGATCTCTTCGTCGGAGTAGAGCGCGTCGACCATGAGGCGCACGCTCACGCCCGATCGCGCCCGACGAATGAGCTGCACGATCAGCTGCTCGGTGAACGCGCTCGGTCGCACGATGTAGACCTGGAGGTGGATGGACGACCTCGCCTCCTCGAACGAGGCAAAGAGGCGCCGCCGTGCAGCTTCGTTGTCGAGCTCCACGTGAAAGGCGTTGCCCTGAACGAGCGTCGAGTCGGTGGTTTGATCGAGACGCCAATTGAGCGGGTCGGACGCATCGCGGTCCCGGAGCAGCTTTGACGCTTGTGTTTTCTCGGCCTCGAAATCTCCTGCAAGCGCACGGCGGAGCGCAGTCGAGGGCGTCATCACGTCGACCTGCTCGGCGCGTGCCCTCGCCGAGTCCTCCCCGCGCGTCGTGAGGACGGACGTCACTGGGATGCCTTTGGCCCGCAGCTTGCGAATCGCGGTCGATGCGAACATGTCGACGAAATCGACGCCTAAGCTTCGAAGCTCCTCCTGCTCGGCCGAGTACACGAGGATGGCGCCTGGAGGCAGGCGCTGCCGGAGCAGCTCCTCGTGGATCAGGGCTTCACGGTTCTTGTCGTGGATGTCGAAGTAGACGAGCTCGAAGCCCTCGTCGACGAGGGCCCGAAGGGTTTGCACGGTCAAGGCTTGCTCCGAGACGATCTCAGGAGGCCCAGGGGTGAACATGGACGCATCGACCAGCACGACGGGGCGACCGCTCGCGACCTGCAGCAGCCGATGACCGATCACGTCCGACACGACGTTGCCTTTGTCGTCACACACCTTGACCTCGATTCGATGAAGCCCCGGCCCGGGCGCCCGAACGACGGTCACGATCTCCGGGCTCGACCCAATCGGCACTTCATCGACCACCGCGCCGTCCACGTAGAAACGCGCGGTCGTCCCGAGCCTTGCGGTGACGCCTAGGCTCGCCGAGAGCGCGACACGCTCCCCGGGGCTCGCGAGCGCATCCCGCTGCACCCCTCCGACGAAACGGCGCAGGCTCGGGTTTCGGCCCCAGCGCTCGATCGTCGTGCTGAACGACCGTGCCGCCGCGTCCAGGATTGGGCTGGACTCCTCACCGGACAACAGGCGCTTGTCGACTTCTTCCGCGATCGTCGCGGCGATTCGCCGGACGCGCTCGCTGAGATCCTGAGGCGCTTCGTCGTCCTTCATCGGGCGAGTATAAACCGGTCAGGGTGCGTCGTCGGTCACCACCGCCAGATACGGCAGGTTTCTAAACTTCTGTGCGTAATCGAGGCCATATCCAACGATGAACACGTCGTCGACCGTGAAGCCGAGGTAGTCGATGTCGACGGGGACGCGCGTTCGCGCCGGCTTGTGCAAGAGCGCGGCGAGCTTGACGGATGCCGGCTGACGCGTGGCGAGGTTCTCGCTCAAATAGGAGACGGTCAGCCCCGTGTCGACGATGTCCTCGACGAGAATGACGTGCTTGCCCTCGATCGAGTGGCTCAAATCGGTCGTGATTTGGACGACGCCGCTGCTGTCTCGCCCGTCGCCGTAGCTACGCACGCCCAGAAAGTCGATTGCCACGTCGAGGTCGATGTGGCGCACGAGGTCCGCCGCAAACACGTAGCTCCCCTTGAGCACCGGGACGATGATCAGATCCTTGCCGAGGTAGTCGTGGGTGATGGCTCGACCCAAGTCGGCAACCCGCTGTGCAATTCTGCCAGCGTCGATGAGAGGCTTGATTGGCACGCGGGCCCCTAGTTGGCGGAGAATACGATCGGGAACTTCGCGGGGCCACCCTCCGAAGAAGAGGGAAAGCGCCACCGCCGAACCGATGCCTCGATGCACTCGGCGAGACCCCCAGGGCCGCTTCCCACCGCGCTCGCGTTCTTCACGCGCCCCGACGCCGCGACCGTCACGGTCACGTCCATCCGCACCGATGGAGGCGACTGCTGCCCGCGAATCGCGCGCTCGTAGCAGCGCTGCAGCCGCGGCTTGTTGGTGGTCACCGTTGCGCGCACGGCGTCGCCGTCGAGGGGTGGTTTCGTGCTCTTCGCGTCGGTCGCGGCCGCAACGTCGATCTTGGCAGGTGCCGCATCGGCGCTCGAGCCGAAGTCATCGAGAAGCTTCTGGTCGGCTGCGCTCAGCGAGTCGCCGCTCGGCGTGCTGTCGGCGGACTGCGATCGTGCGCGGCGCACGCGCGGCTTGCGCGGCGGTGCAGGCGCCATCTTCGGCCCGTCGTCTGCGGGGTTGGGCGGCTCGACTTTGAGCGTCGCTTCCGCCGAATCGCTCGCGGAGTCATCGACCGTTGACTCCGCCTCGTCCGCCGGCGTCGCAGCCTCGGGGCCCGTCGCCTCTTCGCCCGCGCGCTCCGGCTCGGCCTCCACCGGCGTCCCGTCGGTTTCCTCTACCGGTGCAACGGCGGCGGGCTGTGGCGCGAGTTGCGGCGCAGGCGCCCCGACCGCCGCGGGGTTCGAATCCCCGAGCAGTTTCGCCATCAGCGCATCGCCATATCGCTCAAACACGAGAAAGGCGAACACGCCCGAAAACCCGACCAACATGAGAATCAAAGCGAGGGCGACGACCGAAAACCTGCTTCGCGGCTCGGTCGCAGCGGTGGCTGTGGCCGTCTGAGGTGGAATCGACGGCACCGAGACGCGCTCCTCGGAGGCGGAGGGCAACCCGGAGAACGTCCCGACCGGGTGCGAGGCCTCGAACACCTCGGAAGGACCGAGTCGCGCGGGCGGCTGCGACATCTTGCGGAGCACGCCGGGCACGCCTTCTTCGGGCTGCAGCGAATCCGCAAGCGGCGCGAACTGCCCGGGAAGCTCAGGTGGTGCGGCTTGTCCGAACGCGGGTCGCGGAGCCGCAGATGCCTCGGCGATCGAGGTGCGCGACTCGACGAACGGTGGCATCGACGAAAACGAAGAACGGGCCGGTGGACCCGAGTTGCGGCGGTCGTGCAACAGGCCCATGAGCTCGGGGACGGTGGCAAGCGGTCGCCATTCGTCGAAGCCCTCGCGCCACACGAGCGAGTATTCACTGATCGCACCCGCATCGACTTTATGCGCCATCTCCTCGAGCCTGATCGGTCCGATCGGAACGTCGTTGATCGACACGTGCCACTGCGGGATCTCGCGCGCGTCGGGAGCCGGCACGGCAGCGAGCGCGGCGGGAACGGGTGGCGCCAAACCGGGGTGCTGACCCGCGAGCGCGGCGCTCGCAGCCGCGGGTGCAGACGATAGCCGGCGTGATGCAGCAACCGGTCGGCGGGGCGGCGGTACCGACGGCGGACGACGACGGCCCGGTGACGAAGGACGGCGCGCGCGAGCGGTCGGTGCATCCGGTCCGAACGCCGGCCCCGACGCTCGCGTGATTTCGTCGAAGCCGTAAGCTGCCGCCGCCGGAACGGTGACGTCAGGTACGTTGCGGCCGTCGATCAGAATTCGGTGATCGCATTTGCGACATGGAAAACGAACCACGCGCCCCCGGACTTTGTCGTCGGAGATTTTGTATTTTGCGTGACAGCTGTCGCACTCGAATCGCATTGACATCATCGCGTTTGGGCGGCCGCGCCGAGTCGCGCGGACCTGCAGCTTGGCATGAGAGAATCGTAGCGCGAATTGATGCCCTTATTCAATAAGGACGCAAAAATTTCACATGCCTGAAAGCACGTAGTAGCGGGTCTGGAGGTCGTCGTAGAGCAGGACGAGCCTGTTCTCCCCGATCCGACGGGACCAGCGCCGGTCCTCTTCATCGTAGGCGATTCGAAAGCTCGCGCTGTACCGGTACGCGACCATCACGCGGTCCATTTCCCTGGTGATCGTGCGGTATTTGATCTCGTATCGCACATCGGTGACCCGCTCGCGCCAGCGGCTCAGCTTCTCCTGGAGGAGCTGGTAGTCGAGGTCGTCATCACCCGAAGGGGTGCCATTGTCATCGAGATACTGCGGATGGGCCATGGCCAGCAGCGCCCCGATATCCCTCGCCTCGACCGCATTTCGGTAATTCTCCATGAAGGTGATGACTTCCCGGTTTTCCGGGGTGTCCTTCACGGTGGTGTTGGGGATGTTCTTGGTGCAGCCCCCCGCCGCGGCGAGCGACGCGCAGACCATCGCCACGGCCAAAGCCTTGTGAACACAGCACATCACGAGATCAACGTTCCTCTTCGCCACGGCATTCCCCGATTATCGATCGGCGGCTACTGAATCCCATAATCTTTGATTTTGTAAAGGAGAGCGCGGTGGCTGATCTCGAGCAGCTTGGCCGCCGACGTCCGGTTGCCCCCCGTCTTGTCGAGCGCCCGCCGAATCAGTGATTCCTCCATGAATCGGGCGGTTT
Source organism: Polyangiales bacterium (assembly GCA_041576815.1). Classification (GTDB taxonomy): domain Bacteria; phylum Myxococcota_A; class Polyangia; order Polyangiales; family Houyiibacteriaceae; genus SG8-38. The sequence continues at coordinate 34,063 of JBFGKE010000032.1, forward strand.
TCTTGATCGAGAGCTCCCCGGTGGCAAGGCTCGCGGCCACGGGGTCGGCCGGCTCGCGCATTCGCTCGGGCAGGTCCGCGAGCGTGATCACCTCGCCCTCGCAGAGGACCACGGCGCGCTCGATGGTGTTTTCGAGCTCGCGGACGTTGCCCGGCCAGGGGTAGCTGAGCAGGACTTTGCGGGTGCGCGTGTCGACGTCGCGGATGCTCGTGCCGAGGCGGCGGTTGTTGCGTTCGATGAAATGCTCGACGAGAAGCATGACGTCGTCGCGTCGCTCTCGAAGCGGCGGCACGTTGATCTGAAGGACGTTGAGCCGATAGTAGAGGTCTTCGCGGAACCGGTTTTCTTCGACCTCTCGCCGAAGGTCCCGAACGGTGGCGGCGATGACGCGAACGTCGACCTCTCGATCGCGCGTGGCGCCAAGCGGTCTGATTCGGCCTTCTTGCAAAACGCGAAGCAGCTTCACTTGGAGCGAGAGGGGAAGCTCGCCGATCTCGTCGAGGAAGAGCGTGCCTCCGTGCGCTTCGGCAAAGAGGCCGGCTTTGTCGGCGTGGGCGTCGGTGAATGCGCCCTTCTTGTGTCCGAACAGCTCGGCTTCGAGCAGCGTTTCGGGGATTGCCCCGCAGTTGAGGGGAATGAACGGCTTGTTTTTTCGGGAGCTTCCGTCGTGCAGCGCGCGCGCGACGAGCTCCTTTCCGGTGCCGCTTTCGCCTTGGATCAGGACGGTGGTTTTGTAGTCGGCGACTTTGCCGATGGTCGCGAACACCTTTTCGATCGCGTCGCTCTTGCCGAGGATGCCGAGGAAGGTTTGTTCTTTGCGAATCGCTTCTTTGAGCGCGCGATTTTCGCGGCGGAGCGATTCGCGCTCTTCGGCTTTGGTGAGTGCGAGGAGCACCTCGTCCTGCTTGAACGGCTTCGAGATGTAGTCGTAGGCGCCGGCCTTCATCGCTTCGATCGCGAGGTCGACCGACCCGTAGGCGCTCATCAAGATTACGGTGGCGAGCGAGGAGCGCGCCTTGAGCTCGGCGCAGAGCTCCAGGCCTGTCATCCCGCTCATGCGAACGTCGGCTAGCACGAAGTCGGGGTCGAAGCGCTCGAGCTGCTCGAGCGCGCTTTCGGCGCTGTCGGCAGCCTCGACCTGGTAGTCGTGCTTCTTGAGGAGCGTGCGAAGCACGACTCGGATGTTTTCTTCATCATCGACGACAAGCACGCGGCGCATGGGGCAACTCTATACTTTCTGCATAGCAGAATGCTGAGATTGGAAAAAATTTCATAATTCTGGGGTGCTGTGGGAAGGCTCGCTGTAAAGTTCTTGCTCGATTGGCCTTCATCGGCGCAACTGGGTATGATTTTGCTGTCGGGTAGGGGGAGAAGACATGAAGATCCGCTTTGCTTTTTTGCTCGTGATGGTGGGGCTCGTCGCGACCGTGAGCAGCTGCTCGCGGCGGTCGCTGAATCCGCTCAACCCGTGCACGATCAACGGCGTCGTCCAGAACGTCCCGGTGAACCCGCAGCGTGCGGTCGATTTGCTAATCCTCATCGACGACTCCCCTTCGATGCGCGACGAGCAGGACAAGCTCGCCGAGCAGGTGCCACGGCTCGTGAATCTGCTGCTGACCGGTGGCGCGGCGGAGCCGACGGCGGTCGGTGAGTTCCCGGCGGTGGAAAGTCTGCACGTCGGGGTGATCACGCCGGATTTGGGTTGGTCGACGGAACCGCCGACGAACTTCTCTCCCCCGGACGACTTCAACCCGAGCGCGGCCTGTGAGGAGAACGGCGGCCTCGGCCTCAACGGCTTCATGCAGGTGGAGGGCCTGAGCGGCTCGCCTCGGACGGCATGCATGGCGCAGACGCCGCCCCCCGGCACGCTTTATCTCAACTTTCCGGAGCCCGGCTTCACCGCGGCCGATCTGATCAACGACGTGGAGTGCGTGACCGGACAGGACAACGGCTGCGGCTTCGAGCAGCAGCTCGAGGCGATTCTCGCGCAGGATCGCAACAGCGCCAACGATGGTTTCAGCCGCGAAGGAGCGCTGCTGGCCATCATCATGATTACCGATGAGGACGACTGCTCGACGACGGACCCGCGCGTGTTCGACGTCGAGCCGCGACCGGGCAACCCTTATCAGGGGCCGTTCACGACTAGCGGCGAGGTGCAGTTCAATCTCCGCTGCTCCGAGCACGGCGAAGCCCTTCAGCAGATTCAGCGCTACGTGGACGGCATCGCCGCGCTCAAGGGCGACCCGAGCCAGATCGTGTTTGCGGCGATCACCGGCATTCCCGAGGATTCCGCTCTCGACCGCGAGAACTTCGACAGCGATGAAGAGCGCTTCGACGCGATTCTCGCGGCAAGCGGGATGCAAGAGGTGCCCGATCCGGCCACGGCGGATACGCAGGGGCAGCAGCTCACACCGGCCTGCATCGCCACTGACGGTTCCGGTGCTGCGGCGCCCGGCCGACGGATCGTCGAAACCATGAAGGGGTTGGCCGAGGACAACACCGGCGTCGGCACCGTCGTCGAGTCGATCTGCGCGTCGGACTACGCACCGGCTTTGAACGCCATCGTCGATCGCATCGCCGCGGCGCTTCGCCAGCTTTGTCTGCCGCGGCCGCTCAACCGCGACGTGAATAATCTCGTCGGATGCGAGGTGCGCGAGGTGCAGCCGGAGGGCGAAACCTGCGCTGACGCGGGCCGCGGGCGCGAGCCAGTTGCGGTGGGCGACGAGGATGGTCGCGAAGTGTGCCGCGTGGAGCAGCTTCCGAGCGATCCCGGCGCGGGGGTGCCGGGAGGGCTCGGCTGGTTCTACGACGACTTCACCGCCGAGACGGTGGGCGCTTGCTCGTTCAATCCCGAGCAGCAGCGCGTGAGCTTCACCGCTGGCGCGGAACCGCAGACCGGGGCGCGGATCCGCTTCGAGTGCCTACAGACGGCGCCGCCACAAACGCAGGACATCGGCTGGCCGTGCAGCATCCCGACCGACTGCGACCCCGACCCGCTCAACTGTCTGGAGGGCGAGTCGACCGCGCAGTGCGAGACGCGGCTGCTTCAGGAGCGCTACGACCGAGACAACCTCGACCTCACCTGCGACCCGGTTTCCAACACCTGCCAGCTCACCTGCGAAACCAACGTGCAGTGCCCGGGCGGCTTCGCCTGCTTCGATGAAAGCGAAGACGGCAACAGCTACTGCGTAAACCCCACCTGCTCCCTCAACTAGAAGGGGTCAGGCACCTTTTTCAAAGGGTTAATCCCCTCACGCCGTCGTGAAAAAGGGGACTGTCCCCTTTTTTCGTCGGGCGTGTCATCTTGGTGGGCCGATGGAGGCGACCACGCGGCTCGAGCCGGTTTGGGCGGTTCGATTGCTCTTGCAGGCGGTCGGCGGGCGGGTGTCGATTCCTTTGTCGGTGGTTCGGAGCCAGGTGGCGCAGCTCTCCGAAAAGGTCTCGCTCGAAATAGAGTCCGTCAGCCCCGGACTACGGGTACGCGGCGAAGCGTACGCGCTCGGCGCGCCGATCGATTTTTCGGCACGTATCGACGCCGATGGGGTTCACGTCGAAGGGGAACGGCGCACGGTCCGGATTCGCCTCAGCCAGGTGGAGCTCTCGACCTCGGAGGATGCGCCGGGGCCGCTCGCCGATGCGATTCGCAGCGGAATGATCGACACGGAGAACCCGGCGACGCTGATCGGCAACATGGTCACCCTCCCCGACATGGTCGTCGAAGCAAGCGGACGAGAAATGGTGATCGACTTGATGCGCGTTTCCGCGATCGAATGCGACGAAACGCGTCGCGCGTTGGTTGCAGCCGCCACCAGTTACGTTTGCGTCACCGGAATTCGAGTCGTCGACGACGAGATCGAGCTCCGCATCGGCCTTCTTCCCGGCGGGGCAAAGGAAGCCGCCCTCAGCACGGCACGCGCCGCCCTCACACCCGCAGTCCGCTACCTCTGGCCCAACGGCCGCCGCTGAGAAAAGGGGACAGTCCCCTTTTCCAGGTTTTTTCCTGGACAAAGGGGACTGTCCCCTTTTTTGCGCGGCGGGGGGCGGTGGGTGGCGGGGTGGCGCCAGGTTGGGGCTCGTAAGGTGGCGTAGGTATTGGGGCGGGGGGTGGCACGGGACGTGCTCCGTTGGAACACGTGCTCGCGACTACGCATGCGGCCTGCTTGATCGGGATCGAAGCAAACCCCGTGCAGGTCGAGGTTCGCCTCGGCGAAGGGTTGCCCGGGTTCGATATCGTCGGGCTGCCCGAACGGGGGGTGAAGGAGAGCCGAATTCGCGTGCGCGCGGCGCTCTCGTCGATCGGGTTCGCGTTTCCGCCGCGCCGTCTCGTGTTGAACCTCGCGCCGGGCGACCTACCGAAGACGGGCGCCGGGCTCGACCTCGCCATTGCGGCGTCGATCCTCGCTGCCTGCGAGGGCGTCTCGTCCGAGCAGCTCTCGAGCACGCTGCTGATCGGCGAGCTCTCGCTTTCTGGTGAGCTCCGCCCCGTGCGCGGTGTGCTGGCCCTTCTGCGAAGCGCGCGGAGCGCCGGTCTCCGCAACGCGATCATCCCGGAGGGCAACCGGCACGAAGCGATGCTCGTCGAGGGGGTGTCGGTCCACTGCGCAGCACACGTGGGCGCCGTGGTTCGCTGGCTCAACGCGGAAACACCGCTTCCGGCGGTCACCTCGGACGCCTCCATCCCCGCGGCCGATGACAGCCAAGCGCCCGACCGGGACCTCTGCGCCATTCGCGGTCAGGAGGGCGCCCGGCGCGCCCTCGAGGTCGCTGCGGCGGGCGGCCACCACATGCTGCTGATCGGAAGCCCCGGCGCCGGCAAGACCATGCTCGCCCGTGCACTCCCCTCGATCCTCCCGCCCCCGTCCGACGAAGAGGCGCTCGAGATCGCCACCATCGCGAGCTCTGCAGGTCTTCGCGCTCCGCGGATCTTGATCGGACGCCAGCGCCCGTTTCGCGCCCCGCACCACACCGCAAGCGCCGCGGCGATCGTCGGTGGCGGCGAGCCGATCCGTGCTGGCGAGCTCACCCTGGCCCACCGCGGCGTGTTGTTTCTCGACGAGCTGCCCGAGTTTCGAAGAGACGCCATCGAAACGCTCCGCACCACCATGGAGGAAGGCGAGGTGGTGATCTCGCGAGCGCGCCATCGCGTCCGCCTCCCAGCCGAGCCGATGGTCGTCGCGGCGATGAACCCCTGCCCCTGCGGCTATCACGGCGACCCCACGCGTTTCTGCCGCTGCGGCGATCATCAAATCGCGCGGTATCGCAGCCGGGTCTCCGGCCCGCTGCTCGATCGATTCGATCTTCAGGTGGCCGTTCCACGGGTCAGCGCCCGGGTGATGCGCAAAGCCACACCGGGCGAGCGGTCGAGTGCCGTCCAGCAGCGTGTCCTGCAAGCCAGGGCCCGCCTCGGCCATACGGACCGCCGGTCGAGCCTCGGATCGCTCACGCGGAACGTCACCCAAGAGGCGCTCACACTGCTCGAGCTCGGCGTGGAACGCCTGAAAATGAGCGCTCGCGCGTACCTGAAGGCGCTGCGCGTCGCGCATACCATCGCCGCTCTCGAGAGCTCCGCCGAAGTCTTGCCCGCCCACACCGCCGAGGCGCTGCAGTACCGCGTCCTCGATCGCGAGCCCGCGTGAGCCCTGCCCAAGACAGCAACGTCACCCAAACCAAGAAGGAGCAAAGCGACATGAAGCAACCACTCAAGGCCGTCGATCAACTCTTGCAAAACGTGGAAAAGCAGTTCGGCAAGGGCGCCATGATGCGGCTCGGCGACCGAAAGGCGGAGCGCGTACCCTGCATTCCCACGGGCAGCCCCTCGCTCGATGCGGCCCTCGGCTGCGGCGGGTATCCGAAGGGACGCGTCGTCGAGGTGTTTGGGCCGGAGTCGAGCGGCAAAACCACGCTGACGCTTCACGCCATCGCGCAGTGTCAAGCTGGGGGCGGCGTCGCCGCGTTCATCGACGCCGAGCATGCCCTCGACGTGCACTACGCGAAGAACCTCGGCGTCAACGCCAAAGAGCTCTTGCTCAGCCAGCCCGACAACGGCGAGCAAGCGCTCGACATCGCGGAAATCCTGGTCCGAAGCGGCGCCGTCGACCTCGTCGTGATCGACTCCGTCGCTGCTTTGGTGCCCCAGGCCGAGCTCGATGGCGACATGGGTGCCACGCACGTCGGACTTCAAGCGCGCCTCATGAGCCAAGCGCTCCGCAAGCTCGCCGGGGCCACGCACCGCACCGGTACGACCATCATCTTCATCAATCAGCTCCGCATGAAAATCGGCGTGATGTTCGGCTCGCCAGAAACGACGACGGGCGGCCACGCGCTTAAGTACTACGCGACGGTGCGTCTCGACGTGCGCCGCATCGGCGCCGTCAAGCAAGGTGAATCGGTGCTCGGAAACCGCACCCGCGTCAAAGTGGTCAAAAACAAGCTCGCTCCGCCGTTTCAAAAAGCGGAGTTCGACATCCGCTACGGCGAAGGCATCGATGCGGTCGGCGATCTCCTCGACCGCGCCGTCGCCGCAGACGTCCTCGAAAAGAGCGGTTCCTACTACCGATTCGACGGCAAGAACGTGGCGCAAGGGCGCGAGAACGCGCGCGAGGCGGTCGAAAAAGACACGAAGCTCAGAGATGCGATCGAGATGCGGCTTCGTACACCGGCCAAAGGGTCGAGCAAAGCGGCCTAGCTGCTTGTGAACCAGTAGCTTCCTGTTACAAGACCGGGCGTGCGGTGTCTCGTCACGGGAGCGAGCGGTTTCATCGGGGGGAGCGTTGCGCGCGCCTTGCTAGACGCTGGCCACGAGGTCGTCGCCTATGTGCGCGACGGAAGCGCATCGGCTTTGCCCGCTGACGTCGAACGCGCCGTCGGAGACCTCGGAGATCCAAACCGCTTGGCCACCGCCGCATCCGGGTGCGACGCCATGGTGCACGCTGCCGGCCTCGCCGACCCCGACGCCGACTCGGAGTCGCTCGGCTGGGTACACGTGGCAGGCACCGAGAATGCCATCAACGCTGCGAAGCAGGCCGGTTGCCTTCGGCTCATTCACATCTCGTGCGCCGATGTGACCCTCCACGACGGCCCGCGTTCGTTTTGGAACGAAGACCAGGCCCCACCGCGGCCCTTCGGCGCGCTTGCGCAGACCAAGCTCCATGCCGAGGAGCTGGTGCGCGTGTCGGGCAAGCGCGGATTCAGGACCACGGTGCTCCGACCTTCACTCGTGTGGGGGCCCGGCGACTCGACTCACCTGCCCCGCTGGCACGCCGAGGCAAAAAGCGGCGGCATTCGGATCTTCAGTGGTGGAAAGAAGCTTCTGTCGACCACCTTCATCGGCAACCTCGCGCACGCCGCGCTTTGCGCGCTCCAAACCAAAGTCGCCACGGGCAACGTCTACTACGTCGTCGATACCGAGCTTTCGGTTTCGCGCGAGTTCTTCACCGAGCTCAGCGCAGCACTCGGTTGGCCGCCCCCCCGAAAAGCTGGTCCGTACCGCTGGGCCTGGTTTTGTTGTCGCACCGGGCTATCGTCTCTACAGCCCGGCGAAGTGATTCGGCGCGGCCACACCAGCGCCTTCGAAATGAACCGAGCCAAGAAAGACCTCGGCTACGAGCCCGTCGTGACGCGCGAGCAGGGCATGCACGAGCTCGCCGCTTGGTATCGGCAGCAAGCTAAGACATGACGAGCAACTCGACCAGCACGAACGAAGACGACGCACGGTGGATGGGGGAAGCCATCGCCGAGGCGCGCCTTGCCGAAGCCAAAGGCGATGTCCCGGTCGGCGCTGTCATCGTCCTCCACGGGCAAATCATCGGCCGGGGCCACAACGAGCGGGAGGCGCTCCAAGACCCCACCGCACACGCGGAAATGATCGCGCTCCGAGCCGCGGCCAGGGCGCTCGGGAGCTGGCGGCTGATCGACACGACGCTGTACGTCACCCTCGAGCCGTGCCCGATGTGCGCTGGCGCGCTCGTCAATGCACGCGTGCCACGCGTCGTGTGGGGCTGTGACGACCCGAAAGCCGGCGCCACTCAGACGCTCTACACCATCGGAAGCGACCCGCGCCTCAACCACAGCTTTCAGTGCGTCCCAGGGGTGTCGAAGGAGGCATGCAGCACCCTCCTCACCGAGTTTTTTGCCTCTATTCGCAACAAGAACGACGCGCGCAGCGGCCGTTGACACCCCAACGCGTTTTGCTAGCTTCCGCCGCGGAGAGCTGACCGAGCGGTCGAAGGTGCTTGATTCGAAATCAAGTGTACTGGCAACGGTACCAAGGGTTCGAATCCCTTGCTCTCCGCCAAGTTCTTTGACGACAGTTGAGGAAAGCAGAAGCCCTTGCGATGCGCGGGGGTGATGTGAGAAGGAAGGCGGACTCCGCCTGGAGAGGTGACCGAGTGGTCGAAGGTGCACGACTGGAAATCGTGTGTACCGAAAGGTACCGGGGGTTCGAATCCCTTCCTCTCCGCTTGTGGTCCTGCCAACGCCGGCCCGTGAAACCCGCCA
>JBFGKE010000033.1:0-40217 GCA_041576815.1 Polyangiales bacterium
CGAAGCCCGGCGCGCATGCGCCGGCAAGCCCAAGCAACGCGAAGGGCGCGCAGGGAGGATTACGGGTGGGGGTGGGCGGGTCGGATGTAATTAAACCAAACCACGCAACCCACCCTGCAACCCGCATCAAACCCGGCGATTACTCCGGCTTGTCGCCGCCGCCGAGCTTTGCCTTGAGGAGGTCTCCGAAGGTTCCCAAGCCCTCTTTGGCCGATTCCTTTCGGTATTCGCGGACCGCCTTTCGCTCTTCGTCGAGGAGGCGGGCCCGGACCGAGCAGCGGAGTGTGCCATCGCGCTCGGTGCCTATCACCTTCACTTCGATGACGTCCCCCTGGGACACGCCCCTGCGTTTATCGTCCCGAACGTCCTGAAGCTCGCGGTTTGGAATGAAGCCGCGACCGCGCTTGCCGAGCATCCCGTCGACCTGGACCTGTGCACCGCTGTGCTCGATGCGTTTGACGATCACCTGCAGGTGCGTGCCCGGTTTGACCGAGCGGGGCGCCTTGCCGACCTCGATCTCGCCAGCCTCGATCGCTTTCGCATCGGTCTCGGACAGCTTCGACAGTGAAATCCGACGCTGATCCCGATCGACCCGCTCGACGACCACGTGGATGTCGTCCCCTTCGGTCACGGCCTGTTTCGCGTGCGTGAGCTCTTTGCTCCCGCCGAGCTCAGAGATGTGAAGGAGCCCTTCGATGTTTTCTTGAAGCTGGACGAAGGCGCCGAAGTCCGTCGTGCGAACGACTTTGCCCTTCACCGGAATCCCCGGCCGAAGCGTGTCCTTGGCGGCATCCCACGGATCCGGCTGGCAGGCTCGCATCGAGAGCGACACTCGGCCGTAGCGATCCTTTCGCGTCGCCGGCTGGATCTTCACCACCTCGACGTCGACCTCATCGCCGACCTTCGCGGCATCGTGCGGACGAACGCCTCGGCTCCACGATACCTCGCTCAAGTGAACGAGGCCATCGAGCCCGTCGCCGAGGTCGACCAGCACCCCGTAGTCGCGCACGTCGAGAACCTTCCCCTTGAGCTTCGCTCCGACCTCGAGCTCCGTCATTCGTTGACGCGCGCGCTTCCGTGCTTCTTTTTCTAGGATGTTCCGCCGGCTGACGATGATGCTTCTCTTGCCGCCCTTGTCCTGCGGGAGGGAGAACTCGCACCGCTGGCCCACGAGGACGTTTGGATCCTCGATGGGCGTGAGCGACATGGCGCTCGCCGGGCAAAACGCGCGCACACCCGCGACCAGCACGTCGAAGCCGCCGCGGTTGTACCCGTAGACCACGCCGTGAACCCGCAGGTGTTGCTCGCGGGCGGCCCTGAGCGCTTTGCGAACCGCGGGTTTATCGACGATGCGATTGACGATCGCAATGTGGCCGCTCTCGGCCACCGCGCCGATTCGACCCCGAAAAATCGCGCCAGCCTGCGGCGGCTCGAGCTCCGGCAGCGGCTCCAACAGGGTCAAATCCGCGTCGGCGAGGTCCTCGACCGGCGGGGGCGCCGGCATCCACCCGGAGGCGGCTGCAGCGTTTGGCGCGGCCTCTTCCGTGGGCGTGGCCGCCTCCGCCGCAGGCGCCCCGGCTTCGGGGGGTTCGGTCGCGGCGAGCTGCACATCCGAGGAAGCGGACGGATCGAAGGCCTTGGCGGAAACGACGGTGTCTGCCTCGCCGAGCTCGAGGTCGTCGTGGACGTCGCTACTCTCCGACGGAGAGCCTTCCCACGACGGTCGCTCGCTCTCGCTCAGCGTGACGGCCTCGGCGGCGGGCACGGTCGTGTCTTCGGCGGGGTCGATTTCCGACTCAGAAGTGGCCTCGGCGCCTTCAGAGGACGCGCTGGCCTCGCCTGGCTCCGGCGCGATCGAAGGTGGCGCCTCGGGCTCTTCGTGTGCGATGGCCGGGATCTCGCGCGGCTCATCGACGTCGGCGACCGCTGTCGCTTTGCCGAACACGTCGATCAGAACGGCGCCGTGCTCGACACGCTCGACGCGTCCGGCGATCTCTTCGCCCACCGAGAAGGCGTGCTTTCGCGCCACGCCGCCAGCGAACAGATGCAAGAACGGGGCGTGGTGATGCCCGGACTTGGCCTCCGGCGCATCGCTCGGTCCCGCCTGCGCGCCTTTTTTCTTTCGGCGCCGTCGCCGTTTCTTCTTGCCGGGCGCCGGCGCGCCGCTGAGCGTCTCGGCGCTCTCCTCGGGCGCGGCCACGTCGCCTGCGAGCGTGTCGGCGGTCCCGGAGTGGGTCTCGGTCTCGCTCCCGGTCTCGACGGGATCGCTGGCCGAGACAGTCACGGATCCCGATGGGGTCTCGTTTGCGGTCTCGGTCTCGGGTTCGGTGGCGGGGGCGGGCTTCGATTCCACAGGCGCTACCTCCCCCGTCGAGGTCTCACTTGTTTTGGAATCGGTTTCAGTCATGCGCAATCCTCGCGCGCGAAAGACGCTCGACGCGAGTGCGGAACGTCCGGGTTTCGTGGGTCTCCCAGGGTAGGCAGCAGCCGTTTCGGCGTCAAGCGACCTGGTTGTTGCCGCCTGCGCCCAGGGCTCCTACCCTCGATGCGGGGATGGCGGCAGGAGGCGATCGCGAGCGTCGGGAATCGGGGCGGGCCCCGCTGGAGCTCCCGGTCGAGTATGACCGCCTAAACGCCCTGCTGTCCGACTACACCCACAACATCAGCCGTGGGGGCACGTTCATCCGGACCGAGCGCCCGCTGCCGGTCGGGACCCCTCTGTCTTTCACCATCCGAGCGCCCCAGCTCGGGGATCCTCTCGTGCTGCAAGGCTCGGTTCGCTGGATCGTCGACCCCGCGCAGGCCAGCGAGCGCCGCCCCCCGGGCATGGGAATCGCGTTCATCTACGAATCACCGAGCCAAAAGAGCGAGCTCGAGGCCCGTCTCGATCGGCTGATGGTCGCCGCGCTCGGCCCCGCGGCCTTCGAAAAGCTCATGAGCAAGGCGCCGCCCCCCCCGAGCGACGCCCGCTGATGCCGCGCATCGAAGTCCAGCAGGGGGATCTCACGACGCAGCCCGTGGATGCCATCGTCAATGCGGCGAACGAAAAGATGCTCGGCGGCGGCGGGGTCGACGGTGCGATTCACCGCGCAGCCGGTCCTGCCCTCCGGGCTGCCTGCGAGGCCGTCGACGAAATTCGGCCCGGGGTCCGCTGCCCCACGGGAGAGGCACGCATCACGCCGGGCTTCGACCTCCCGGCGCGCTATGTCATTCACACGGTCGGACCTGTCTATCGGGGACGCCCGCGCGACGCGGAGCTGCTCGCGTCGGCGTTTCGCGCCTCACTCACGCTCGCGGTCGAGCATGCGCTCCGCTCGATCGCGTTCCCAGCGATCTCGTGCGGCGTGTACGGCTATCCCGTCGACGACGCGGCCAACATCTCGCGGCAGGTCGTCCACGAACGGGATTGGGCGCTAGACCAGGTTCGTTTCGTGCTGTTCTCGAGCGAGGTCCTCGCCGCCTGGACCCGCGCCTTCGGCTGAGGTCAGAAGTCGACCACGGTCAGCTCTTGCCGCGCCTTGTCGCTCGCTTTGTCCCATTTGTTTTCGAGCTTGAGCACACCGCGGGGACACATGTGCGCGCACATCCCGCATCCGACGCACGACGCCCGCGTGAAGCTTTCATTGGCCTGTGCGTACGAGCGAACGTCGATCCCCATTTCGCAATAGGTGCTGCAGTTGCCGCACGAGATGCACATGTCCGGCTTCACGGTGATACGAAAGCGGCCGACCTTTTGAACCCAGCCGAGAACCGCCGCCATCGGGCAGAAATTCCGACACCAGACGCGAGCCCCGAAAAGCGGATAAAGCCCCACCCCGACGACCCCTGCCAACACGGCGCCGACGGCAAACCCATAGAAGCTCTTGATCGACCAGTCCTGCCAATCGTTGCCCGCGACGATTCGGTGGAACGTCGGGTGGTCTTTGCCGATCAGCCAATCGAGGCCCAGCAAAAAGGTCGCGCCGACGGCGAGGACGAGCACCACGTGAATGCTCACCTGCTCGAAACGCCACGACTTCGTCGATTTGCTCGTCAGATGCCGCCACGGATCGCCGAACGTGTTGGCCAAGCCACCGCATCCGCACACCCACGAGCAGTACCAGCGTTTGCCGTAGACGACCGCGAGAATCGGCGCCGCAATGAGCGATCCCACGACGGTGTAGAGGGCAAAGTAGAGGGGCAGGTCGGCGAGCGTCGAAGGATAGAAATAGTCGTATTTCAAGGGCCAGAAATACGAGAAGTAAAGCTCCTTACCGCCGAACAGCGGCATGATGAAGGGCAGCGAAAAGCCGAGCGCGATTTGAATCGCCACGTTGACGGTGATTCGCGCGCGATTGTAGCGACTGTTGCCGTGTCGGCGGAGATAGTAAATACCCCCCGCGACCATCGCGACCGAATAAAGGAAGCCGTAGAGGTACCAACGATTGCGGAGGCCCACGGCCTGGGAGACCGCGGTAAACGGCTCGACGCCGAGATACTGCTGAACTTTGTGCTCCCAGTAGAGCACGACGTAAAAGACGATGAGCAACACCGAGATGGCGATGCCGAGGACGCTCCGGTTGCGCCACCCCTCGCGGTAGGTGCTCAAAAGCCCGTTTTGCCCTTGCTGGTCCATCCTCAGGCCTCCTGCACCCGCAGCGGCGGGACGAGCTCGGTGTCAAACGCGGCGTCGCCGAGGTGATGGAGAACCCAGCGCAGCGGTCGACGCTCTTCGATCCATTGGATGAGCACGGTGTGATCCCATCGACGCCCGAGCAGGTTGAATCCCACCACGCGATCGTGTTGAAGCACGATACGGGTCGTGCTGCGCACCCTCCCCGTCTCCTCGTGAAACCAGCTCGTTTCCCCGTCCAGGTTCCAGTTGACCAAGCCCGCGGTCGTGTATTCGATGTCCATCAGCTTGGCGGAGTTGTACCAGGTGCCGCGGTCGTACTGCAGGGTGTCGCCGAGCAGACGGCGCCCCGCGACGCGGCCTTGATCGCGGGCGGTGTACCAGAGCTGCTCCGGCCGCCGGCTTCCGTCGAACCATCGCACCGACGCGCAGTCGCCCGCGGCGAACACGTCGGGCGCGCTGGTTCGTAAGCCCTCGTCGACGACGATGCCGCCACGCTCGTCGAGCTCGATGTCCGACTGCTTCAGCCAATCGGTATTGGGGATGACTCCTATCGCGATCACGACGGAGTCGGCCTCGTAGCGACCCTGGTTGGTGCGAACGCACGTGACGTCTCCATCGGGCCCGGCCTCGAGGGCCTCGATCTCGTGCTCGAGGTGCACGTCGACGCCGTGCTCGGACATGCGGTCGCCGATCCATCGGGATTCGCGCGCGTCGAGCGCGATCGGCCAAAACCACTCCTCGCGGATGAAGAAGTGCGGCCGAAGCCCCGCGGCCACGGCGATTTCGATCGCTTCGATACCAATCAGGCCGCCGCCGATGACGGCTGGGTGCCGCGCGCGCTGGCCGCGACGTTCCGCGGCCGCTTCTCGAAACCGATACGGGGAGTCCGGCGTGGTGGCGTCCAGGTGCGCCCGCGGCCGTGGCGGTCCCCCGGCGCGCGATGGACCTCCGTGGACCTCGCGCTCGTACCAGTCGAGATCCTGCAGCGTGACGAAGTGACCGACGCCGTACGTATCGCTGCCCGGCCAGGGCCCCGGCCGCGGCTTCGATCCGGCCGCAATCAGCAATCGGTCGTAGGTCACCGCGTTTTGTGAGCCAGCCAACGAAACCCGTCGTTGGACGGTGTCCACGGCCACGGCCCGCGCGCGCACGCGCCGAAGCCCGAGGCGCGCATAAGCGTCACGTTCGAGGGGCTCGATGTCGCGATGGCTCATCTGTCCGCTGAACACCCACATCAGGGCCGTGCGCGAAAAGAAGTGGTCGCTCTCCTCGGAAATGACCGTGATGTCCCACTCGGGCTCGCGACTTCGAACCGCCAGCGCCGCCTCCATGCCGGCGACCCCGTTTCCAATGATGACCACGCGCATGCCCGCACGATACGACGCGTCCCCAACCCGCGTTACAGGTTCATAGATCTATGGTGCAGACGGATTTATTGCACTAAACTGTAAGGATGCAGGAAAGCGCAACCAATGCCTTCGTCTCGGGGGTCCTGGTCGGGAAACCCGTCTTCCGGGCCCCTGGGATCGTGGTGCACGGGGGTCTGGACTGTGAGGACCGCCAGGTGGCCGTGATCGTCTTGCAGGCCGTCACCACCGAGGGCCAAAAGCTCAGCTTCCAGAACATCGCGCGCCACGCGGAGCTCTCCGGGATCCAGATCGTCAAGGAGGAGCCCCACGTCATCTTGGCGACGCCCGAGCCCAAGGGGATCTTCGCCGATCTTCCGTGGAGCTCGTGGCGCCTCGAAGAGCGACTGCGCCACTTTCGGGCGGTCGCCGCGATCGTGGAGCGCTTTCACGCCCACGAGGTGTCCGTCGGAACCCTGTCGCCGAAGTACATCGCCGTGGACGAAGAGCTTCAGCCGTTCATCCTGGGACCCCGAATCGCGCCGCGGAGCGGACCCTATGTCGCACCGGAAACCGCCAGCGAGCGCCGCATCGATCTGCGCTCGGACGTCTACTCGCTTGGGAGGCTGCTCTATTTCGTCGTGGCCGGTGAACATCCGCCGCGTGAGGCACGCGACGTACCCAAGCTCGAAGAGCTCGGGGGCTTTCCCGCAGGCATCGTCCGAGTCATCCGTAAGGCGACCTGCCAACGCCCCGACGACCGCTATCAATTCATCGACGAGCTCCTGGTCGACCTCGACCGGTATCGCGACCATCGCAAAGTTGGCTTGGCCCACCCAGACGTGAGCGATCGAAATACGGGGATTCTGAGTGTCGTTCCAGACGCCCCGCCCGAGTCGGAGCCCACCGTCGTACCCGAAACCGCGGTCCCCCCGAAAAAGAAAGAGGAAAGAGGCGCTTTCCTCAAGCAGCCCAAGCAGGTCACCCGTTTGCTTCGGGGGGTGGGTTTGGCGTTTGCATTTGCGGGCCTCGCCTTTCTAGTGAGCGACTACGTGGGCAACGCGCGAGGATTGAGGGCGCTGAGCGCCGACGAGTCCGACGGCCTTTCGAGCTTCGTTCGCGAGGTCTCGGTAACCAACACCGACCCGCCGGTCGTATTCGCACAGGTGGACGAGTCTTGGGAGCTCTTGTCGGCCGAGCGGCGACAGGAGGAGGCAGAGAGCTTGTTTGCATCGGCACGAAAGCGATGGGGGACGCGGGATGGATTCCTCCATCGCGGGGAAGCGGTCGTCGCGCAGTATTGGGATCACGAAGTCACCATCTTCGGCAGCGTGCACGGAGACGAAGAATCGACGAGAGGGGCCAAGCCATGAAAAATCGAGCACGCGTACAGGGCTACACCTTGGTGGATGTGATGATCGTGACCTTGATCATCGGCGTCCTCGGTTCGATCGGGTTGAATCGATATCAACTGGTCTCGGCCCGCGCGAAGCGACCCGAAGCGGTGCTGTCGTTCCGAGCGCTCGCAGCGCAGCAGCGCGAGTACTTGCTGACACACGGGCAGTACTCCGGAACCTTCGACGCGCTCGGTTTCCGGGTCGAGGGAGGCCAGCGCATCTCCGCCACCGAGATTCAAGGGCCGCGATACAACTACCGGCTCATCCAGGATGCGGGCCCCCGCTCCTGGTACTGCATCGCCAGCGGCAACATCGACGGGGACCCTTTCAAAGACATCATCGGGGCGAGCAACCCTCGTTAAAACTCGCCAAGCAGCAATATACCCTGCTTGAGGACTGTAAGAATACTTTTGTGAGGGAGGTCCCATGAATTTCTCGCGTTGCACACTCGGTATTGGACTCGCAATGGCCGTGAGCCTGTGGGGGCTCCTCGAGGCCAACGCGAGCCCCTTCTCCATGTTCGTGCTGGCCGATGATCTCGGCAACCGCGTGAATGGCTCCGCGCCCGAGCAGTACAAGCTGGACGACGAGGGCGGCGGCGACTCCGGCGGCGACTCCGACTCCGGCGGCGGGAACGGCAACAACGGCCACGGCAATAACGAAGACGGCGTCGACTCGAGCAATCCCGGCAAGGGTGGGGGTGGCCCGAACGGTGAAGACGACGCGTCCTGTCCCGAGGGCGGCGAGTGTGTCGACGACGAGAGCGGCGGCGGCAACAAGGGCAAAGGCAAAAAGAAGTAGCCGGCGTCCCGCTTGGGGTGACAGCGAGCTCCGATGCATAGCCTTTTCGCCAATCTCTTGGTCTTCAGCCTGATAGCTGGGTTCTGCGCGCTGAGCGTGCTGAACCCAAGCGCGTATTATCAGCACGTCCAAGAAGACCAGCCCCTCGAA
The DNA here is from genome assembly GCA_041576815.1 of Polyangiales bacterium. GTDB lineage: Bacteria > Myxococcota_A > Polyangia > Polyangiales > Houyiibacteriaceae > SG8-38. The sequence goes on from JBFGKE010000033.1 coordinate 8,310, forward strand.
TGGCTGACGTTTTGGGTCTTCATCGTGGCGGCCTTCTTCTACATGCGCGCGGCGGTGGGCGAGCGGCGCCTCGGAAAGCTCCCGTGGTTTCTCGCGGGTCTCGCCGCGTTTTGCATCGTCGTGGCCATGGAGGAGATCTCGTGGGGGCAGCGACTCTTCGGGTATCAGCCGCCTCGCTACTTCCTCGAGAACAACTTTCAGCAGGAGCTCAACCTGCACAACGTGATCGCTACCAGCCTGCGCAAGCAGCTCCTCGGCGCGATCCTCGCCGGGTACGGGTTGCTCCTTCCGTTGCTGCATCGCATCGCGTGGAGCAAGCGCTGGCTCACCAAGCTCCAAATCACCGCGCCGCCGCGAGCGCTCGCGCCGATCTTCGTGGCGCTCCGTGCGCTTCTCGTCACCTACCCGCTCCGATACACGGGAGAGCTCATCGAAGCCGGCATGGCGCTCGCATTCTTGTTTGCGGCCCTCGACGCGGCGTGGCGCGCCGACCCCGCCGAGGTGAAGGCGAGCCCCTGGCCGGCGGTGATGGGAGCGCTCAGCGTGGCCGTGGTGCTCGCGTTCGGAAGCGCCTTCTGGTCGCGCGGGCAGCTCGCCGCCGACCCGGTGGTGGCCGAGGTCGCAGCCACCGAGCTTCGCGCGATCGAGCAAGACCTACGCGCCCTCGTCGACGAAGGCACGCTCCGATGCGGCAAGCACGAGCGCCTGAACCAGATGGCCAAGCGCTCCCGCAGCGAGTCACTCACACGGGGGAGCTTCCGCGGCCTCGTCGGCCAGGGCCTGCCAGAGGAACGGGGGGAGTTCTTCATCGACCCATGGGCGACGGCGTATTGGGTGCGCACCACGTGCAACGACAAGCGAGCCAAAGTGTTCGTCTATTCGTTCGGCCCAAATCGGCGCCGTGACTCCCGTAAGTGGCGTCGTGGCGGCGACGACATCGGGCTCTTGTTCCGGGTCAGAAAGAGCGCGCCGGCCGAAAAGGCTGTCGCCCGCCAGGACTGACCGTGTCCCGAGGGCCCCAGAAGCTCCCCTGCCCAGCGGAGACCCGGAAAACTGATAAATCCGTAAGGTACCCCACTTGAGGACTGTAATTTTGTATTTATACTGAAAACATGAAAGGGGCATTGAAAATGGACAAGAAGAAGCGTTGGACTTTAGGGGTCGTGCTTGTGGCGGCTGTTGGCCTATTTGGGCTCGTGGAGGCCGGCGCAAGCCCATTTTCCACCCAGCTGCTGTCGGACGATCTCGGGAACGCCGTGCGAGGCGAGGCACCCCGGGCGATGGGAACTCAGGACAACAACGGCCACGGGAATAACGAGGACGGTGTCGACTCCAGCAACAAGGGCCAAGGCAACGGAGGTCCGACCGGCGGAGCGGACGAGTCTTGCGATGGCAGCGGCGATTGTGTCGACGACGAAAGCGGCGGCGGCAAAGGAAAAGGCAAGAACAAGTAAGCCTTCCCCTTTGACCTGAACGACGACCGGGTTCAGCGCGCTCCGCGTGCTGAACCCGGATTGCTTTTGTCGCGCGCCTTGACGCAGTCTCGAATCGAGGCTTCCCTCCGCCCATGTCGTTTCCCAAACCGCTCCGTGCGGTCGTCACGGGCGCCGGTAGTGGCTTGGGGCGAGCGTTGGCCCTGGAGCTCGCCGATCGCGACGCGGCCGTCATCGCCTCGGACATCGATGCTGCCGCTACCGAGGAGACCGCCGAGCTGATCCGGCAGCGCGGCGCGCGAGGCGAGTCGGTGCCCTGCGACGTCACCGATCGAGACGCCGTCTTCGCGTTGGTCGACGAAACCGAGCGCCGCCTCGGTGGCGTCGATTTCATCGCCAACAACGCCGGCGTCGCCGTCGGGGGGCCGTTCGATCAAATCTCGATCGAGGATTGGCGGTGGGCGGTCGACATCAATCTCTGGGGGGTGGTGTATGGCTGCCAGGCCGCCATCGCGAAAATGCGGCCGCAGGGCCGGGGCTACATTCTGAACGTCGCGTCGGCGGCCGGGCTCCTCGCTCCACCCGCGATGTCTCCATACAACGTCACCAAGACGGGCGTCGTCGCGCTGAGCGAAACGCTGTACGCCGAATACAAGTCTGAGGGGATTCGGGTCTCCGTGCTGTGCCCGACGTTCTTCCGGACCAACATCGTCGAAGCGGGCCGCGGCGCGACGACCGAAAAGGAAGACGCGCGGATCATCCGCTGGATGGAGCGCTCGAAGGTGCAGGCGGGTGACGTGGCTAGGGCGGGCATCGACGCCGTTCGAGACGGACGCCTGTACGTCCAGCCGATGCGAGACGGGCGCATGGCATGGCGCCTCAAGCGCACCGCGCCACAGCGCTTCTACGACTCCCTCAGCCGAGCGCACGAAAAGTATCTTCGAGGTCGCGACAAACCATGAGTGGCCGCGCCGAGCGCGCGCTGCTATCCCTTGCCACGCTCATGCGCTTGCGATTGGCTTGGCTTGCGATCGGTGTGCTCGTCCACACGCTCCCGGGTGCGGCCTCCGGCCAAGCCACCGCGGACGCGGGTTTCGACGAGCTCATCACCGAAGAGGCCAACGAGCACGCGAGCACCGCGCTGCGCGACAACGCCGCCCTCCTGGACGAGGTCCTCACGACTGCGGCCGAAGACACCATCAAGGGGCAGAAGTTTGCGGCCGCGGCGGGTATCACCGGCGGCACGATCCTGGTTGGCCTCGCGGGATGGCGCTTGATCGAGGACGAGCCTCAGTCGCAGTACTCGCGGGGCCTCGGGGTCATGTTCATGACGCTCGGGATGGCCGACCTCACCACCGGCATCTTTTTCGCAACGCGCATGTCACACGAAAAGCGGCGCCTGAACCGGTGGGAGAAGGCGAAGCAAGACGGCGTCACGGACGCCGAGCTCGCCCACTTCGAGGGCGAGCTGCTGGCTTCCCAAGAGAGCCGCCAAGGCGAGCGGCTTCTCGTTCGATGGAACGGGCTCACGCACGCCTTGGGCGGGGTTCTCGTGTTGGCGTTTGCGCCGATTCCGAGCGGCTCGAGCCGGACCGATCGCATCTCGGCGTATGTGGTGGGCGGGATCTTCGTGGCAACCGGCTTCGCCGCGTTTGGGTTTTCCTTTCGGAAGACACCGAGCGAAAAGGCGTGGGAGCAATACCAGCTCCGAAAGACGCCGATGCCGGGGCACGTGCTCAGCGTCCGGCTGGCACCGGTAGTTTCGCGCCGGGGATTCGGTCTTTCGATGCGCGGGACGTTCTAGCGGTCACCGGCTTGCACGGCGGGCTTCGGAGCGGGTAGAGAGCTTCCTCATGGAGCTCAACCAACTCAAATGCATCGTCACGGGCGGCGCCTCCGGCCTCGGAGAGCACTTCGCCAAACAGCTTCTCGCCGCGGGCGCGGAGGTCGCGGTCGGCGACGTCAACGAAGAGGGCCTCGCCGCACTACCGGAGGGCATTCATCGTCGCCACCTCAACGTGGGCGACCCGGACGACATCGCGAGCTTCGTGCCTTGGGCAGCCCAAGAAATGGGGGGCCTCAACGCACTGATCAACAACGCAGGCATCATTCGCGACGGCCTCTGGGTCGGCAAGAGCCGCAAGACGGGCGAGATCCGGCGTATGTCGAAAGAAGACTGGGACGCGGTGATCGCGGTCAACCTGACCGGGGCGTGCCTGATGGTGCAAGAGGTGGTCGCGCACATGATCGACAAGGGCGAGCCCGGGGTGATCGTGAACATTTCGTCGGTGGCGCGGCACGGCAACCGGGGGCAGACCAACTACGTCGCGGCCAAAGCCGCCCTCGCCGCGAACACCCGCACCTGGATGAAGGAGTTCTCGCCTTATGGCATTCGCGTCGGCGCCGTCGCGCCGGGCGCGATCGAGACCCCGATGACCGCCGGGATGAATCAAAAGGCCCTCGACATGATCAGGGCCGGGATTCCGCTCGGTCGCATGGGCAAGCCGGAAGACATCTGGCGCGCGGTGAAGTTCATCTTCGACTGCGACTACTTCACCGGCGAGACGATCGACGTCCACGGCGGCGCGGCACTGTAAATCAGCCGAGAGCCCGCATGACCGCGCGGTGCACGAGGTAGCCCACCGGAAGCAGCACGCACCCGAGCGCGTATGCGCCCCAAAACGAAAACCGATCCCGCATCAAGAACGGCACGAAGAAGAGCAGCGTGATCGGGAGCGCCACCAAGATGCTTCGCGCCATTTCGAACGTGCTGTTCGCGTCGCGGTGCTGGAGGTAGGCCAGCGGGAGCACCAACATGGTGGCAAGCGGGAGCGCGATCAGAAAGCCGGCAGTCGCGGGAAACCGCCGTGAGAGCCAGGCCGCGAAGCCGATGACGAGCGCCGAGACGAGGGTGTTCAGGACGAAGAGCATGATCGCTCGTGCGCGTCAGTTGCTGAGGTCGCTGAAGTAGAGGTCGATGTGGTCGAGGTACCGCTGCGCGCGGCGGCGGGCGATCGCGTTCGAGAGCCGCGCCTCGGGCAGGACGTCGCCCGCGTCGAGCACCTCTTGCAGGAGCGACCGGAAGAGCTCGTGGTCGCCCATGTTGACGGCGTAGTAGCGGGCCATGCTCATCTGCACCATGAGGTTTCGGCGCTCGGTCTTGTCGAGCACCTCGTCGAGGATCGCTTTCGCGCGGTCCATGTCGGGCGGGAACTCCGACGCGGCGAGAACGCCCATCGTCATTTTGCCGATCATGAACATGAAGTCCGGATCGAGCTCGACCGAGCGCTCCAAAATGACCTTGGCGAGCGGGAGGTCGGCCACCGTATCGATGTCCTCCATGCCCATGTTGATGCGGGCACCGAGGGACGCGCCCGCCCAGAGGAGAATCGCGGCATCCTTCTTCTCGGTGAACGTCTCGGAAAGCCAGCTCTCGAGGCCGTCGACGCCCCCTTCGAGCGCCGCGTCGAAGCCGGCGTCGCGGTTGCGGAGGAAGTGCTTCGAGAGCTCCCACCCCCGCGTGTACATCACCAGAGCGCGCTGGCGGAGATGGTCGGCCTCCTCCCAGTCGTCGGCGATGTCGGCGACCTCGACCCGGTCCTCGATCCAGCCGGTGCCGTAGCCGATGTAGGCGGCGACCAGCGAGAGCCCGATGACCTCGTTGTCCGGCACGATGTGGAGCAGGCCCTCGAGCTGGACGATGCTTGCCGGGAACGACTTGCCGACGACGTCGTAGTCCCAGTGCTGCTCGACCCCAGGCGCCGCCCGCGCGAAGAGCGCGGCCGTCGAGTCCGCAGCCAGCTTGGCCGTATCACAAGCGCCAAGAAGCACCGCGCCCGCCATCAACCCAACCCCGAAAACCCTGCCGAAGAACATCGCGCGAAAGTGAACCGGAATCGGCCCCCCAACACAAGCCAAATAAAAGGGGACAGTCCCCTTTTTCAAGAATTGGTGAAAAAGGGGACTGTCCTCTTTTTCTTTGTTTTGACAGGGGGTGGGGGGCGCGGTAGGTCGCGCGCAGGACGATGACACCTGGGGAATGCCGCGAATCACTTCAAGACCTCGTACAGCGCATGGACGCGCTGGGGAGGTATCTTTGACCTCGACGGGCTCCGCCACGACGTCGATCGGCTGACCAACCTCAGCCTCGCCGAGGGCTTCTGGGAGGACCAGAACAAGGCCCAGAAGCTGATGCGGGAGCGCGCGTCCGCCGAAGAAACCATCAAAGAATTCGAGCGGGTAGACCGCGAAACCAGAGATCTGCTCGAGCTTCTCGACCTCGCGGTCAGCGAGGGGGACGAGGGTGTGGTCGAGGACGTGGCGGCACAGCTTCCCGCGCTCGAGGCCGAGGTTCGGAGCTTGGAGCTCAAACGCATGCTCACCCCGGAAGACGACACCGATGCGATCGTCACCATCAACCCCGGCGCCGGCGGCACCGAGGCGCAGGACTGGGCCGAGATCCTCCTCCGAATGTACCTCCGTTGGTGCGAGCGTCGCGGCTTCAAGACCGAGCTCCTGAGCCGCCAGGCAGGCGACGAGGCCGGCATCAAGGACGCCACCTTTGTCGCGCGCGGCCCCAACGCGTACGGATACCTGCGCGCCGAGAACGGCGTGCATCGTTTGATTCGAATCAGCCCCTTCGACGCCAACAAGCGGCGCCACACCTCCTTTGCGGGCGTCAGCGTGGTGCCCGATCTCGGCGACGAGCTCACCGAAGGCGAGATCGAAATCCGCGACGAGGATCTCGAGGTGAGCACCATGCGCTCGGGCGGCGCCGGGGGCCAGCACGTCAACCGAACCGAATCCGCGGTGCGAATGAAGCACATCCCGACGGGCTTCACCGTCCGCTGCGAGGCCGAGCGCTCCCAGCACCAAAACCGTGAGACGGCGCTCAAGATGCTCCGAGGCCTGCTCTTCGAAAAGGCGCGGCGCGAGCGTGAGGAGGCTTTCGAAGAGGCCTTCTTGAACGACCGCGCCGACATCGCGTTCGGCTCGCAGGTGCGCACCTACACGCTTCAGCCATACACGATGGTCAAAGACGAGCGCACCGATCACAAGGCCACCAACGCCGAGGCGGTGCTCGACGGCAACCTCGACGAGTTCATCGAAACCTACCTGCTGGCGAGCGCCGAAAAGCGGCAGGCGAAGAAGTCCGACCAAGCCGGAGGGGATTGAGACGTGGCGACCGAGGACGAGCTCCGAAAAACGAGGCTGGACAAAGCCGAGCGCCTCCGGGAGCTCGGCGTCCTCCCCTACCCCAACGACTGGCGCGCCACCCCCGAAGCCGAGGACGCGCGACGCCGCGTGGTCTTGCTGGCCGCGAACGAGGCCGCGCGCGCCGAGCTGCCTCTAGAAGACGAGCTCGACGAACACGCGCAGCACGTACCACTCTACGGACGCGTCGTCGCCAAGCGCGGCCCGTTCCTCGTCATCCGCACTCCCCATGGCGACGCCCAGGCGCTGGTCCGCCCCGAACGGCTGAGCGAAGGGGACGCCGCGGTCCTCAAGCTCCTCGACCTCGCCGACCACGTGCTGGTCGAGGGCCCGGTCATCCGCACCAAGACCGGCGCGCTCGCCGTGAGCGCCCGCCGCTACGCGCACCTCGGTAAAGCGCTCCTCCCGCCCCCGGCCAAGTGGCACGGGCTCAAAGACGTCGAAAAGCGCTACCGCGAACGCTACGTCGACCTCTTCGCCAACCCGGCCGTCGCCGAGGTGTTCCGCGCGCGCGCGCACATGATTCAAGCGCTGCGGCGCTTCCTCGACGAGCGCGCGTTTCTCGAAGTCGAGACACCGCTCCTTCACGCGGTCCGCGGCGGAGCCACCGCCAAGCCGTTCGACACCCACCACAACGCGCTCGATCTGGAGCTGATCCTCCGCATCGCCCCCGAGCTCCATCTCAAGCGGCTCCTGGTCGGCGGCTTCGATCGCGTCTACGAAATCGGCCGCGCGTTCCGAAATGAAGGCATCAGCACCAAGCACAACCCCGAGTTCACCATCCTCGAGCTCTACATGGCCTACGCCACGTTCGAAGAGTTGATGGACCTCGTGGTCGACATGCTCCGGGCCGTCGATGCCGACCTTCGAGAGCGCTACCCGACGCTCACCGGCGAGCGTTCGTTCGACCTTCAGGCCGAGTGGAAGCGCGTGCCCATGCGCGAAGCCATCGCCGACCGTCTGCGCCGCGCCGGACGAGACGGCGTCCCCAAATCCGCGTGGACGGGCGCGCTGTCTCCCGACGACATCGATGACCCCGCGGCCCTCGAGCGCGCGTGCAGCGCCATGATGGCGAAGCTGGAGCCCGCCGCGCAGAAGCAGCTCTCGCTCTGCGAGACCCACGGGGAGCGGGTGTTTGCCGTATTCGAGCTCTTGGTCGAGCCAGACCTCGCAGCGCTCTACCGAACCCCGAACGGCGAGAAGTCCGCGCCGGTCTTCATCACGGAGTTTCCTTCTGAAGTGTCGCCCCTCGCCCGCCGAAGCGACCGCGACCCAGGCTTCGTGGACCGCTTCGAGCTCTTCATCGACGGCCGCGAGCTCAGCAACGCCTTCAGCGAGCTCAACGACCCCGATGACCAGGCGGAGCGCTTCGAATCCCAGCTCCGCAATCGCGAGCGCGGGGACGAAGAGGCGATGGACTTCGACGCCGACTACATTCGGGCGCTCTCTCACGGCATGCCTCCGGCCGCGGGCTTTGGTTTGGGCGTCGACCGCCTCGTCATGCTGCTCTGCAACCAGCCGTCCATCCGCGACGTGCTGTTGTTCCCGCTTCTTCGTCCGGAGGCCGAGTGAGCGAGGCGCGGCCGCTCGGCGTTTGGACGGCGGCGCTTTGTGTCTTAGCGGTCCTACAAACGGTCGCCGTATCGACGCTTCAGGGGACGAGCGCCGCTTGGTTTCAGGCGATGGTCGAGCACGACCTCCTTCGGATTCGTCTCGCCATCGCGTGGGCGACCCTGCAGCTCCTGCTCGCGCTCTTGAGCCTGCACGTGCTCCGGCGCGCCGCGCGCCTCCCCCGGGGCGCACGGGGCCGAGCGCGCACCGTCGGGCTCGCGGTCACCGGGGGCGTCCACACGCTGATCACCTCGGTCAGCGTCGGCATTTTGCTGTGGGCCGCTTGGGCGTCTGTCGGTCACGTGCTCGGAGGCACCACCGCGAGCCTGCTCTTCGGCCTCACCCACCTCGCCTATCCTGACGCCGACCTGACCGCGATCCCGACGCTCTACCACGCGGCGTCCGCGCTCCAGCTCGCGACCGGCGCGCTGATCGTCATCCTGAGCACATCGTGCTGGTTTCTCGTTCCCCTCGAACGGCGCGAACGCTTCTGGTGGGGCTTCGACGCGATCCTCGTGGTCGCATTCGTCGCGGGGACCCTCGCACTCCCCCTGGCGCCGAGCGAAGGCGACGGTGCAAGCCTGGCAAGGGCGGTCGTCCGCGTCGGGATCACCACCCTCTTCGCGATTCGGCTCACGCTTCGCTCCGTCGGCCCGCTCCTCTCTGTGTTCGAGCGCCTCGGTTTTCGCCAGATGGTCGCCGCCCGTCACCTGCGCGCCAAGAAGACCGGCTTTCTCGCCGCGAGCAGCACGCTGTCGATCCTCGCGGTCGCCGTGTCCTCGTGCATGCTGATCTCGGTGCTCAGCGTGATGGGCGGTTTCCGCGCCGACCTGACGAAGAAGATCCTCGGCAACCACGCACACATCGTCATCGACCAAAAGCTCGACGAGCTCGACGACTGGAAGCCGCTGCTCGCGCAAACGCGGGGGGCCGACGGCGTCGTGGGCGCCACCCCGTTTCTCCAGGTGGAGGTCATGGTGTCCAGCCTCTCGAACCGCGCCGGCGCCAACCTCCGCGGCATCGACCCGGGCACCGTGTCCGACGTCACCGACCTCGCCAAGAATCTCACGCACGGAAAGCTCGAATACCTCGAGCACCCCGAGCGCATCCTCGACGCCTCGCTCGACACCACGGCCGACGGCCCGCTCGATGCGATGATCGAAGGCGCGGAGCGCACGGCGGCACGGGGGGCGCCCGATGTGGAGGGCGACGCGATTCCGGGCCTCATCGTCGGGCAGGAGCTCGCGAGAGCGCTTCGACTGGTCGTCGGCGATCGCGTCACCGTCGTTTCGCCGCGGGGCGACCTCGGCCCCACCGGACCGATTCCCAAGACCCGCGCGTTTCGAATCGCCGGCATCTTCTACAGCGGCATGTACGAGTACGACATGAAGCATGTGTACATCGATCTCACGGTCGCCCAGCGCTTCCTTCGCGCCGAGGGCCACGTCAGCGGCCTCGAGGTCAAGGTGCAGGACGTCGAGCAAGCCCCCGCGATCGCGCGCAAGCTCGAGTCGACGATCGCGCCGAGCCCCTTCCGCGTCCGCGATTGGCAGATGATGAACCAACAGCTCTTGGGCGCCCTCGCCCTCGAAAAGCTCGCGATGTTCATAACCCTAGGCATCGCGATCTTGATCGCCGGCTTCTCGGTGTTCGGCACGCTCACCTTACTCGTCCAGGAAAAGCGGCGCGAGGTGGGCATCCTGAAGGCCATGGGCACCTCGGCCCGCAGCGTGATTCGGATCTTCGTTCTCGAAGGTCTCCTCATCGGCGCGGCGGGCGGGCTGATGGGTCTCGGACTTGGATTCGTGCTCACGTTTGCCGCGGAGCACTTTGGAATTCGAATGAATCCCGAGGTCTACTATATCGACAAGCTTCCAGTGCATCTCGATCCGACGGAGTTCGCGCTGGTTGGCGCTGCAACGGTGGTGGTATGCCTGGCCGCGACGCTCTTTCCCGCGTATCAAGCGAGTCGGGTGCGCCCCGTCGACGCGCTCCGCTACGACTGACCTCTCTACCCATTCGATGTCCGACCCACTCGTCGCAGTGCAAAACGTGACCAAAACCTTCGAGCACGAAGGCCGGTCACTCGAGGTTCTCAAAGGCATCGATCTCTCGATCGACCGCGGCGAGATGGCGACGATCGTCGGGCCCTCGGGCGCCGGCAAGAGCACCCTTCTTCACCTCATCGGCACCCTCGACCTGCCGACCGAGGGCCAGATCTTCTACGACGGCCAGGACGTCACCCGGCTCGGAAGCTCGGATCTCGCTGAGTTTCGCAACCGAAGCATTGGTTTTGTTTTTCAATTTCACCATCTGCTGCCGGAGTTCACGGCGCTGGAAAACGTGATGATGCCCGGTTTGATTCAGGGCGGACGACGCCTGAAGAGCCGCGCCGAGCAGCTCCTCGACGAGGTTGGGCTCTCGGAGCGGCTCACGCATCGGCCCGGCGAGCTGTCTGGCGGGGAGCAGCAGCGCGTCGCCCTCGCCCGCGCGCTGTTGATGGAGCCCAAGCTCGTGCTGGCGGACGAGCCGACCGGCAATCTCGACAGCCAGACCAGCGACGCGGTGCAATCTCTGATCTTCGACCTGAATGAACGGCACGGGATCACGTTTCTGATCGTGACCCACAGCCGCGACTTCGCGGCGATGATGCCGCGACGAATTTCGATGCGAGACGGACGCATCGATTCGGACGAAAGACGGCCCAAACCCCTTGAAAATCAAGGAAAACCAGCTTGACCCCCTCATAGGGCACGGCTATAGCCGCCCGGATCGCAACGCCTGACAATGCGCCTTTCCGCCCCTGCCATAGCCCTGATGCTCGCAGGGCTCGCTTCCGTGGCGGGCGCGCAGAGTGAGGAGAACATGCCCGACCCGCCTCCCCCCGCCACGAGGCCGGTCCGCACGTCCCCGAGGCCACCGCCGCCCCCGCAGGCGCTCCCGCAGGAACCGGATCCCGACGAAGACTACGAGCCGGTCGAGGACTCGGACGCCGCGGTTCGGGTTCCGCGGACGAGCTGCCATGGCAAAGAGATTCGCCGCATCGTCGTGGTGGGCGCACGACGGGTGGACCCGGACGACGTGCGGGCGACGATGAAGCTTCGCCGCGGGGATACCTGCCTCGACTCGGCGGTGACCCGGGATGCCAGGGCGCTCTGGAACATGGCGTATTTCGACGACCTGCAGATCGAAGCCGACCCGCTGGGGGCGGGCATCAAGCTCACGATCCGCGTGGTCGAGCGCCCCGCGATTCGGCAGGTGGTCTACAAGGGAAACGACGAGGTCGGCTCGGATGAAATCGACGAGACGATTTCACTCGAGCCGGGAACTATTCTCTCCGTGCCCGACGTCGAAGCGCAGGCGGACGCGATGCGCCAGCTCTACTCGGAGGAAGGCTTTTTTCTCGCAGAGATCGACTACGAGCTCAAGCGAATCCCTGGCGAGAGCAATCAGGTCGACGTGGTGTTCAAAATCGACGAGGGCGCCGAGGTCGAAGTTCGACGGATCAGCTTCGTCGGCAACAAGCAGCTCCCGAGCGGCGAGCTGCTCAAGATCATGCAGACCAACGAAACGGGGATGTTCTCGTTTCTGAGCGACCGCAACAAGTTCAGCAGACAGGCGTTCGACGAAGACCTCACGCGGGTACAAGCCTGGTACTACGACAAGGGCTACCTGATGATGCGGCCCGGGCGCCCCACGGTCGAGCTCACGCCGGACCGAGCCTACGTCGACATCACGATCCCGGTCGAAGAAGGCCCACGCTTCCGCATCAAGAACTTCGACGTCGCCGAGACCGACGGAGCCGGCAACGAGGTCGAGACCATTGCCCCCAAAAAGGAGCTTCGCGACATGGTGGAGCTCGACGCCGGCGATTGGTTCAGCCGCACCAAGATTGCGGAGGGCATCGAAGAGATCAGCCGGACGTACCGCGACCAAGGCTACGCGCTGGTGGAGCTAGTGCCCGGCACCGACCTCGATGAAGACAACAACCTCGTCGACGTCACCATCAACATACTCCGCGGGCCGTTGGTCTACATCGAGCGCATTCACGTGCGTGGCAACACGAAAACTCGGGACGCCGTCATCCGCCGCGAGTTCCGCATCAGCGAGGGCGACCTCTACAATCAAAGCAAGCTCGAGGACGGGCGCGCGCTTGCAAATCAGCTCGGCTACTTCGAGCGGGTGGACGTCTCCGAGGAGGAGGGAAGCGCCCGCGACCGAATGGTGATCAACGTCGAAGTTGCCGAGAAGCCGACCGGCACCTTCCAAGTGGGCGCCGGCTTCTCCTCGCTCGAGAGCTTCATCGTCACGGCGCAGATCCAACAGCAGAACCTCTTCGGCCGCGGCCAAACCCTCGGCCTCAACCTGCAACTCTCGGGCATTCGCCAGCAGATCGATTTGAATTTCATCGAGCCGTGGTTCCTCGGGTCGGAGTGGAGCCTCGGCTTCGGGGTGTTCAAGCGCATCCGGGATTTTCGAGACTTCCGGCAGGATTCGACCGGCGCCAGCATCACGACGGGGCACCCGGTGTTCAATCCGCGCTTCCGGGTCTTTCTCCGATACGAGTTCGAAAACGTGAACATCACGCAGCCGCGCGGAAACCTGCTCGGCGTCGGCGGCGACCTGGTCAACACGTTCTCGAACATCTTCATCGCGAACGCATTCCGGGACGGGATCACCAGCTCGATCCGCGTCACCCTCAACTGGGACAGTCGCGACAACCGCCTCCAAACGACGGGCGGCATCTTTGCCAACTACTCGGCGCAGATCGCCGACCAGTTCCTCGGTTCCGACAACACTTTCATTCGGCAGACCGCGTTCGCTCGCTTTTACAAGAAAGCGTTCGGGCCGGTGATCTTCAAGGTCAACACCGAGCTCGGCCTGATCACCTCGCGCAAGATCGTCCCCGTGTTCGAGCGGTTCTATCTCGGCGGCATCTTCACGATTCGCGGCTACCGGCTTCAGTCGGTCGGGCCGCAGGCGGGCGTGGCTGCCGCAGGTGACCCGAACCTGCCGATCGTCCCAGAGGGACGTCCGATCGGCGGCGACTTCCAAGCCTTCTACAACATCGAGTTGGAGTTCCCAATCATCAACGCGGTCGGCATTCGCGGCGTATTGTTCACCGATGGGGGCAACGCGTGGAACCTCTTTGCGTTCCGCGACCAGTTCGGAAACTGTCAGGCGCCAGTGGCGCCAGAAGCCAACCCTTCGTCACGCCCGTGCGGGATCAACGGCTTTCTCCGATACTCGGTGGGGTTCGGGATTCGGTGGTTCTCTCCACTTGGCCCGCTGCGGTTCGAGTGGGGAATTCCGATCCGCCGGCGGCCTCAGGACAGCCCGATTCGCTTCGAGTTCACGATCGGCCAGAGTTTCTGAACGAATGAAATCGATGCGCGAAGCGTCTATTCTCTGCGACTTGACCGGCTCGCGCCGAACGGCTAGCTAGCCCGGGCCTGAAAGGAATACTCATGCGCTTCAGCTTCATCCTCCCTCTAGCGTTGATTGCGACGATCTTCGCCGGGTCGACTTCGACCGCCAACGCTCAGGTGAAAATCGGCGTCGTCGACCTCCAGCGGGCGATCAACGAAACCGAAGACGGGCGGCAGGCCAAGCGTCGGCTGAAGAAGGTCTTCGACGAGCGCCAGAAGTCGCTCAATGCCGCGCAGGAGAGCCTCAAGGCACAAAAGGAAAGCCTCGAACGGCAGCAGGACGTCCTCAGCGAGGACGCGCTGAAGAAGAAAGTCGAGAAGTATCAAGCCGACTTGATGGAGCTCCAAAACGAGTACGTGCAGTACCAGCAGGAGCTCACGCAAAAAGAGGCCGAGCTCACCGGGAAGATCCTCGAGAAGATGCAGGAGATCCTCCGTCGCATCGGTCAGACCGACGGCTACACGCTGATCGTCGAAGCCAACGAAGGAGGCATCGTGTGGGTGCCCTCGAATCTCGATCTCACCGACGTGCTGATTCAGCGATACAACCGTCAAGCGAAGCAGGGCGGCGGCGCCAAGAAGCCGAAGAAGTAGCGCATTCGTGGCCTAAACGGCCGTTTCCAGCTACACAAAGGTCATGGCCTGGTTCCGTGCGGCAGCCGTCGTGGCGCTGGCGATGCTCGCCGTCGCGGGAGGGGTCGCGCAGGAGCCGCCGGTAGCCGAGGGGCCCGTGGACGACGTCGAACCGATCGGTCGCGCGTATCACGTCGACGAGCTCACGCGCGCGGCGATCATGCGCTACCCCGGCATCAAGGCCAACGAGGCGGACATCGCGGCCGCTCAAGCGCGCCTCGATGAGGCCCGGCTTTCACCGTACTTCCAATGGGAGGGCTCGGCGCGGTTCTTCGTCGCGCCCGGCGCCACTGGCACCCCCATCTTCAGCCCCGATCCGCAGATCCCGTTTGGCAACCGCTGGGGTCCGGGCGGCGAGGTCGCGATTCAGGCCGGGATTCCGATCTACACCTTCGGCAAGATCCGCGGCGGGAAGAACGCGGCTCGCGCGGGCATCAAGTCCGCCGAGCACGAGCGGGACAAAACGCTCAACCGGGTCGTGTTCGACGTGCGGAGGGCATACTACGGCGTCCAGCTTTCGCTCGACCTTCAGACGATGGTTTCGGAAGCCAAAGACAAGCTCCGCAAAACGGTCGACAAGCTCCGCGCGCGGCTGGACGCAGACGACCCGCGCGCCAAGCAAAGCGACTATTTCCGGCTCGCTGCAGCGCTCTCCGAGGTCGAGTCGCGCGAGTCCGAGGCGCTGCGGCTCGAGGCGTCAGCGCGCCAGGCGTTGGAGATCCTCACCGGGATCGAGCCGGCCATCGTGCCCGAGTGTGCACTCGAGGCCGTGAAAAGCGAGGTGATCGAGCTCGCGGAGCAGGTCGACCACGCGCTCGAGAACCGCCCCGAGATGCATCAGCTCGAGGCGGCGCGCTCGGCGCGAGATGCGAACCTGACGGTGAAGCGGGCCGGCTACCTACCCGACATCATCCTCGCGCTCACCGCCAGCTTCGCGCGAACGCCCGTCATCACCGACATCGAAAACCCCTTCGTCATCGACCGGGGCAACTTCCGGGGCGCGTTCGCGGGCCTCGTCGCAAAGTGGAAGCTCGACTTTGCCGGCACCAATGCGCGCGTCAAAGCCGCCAAGGCGGAGATTCAATCGCTGAAGTCGAAGACCGAGGAGGCGAAGCAGGGGATCGAAATCGAAGTCACCACGATCTACGAGCACCTGCAGGATGCAAAGCGGCGGCTCGCGAGCTGGAAGCGGTCGGAGAAAGAGACGCGCAAGTGGTTCGTCAGCTCTGCGCAGGGGTACGAGGTCGGAACGATGGATGCGCGGGAGTTCGTCGATTCGATCAAGGCGTACTTCACCGCGCGCTCCAACCGGCTCATGGCCACGGCGGAATACAACCTCGCGATCGCCGGGCTCGAAAAGGCCACCGCCGTGCCGCTGCTGCCGGAAAAGGGCTGGCGGCCGGCGGAGTGCGAGGAATAAATCCCCCGGTGGGGACGTCTATGGGGAGACATGGCTCGTTTATCAATAATTTCAGTAGTTTTTGCTGCGTCTTTTGGGATGGCCACGCCGGGCTTTGGGCAGTCGTTGCCCGCCGAGGCCGCCGAAGTCCAGGTGAGCCCGGAGGAAGTCGCCGCCGCCGAGAAGTTCATTCGCACCAAACACAACAAGGTGCGGCAGGTGCTGCGAACGCCGGACACGCCGAAGCGCGCGGCCCGGCTGACTGAGCTCCTGGGCGAGTTCCTCGACTACGACCGGCTCGCGAAGCTTTCACTCGACCGGGAGTGGGACAAACGCTCGCCCGGCGAGCTCAAGAAGTTCGTGAGCCTGCTGCGCCAGTTGGTCGAGCGGCAGTACCAGCGAAACATGGAATCGACGCTCCAGTACAAAGTGAAGTGGGTGGGCACTGAGCCGATCGACACCGGCGTGAAGGTGAAGTCCTCGGCGCGCTCGATGAAAAAGAAGCGGCAGCCGCCGATCACCATCGACTACTCGATGAGCCCCGCAGGCAAGGAGTGGAAGGTGTTCGACATCTTTACCGACGACGTCAGCCTCGTGAAGAACTACAAACGCCAGTTCCGCCGCGTCATCAACGACGAGGGCTGGAAGGGGCTCATCCAGCGGATGGAAAAGAAGCTGAACGAAGAGGACGACCTGATTTAGAAAAGGGGTCAGGCACCTTTTTGAAAGGGTTAACCCGTCGAAAAGGTGCCTGACCCCTTTTTCCTCCTGCCGCAATCCTACCTTCGCGCTCGGCGTTACGGGTCGGCTTGGCCCTTGTCGTGGATCGGGCCGCACGTTGACCGGACCGCGCGGCATTGCGACTATGGAGGTCGATGCGCGTGCTTTTCTTGCTTGCTCTCCCGATCGCAGCGGCGGGCTGCGGTGAATCGGGAGCGCCGAACGCTCCCGAGCTTGTGCGCAAATGCGGCGAGCTCGACGGTGTGGAGCCGGTCGACCCGGTCGTCGTTGAAGAGGATGAAGTGGGCTGTCCCGTTTTCGCGCCCGTGCCCTGCGTCCGATCGCTGGAAAGCTACGTGTCCGTCTGCGCACCGGGATGCTGGCCCGACACCGGCGTCGCAGAGGATGGCGACGAATGGCTGCTAGGGTGTCGATCGACCGTGCCGGTGGCATGCCTCGACCTCGAGTCCGAACCGAGACCGAGGGCGTGCGTTCTCGACCCGGATGACCAAAGCCCATACGGCTACTCCAGCCATGACTGCGCTGTCGCCTTCCTTAGGTTGTACTGCTGGCAACGCTGTGACGGAACCGGCCCGCTCAACCCGGAGCTGTGCCCCCTCTGACATTGACGCTGCTGCTGGCCCGCCGCCGCCACGCTAGCGCTTAAAATCGTCCGCCCGGCGGCGGCCCCCCAGCCGCGCCGTTCGGACGTCCCCTTTTTTGGTTAGACCCTCTTGCGCAGTCCTGCGATGTCTTTGATGACGACGCGGCGATGATCGGTGGCGATCAGATTCGCTCTCTTGAAGGCGCCGAGCACCAAGGTGACGGTTTCCCGAGTCGAGCCGACGAAGCTCGCGATCTCCTGATGGGTGAACTTCACACCGATCAGGATGCCCCGTGAGTCGGGAATGCCGTGACGCGAGGACGCATCGAGCAAAAATTCTGCTACACGCGATTCTACGCTTCGCGTGAGCAGGGCATCGATTCGCCGTTCTGCGAGCAGACGACGTTCCCCCATCAATCGATGCATTGCGGAAGCGAATCCAAGGTCCTCACCCATCACCATTTTGATGAGACGAGGCGGAATGCGTAGCGCTTCCACATAATCCAACACCACCGTTTCGAGACGCGCTTCGGGATCGACCAGCGACAGCTCTCCGACGAGATCGCCTGGTCCGTAGTATCCGAGCGTCAATTCCCGTTCCGGTGTACGGCGAACCCGCCGCACGCGACCGCTCCCGATCACGAAGATCGCCGGGTCGCTCGGCATGCAAAGAGACTCCCGCCGATCCGCATCCACGAGCGCGCTTCCGTTGAGCACGCGCTCTTGCAGCTCGGCCGAGAGGGCCTCGAACACTCGGCATCGGCTCAAGATCCGCGTTCGGCGTTCCTCGGTGGTCCGCAAACGTCGTGCGCCGGAGCCGTTCTGCATTGCAGGAGCGTTGGAGTCCATACTTACAGCCTTAACGGTATGGTGAATGAATGCAGGAATACCGTCAAGATGCATTTTCACAAAAACACGGGAAACCCCGGTTTTTACGCCGTGTTGACCAAGGGGGTCGCCTTCGCTAGTGTCGCCCCAGTCGGAAAGGGGGTCGCTCCCGCCCGAGGGTTAAGAACATAACTATGCGACTTTACTCCGGAAAAATTGGCCCCATCGTCGATGACCTGGTCAGGGACCTCACCGCACAGCAAGACATCGAGGTCGAGGACGTGGCCGAGGTCCGTCTCGATTTAGAGGCGGTCCTCAAGGAGTACATTCGGCGCGAGCGCCAGATGATCGACGAGGCCAAAGATCGAATGGAGCGGGAAGGCCTCGGCTACTCGAAGCTCGGCCGCATGCGCCAGCGGGTCGCCAAGGACATGGGGTTTCCCCAGCAGGACGAGGTGTTGCCGTACCTGGTCGACCAGCTCCTCAACATGCTCTTTCACAGCGCCAACGTGGTCGAGATCTACGCGGACGACGTCACGCTTCGAAAGAAGATAACGCCGATTCTGCGGCGGCACATGGAGGTCGACAGCGGGCTCGACGCCGAGGTGCGCTCGAAGATCAAAAACCTCCAAGAAGGCACCGCGGCGTTCGAGGTCGAGTACGCGAAGGTGATGGACCAGATCAAGCACAAGCGCGGGCTCGAGTAGGCGTTCCATGCGGAGCATGACGGGATACGGAAGCGGGCGAGCAGCGCTCGGCGAAGGGCATGTCGTGCTCGACGTTCGCGCCGTCAACCATCGGTTCCTCGACGTTCGAGTTCGCTTGCCGTCGCGCATTCAAGCAGGCACACCGCTCGTGGAGCGGTTGCTGCGGGGGCGCCTCGAACGCGGGCGCGTGGACGTGACGGCGCGCCTCGAAGGTCAGACCCTTCCGCAGCCATCGCTCGACCTCGATCGCGCCCGTGCCGTGTACGGCGAGCTCGCCAAGCTGCGCGACGAGCTCCATCCGGACGAGCCCCTTCCGCTTGCCCTGCTCTCCTCCGTGCCGGACCTCTTCGTCACGGCCCGCACCATCGACGAGGACGCGCTCGACCGCTGCCTCGAAGAAGCCGCCAGCGCCGCCTGCGATGCCGTCATCGCGATGCGGGACGCCGAGGGCAGCGCGCTCGAGTCGGAGCTGCGCCTGAGGCTCGCCGAGCTCGGCGCGACCGTGGGCGCGCTAAAGACCGCCCTTCCTCAGCGGGTCGAGGACCACCGCACCCGTCTGCGCGAACGCCTCGATGCACTGCTCGCCGACGTCGATGCAGAGCTGGAGCCGGGACGGCTCGAGCAGGAAATCGCCCTGTTGGCGGACCGCGCTGACGTCACGGAGGAGCTGGTGCGCCTCGGAAGCCACCACGAGCAAATGCTCGACCTGATCGAGAATTCGAGCGCACCCGTCGGGAAGCGCATCGACTTCCTGCTTCAGGAAATGGCGCGTGAGGCGAACACGATCGGAGCCAAGGCGCAGGATGGCTCTCTGACGGTTCACGTGATTGCGCTCAAGGCCTGCGTCGAACAAATGAGAGAGCAAGCACAGAATGTGCTGTAGAGGGTGCGAGGGGGTTTGAATGAGCGGCGCTGCATCGATGGAACCCGAGCCCATTTTGCTGATCGTCAGCTCGCCGTCAGGCGCCGGCAAGACCACGCTGACCCGCAGGCTGCTGCAGGAGTTCCCGGATTTCCGATTCAGCGTGTCGCACACCACGCGCAAGCCGCGCCCGAACGAGGTCGACGGGCAGGACTACCACTTCGTGAGCGAGGCTGAGTTTCGAAAGCTGATCGATGCAAACCGGTTCGCGGAGTGGGCGGAGGTGCACGGGAATCTCTACGGCACCAGCGTCGACGAGATCGAGCTTGCGCGCGCCAGACGGAAGACCGGCGTGCTCTTCGACGTCGATTACCAGGGGGCGCGGCAGATCAAAGAAAAGTACCCAGACGCCACGGGCGTGTTCATCTTGCCCCCGTCGATGGAAGAGCTCCGGCGCCGTCTCGAAGGCCGAGGCTCGGACGACGCGGCATCGCGGCAGCGCCGCTTCGAAAAGGCCCGCGACGAGATCGGGCACTACCCTTTCTTCGACTACATGATCGTCAACGACGAGGTTCAGCAAGCGCTCGCGCAGCTGCGTGGCATCGTGTTGGCCGAGGCATGTCGACAGCGCCGGGTTGCTGCGACGGCCGAGGCGCTTCTCCAAGAATAGCGCTAGAAGCTGATGCCGAGCAGCAGGCGAAGGGCAATCGCGCGCCGGAGGCCGCTCACGTCGGTTGGTAAGGGCTCCCGGACGCCCTCGACCTCGAGGTAGCGAAGCCCGTTGAGCGGGAACAGCACGCCGAACTGGAACGCCGCGAAGAAGCCGTCCGTGAAGCTCGGCCCGCTCTCGGTGCGGTAGTAGATCGACACGTCGATCTCGGCGCCGAGATTCGGCTCGGACGAATACGTCTGCTGCTCGAAGATTGCCCGGCTGTAGATGAAGTCGAGACGTGCGCCGAGGACCCGGCCGAATTCGCTTCGAAGGATGTCGTAGCTGATCGCGGGCGCGAGGTACCAGGCCCCGGCGATTCGGCCGAGGATGTTGCGCCACAGGATCAAATCGATGCGATAGTCGGGATGAAACGAGAAAGTCGAGACGACCTTCTGCCCCACGGGCTGCGTGGCCAAGTCTTCATACTGCGAAAGCCCGACGACGTCCCGATCGCCCGAGGCAGCGCCGGTCTTGAGAAAAATGCCCATCTTCTTTTTCAGGGTGCGGTACTCCCCTTCGAACGCGATGCCCCACTGCCGAAGCTTGAACTTGCTGCCTTCGGAGGTCGTGGGGAACTCCCCGGGCGTGATGTTCTGAATCTTCCCGAAGATGCCAGCGAACTCGACCTCGAGCCGGAGGTCTTTCCAAAGGACCTGGAGCCACCCGTCCGGGATGTAGACCTTCGCGTCGCGCCGCACGAAGCCGGCCTCCACGGCCGCCAGGCTTGCGACGACCGGCACGGTCGACGTCGACAGGAACTGCGAGCGGTAGATGAAGTACGCCCCGCCGTTGATCACCCATTTGCCGGCCGCAAGACGCTTCTCGCGTGCAAGCGGATCGAGCCGACGCGCGACCAGAAAGCTCCACTGGCGCGTGTCATCGAGTCGGCTCGCGTCCCGTGGGATCCACTGAATGTCTCCGATCGGGTCGAAGATGTAGCCCTTGGAGGCGAAGTCCCACGAGACCCCGAAGAAGATCCCTTTGAACTTCCCGATGAGCTGAATCCGATCGATCTCGGACTGAAAATCGGAGTCGAGCTCGAGCCCGAGCGGGTTGGTGCCCTCGCCCGCATTCCACAGCATGCCGAGGCCCCATTGGTGGCCCATGCGGCCAAAGCGGAGCTGCCCGATCGTGCTGTTGGTCACTTCGCCCCAAACGCGCCGCACAAGAAGCGCATCCCCGACCGTGTTGCGGAAAGATTCCGGGGGCGGCGAAGTGCGCGTGAGGGTGTCGACGGGGACTCCGGGAGCGCGTCCTTCGATTTCCCCGAATTGATTCACGGAACGAACTTCCGGCGTCGAGCCGAGCACGAGATTGTCGAACGCGTCGACCATCATGTGCACGCGCACGTTGTCGCCGAGGGACAGCGTCGGCTGCAGACGGAGCCGCATGTTCGCAAAGCGCGTCGTGGCGCTGCCATCGCAACGCTGCGTCGTCGTGTCCGGGGTCGCGCTCGCTTCGCCTTTGCAGCCGCCGGCTGGGAGGACGGCGTTTTCCGTGTTGCTCGGCGCGTTGTCGAACTGGATCCAAAGAGCAAACGGATCGCCGTCGAGGCGCGGCACCGCCACGCGGCCCAGGGCGAAGTTGTCGAAGTACTCCCCGCGCACCCGGAAGTAGCCGCTCAGCGAAAACACCGGCCGCGGGTTGGTCCACGTGGCGAGGGTCGGATCGGAGGCCGGCGGCTCGGCCCGGCCGAGAAGAGCGGTGTCGTCGGCCACCATGTCGTCCTCGTCGTCGAACGCGCTTTCGTCGAAGTCCTCGTCATCGGCGTCGTCCGGCGCCGTCGGCATCTCGAGGCCCTCGAGGCTAGGCGCGCGAAGCTGAGGTGGGAGGTCGTCTTCGTTGACCGGCTCGGGCAAGGCCTGCTCGCTCTCCTCGATCGCCTCTTCCTCTTCGGTCTCGGCTGCACGCCGGGGTCCGAGCTGCTGCGCCCCCACTGCGCTTGCCGAAAGGCAAACCACCCCAATAATCGCTACGAAACGGCGCATCACACCACTGCGGTCCGGGGCGTAGCACGCCGGGATCGCGCGGGTCAACGGGGCAATCGCTGCCTTGACCGCACGAACCCGCGCCTTTAGCCCGAGGCCGAGACTTCTGTGACCGATCGTGTTCGCTTCATCCCGCTTGGCGGCCTCGACGAGGTCGGCATGAACTGCGCTGCGCTGAGCTGCGGCAGCACGACGATCGCGATCGATTGCGGGATCGGGTTCACCGATGAACATGGTGCCGAGCTCGTGCACCCGGATTTCGGCTGGCTTCACGCGCAGCGCGACCACCTCGAAGCGATCGTGATCACCCACGGACACGAAGACCACATCGGAGCCCTGCCCTATCTGCTCAAAGACCTGCGCGTTCCCGTCTACGCGCCGCCCTACGCTGCCGCGCTCATCGAAGACCGCTTGGGCGAGCACCGGCTCAAAGACGTCGATCTCCGCGTGAGCCCGGCTGGGAGCCACCACCAGATTGGGCCGATCGGCGTCGAGCGGTTCGCGGTGCATCATTCGATTGCGGACGCCACCGGGCTCATCTTGGATACGCCGGCCGGTACGGTCGTTCACACGGGAGACTTCAAGATCGAGGAGAGTCCGTGCGAGGGGCAGCGCTTCGATCGAGACCGTCTCGAAGAAGCGGCGCGCAAAGGCGTGCGCCTGCTGTTGAGCGACTCGACCGGGGCCGAGGTCGAGGGGCGGGCCCAGCTCGAGCGAGACGCCGCGGCGGGGCTTCGGAAGTCGATGGAGCGTGCGACGCATCGAATCGTCGTGGCCACGTTTTCCTCCAACGTCTTTCGACTGAGAGCGGCGCTCGAGATCGCGCGAGCGCTCGGACGGAAGGTGTGCCTTCTCGGCATGTCGATGCGCAAGCATACCGAGGTCGCGTCCTCGCTCGGGCTGATTCCACCGATCGACAGTCTTCTCGTCGCACCCGAGGAGGTCGATGCGCTGCCCCGCGGCGAGGTCGCGATCCTGGCGGGAGGCACGCAGGGCGAGCCCGCGTCGTCGCTCACCCGCCTCGCGCGCGACGAGCACACCCAGGTGCATCTCGATGCAGGGGACACGGTGATTCTCTCGTCTCGAATCATTCCCGGAAACGAGCTCGGCGTGCTCGACCTCATCGATCGGTTCGAGCGTCGCGGGCTCCACGTGATTACGCGGAAGAGCGATCCGGAGGTGCACGCGAGCGGCCACGGGTGCCGCGAAGAGCAGCGCACGATGATTCAGATCGTTCGACCCGAGGCCTTCGTCCCGGTCCACGGGACACACCATCACCGGCTTCGCCATCTCGAGCTCGCGCACGAAGAGGGCATCCGCGAGACGGCGCTGGTCAGCAACGGCGGCATCCTCGAGGTCTCGCGCGATCGGGTTGGTGTCGTCGGGTCGGTACCGCACGGACGGGTGTACATCGACGGCACGACGCCGCTCCGGGAAGACGTGATCCAAGAGCGGCGGGCGATGGGGTCTGCCGGGATGGTCACGATTCTGCTCACGCTGGAGCGCGGACGCCTTCGCCGCCCCCCGAGGGTCTTGTCGCGCGGAGTCTTCGACGAAGCCCACCGGGCTCGCATCGAGACAAAGCTCGGCGACCACCTTCGCGGCCGTCTCAAGGGACGGCGTTTTCGCAACGCCGAGGAGGCCGAGGAGGCCGCGATCGAAATCGCGCAGCGGTTCCTCTACAACCAGCATCGGAGGCGTCCGCTGATCGTGACCGACGTCGACGGGAAATCATGATCCGCCGGGTCGCCTGCCTGATCGCGCTCCTCGTCGTGAGCGCCTGCCACCGCGAAGCTCGCGTGGAGCCGAGCCCCGAGCCGCCGCACGGCGAACGGCCGATCGAACGCACAAACGGCACGAGCGCTGCGAACGCGCCCGCTCCCCGCGAGCCGAGCGCACGAGGGCAGGCTCGCCCGGCGACGGCAGGGGAGCGTGCGGCCATCGACGACCTCGTACGCGCCGCCGAGTCGGTCCGGCAGCTCCGGCTGCGGCGCCCCGTCGACATCGAAATCGAAGATGGCGACGCGATCGCGGAAAGCCTTCACGCGCAAATCGAGGACGCAGAGATCGAGCGCGCGAGGTTGATCTACGGCGCGCTCGGGCTGCTCGACCCGAACGAGGACCTGCGAAGCATGTTCGCGGGCGTGCTTGGAGAGCAGGTCATCGGATACTACGACCCGAAGACGGGCCGCCTCGTGGTTCGCGACGACGTGATGGCAGGCCTGCTCGGTACGTACGGCGACGAGGAGGTCCAGGAGGCTCGGTTCGTGCTGGTGCACGAGCTGGTGCACGCGCTCCAGGATCAGCGGCTCGGCCTGAGTGAGACCTACGACGACGAGCGCACGGCCGATGCCGACAACGCCTTTCGCGCCGTGGTGGAAGGCGATGCGACCTTGGCGATGCTCGCGGAGGCGCTGCGGCAGCAAGGGATCCCCCTTTCCGCGGCGACCGAAGGCATTCAGCAGATGGGAGCGCTGCTCGATCTCGACGCGCTCGTCCGGGGCGAGAAGCTCGACGACGCACCGGCGATCCTTCGGGTCACCCTGGTCGCGCCATATCTTCGTGGGCTCCAGTTCATCGCGGCGGTCCAGGGGCGCGGCGGGTGGCCCGCCGTCAACAACGCCCACCGCCGGCCTCCTCTCACGAGCGAGCAGGTGCTCCATCCGGAGAAGTACTTCGCGCGGGAGCGGGCCGAACCGATCGAGATTCCCGAAATCCGTCAGCTCCGCGCGGCAGGATACGATCGAATCGAGGAGGATACGCTCGGGGAGCTCGAGCTTTCCGTGTACTTCGGGCAGCGACGCAGGTCGGGCACCGACGAGCGCGCGGCCGAGGGATGGGCGGGGGATCGTCTCGTGGTGTATCGACGCGGCGATCGGACGGCCGCCGTGTGGTGGACGACCTGGGACACCGAAGACGACGCCGAGGAGGCCTACCAGGCGGCGCGATCGGTTTCACCGCGCTCCGGGACGGCGCGCGTCGAGCGCAAAGGACGGGCGGTTCTGATCGTCCGAGGCCTTCCGAGCAAGCTGCACCGCGCCGTGCGAAGCGCGTTCACATCGTTTGCACGTCGAATCAAGGGCGACCCCCCACCGCCGGCGCTCCGGCCGGACCTCCTTTACTGATGAGGTTGTCCGTCGCGGCACGCCAGGCTACGAACGGCGCATGAAGCGGGCGTCGTGGGACGAGTATTTCATGGACATCGCCGTGGTGGTCGCCCGGCGCTCGACCTGCTCGCGCAAGCACGTCGGCGCCGTCATCGTGCGTGACAAGACGATCCTCTCCACCGGCTACAACGGCTCCGTGCGCGGGCTCCCCCACTGCGACGACGCGGGGCACATGATGGTCGACGGGCACTGTGTCCGAACGATCCACGCCGAGATCAACGCCATCATCCAGGCCGCAAAGAACGGCGCCCGCATCGACGGCGCCTCGATTTACGTGACGGCCTCGCCGTGCTGGAGCTGCTTCAAGGCGATCTGCAACGCGGGTGTCAAGCGCATCATCTTCGAGGAGTTCTACCGCGACGAGCGAATCTTCGAGGTTTCGCAGGCGCTCGGAATCGAGCTGGTCGAGCTTCACCGCGAGAAAGCCGTGCCCAAGGCTGCACCTTGACGCCCCTTGTCGGCGGCAGTACGAACCGCGCCTAGCTCCGGCGCCCGAAAACCCAATGCAATCTGAAGTTCGCGAGATCAGCCCCGTCCTGGTCGAGGTCACGGTCGAAGTGCCGTGGGACCGCATCCAAAAAGACTTGAACGAGACCTATCGCGAAATCGGCAAGACCGCGCGCGTGCGGGGCTTCCGTCCGGGCAAAGTGCCGAAGGACGTGGTGAAGCAGGTCTACGGCCGGCAGGCCGCCGCGCAGGTCACTGGGACCCTCGTCGAGCAGGGTCTCATGCAGGCGGTGCAGGACCACGAGCTTCACATCGTCGCGCAGCCCGAGATGGAAGAGGCGCCGACGCTGAAGAAGGGCAAGCCCCTCACCTTCAAAGCCAAGGTCGAGGTGCGGCCGAAGATCGAACAGGTCACCACCGACGGGCTCGAGGTATGGCAGAAGCCCGTCGAGGTTCCAAACGAAGACGTCGACGCAGAGGTCGAGCGGCTCCGCGAGCAGCACGCCGAAATTCAGGTCCCCGACCCGATGCACCCCGCGCGCGAGGGCGACCTCGTGACCATCGATTACACGGTGTCGGTCGACGGTGAGCTGAAAGAAGAGCTCGGTGCGAAGGGCCGTCAGGTCGAGATCGCGGACGAGCATCTGCTGCCCGCACTCAAAGAAGGCCTGCTCGGGATGCAGCCCGGCGACGAAAAGACGGTCGAAGTTGCATTCGAGGACGATCACCCCAACGCGGACCTGAAGGGCAAGACCGCCGTGTTCAACATCTCCGCCACGCAGCTTCATGAAAAGCTTCTGCCCGAGGTCGACGACGAGTTCGCGAAAGACTGCGGCGACTACGAAACGCTGCTCGAGCTCCGGCTGAAGATCCGCGAGGGCTTGGAAGACGCCGTCAGGCAGCGGAGCGAAGCCGAGCTGAAAGACCAGCTGATCGACAGCTTGATCGAGCGCAACGCCATTCCGGTGCCACCGTCGATGGTGCAGCAGCAGCAGCAAATGATGATGTACGAGATGGCGCAGCTGATGCAGATGACCGGCCAGCAGATGACACCCGGCGGCGATTTCTTCGCCGGGATCGAGAAGCGGGCGGAGCGCCGGGTGCAGGCGGGGATCTTGCTCGGGTCGCTGGCCCGGCAGGAGGGCATCGAGGTCACCGAGGCCGATCTCGACGCGAAGTTTCAAGAGATCGCCGATCGCACGGGCAAGCACGTCGCGAAGGTGCGGGCGGAATATCAGGACGCGCAGCGGGAGACGCTCGAATCCCAGCTTCTCGAGGAAAAGGTGATGGCGCTCCTCACCGAGCGTGCCAAGGTCCACGAAGGGGAGCGGCCCGAGCCCGAGGGTGCCGAGCCCGACGAGGCCGAAGGGGCCGAGCAGGAAGCCGACGACCAGGGGAACGACGAATGACCGAACCGACCATCGCGCAGATGTACATGCCTTGGGTCGTCGAGACGACGCACCGCGGCGAACGCCAGTGGGACATCTTCAGCCGGCTGCTCAAAGACCGCATCATCTTTCTCGGCACCGAGGTGAACGACGACGTCGCCAATGCAATCATCGCGCAAATGCTGTTCCTGGAAAGTGATGATCCCGACAAAGAGATCACGCTTTACATCAACAGCCCTGGCGGCTCGATTACAGCAGGGCTCGCGATTTACGACACCATGCAGTACGTTCGGTCACCGGTGTCGACGGTTTGTCTAGGCCAAGCCGCATCGATGGCCGCGTGGATCCTCGCCTCCGGCAACAAGGGCATGCGCAAGTGCCTGCCGAACAGCCGCATCATGATTCACCAGCCGTTGGGCGGAATTCGCGGGCAAGCGACGGACATCGAGATTCACGCGCGAGAGATCTTGAAGCTTCGTGAACAGATGAACACGATCCTGGCCAAGCATACAGGCCAGACCACCGAACGTATTAAAGAAGACACCGAACGCGACCGGTATCTGTCTGCGGACGAGGCCCGAGACTACGGGCTGATCGACGACGTCATCGAGCCGAAGCGAGGCTGAGTAGACGCCCGAAAACACTGCGGATGCCGCTTCCTAGTCCTTGCCGGAAAAGGGGTGGGACGCTAGACTCAAGCCAGCAGGTCGATGGTGGATCGCAGGCGAGACGACGGACACGGTAATCTTCAATGCTCCTTCTGTGGGAAGTCGCAGAAAGAGGTGAAGAAGCTCATCGCCGGCCCGACGGTCTACATCTGCGACGAGTGCATCGGGCTCTGCAACGACATCATCGCCGAGGAGGTCGAGCGCGAAGAGTCGCTCACGACCACGGCGCCGCTTCCGAAGCCCGCCGAAATCAAGACAATCCTCGACGAGTACGTCATCGGGCAGGAGCGCGCGAAGAAGATCCTCTCCGTCGCGGTGCACAACCACTACAAGCGCATCGATTCGAAAATCAGCGCCGACGACGTCGAGCTGCAGAAGTCCAACATCCTCCTGCTTGGGCCGACCGGGTCCGGTAAGACCCTGCTGGCGCAAACGCTGGCGCGCATCCTCAACGTGCCGTTTGCCATCGCCGATGCCACCACACTGACCGAAGCGGGCTACGTCGGCGAGGACGTCGAGAACATCATCGTCCAGCTTCTGCAAAACGCCGACCACGACGTCGAGCGGGCGCAGCGGGGCATCGTCTACATCGACGAAATCGACAAAGTGGCGCGCAAGGGCGACAACCCGTCCATCACGCGCGACGTCAGCGGCGAGGGCGTGCAGCAGGCCCTTCTCAAGATCATCGAGGGCACCGTCGCGAACGTGCCCCCGAAGGGCGGCCGCAAGCACCCACAGCAAGACTTCCTGCAGATAGACACCGGGAACATCCTCTTCATTTGCGGGGGCGCCTTCGTGGGCCTCGACGACGTGATCGAACGTCGCATCGGCGAGCGCACCCTCGGGTTCGGGGCCGACATCCCGTCCCGCAAAGACAAGAAGATCGGCGAGCTCCTCGAACGGGTCGAGCCGGAGGATCTGCTCCGCGCCGGCCTGATTCCCGAGTTCATCGGCCGTCTGCCCGTCATCGCCACCCTGCACGAGCTCAACGAGCAGGCGCTGGTGGACATCTTGACCAAGCCGAAAAACGCCCTGGTCAAGCAGTACCAAAAGCTTTTCGAGATGGATGGCGTGAAGCTCAAGTTTGCCAACGGCGCGCTGCATGCAGTCGCGCGGGAGGCACTCAAGCGGAACGCCGGCGCTCGAGGCCTCCGTGCCATCATGGAAAAGTCGATGCTCGACATCATGTACGATGTGCCGTCGCAAGCGGACATCCGCGAGGTCGTCGTCAGTGAAGAAGTGATCGCCTCGGGTGAAAAGCCGCTCATCGTCTACGAAAAGGAAGAGGCGGAGCTCGCCTAGTGCGGCCTTTGCCGCACATCCCCGCCGCTCGGGGCATTGAGTAGACCGATGTTCTTTCACCGAAACGACCAGGACGATCAGACCGCGGGCACCGGCATGCACGGTGGCGAGGCCTATCCCCTCTTGCCGCTGCGAGACATCATCGTGTTCCCGCACATGGTGGTGCCGCTCTTCGTCGGGCGCGAGCGCTCGATCAACGCGCTCGAAGAGGCGATGAGCCAGCACAAAGAGATCCTGCTGGCGGCCCAAAAGAAGGCCAAGACCAACGACCCGACACCGGACGACATCTTCGAGGTCGGCACCATCGGGACGATCATCCAGCTCCTTCGGCTGCCGGACGGCACGGTCAAGGTGCTGGTCGAGGGCAAGCGGCGGGCGCGCATCACGCAGTTCCTGCCGAACGACGAGTTCTTCCTCTGCAGCGTCGAGCCCGTCGAAGAGGTCTTCTCCACCAACGTGGAAATCGAGGCGTTGATTCGGTCGGTGCAGTCGGCGTTCGACGTGTACGCCAAGCTGAATAAACGCATCGCTCCCGAAATGCTGATGACGGTGCAAACCATCGACGAACCGTCGAAGCTCGCCGACACGGTCGTAGTGCACCTGACGAGCATCAAGCTGTCAGACCGCCAGGAAATTCTCGAGACGACCGATCCGGCCAAGCGACTCGAGCGTTTGTTCCAGCTGATGAACGCCGAAATTGAAATCCTTCAGGTCGAAAAGAAGATCCGCTCGCGCGTCAAGAAGCAAATGGAGAAGACGCAAAAGGAGTACTACCTGAACGAGCAGATGCAGGCGATTCAGAAGGAGCTCGGCGAGCGCGACGAGTTCAAGAGCGAGATTCAGGAGCTCGAGCAGCAGCTCAAACAAAAGAAGCTGAGCAAAGAGGCGCACCTCAAGTCGCGCAAAGAGCTCAAGAAGCTCAAGATGATGCAGCCCATGAGCGCGGAGGCGACCGTCATCCGCAACTACATCGACTGGGTGCTGGCGCTGCCCTGGGGCGAAAAGAGCGAAGAGAACTACGACATCGAGGCGGCCGAGCAGATCCTCGAAGAGGACCACTACGGGCTGAAGAAGCCGAAAGAGCGCATCGTCGAATACCTGGCGGTGCAGGCGCTCGTGAAGAAGCTCAAGGGGCCAGTCCTTTGCCTCGTGGGGCCGCCCGGCGTCGGGAAGACGTCACTTGCAAAGAGCATCGCGCGATGCACCGGGCGCGAGTTCGTGCGGCTGTCGCTTGGCGGTGTGCGCGACGAGGCCGAGATTCGCGGCCACCGGCGCACGTACATCGGCGCCCTGCCCGGCCGGCTGATTCAATCGCTCCGCAAGATCGGGGCCAACAACCCGGTGTTCCTCCTCGACGAAATCGACAAAATGTCGGCCGACTTCCGCGGCGACCCGGCCTCAGCGCTGCTCGAGGTGCTCGACCCCGAGCAGAACCACAGCTTCAACGACCACTACCTCGACCTCGATTACGACCTCTCCGACGTGATGTTCATCACCACGGCGAACACGCTCGGCGGCATCCCGCTGCCGCTCCGCGACCGCATGGAGATCCTCGAAATCAGCGGCTACACCGAGTTCGAAAAGCTCAACATCGCGACGCGCTACTTGGTGCCGCGGCAAAAGAAGAACGCCGGGCTCGAGGAGATGGACGTCGAGATCAGCGAGAACGCGATTCGGCAGATCGTCCACTACTACACGATGGAGAGCGGCGTCCGAAACCTCGAGCGGGAAATCGGCAGCGTGTGCCGGAAGATCGCGCGGCAGGTCCTGAAAGACGGCGAGGACGCCAAGCAGAAGAGCTACCGGGTGGAAGCCAAGAACGTGGCCGAGTACCTGGGCGTCCCCAAGTACCGGCCCGACAAGACCAACGAGAAAGACCACGTAGGGCTGACCAACGGGCTCGCCGTGAACGCCTTCGGCGGCTCGATTCTCGAATGCGAGGTCGCGGTGGTGCCCGGCAAGGGCAAGCTCAACATCACGGGCCTGCTCGAAAAGGGAATGCAGGAGTCGGCCCAGGCCGCGATGAGCTACATCCGCTCGCGGCAAAAGGTGCTCGGCCTCGAGGTAGACTTCCACTCCAAGTACGACGTGCACATCCACTTCCCGAACTTCGTCCCGAAGGACGGGCCGAGCGCCGGCATCACGATGGCCACCAGCATCGCGAGCGCGCTTTTGAAGATTCCCGTGCGCAAAAACGTGGCGATGACGGGCGAGATCACGCTTCGCGGCCGAGTCCTCCCGATCGGCGGCCTCAAGGAAAAGCTGCTCGCGGCCCACCGCGCTGAAATCGACGTGGTCCTCATCCCGAAGGAAAACCAAAAGGACCTGAAGGAAATCCCGCGCCGCGTCCTCAACGCCCTCCGCGTCGTTCTGGTCGAGCACATGGACGAAGTCCTCCGCGAGGCCCTTAGCCTCAGCGACCCCGACGCCCTCTTCGGCGAGCACCAGGTCCGCCCCGCCGAATACCGCGAAGGCGAGCTCTACACCCCCGACGCCGACGAAAACCCATCCGACGTCCCTGAGCCCACCGTAGACCCTCCCGGCGCCCGCCAATAGGGACACTCTCCCCTCCGCAACCCCCCGTTTTCACACTGGTCCTGCGGCAAAGATCGCAGCGCCCTTTTCAGTCGGCCGACTCCGCCGCTGCGATCTTTGCCTCAGTTCGCGTGTGATTTGGACGGGTTGCGAGGGGGAGAGTGTCCCCTATGCTCAGGGCCGTTTTGGGCGGGTAGCTCAGCGGTAGAGCGCTGGCCTTACAAGCCGGATGTCGCAGGTTCGACCCCTGTCCCGCCCACC
>JBFGKE010000034.1:0-39799 GCA_041576815.1 Polyangiales bacterium
AGACGCAGCGGGGGCACATCGGCGAGCGCACCGTCCTTTTTTCGTCCTCTGCCGCGCGGGGTGCGGACCGCGTCGTAGATGAAGCAGTCGGTCACTGAAACGTGTTCTAGTTTGGGCGGGCCAAGCGTGCAAACGGGCCCGAAATCAGGGGCTCACGGCCCAGAAGTAGTCCGCTGAGCGCTCTTCGGGCGGCAGGTCGAGCTCCCGTTTGAGCTCGGCTCGGGTGACCGGGAGGACGACCGCGTAGGGAACGGCACCCCGCTTGGCGGCGCGGTCGGGAATTCCAAGGCCACCCTTCACGTGTACCCGCCCTGCCAGCACCACCATCCTGGCGGGCGCATCCCGTCGCTCGAGCGTTTCGGCCACCCTCGAGCCCATGGTCTCGTCCCACACGACCTGCGCTTCATAATACTGATCGACGGTCGTTTCGGCAGCGTGCTCGCCGACGTCGAACTCTGCATCGAAGAGCGCGCGGTGCGCTGCGTTCGCGAGATCGAGCTCCGGCAGGTAATCGGCTAGCTCGGGCGCCAGCTCGTCGAGCCCGTCCTTGGCAACGGCGTAGACCACCTCGCGAGGCGCGTTGAGCGCCACCACCTCGATGCCGCGACTGCGAGCGTACTCGAGGATCGGGCGGTACAAGCTGAAATCGAAACCCCAGCGCTCGTCGTACTCCGTCTCGCGTCGCAGCACCGTTTCATCGATTCTGCCGGCGCTCCATGCGGTCAGAGACTCTTGAAATGGGACTTGAAACATCTCCATCCCGATCGCGATCGACGGGTTGCTGCGGTGGAGCTGTCGAATGATGGCGTACTGGACGCCGTGATCGGCGGGCTGATCGTGACGCTCCCCGACGTAGATCACGCGCTTGGTGCGGAGCGCGGCAATCAGCTCCTCGGTTTCGATCGACCGGCCGGTCGTCGCTTCGACGAGGGAAAGCGGCGGCGATTGGC
This sequence comes from Polyangiales bacterium, assembly GCA_041576815.1. GTDB lineage: Bacteria > Myxococcota_A > Polyangia > Polyangiales > Houyiibacteriaceae > SG8-38. The sequence goes on from JBFGKE010000034.1 coordinate 951, forward strand.
TTCGAACGACGGATTCCGCAGTGCGCGGCTGGGGCGTTGCTGCTCCGGCGCAACCGACACCGACGAGTCCTGCGATCAAAGCGGAGGTTACAAGTCTCATGACTCGCAGGGGACAAATAGAGCGCTTCGATAGTACTTGAGCTCTTCGATCGACTCGATCAGATCGTCCATGGCACGATGACTGCCCTTCTTGGCCGGGCGTTCGACGTACTGCTTCGGGTACCAGCGTCGCGCCAGCTCTTTGATCGTCGACACGTCGATGTTTCGATAGTGGAGCCAGGCCTCGACCTCGGGGAGGTAGCGAGCGACGAACCGCCGGTCCTGATGGATCGAGTTGCCGGCAAGCGGCGCTTTTCGCTTCTGGGTGTGAAGCGCGAGGAAGTCGAGGATCGCTCGAGAAGCCCCGGACTCGTCGAGCGTGGATTCTCGCACGCGTTCCGTCAGGCCCGACTGGCCGTGATGGCTCGTGTTCCACGCATCCATGGCTCCGAGGACCGCATCGGGCTGATGAAGGATCAATTGGGGCCCTTCGGCGATCACCTCGAGCTCACCGTTCGTCACGAGCACCGCGACCTCGAGAATGCGATCGGTGTCGGGGTCGAGGCCCGACATTTCCATGTCCATCCAAACGATAGCCGACATGCGCCGAGGCTCTCTCTTAGCACGAGCGCGCGGACCTCGCTTCGCCAACAGGGGTACTGCTTTGAAGAGAGCGGGAACTGGCGTATAGACTGGCGTCCATTCGAGGACTGCCCTAGGAACCGCCGGTGGAAGTAATCGAGCGCAAGCTGAGCCAGCTCCGCCAACTCGAGGCTGAGAGTCTTCAGATCATCCGTGAGGCCGCGGCCGAGTTCGACAATCCGGTCATGATGTACTCGGTCGGCAAAGACTCGTCGGTCATGCTTCGCCTCGCCGAGAAGGCGTTTTCACCGGGGCCCCTTCCCTTCCCGCTCCTGCACGTCGATACGACCTGGAAGTTCCAGGACATGTACCGATACCGGGACCGGATTGAAGCCAATCTAAAGGGCGAGCTGATCAAGTACACCAACCCCGAGGGCGTCGCGATGGGCATCAACCCATTCGACTACGGGAGCAAGAAGTACACCGACATCATGAAGACGGAGGCGCTGAAACAAGCGCTGAGCAAATACGAGTTCGACTGTGCGTTCGGCGGAGCGCGGCGCGACGAGGAGAAGTCGCGCGCGAAGGAGCGGATCTTCTCGTTTCGCGACAGCCACCATCAATGGGATCCGAAAAACCAGCGCCCAGAGCTTTGGAACATCTACAACGCGAAGATCAAGAAGGGCGAAAACGTTCGCGTCTTTCCGCTTAGCAACTGGACCGAGCTCGACGTCTGGCTCTACGTGTGGCTCGAAGAGATACCGGTCGTGCCGCTCTACTTCGCGAAGGAGCGGCCGGTCGTAGAGCGCTCGGGTACGTGGATCCTCGTCGACGACGACCGCATGCGGCTCGAGAAGGGCGAAGAGCCGCAGATGAAGAAGGTACGCTTTCGGACGCTAGGCTGTTACCCCCTGAGCGGTGCCGTCGAGTCCACAGCCGATACGGTCCCGAAAGTGATCCAAGAAATGCTCTTGAATCGCTTTTCAGAGCGGCAGGGCCGGCTCATCGACTTCGACGAGGAAGGCTCGATGGAGGTCAAGAAGCGCGAGGGCTATTTCTAGCGGCCTGCCGAGGAACGCCATGACCGACGAAAAAGACCTGATTCGCGACGATATCGAGGCCTACCTCGCGAAGTATCGCAGAAAAGAAATGCTGCGATTCGTGTCCGTCGGGTCGGTCGATGACGGCAAATCGACCCTGATTGGACGCATTCTCTACGACACCGGGATGGTGTTCGAAGACCAAATGGCGGCTGTTCGGGCGGCTTCGCAAACTGACGAGCCGGACCTCGCCTTACTCACCGACGGGCTCAAGGCAGAGCGTGAGCAAGGCATCACGATCGACGTCGCATATCGATACTTCTCGACCGACAAACGCAAGTTCATCATCGCGGATACCCCGGGCCACATTCAATATACCCGCAACATGGTCACCGGGGCGTCGACGGCCGACGTGGCGCTGATTCTGATCGATGCGCGGCACGGCGTGCTCCAGCAGTCGCGGCGACACGCATACATCGCGTCGCTGCTCGGGATTCGGCACCTCGCCGTGTGCGTCAACAAGATGGATCTTCGGGACTACTCCGAAAAGGTGTTTAGCGACATCTGTGACGATTTCTCGGAGTTCGGAAAAACGCTTCGTTTCAAGGACATACAGTTCTTCCCGGTGAGCGCGCTCCTCGGTGACAACGTCGTCAGCGATAGTGAAAACACGTCATGGTACGACGGGCCGAACGTGCTCGAGTATCTCGAAACGGTCCCGATCTCGGCGGACAGGAACTTCGAGGATTTTCGCTACCCGGTGCAGCATGTGATTCGGCCGGACCTGGACTACCGCGGGTTTGCTGCCGAGGTCGCCGCGGGAGTGATCGCGAAGGGGGACGACGTCGTGGCGCTCCCGTCCGGGAAGTCGTCGAAGGTGAAGGCAATCGACACGTACGACGGTCAGCTCGACGAGGCGTTTGCCGGTCAATCCGTGACGATTCGGCTCGAAGACGAGATCGACATCAGCCGGGGCGACATGCTCGTCAAGCCCGACAATTTGCCGCGGGTCACGCGCCGGTTCGATGCGCACCTCGTGTGGATGCACGAAAAGCCGATCGACACCGAAAAGGCATACCTGGTGAAGCACACGACCCAAACGGTGCGCGCGCAGATCGACAAGATCTACTACGAGATCGACATGGACACGCTCGAGGAGAAGGCAACCGACGGGCTCGAGCTCAACGACATCGCGAAGGTGCGGCTGAGCTGCCACCGTGCGCTGTACGTCGACGACTACCAGCAGAGCCGCGAGACGGGAGCGTTCATCGTCATCGACTCGCTGACCAACAACACCGTTGCCGCAGGGATGATCTCGCTGGAGGGCGAGGGGCAAGACATCAGCGACGTGATGAAAGAGCTGCACGCGGAGTCGGCGCTCGAGCCGAAGACGTTCGTCAGCCCCACCGAGCGCATGGAGCGGTTTGGGCAGCGCGGAGCGACCGTATGGTTGACTGGTCTTCCCGGCTCCGGCCGATGGACGCTTGCCTATGCCCTCGAGCGCAAGCTCTTCGACGAAGGCAGGACTGCCACGGTCGTGAGCCCCGTCGGCGAAGACCTGCGTTCGATGATCTCGGCTGCGAAGGGCATCACCGACGCGGGGCTGATCAACATCTGCGCCTTCCCGAGCCCGACACGAACCGACCGCGAGAAGTTGGAAGAGCGCATCGGAAAAGACCGCGTGATTCAGGTCTTTGTCAACACCGACGAGGCTCTTTGCCGAGAACGCCGCCCCGACGCCGACTTCTCCGGCTTCGAGCCGCCAGAAGACCCGGACATCACCGTCGCCCTCGACGAGATCCGCATCGACCAAGCCGTCGACATCATCCTCGGCGTCCTAAAACAACGCGGCCAGTTCGAATCCTAAAAAAGGGGACTGTCCCCTATATAATTTGGCGAATCCTAAAAAAGGGGACTGTCCCCTATATAATTTGGTCGAGGGGCATTTCGCACTCATCGCGCAGGCGGCAGTCGCCGCACTCGGCGCCGCGCCAGATTCGGTCGAACCGTTCCTGCACGTAGTCGATCGTTTGCTCGTCCGAGGTCACGATCCCCATTTCGAAGTTCCGGCGCCCGTCGCCTTTGGCGCCGAGGCCGGCGCCTGTCCAGTTGGCGCTTCCAAGGTAGGCAATGCGGGCATCGACCACCACCGTCTTCAAATGAACGCGCGGACAAACGCGCATGTCGATCCCGCCCTCGACTAGCGTGGGCTGGGCGTCGAAGCTCCTTCGAAAAGGCCTCGAAGGCATCGACGCATGCAGGATCCGAAGCTCGACGCCGCGCTCCGCGAGCTCGGCAAGCACTTCGAGCACGGAGCGATAGCGTCCTCGACGCCGGCTTGGAAGCGCCCTCGGATCTTCGACCATCAGGTCTTTTAGATTAGCCGTCGCCACCCAGACGCTTTGCGTCGCGTCGAGCACCGCGCGCATGACCTGCTCGTAGTGCTCGCGATCGGAAACGAGCTTTATTGGAACGGCTCGGCGCATCTCGTGAGCATAGGCGAAGGGTCCCAAACAGCCGAGAAAGACGCGACGGCGGTGGTGCATCAACCCTAGGTGCCTGACCCCTTTTCAGTCGATGTCGCGGAACTGCTCTTCGTCGGGGTTCTCGTCGGCGTCTAGGAAGGCCAGATCTTTTTGGCTGTAGGCGCGGTTGAGGGAGCGGCGGATCGGGACGAGCATCGCGATGCATAGCGGAAACAGCACGCCGTACGTGGACGACTTCACGACCCATAGCACGGACAGGCACAAGACCTGAATCAACGTGAAGCTATGTAGAACCTTTCGCGACACGCGACGGATGTAGTGAGTAGGCGGGTAGAGCGTCGGGTCGGTCACCCACAGCTTGAGCCGATCGACGAACTGGTTGCCGCGCAGCGATGCGATACCCATGTACAAGAACAACCCGAAGATCACCGCCATCGGAATCTCGCGAAGCAACGCGAGTAAAAGAAGCGAGCCTCCGATCAGCGCATGAACCACCAGGGGGGTGAGGCGGTTTTCCATCACCGAGATGATGTGCTCGCCGCGAGCGTGATGGCGGACCGTCGCTAGGCTACGAACGTGGTTCAGAGATCGCACCGTCGCGGCGACTACCCAAGGCAACCCGAATACGGCGCACACGGCGACCAGCACACCGATCACGGCCATGTCGAGACTGTAACCGTCACCCTTCGTCAGGCGGTGCTGAGGGCTGTTGACGAGACGCACCGTGATGTTTTGATCGAGGTAGAGCAGCACTGCGCCGAGCCCGGCAATTGGGATCGACGCAAACCAGAACCACACCGGCGCCCCCCTCGGATCGACCACCCAGGCCCTTCCGGTCGTCGTCGCGAAGTGATCGGGCACGGCCAAGTGGTCGATTTCGATCGGCCGCATCGCCCATGCGGCCGCGGTCATCGCGAATATTGCAATCGTCGGCCCGAAGTCGGCGAGAAACTCGCGCGCGGTCTTCGTCAGCAGAGGCTTTTGTCGAACCCGCGAAAGCTGAACCGCGATCATGTAAGTGCCGAGGGCCAGAATCAGCGAAAGCAGCGCGCCGGTGGTCGGAACTTCCGCACCGAAGATGTCGCCGAAGATGTCCCGGAAAGCCTCGGTGATGAAGATTAGGGCGATCAGCGCAGCGAAGATCTCGTCGGTGAACCGAGTGAAGTGCTGGATGTAGCGAGCGGTGTTGGTAAACGCGAAAAGCACCATCATCAGCGACGTCCACATCCCGATCCAAAACAGGCCAGGAAGGAAAGGCACTCCGAGCTGCTTACAAAGCGTATACAGAAGCGCGAGGAAGATGGTGACAGGACCGGTGCTGCCAAGCAGTGTCAAAGGCTGCCCGGAGAACAGCGCGTAGGTGACGCCCCCGACCGCGGTCGCCAACAGGGCCTCCACCGTGCCGATCTCGCCGTCGGTGAGGAACGAAAGAAGCCCTCCGAACGCGATGGAGGGTGCAAGACACGCAAAGAAAAGAAACAGGATCGTCGCGAGCCCCTTGACGTTGAAGCCCTCCACGAAGTCGCTCGCGTAGTGCGGGAGCTTCCGCCGGATGTCCGCCATGAGACTGGCCCCGAACCCTCGTCCCGGGGCCGGGTATTCGGGCACCAGCGGTGCAAGCGAAGGCCGGCGCTGGCCCGGGGGGACCTCGATGTATTCGAGGTAGAGCTGGTACGTCGCCAGCACCTGCATCGGATCGTTGGCGCCGATGATCGACGCGCTGAAATGCTCGTCGTGCAGCATCCAACCGAAGGGCTCGAGCTCTTCGTTGGCGGGCGTCGCAGCTCCGTAAGGAGCAACGATCAGCCAAACGTAGTGGACTCGCTCGTGGTCGCTCGCGCGAAGGCCTTCGGGCAAGCGTATGAGCGCGCAGCGATACTCGTCGCCGTTCTGCGCCTCATACCGGACCCGAACGACCCCGACACCGCTTCCGAGATCGTAGAGCTCACCTTGGCCGCGCTCGTCGAGCGTCGTCTGGATCGCGGCGCGCTGACGGTCCGTGAGCTTCCCGGATTTGACGAGCTCGTCCGCTGCCTGCCGAACCAGGCCCTGAATGTCGCTGGCAGCGAGGTCGAGCAAGATCTCGCTGTCGTGAAGACGCTTCTGCAGGCCCATGCCGTGTGAAGTGCGAAAGGGTCCACGATCTCAACGCAGATTGGAAGCGCGAAGTGGATCTTCGGTGCCTAACTGGTGGAAACTATGGATCGATACACCCTCGAACCACAGCCATCAATGTTTCCGTTCCCCACGCCAGCCCGTCTACGGGGATCCGTTCGTCGTGCCCGTGAAACATGTCGGCGAATCGGATCGTCGGCGGCAATCGAACCGGAGCAAAACCGTACCACTTGGCGCCAATCGAAGTGAACGCCTTTGCATCGGTGAAGCCTTGCAACACGAAGGGAACGACGGGTGCCCGAGGCGCGCGTTCCGCCATGACTTCGTGGATGACCGAGTAGAGCGTCGACTCCTTCGGCTCAGTCACGACGGGTGGCAGCGAGTGCAGAACGTCGAGCTCGATGTCGGCCCCCATCACCTCGCCCAGCTCGCGAAGGAAATCCGCCTCCGTTTGACCGGGAAGCGTGCGTCCATCGATCTCGGCCTCCGCGAAACCGGGAATCACGTTCGTCTTGTTCCCGGCGCGCAGTACGGTCGGAGACGCGGTGTTTCCGAGCAGCGCGCGAAATGCGCGCCTCACCGACGCATCGGGCAACACGTTCAGGACGCTCGGACCAAAGGTCGGGCTGCCGAGCATTCGAATCAGCGGCCGGAGCGGCGTGGGAAGGTTCGATGCAATCGCGCCGACGAATCCCTCGACCTCGGCCGACGCGTGGCGGGGCAGACCGCGCCGCCCGAGCCTCGAAATCGCCTCGCTGAGCCGAACCACCGCCGAGTCTTCGCGTGGCATCGAGCCGTGGCCGGGCTCACCCGTCGCTCGCGCACGCACCCAGCACACGCCCTTTTCGGCAATCTGCACCGTGAAGAAGGTCCTGCCGGCAACCTGAATGTTGAAGCCTCCCCCCTCGCCGATTGCGAACTCGCTTTCGACGAGCTCGCGATGGTTGTGGCACAGCCATAGCGAGCCCTCGCGGCATCCTGCCTCTTCGTCGGCGACGCCTGCGAAAATCAAATCGCGCTTGGGCGTTGCGCCTTCGCGGGCGAGCCGCGTCAAGATCGCGACCGACATGGCTGCCATGTTCTTCATGTCGATCGCACCGCGGCCCCATAGGCAGCCCTCGTGCACCTCGCCGCAAAAGGGCGGGTGAGCCCACGATGAAGGCTCGGCTTCGACCACGTCGAGGTGCGCGGTCAGGAGCAGCGGCGGAAGCTCCCCCGTCCCCCGCAGCCGGGCGACGACATTCCCTCGCCCAGGCCTACTTTGGAGCACGACGGGGTCGAGCCCGGCTTCACTCAGCTCGTCTGCGAGGAGCTCCGCCGCGGGAAGCTCGTTTCCCGGGGGGTTGGTGGTATCGATGCGAAGCAAACGTTGGCAGAGATCAAACGCGTGCTCCGTCAGCTCCGGATCACGTTCGGAAGCCATGGCGCTCTACGAGTCTTTACTCGAAGCGGCCTTCTTTTTGCGGGTTTTCTTCGCGGCCGCCTTTTTCGGCGGCTTGAGCTTCCGTTTGCCAGCCCCTTTCGACTGCTCGACGCTCGCCTTCAGAGCCTCGAAGAGGTCGATCACCTTCGCCTGAGGCGCCTCGGGGGTCGTCGTGATCTCGTTGCCTGCGATCTTTTCCTCGACCGCGACGAGAACGCGCGCGCGGAACTCGTCTTGATACTTCTGCGGTTCGAACGCGTCGGCGCTCAGCTGCTCGATGAGCTGCCGGGCCATCTTGGTCTCTGCCGGCTTGAAGGACACCTCGTCGCCGAGGTCGATGTCTTTGAAATCACGAACCTCATGCGAATAGTAGACTTGATGCATCACCAGCCCCTCCTCGTATGGGCGAATGACGACGAGGTGGCTCTTCCCGCGTGCAATGTAGTGCCCGAGCGCCACGCGACCCGTGTCCTGCATCGCCTCGGACAGCAGGCGATAGGCCTTGTGCCCGCCTTTGTCGGGACCGAGATAATACGATTTCTCGACGTACACGAAGTCGACTGTGTCGAGTGGCACGAACTCGGTGATTTCGAGATTGTGCGTTTTCTCTTCCTCGAGCGCCTTGAGCTCGTCCGGCTCGAAGCGAACATACTGCCCCTTCGCGTACTCGTAGCCTTTCACGAGGTCGGTGCGCTCTACGACTTCATCGTCGGTCGGACAGTGGACCTGGTACTTGATTCGATTTCCGCACTTGTCGTGAAGTTGGTGAAACCTCACGCCTTCCGCGCTGGCGGCCGTGTAAAGCTTGAATGGAATCGACACGAGGCCGAAAGACAAAGTCCCCGAGCTGATAGCGCGTGCGGGCATTGGATCATGATAGATCGCATCGTAGGATTGGCGAAGAGTTGAGTAAGTCACGCAACAAGCCACTCTCCCAGTACAGGAAAAAGCGCGACCCGAGCAAAACCACGGAGCCGTTTGAAGCTGAACCTGCGCGCAGGGGCGGCGTCACGAAACGTGGGCGCTTCGTCGTTCATTGTCACGATGCAAGCCGGCTTCACTACGACCTTCGACTGCAGGTCGGTGGTGTTCTCGAAAGCTTCGCGGTTCCCAAGGGCCCGAGCCTGCGGCTCGAGGACAAACGCCTCGCCGTGCAAACGGAAGCACATCCGCTTCGCTACCTCGACTTCGAGGGAGTCATCCCCGAAGGCAACTACGGCGCCGGCGCGATGATCGTGTGGGACCGAGGCCGCGTGTCCTATCCCCGTGATACCGCCGAGGAGGGCTTGGAAAAGGGCGCGCTTTCGTTCGAGCTCGAAGGGTTCAAGCTCAAAGGCCGCTTCAGCCTCGTCAGGCCATCGAAACAAGACGATCCAAAGCAGCGTCAATGGCTCCTCATGAAGCGCGACGACGCGTTCGCCAGCGACGAAGACGTGACGGAGGCGCGGCCTCGAAGCGTGCTTTCGGGAATGACCGTAGAAGAGCTCGGAGTCGCTGAGGCGCTGTACGCAGACGCGCTCGCCAAAGCCAGGGCCGCCGGCGCGAAGAAGGTCAACATACAGGCAAGCCGGATCGTCCCGATGCTTTGCACGCTCGATGACGTTCCGGTCGACCGTGCGGGCTTCATCTACGAGCTCAAGCTAGACGGAGTTCGCATCCTGGCAGACCGCAATGGACAGGACGCCCGACTTTTCTACCGCACCCACCGGCCAGCCACCGCAAGCTTTCCCGAGGTGGTGGAAGCGATGAAGACGCTGCTTGCCACCGACGTCCTGCTCGACGGCGAAATCATCACCTTCGACGAGGAAGGCCTTCCGTCATTCCAGCGATTGGGAAGACGCATTCACGCGCGCCGCCCGGCAGACATTCATTTCTTGCGCGACTCGTCGCCGGTGGTCTTCGTAGTCTTCGACATCCTTCGGCTCGGCGGATACGACCTGCGCAAGCTCCCGCTGATGACCCGCAAGAGACTGCTGAGCAAAGTGCTGCCGGGCGGCCAAGGGGTGATTCGGACGCTCGACTTCTTCGCAGACGACGGCCGCGCCCTCCTCACGTTTTGCGAAGAGCGCGGGCTCGAAGGCTTGGTGGCCAAACGGGCCGACTCGGCGTACCACGCGGGGCCCAGACGCACCGGCCACTGGGTGAAGGTCAAACGGGTGCGCGAGGACGACTTCATCGTCACCGGCCACACGGTTGGCAAGCGAAGCCGCGAGCGCCTCGGCGCGTTGGAGCTGGCTTCGTTTGAGCAGGGTGAGCTGGTCGCACGCGGTCGGGTCGGCAGCGGGCTCTCCGAAAAGGAGATCGACAGGCTTCTTCGAAGGCTCGAGGCGGGTGAGTCGACGGTCGTGCGGGTTCGATATGCGGGGTGGACGGAGGAAGGCAATCTCCGGCACCCGGTCTACCTCGGGATGCGTAACGACGTGGCGCCGGAAGACGTCGTCCTCGCCCCGAAGCCGGACGACGCGACGATGCTCGAGGAAGGCGACGCCGACGAGACCAACACCGATCGCGTGGTCGGCAAGGCACGCCTCACGAACCAAAGCAAGGTCTTCTGGCCGGCCGACGGCATCACCAAGGGTGACCTCTGCAGCTATTACGAGGCGGTGTCTGCGGTGCTTCTCCCGCACTTGCGGGACCGGCCGGTGACGCTGGTCCGGTTTCCCGACGGCATCGAAGGCAAGAGCTTCTTCCAATGGCGCATTCCCAAGCACGCGCCTCCGTGGCTCCAATCGCTGCGCCTCCGGTCCGTCGAAGAGGATGGAAAAGAGATGAACACCATTCTCGTCAACGATCTGTCGTCACTGATGTACGTAGCGAATCTCGGTTGCATCCCACTCCACGTGATTGCGTCCCATGCGGAATCGCTCGACACGTGCGATTTCCTGACGCTCGACCTGGACGTCGAGCTGGCATCGCTCGAGGTCGCGATCCCGATCGCGCTCACGATTCGAGACGTGCTCGAAGAGGTGGGCTTGCGTGGTTTTCCAAAGACCTCCGGCAAGACGGGTCTGCACGTGTTGGTTCCTCTGGGCGACGGCCTGCCTTTCGACATCGCGAAACAGCTGCTCGAGCTGGTCGGGCGCATCGTTTTGCAGCGCCACCCGGAGCACGCCACGATGGAGCGGCGAAAAGAGAAGCGCGGCGCCCGCGTCCTGATCGACGTTGGGCAAACCGGACGCCTGCGCACGATCGTGGCGCCCTACTCGCTCAGAGAAGTGCCGGGCGCCCCGGTTTCGACGCCCCTCTCGTGGGACGAGGTCAGCCTGTCGCTCGACCCGTCGTCGTTGAACATCTTCACGGTTCCGGAGCGCATTCTGTCGGTCGGCGACCCGATGGCCGACATGTGGTCGGTCGCGCTCGACCTTCCCGAAACGCTCGGCCGGCTCGGTGCGCTCGTCGATCCCGGCGACTCCGCTTGAAGGCCGTTGCACATTGCATCAGGGTCTTGGACTCCATGACATTGTTTGAACGGCTCGGAGGAGAAACGCCGCTGCGCGCGATCGTCGATGATTTCGTCGATCGCTGTTTCGACGACGCGATGATTGGGTTCATCTTCGCGCGAGCCGACCGAGCGAGGATCAAGCGCTTCGAGTACGAGCACGCAGCGAGATCTCTCGGCGCCCCCATCGAATACGGTGGGCGCCCGCTCGATGAGGCGCATGGCCCGCACCGGATCTTCGGAGGCCAGTTTGATCGCCGGCGGCAGATCCTCATCGACACGCTCCGGGACCACGACGCGCCCGAAGAGGTCGTCGAGGCATGGATTGCTCACCAGGACTCGCTCCGATCCTTGATCACCAAGGATGCCGACTCGAGCTGCCGGGGCTGAGCATGGCCGAGACGACTGAAGGCCTAGTAGTGCGCTCGACGGCCGGATTCGTCGACGTGCTCGTCGGGAACCGCAGGCTTCAGGCGAAGATCCGAGGCCGGTTGAAGAACGTACCGTGGACCACCGACCTATGCGTGATCGGAGATCGCGTGCTCGTCGAAAGCCCTGACGACCGAAGTCACGTCGTCGCGGAGGTCCTCCCGCGCACGACTCGTTTTTCGAGGCGGCAGCCGGGGCGAGGGCCGAGCCGCGAAGACGTGCTCATCGCGAACCTCGACCAGCTCATGGTGACGTTTTGCTACGGCCGGCCGCAGCTCAAGAGGCGCCTCCTCGATCGGTTCTTGGTCATTGCAGAGCATCAAGGCATCCGCCCCGTCATCGTCATGAACAAGTCGGACCTGCGCGAGCCCGACGAGCCCGTGTGGCGGCCGATTTACGAGGCGCTGGGATACCCCGTGCTTTCGGTCAGCGCGGGGACTGGCGAGGGGTTGGACGCGCTCATCGAGACGCTCGGGAATGGGATCTCCGCGTTCGTCGGCCCGTCCGGTGTCGGTAAGAGCAGCCTGATCAACCGGGTTCTTCCAGATCTCGACCTCGATGTTGCGGCGGTGAGCGATCACCACGGAAAAGGTCGACACACGACGCGTGTCGCGACGCTGCACCCGCTCCCAGACGGCGGCTTCCTCGCAGACACCCCCGGGATTCGAGAGCTCGGAACCTGGTCCTTGCCGATCGAGCACCTCGACCGTTGCTTCCCCGAGCTGACGGCGTACCGCGAGCAATGCGCGTTTCGAAGCTGCAGTCACACGCACGAGCCGCAGTGCGCCGTGTTGCTCGCGGTGCGCGAAGGGCACATCGACCGAGCCCGCTACGAAAGCTATCTCACCCTGCGCGACGGAGCCGCCGACTAGTCCAGGTTGAAGCGCGCGCGCGCGACGCTGTCTGGCTTTACCCAGACCTGCCGGCTGACCTTGCGGCCGTCGGGCAGCTCGAAGTCGAGCGTGACGCGGCCGAGCGGTGTGTAGATCGTGCTGAGCGGCGTGCGTCCGACCAAGTCGCCTGCGAGGTAGACGTCGGACGGCGGCGTCGTTTCGACGTTCACCCGGCCAAATGCCCCCGGCTTTGCGCCACCCTGTTTGCCGAGCAGCCTGGCGGTCACCCCAGCGGTCTCGCCATGGGACACTTTGACGTTGCTGGACCAAGAAGCGAACCCCGGAGCCTCGACCCGGACACGGTAGTCTCCGTGCATCAGCCCGGTCAGCGCGACCGGCGTCACGCCCTGCTCTTTGCCATCGAGGAAGACCTTGGCGCCCGGGGGTGAGGACGCAACGAGGATCCGCGCACCGTGCTCTTTGAGGAGCGGATTGTCGTCGACCGCGATCTCGGGAGGACCCTTCTCCTCGAAAAGCTTCTGTACGCTCCCGACGGTCTCCTTGACGACGTCGGTCTTTTCGTAGGCCACGACGGCTCCCCCGCCCAGCAGCAGCAAGATCAGCGCCACGCTCTTGCCGCTGAATCGTGACGGGGCTTTCGGCCCCGCAGCCGCCTTCTTGCGCTTCTTCTCTTTCGGCTTGGGCTGCGCGAAAGCGTGCTCGTCCGACGGTGCATCCGTGGGACGCTGGCTGAATTGCGGATCGTTCGCCGGGCTCGCCTGGGGCGGAGGGAGCTGCTCGACGACCGGTGCGTCGAGTAGGTGTCCGAGATCGGGGCCGTCGTCCGACCCGTCCACCTGCAGCTCGCGAATGGCGCCAGGAACTTGCGACACGTACGACTTCGCGGAAGCGGAGTCGTTCTCGTGATGCATGTCGAGCGTGATCGACGCACCGAAGGGCACCGTGTCCACGCGTGGCCCTCGCGAGAACTCTTCTGGGAAAACCTTTTTCACGAAGTCCGCCACTTCACGCTGCGCAGCAAACGTTTCGTTGGACTTCCCGAAGCGCTCGAGCTCGTTGGCAAACTCCTCGGCGGTCGCGAAACGATCGTCGGCTTCCTTTGCGAGCGCCTTTTTCAGAATCTGGTCCAGCTCGTCCGGGACGTCTGGCAGCCGCTCCTTGAGAGACGGCACCGGATCCATGATGACGGCCCGCATCGTGGCGGCTTCCGTCTTGCGTCTATAGAGCGATCGCCCGGTGAACGTTTCGAAAAGACAGACCCCGAGGGCGAAGATGTCGAGGCGATGGTCGGCCTGTCCCGCGGTGCACTGCTCGGGCGCCATGTACGCGAACTTGCCCTTGACCACGCCAGCCTGCGTCTTGTGCGCGCGGTGGTCCGCCTTGGCGATCCCGAAATCGAGCAGCTTCGCCGAGCCGGTGTAGCTGACCATGATGTTGTGGGGCGACACATCGCGGTGAATGATGTTGAACGGCTCCCCGTGCTCGTCGTTTGCGATGTGCGCGTAGTGAAGCGCCCGCGCCACGTCGACCCCGATGCGCAACGCGATCGGAAGCCCGACTCCACCTGACTTGCGCGCTTTGCGGATCAGGCGGCCGAGAGGCATCCCGTTCACCCACTCCATCACGATGAAGTGAGAACCTTCGTCCGCGCCGAACTGATGGAACTGGCAGATGTTCGGGTGCTTGAGCTGCATCCCGATACGCGCCTCGTCGAGGAACATCTGAACGAAGTCGCTGTCTTGCTCGAAGTGCGGCAGGATCCGCTTCACGACGAGAAACCGATGGGCACCGTCCGTGTTGGCGTGGCGGGCCAACAGGATCTCGGCCATGCCACCGAGCGCGAGCCGGCCGAGAATGTCATAGCCGGCGAACTTGCCGAGAACCGGGAGATCGACCGGCGGCTTCGGCAGCGGCGTCGCAGCGGCTTCCTGGGTCATGTGAACCTCCGACTCGTCCCCGGCAGACGGGTCCGGCTGCACCAATGGCATCGTCGCTGACTTTCCCCCCCGGCAAACGTCACAGCTCTCAGCATAACGGGTCGAGCGGCCCAGGGCCTAATCAAGGGCTGCAAATACTGGCGCGTGACCCGAGCCGTGTGGGGATTCTCACAAAAGGCGCTCAGCCCGCGCAAGCTCCCTGCACATGTTCTTCTGGTGTGCCTCGAGCGTGCCGCCGCCGATCTCGAGGAGCTTGGCATCGCGCCAGAGCCGCTCGACCGCGTATTCGGCGACGTATCCGTATCCTCCGAGGACCTGGATGGCTCGATCGGCGACCTCCTTGCCCATGGTCGAGGTGAACAGCTTTACACCGTCCGAATCGAGACGATGACCCGGGTTCTCGAGGCTCATCGTCGCCGCCGTGTAGTACGTGTAGGCGCGCCCGGCCATGTACTCGGCGTAGGACTGGGCGATGTAGCGCTGGATCTGGCCGAAGTTCCGGAGCGGCTTGCCAAACGACATTCGGTCGGTGGCGTAGCGGTTCATGACCTCGATCGAGCGGCGGGCGATCCCGAGGCTCATGGCCGCGAGGGTCACTCGCTCGATCTCGAGGTTTCGCATCATGTGAAGGGTGGCGGCGCCCTCGGTGCCGACGAGGTTTTCCCCGGGAACCCTGCAATTCTCGAACACCAGCTCGGCGGTGGTGGAAGCCCGCATCCCGAGCTTGCCTTTGATCTTCTGGCCCAGGCTGAAGCCCGGAAAGCCCTTTTCGACGATGAACATCGAGAGCTGATTGCGGGGGCTCCCTTGGATGCGCGCGTAGACCAGGAAGGTGTCGCCGAGCTCCTTGTCGCTCACCGCACCGTTCGTGATCCACATCTTCGCGCCGTTGAGCACGTATTCGTCGCCTCGCCGGACCGCTGTGGTGTTGAGGCCGAGCACGTCGGTGCCGGCGTCGGGCTCCGACATGCACATGCCGCAGATCGACTGCCCCGAGCACGCGTCAGGCAGGTACTTCTGGCGTTGCTCGTCGCTGCCGTTGATCTGAAGGTTGTTGGCAAAAAGCATCGAGTGCGCGAGATAGGCAAGCGCAAAGCCAGGGTCGGCCGCCGCCAGCTCTTCGTGCACGATGACCGCGGCCACAGGATCGAGACCCGAGCCCCCGAATCGCTCTTCCACAGTGACGCCGAGAAGCCCGAGCTCGCCAAGCCTTCGAAAGAGGTCGACGTTGAAGCGCTCTTCTCGATCGGACGCCTCGGCCTGCGGGTCGACTTCCCGCTCGCTGAACGAGCGAACGAGCTCGCGGAGCGCGCGATGCTCGGAGGTCGGGTTGAACAGGTCCGTCACAGCGGGTGGGGTAACACGCGAACCCGCCGATCGGAAGCCGAGCCCCTCAGGCGGCGTCTGCGACCGGCGTCGTCGTCAACACGCTCCGCACGATCGCCCGAGAGGTGATGGCGGCCGCACGGTCGAGGTCGTCGATGCGGCCGTCCATATGGGCCTCGGCGAGCCCGAGCACCATGCTGACCAGAAGCTCGGCGTGCAGCGCAGCATCGGAGGGCGGGATGTCTCGGCGAACGAGCACGATGATTTGGCGCATCCGCTCGCGAAGCCCGCCGGTGAGGACCGTCCAGCGGCGGCCGAGCGCCGACGTGAGGTCGCGGCGGTTTCGCAGAAAGGCGTCCGCGATTCGGCGATCCTGAACCAGGGCGCGCGTACACTTCACCACGGCCTCCTGGAGGGCATCGGCCGCTCGATCGACCTCTTCGGGCACATCGGGGCTCAAGCCCGGGCTCAGCTCGTCCGCAACCCACTCGGCCAGCTGCTCGAGCGCTTGGTCCATGCTTCGGAAATGGACGTAGAAAGTCGGCTGAGCCACCCCTGCAAGCCGTGCGACCCGCCCCGTCGTGAGACTGCCCAAGCCTTGCCGCTGGATCGTCTTGAGAATCGCCTGCAGCAGGCGACGTCGCGTACGTTCCTTGTTGATTTGCCGTGACATGGGCTTCGTCTAGCAGTCGAACCGACCCGGTTCCATCGAAAGTTGGGTTGCCTCCGTGCTAATTACGCAAAAGAAACAATTCCAGATTCGAAATGGGCGCAGAAATTGCGCACGGGTGACATGAGCGACAAGCCGCAGCCACGCACGAACGTCGACGCAAACATCGGTTTTGCGCCGGGTTGGTACGTCGTTGCGGCAAGCCGCGAGACGAAAACGAAACCGACGCGGGTTCTGTTGAACGAATTACCACTCGTCACATTTCGGGACGCGAAGGGACGATGCATGGCACTGCTCGATCGCTGCGCCCACAGGAACGCGCCCCTGTCGGAAGGGCGCGTGGTCGATGGCCACGTTCAATGTCACTACCACGGTTGGCAATTCGACGGCGACGGCGAGTGTCGCGCGGTCCCGGGGCTCTGCGGAGAGCCCAATCACCCAACGCGCCGGGTGCCGTCTTTCGCGTGCCGTGAATCCCAAGGTTGGGTGTGGGTCTACTCCGAGGCGGGGGTGACCCCGGAGTCGGAGCCATACGAGATCCCCTGCGCGGATCAGCCTGGGTACCTCACGATTCGCGAGCGCCTGGAGATGCCGGGGCCTCTCGACGCAGTCGCGGAAAACGCACTCGACGTGCCTCATACGGCGTTCGTGCACGCAGGCCTCTTCCGCAAGAACGCCGATCGCAGACTCATCGAGGTCGTCGTTCGAACGATCGACCGGGGTGTCGAGGCGGAGTTCATCGGCGAGGAGCGTCCCAAAGGGCTCGCGGGCCGTCTCCTCGCACCGCAGGGAGGCGAAGTGTTCCACTGGGATCGGTTCATCCTGCCTTGCATCGCACAGGTCGAGTACAAGTTGAGCGACCGGAGCCACATCGTCACGACGGCTGCGCTGACACCGCGATCGCCGACCGTGACGGACCTCTTTGCAACCGTCGCGGTGAGAGCCCCGGTTCCGCACGCCTTCCTACGAACCGTATTCAAGCCGATCGCGTTGCACATCCTCAAACAGGACATGGAGATCCTGCGGCACCAAACCGAGCAGGTTCAGCGGTTCGGTTCCGAGGATTTCGCGTCGACTGAAATCGACGTGCTGGGGCTTCGCATCAAGAAGCTGCTCCGCGAGGCAGCCAGCGGGCGCGTGTCTCCGGCTCAAGACGAGCGGCGAATCAAAATGCTCGTTTGAGAGCGATTGGTGTAACCTCTCGGGCGATGGGCTCCGATCAGAAGTCAGATTCGACGTACCTGATCAAGAACGCACCCTCGGATCGGGTCGAAGCGCCCAGCTCGAGCGCGCCGCCCGGCTCGAACCCTCCGAATGAGCGGTGGCGCACTTCGAATCCGCCCCCCGGCGAAAGCCTCGAAGCCAAGTGGTGGCCCGATCGCGAGCTCGGCCAAGCGTTTCGCCGGTGGACGGGGATCCCGCCCGCAGGCGGTGACCGGGCGCGTTCTTTTGCGATGAAGTTCCTCGTCGAGCACCTCCACGCGAGCGAGGTGACCGCCGTCGGCACCGCGCCGCGCACGCCGCTGCCGACGATCGAGCCCCCAGCGTTTGCCGAGCGCATCCGCACGATGGTCGTCCGGCTCGGGCAGCATGGGCCCAACGAGGAAGCGCCGGACCACTCCGCGCTGCTCGCCCTCGGGGAGGACGCGCTTCCCGTTCTCCGGGATCTCTTTCCGGGTCGCCTGTGGTTCAACCGGTGGGAGCCTCACGTTCAGCCGCCGCGCGGACGAAGCATCTCCGGACTCTGTCGCACCCTCGTGGCGTTCGGCGATCCCGCCGTGCCCTACGTGGCAGAGCTCATCCGGTCGGATGAGCCCGAGTCGCGGTACTACGCGACGCTCGTGGCCGCGGAGCTTCCACACCCCCTCTTGGTCGAGCCGCTGGCCGAAGCGCTCTTCGACGACGATCAAGGCGTGTCACGAAGCGCGCTGTACGCGTTGGAGCGCCTTCAGGAGCAGGAAGGCGTCGCGGATTTGAAGCAGTCGCTCCGTGCGATGGCCGCCGCGACGGACACCGACCAGCGTTCGCGACTTCTCGCGATTCGGGCCCTCGCGGTGCTGCGCGACGAGGAATGCATCGACGTGCTGATCGCAGCCATAGGAGAACGAAGCGTGCTCGGCGAGGCCGCATGGCGGGTGCTCCGCATGCTCACAGCCCAAGACTTTGCCGATCGTGAAGAGGATTGGCGCAGGTGGTTCGAGGAAAACCGGGAGCGCTCGCGAACCGAGTGGCTCATCGACAGCCTCGATCACGACAATGCAGAAATCCGTGCAATCGCGAGCCGGGATCTAGTACGGACGTCGCGTCAGAGCTACAACTACCGAGTGGACATGCCGGCTGACGCGCGCCGCGAGATCCGCGAACGGTATCGAATGTGGTGGGTAAGCCAGGGCGCCTGAAGCTTCAAGAAAGTAGCTCGCGGGCAAGCGACGACGCGACCTTTCCGTCGACCTGACCGGGATGGCGCGCCTTCAGCGCTCTCATCACCTGGCCGAGCTCTTTGGGGCTCGAGAGCCCGAGCTCGTCGATGATGGCGGCGATTGCCTCTCGCGCTTCGCTCTCGCTGAGCTGCTTGGGGAGATAGCGCTCGATCACTTCGATTTCGGCTTGCTCTTTGTCGGCTAGATCCTGCCGGCCTCCCTCGAGGTAGCTCTCGATGCTGTCTCGCCGGGACTTCACCGCCCGCGACAGCACCGCCAGCTCGTCGGGGTTTTCAAGCGTCAGAAGCTCGCTCTTGATCATGCGAAGGGTGTCGCGCGTCACGTGGTCTTTTTCGAGCATCGCCTTCTTGAGGTCAGCGTCGATCCGTTCGAGGAGGGCCATGCGCGAATCGTGTCCGCGGCGCGCTAGCCGCGCAACGCCTCGATGACGCGA
The DNA here is from genome assembly GCA_041576815.1 of Polyangiales bacterium. Classification (GTDB taxonomy): domain Bacteria; phylum Myxococcota_A; class Polyangia; order Polyangiales; family Houyiibacteriaceae; genus SG8-38. Next base: position 20,165 of record JBFGKE010000034.1, read on the forward strand.
AGCGCGTTGCCGCCGAGAATCATCCGGATGCGGGTATCGGACCACCCGCGGTCGAGCATCTCCTGCACGAGGCGTGGAAGCGCCCAGACACCCGGAAGGTCTTTCGGAGGCGTGATGGCCCCGTCGAAGTCCGTCCCGATCGAGGCATGCTCTTCGCCGACGGTGTCGACGATGTGTGTGAGATGGTCGACGACCGTGGCGACCCCGACGTGCCGGCGCCCGAGGAAAGACGACTCGAGCATCACGCCGACGGTACCGCCCGTGGCGGCCACGGCGCGTAGCTGGTCGTCCGTGAGGTTACGCCAATGCTGGTACACTGCGTCGACACCCGTGTGCGTGACTAGCAGCGGCTGAGTCTCGTCATGCACTTCGACGGCATCGAAAAAGCCCGGGCGGCTGACATGCGCGAGGTCGACCCCGATGCGAAGCTCGTTGAGACGCTCGACGTACGCACGGCCAAAGTCGGTGAGTCCTTTTCTACGCGACGCGGGAGGCGCGCTCGTGGCGCCCAGCTTCGACGAGGTCAGGTGAACGAGGGTCACTCGAAGAACCGAGCCATCGGCGAGAAGATCGAGCGCGTCGAGGCTTTCGTCCAGCGCATTGCCCCCTTGAATCCCGATGAACGCGGCATGATCACCGGCGGCACGCGCCGCCCGGAGCTCGCTGGCAGATCGAACGTGGCGGACGCCCGGCGCCTGATCGATCAGCGTGCGAAGTGCGACGAGGTTTTTCTCGAAGGCGCGGCGACGTCCCGAAGACGTTCGAAGCGGGTTGGTCGTGATCACCCAGGTCGCGCCCCCGAGCCCCGCATCGCGCACGGTCGGGAAATCCGCGTGACCGAAGAAGCTCCTGCCGAAGAGGCCACCCCGGTGCACACGATGGAGGTCGTAGCCGAACACGCGGTGCCAGATGAACGAGTCGATGTGAAGGTCGATCGTGCCCGCGCTCCGAAAGAGCTCCAAGGCCTCGCCGGAGATGCCGAGCGCCGCGGTTCTTCGATCATCCATCGAAGCGACGGCCTAACACGCCACGGCGCAGACCGCTGTCATCCCGGGGACTTGGCCGAAATTCGAGAAAACCCGGTTTGTTAAGCGCTTGTAAATGCCTGTTTTTGCTCGGTTTCAGTTGACTCCAGACCTAACCTGACCCATTGTGATGCCTCCCGGCTAGTTAACTTGTAAACAGCCGAGGCAGCGAAAGGACGAACGATGTTGTCGACCCCAGCGGCGGGGAGCTCCAAGTCTGCGGATTTGCTCAGCTCTCGCTCGATCAACCACGTGGTGGTCCTCGGCGCCAACGGCGCGATGGGCCTTGGAAGCGGCGCCCTCTTCACGACGGCGGTGCCGCGAGTGACGTTTTTGGCGCGCACCAAGGAAAAAGCCGACGGCGGCCTCGCAGCGGCCGTCAAAATGGTCCGCTCGAGCACCGTGGAGAACCGAGTCGACACGGGCAGCTACGACGCGGACTTCGACCGCGTGGTGGCGGAGGCCGATCTGATCTTCGAGGCGGTCACCGAGCAGCTCGACCTCAAAAAAGAGTTTTTCGACCGCATCGACAAAGTGCGGAGGCCCGACTCGATCGTGGCCACGGTCACCTCGGGGCTTTCGATCAATCAGCTCGCCGAGGGCCGCAGCGATTCCTTTCGCAAGAACTTTCTCGGCCTTCACTTCTTCAATCCACCCAACGTGATCGTGGGCACGGAGTTGATCGCAGGCAAGGACACCGACCCCAAGCTCGTGGACTTCATCGACGCGTTTTGCACGGTTCGCCTCGGTCGGGCGATGGTGCGCACGGCCGACACGCCTGGCTTCGCCGGCAACCGGGTCGGCTTCAAGGTTCTCAACGAGTGCGCGATCCTCGCGGAGGAGCACGGTCCCCTGCTGATCGACGAGCTCGTAGGGCCGTACACCGGGCGTGCCATGACGCCGCTTGCCACGGTCGACCTCGTGGGATGGGACATTCACCGGGCGATCGTCGACAACATCTACGAGCTGGCGCCCGATGAAGCGCACGAAACCCTGAAGCTACCGCAGTACATGGCCGATCTGATGGCCAAGGGCGTGCTCGGGCGAAAGACGGGCGGCGGCTTCTTCGGCAAGGACGATTCGGGCGAGCGGATCGTCCTCGATCCAAAGACCCAGAAGTATGTGCCGAAGTCTTCGATTTCGCGTCCGGACCTCGCGTTCATCGATACGATCTCGAACCTGCACCGGATCGGCCGCTACGTGGACGGCATGCGAGCATTCGCCGAGGCCAAAGGGCCGTACGCAGCGATCGCGCAGAAGGTGATCGCTGGGTACATCAGCTACTCGTTCCACCGCGTCGGCGAGGTCACTGACGACATCTCCGGCATCGACCGCATCATGGGCTTCGGCTTCAACTGGGCGCCGCCGAGCGTGTTGGTCGACACGATCGGCCTAAAGCGGACCATCGCGATGATCGAGCGCGCCGGGCTGACGGTTCCGCCGGCCCTCGCAAACGCCCAAGAGGGCACGACTTTTTTCGATGACCCGCGCGTCAACGTGGGTAAGTTCTTCGTCGCTGCGTGAGCGAAAGGTTTTGGTGAAAGAAATGGCAAGTGTTCCCGAAGTTTATGTGCTCGGCGGCTACCAGACGGACTTCGCCCGTAACTGGAGCAAAGAGAAAAAGCACTTCGTCGCGATGATGCGCGAAGCGGTTCTCGGTGCGCTCGAAAAGACGAACATCGAGCCGAGCGAAATCGAAGTCGCCCACACCGGCAATTTCGCCGCCGAGCTCTACAGCAAGCAGGGCCATCTCGGCGCGTTCTTCCTCGAGATCGACCCGGCCTTCAGCGGGCTTCCCACCTCGCGGCACGAGGCCGCATGCGCCTCCGGCAGCATCGCCATCCTCGCGGCCTCCGCGGAGATCGAGGCGCAGCGCTACGACCTGGCCTGCGTCGTCGGAGTCGAGCAAATGAAGACGGTCGGCGCTGGCGAGGGCGGAGACTTTCTCGGCACCGCGGCCTGGTACGAGCTCGAAGCCAAAGATATCGAGTTCCCCTTCCCGAAGCTTTTCGGCAAGCTCGGTGACGAGTACGACAAGCGCTACGGCTTGAAAGACGAGCACCTCGCGGAGATCAGCACGATCAACTATGCGAACGCGAAGCTGAATCCAAACGCGCAGACCCGAACCTGGTACATGAACTACGACCACGCGATGAGCCGCGACGAGTTCAACGGAACCATCGGCGGCCGCATTCACATCTCGGACTGTTCGCAGGTGACCGACGGTGCAGCGGCCCTTCTGCTCGCCTCGCCGACATACGCGAAGAAATGGGCCGCCAGGATGGGCATTCCGCTCGAGTCGATCCCCCGCATCAAGGGCTGGGGCCACAACACGGCGCGCATTCGCTTCGAGGACAAGATTGCGGAGAGCAAGGACTCGCAGTACGTGCTCCCCCACGTGCGGAGCACGGTGACCTCGGCGCAGAAGCGCGCTGGCATCGCGGACAGCGGCAACATCGATGCGATCGAAACCCACGACTGCTTCACGACTTCGGAATACATGGCGATCGATCACTTCGGGCTCACCGCTCCCGGTGAAAGTTGGAAGGCGGTCGAGGAGGGCGTGATCGCGCTCGACGGCGATACCCCGATCAATCCGAGCGGCGGGCTCATCGGCGCTGGGCACCCAGTCGGCGCCACCGGTGTCCGGCAGGTGCTCGACGGCCACAAGCAGGTCACCGGCGAGGCGGGCGATTACCAGGTCGAGGGCGCGAAAAACGTCCAAACCCTCAACATCGGTGGCTCGGGCACGACGAGCGTCAGCTTCGTCGTCGGCGTCTGACGCCTCCCCGAATCACGTGGAACGCATTGCGCTCGCCTGCTAGGAGGGCGCGATGCGGTACTCGCAGGCGTTCATACCGACGCTGAAGGAAGTCCCGAAGGACGCGACCATGCCGTCGCACATCCTCATGCTTCGGGCTGGGTATTCACGCATGGTCGGCGCGGGCATCTACGAGCTCTTGCCACTCGGTACGCGCGTCCTGCACAAAATCGAGCGAATCATACGCGAGGAAATGGATGCCGCTGGGGCTCAGGAGCTCCTGATGCCGACCTTCTTGCCGGCGGAGTACTTCAAAGAGACCGGCCGGTGGGATCTCTACGGCCCGACGCTTCTCCGCATCCAGGATCGCAAAGGCGGAGAATATCACCTGGGACCGACGCACGAGGAAATCGTCACCGATCTGGTTCGCCGCGAGGTCAAGAGCTATCGTCAGCTCCCCCTGAACCTCTACCAAATCCAACTGAAGTATCGCGACGAGCCCCGGCCGCGTGCGGGCCTTCTACGGTGCCGCGAGTTCATCATGAAGGACGCATACTCCTTCGACGTTTCGGGGGAGGCCGCGCTCCGGAGCTACGCGCAGATGCGCGATACTTATCACCGGATCTTTCAGCGGCTCGGGCTTCAGTATCGCGTGGTCGAAGCCGACAGCGGGGCGATCGGTGGGAAGAAGAGCGCGGAGTTCCAGGTCTTGGCCCAGACCGGCGAAGACTGGATCGTCGCGTGCAGCAGCTGTGACTACGCCGCAAACGCCGAGGTCGCCGAGCCGGGTCCGCCCAAAGGGTCGAAGAGCTCCGTGGAGGCGGCGCCGCTCGAGAAAGTCGAAACACCGGATACGCGCTCGATCGAAGAAGTGGTCGCGTTCTTTGGCGGCGACACACAGCCCTCCGACACGCTGAAAGCGCTCCTCTACCTCGCGGGAGAGGAGCTGGTCATGGCGGTCGTCCGAGGAGACCACGAGCTCAACGAGCTACGGCTCGCGCGACACCTCGGCGTCGACGACGTGGTGCTGGCCTCGGACACGGCGGTCAGGCAATCGACCGGCACGGAGATCGGTTTCGTCGGGCCGGTCGGGTTCGAAGGGCGTATCTTCCTCGATCCCGATGCTGCCGCATTGACGAATGCAATCGCGGGGGCCGGCGAAACACCTTTTCACCTCCGCAACGTGAACCACGGTCGTGATTTCGACGCCGACGTGGTGTCGATCCGTCAGGCGGCCAGCGGCGACCCGTGTCCGAGCTGCGACGGAGTGCTCGAGCTCTACCGCGGTATCGAAGGCGGACACATCTTCGTTCTCGGAACCCACTATTCGGACAAGATGAACGCGACGTTCCTCGACGAGGACGGCAACAGCCGGGCCTTCGTGATGGGCTGCTACGGCATCGGTGTCACGCGATTGATCGCCGCGATCATCGAGCAGCATCACGACGACCACGGGATCCGATGGCCCGCCAAGGTCGCTCCCTACCAAGTCATCGTCACACCGATCGGCAAAGACGACGCACCGCTCGAGAAAGCGACCGAGATCTACGACGCCCTCCGTGCCGCGGGTGTCGAGGTTCTTCTGGACGACCGCGCGGAGCGGCCGGGCGTGAAGTTCAAGGACGCTGATCTACTGGGGTTCCCTGTGCGCCTCACCGTGGGATCGCGCGGGCTGAAGGCTGGGACGGCCGAGCTCAAGAAGCGAACGGAGAGCGAGTCGAAGGACGTCCCGTTCGACGAGGTGCTCGCCGCGACGACGAGCGCACTTGCCGACGCCGATGGCTGAACGCATGTCCGACGAGCGCTACGAGACCCCGAAGTGGCGGACCTTCTGGTTGGTAATCAGCTTCACAATTCTGGTCGGCATCGGCGTCGTCACGGTCTTGGTGCCGGAGCTCGAGGACGAGCCAAACGACGCGCGAAACACCGAGATCGAAGGCAAACCACGATCAGCGGGCGACGAAGAGCCGGCCCAGAACTGAAACCTTCGACGTTCGAGGACGATTGGTGAAGGGTGCCCGCACACCCCGGTTCTTTGCGTAGTAGCTCGCGAAATTGCAATCTTATAGGGAGCTTGGCTCATCGCGGACTCATTGCGGCATCGTTCGCGGCGATGCTCGTCGCATCGCTCCCGGCATGGGTCCACGCATCGCCCGACGTGCCGATGTGCAGCGTCGAACGGCCAGAGGCGAGCACCTCGCCGATTCACTCCGTTCAATGGCGAGCGCCGATGTGCGGCCCGTACCTGAGCGCATTTGCAATCGCCCCCGTCCGCCTGCCGAAGGCTCGCGCAGCGGAGGCCTATCGCGACGCGTCTCTTCAAATCGCGGCCGCCGACTACGAAGAGGCCCGGCTCCAGCTTGACCTGGCGTATCGCGGACTTCCGCGGATTCGCGATCGGATCGCTCTACAGATCGGGAGAGTCGAGCTCCTTCGGCGACGACCGAAGCGGGCCGCCGAGTTCTTCGAAGAAGCACTGGAAAGCCCTCACGAGACGGTGACCGTCGAGGCTCGGCTGGGCAGAACGCTCGCGCTGCTTCGCGCGGACGACCCGAAAGCCGATTCGGCGCTCGAGGAGCTGCTTTGGAGCTATCCCGCTCTTCCAAACAGGTCAGAGCTGCTGTTCGAGCATGGGCAAAGCCTCCTTCGCCGCGGGCGGCCCGAAGAGGCGATCGCCGCTCTGCACAGCACGCGCGTGCAGGCACCCGGAAGCCGCGCGGCGCGATGGGCGGAAGCCGAGATCGAACGACTGCGGTCACTTGGGCACGCCGCCCCAGTGCTGTCCGACGAAGAGCGAGTGGCGAGGGCGCGAACCCTGGTGAGCATGGGTCCGTTGGCCGAAGCCAAGGCTGCGATCGCAGAGCTTCTCGAAAGCCCGCTCACGGGGACGCAACACGCCGAGGTCCACTATCTCGCGGGCCGACTCGCACGTGACGAGGGCCGATGGAAAGCGGCCGAGACCTATTTGCGGACCGCGCAGCTGTTCGCGATCGAAGATCCGGCCGCAGCGCGGCAAATCGAGAGCCGTGCGAGCGACATGGCCGCAACCGCCGCCGCGCGCGAGCCGGCGGAGGCATTGCGCAAGCTCACGGAGCTGCGAGCAGGACGCACCCTCGTGTCGATCCCGCCAAGCCGACTCGTCGAGATGATTCGCATCGCCGCTGCAGCTGAGCTCGAGGCCGACGTGGACGACATCCTGATCACGCTGACCCGAAAGCCGGGGACACGCCCCGGGGCGCTGTTCGAGGCGGCGATGGCGGCCGTTGGTACGGGGAGTGAAAGTCGTATCCTCGCGGCGCTCCGAGAGGTCGCCGTGCGCCCGGGATCCCGGTACAAAGCAGCGGCGACATATCACCTTGCACGCGCCTACGAGCGCGCCGGACGGCCGGAGGATGCCATCCTCTTCTTCGAACGCGGCCATGCGATCGCCGAGGCGAGTGGAGACGACTACTACGCGCTTTGGGCTGCAAACGGGATTGCTCGCGTCGAATGGGGGGCGCATAGCTCTGGGCAGGAGGGGCTCGCGACCCCAGGCGAGCTCGCCGTACCCTCGCAACCGAGGGTGTCGGGCCGCGCGCTCGCAGAGCTTCTGGACCCGATCGCCGAGCTACACCTAGAGAGCCTTCCGTGGGTTGCACGCGCCGCAGACCTGTTGCGGGTCGGCGAGCACGAGGCGGCGACCGCCGAGCTTTTCGAGGCCTACCTCGCCTGGCGCGATGCGCTTGGGAAGCCGGTGGTGAGGGCCGGCCTCAGCAGCGTCGTCACGGCCGAGAGTCGCACGCAAGCGCCGATCGCAACCGATGTCCGTGCCGCCAGGCTCGAGCTTTCGTCCGAAGAGCGCACGACGCTCTCGAAGGTATCCGCCGCCCTCGGAGACATGGGCACGGCCGGCGGCTTCGGCGGACCCGCGCTGCTCGAGACGAGGCCACGCGCCTACGAATGGCTCGTCGTGCCCGCTGCCAATCGATACGGCCTCGATCCGAACCTCTTGCTCGCAGTCATGCGCGTCGAGAGCGCGTACCAGAAGCACATCGTATCGTACGCAGGCGCCGTGGGCCTCATGCAGATCATGCCTCGCACCGGGCAACTCATCGCGCATGCCCTGGGCGAAGACGACTTCACGCCTGCAGATCTGCTCGACCCGCAGCTGAACGTCGAATTCGCCGCTTGGTACCTCAGCTCCCTGATTCGGCGGTTCGACGGAAGGCTTCCGCTGGCCATTGCTTCGTACAATGGAGGGCCGCACAACGTCCGGCGGTGGATCCAAGAGAGCGCCGATGGTACGCCGGTCGATGTACTCCTGGAGCAAATCCCATTCACGCAGACGCATCGATATGTCCGTAAAGTGTTGGTCCACTACGAAGCCTATCGCCGGCAACACGAGCTCGCGATGCCGCAGCTCTCGGTGGAGCAGCCGGCACAGCGTGTCGATCCAATCGCTTTTTGAGCCACGCGATGTCTGAGCGGGTCGACGCGGTGGTGATCGGCGCGGGCGTGATCGGCCTCGCCTGCGCGCACGAGCTCACCAAGCGGCTGGGCTCCGTGGTCGTCATCGAGCGAGAGGTCGGACCCGGGCGAGAGATCTCGAGCCGCAACAGCGGGGTGATCCACGCGGGGATCTACTACCCGCGCGATTCCCTGAAAACGAAGCTTTGCATCGAGGGGAAGCACCTACTCTACGACTGGTGTGAGGCGCACGAGGTGCCGCACAAGCGCACCGGGAAGTTGATCGTCGCAACCAGCGCCGAAGACGAGCGCCGTCTGCGAGAGATCGCGCGACACGCCAACGACGTCGGTGCGGGAGACCTCCGCCTGATGAGCGGCGCGGAAGCACAGGCCGACGAACCCGAGCTTCGTTGCGAGCTCGCGCTCCACTCGCCGACGTCCGGGGTCGTCGACGTTCACGAGCTCCTGGCGAGCCTCGCACGTGCGGTCAAGGAAGCGGATGGTGAGATCGTCTACCACACTGCAGTCGAGGAGATCGCACGCGCGGGCAGCGGATGGATCGTCCGCACGAAGGATACGCGGGGAAGTGAAATGGAGCTTCACGCGGACCGCATCGTGAACGCCGCGGGTCTCGCCGCGATCGAGGTCGCCACCCTATCCGGCCTTTCGGACCGTCCCTGGCGCCTTTATCCATGCAAGGGAACGTACTTCTCGCTCACCTCGGGCGCACCCCCGACGCGCAATAGCTTGATCTACCCGCTTCCACGGGGCGGTGGCCTCGGCGTTCACATCACGGCCGACATTTCCGGCGCACGACGCGCCGGTCCAGACGCCGAGTTCATCGACGAAATCGACTACTCCGTCGACGAGTCGCGTGCCGAGCGCTTTGCCGAGGCGGTTTCGCGGTATCTCCCTGCGATCCGGCCGGAACACTTGACACCAGACTATAGTGGGATTCGACCGAAGCTCGTCGGTCCTGAAGGTGGTTTTGCCGACTTCGTCATCGCCAATCCGGCCTCACAGCCGCACGCGGTGCACCTGATCGGCATCGAATCGCCGGGGCTGACTGCATCTCTTGCCATCGGTGCGCGCGTGTCCAATGTGATCGGGTAGCGGTTGCATGTCCCCCTCGGGATATGCATAACCCCGGCCTCGAAGGAGAATCATGAGTCATCGTGTCTTGATCATCGGTAGTGGACCCGCCGCGCATACGGCGGCGATTTATGCGGCGCGCGCCGAGCTGAAGCCCGTCCTGTTCGAGGGTTTTCTCGCGGGCGGCATTGCAGCCGGCGGTCAGCTGACCACCACGACGGACGTCGAGAACTATCCGGGTTTCCCCGAAGGCATCATGGGCCCCGAGATGATGGAGCGCTTCCGCGCGCAATCAGAACGGTTCGGAACGACGATCATCACCGAGACAGTCAATGAGATCGATCTCTCTTCGCGGCCCTTCCGCTTCAAAGCCGATTCGGAGGAAGGGAGCGCGGAGTCGGTGATCATCGCGACCGGCGCCACGGCCAAGCGCCTCGACATTCCAGGTGCGAGAGACGACGAGCTTTGGCAAAAGGGCATCTCTGCTTGTGCCGTTTGCGACGGCGCGCTGCCTGCGTTTCGCGACCAGCCCCTCGCCGTGATCGGTGGTGGCGACTCCGCGGTCGAAGAAGCCACCTTCCTGACGAAGTACGGCTCGAAGGTCTACATCGTGCATCGCCGGGACGAGCTCCGTGCCTCGAAGATCATGCAGAAGCGCGCCCTCGAGAACCCGAAGATCGAGATCCTGTGGTCGCACGTCGTGACCGAAGCCAAGGGCGGGGATTTCCTCGAAAGCATCCGGGTGAAGGACCTTAAGACCGACGATCAAACCGACATCCCCGTGGCGGGCCTTTTCTTCGCGATCGGGCACACGCCAAACACGGCGTTCCTGAACGGCCAAATCGACATCGACGAGCAGGGCTACATCATCACTAAGCCCGACTCGACCCAGACCAACGTACCCGGCGTGTTTGCAGCAGGCGACGTGCAGGACAAGAAATGGCGTCAGGCGGTCACCGCCGCGGGGACTGGCTGCATGGCCGCGCTCGAGGTCGAGCACTTCCTGGCGGCCGACGGGTCTTGAGCCCGCGGACGCTCAGCGGTCGAAGCCGGCGCCGCGCCCCGCCCCGTCGCCGTTCTTTCGCGCTCGCCGCTCACGCTTGCGGGCCACCGCCTGCGCGCGTCGCTCTTTCGTCTTCGTCGATGGCGCTCGCCCCCGATACGCGTCCTGCTCTTGGTGATGCTCGTCGAACGCGCCTGGCTGCGTGCCGAGCTCGAAGAATGCAACCTCGCGTTTCGCGCGCTCACCCAGCCGAAGCGGAACGACGGCCGCGCCGACCCCGGCCCCGACGTAGACGGCGCCCTTCGGGTCCTCGACGCCGCGAGAGCCATAGAGGCCGTGAATGTACTTGTGGCCTGCGAGCTTGCCGACGGAGAGCTCGTGCAGCCGCGCCACGGTGATTTGGCCGGCATGCGTGTGCCCGGAGAAGACCAGCGGCACCCCTGCCTCCCAAAGCGCATCGGCTTCCTCACCGATGTGCGAAAGGCCGATCATGGGGAGATCGGAGCGGAGCCCTCGGACGGCCCGCCGGTGATCGGCGTGCCCGGTGTAGGCGTCGTCGAGACCGACCACCTGCAGTGGCTGATTGCGGATGGTGATCGTCGTATGGACGTTGTCGAGCACCTCGGCGCCGCCGCGCTTCAGAGCCTTTCTCACCGGCTCTGCGCCTGCCCAGTGGTCGTGATTGCCGAGCGACGCAAACACGGGTGCGTCGATCTTGCTGATCACGTCGGTCAAATCGTCGAGATAGACCTGGCTATGACAGACGAAATCGCCGCTGATGACGACGATGTCGGGATTGCCCGCGTTGGTCATCGACACCGCGTCGTATTGGACGGCCATCGGCGTGACGCGCCCAACGTGCAGATCGGTGAGATGAGCGACGCGGACACCTTCCAGATGCTCGAGAAAGCACTCCGGCCCCGCAAAGCGGCGAATGCGAAACCGGCGCGAGGTATCGTGCCAGGGATCACGCTCGCGCAGAAGCTTCTTTCGAAACCTCCGGAGGCCTTCAATTGTCGCGGAACGGCTCATGCTCCATCAATGTAATCACTTCGCTCAGTGGCCGCACGAACCTGGTGGTCGGCGTTTTCGCGTCAGTCTCGACACGGGGACATCCGGACCCTCGGGGCCGCGACGTTTCTTTCTGCCTCGAAACCGCCAGAGGAGGTAGCCGCCGGCAGCGACGATGATGAACCCTGCCACGATTTGCTGCCACAGCATACCGAAAACCTAGCCGAAACCCAGGAGCTGACCCCCTTGATACACCACCAGTGAGGCGATGTACGCAAGAGCGGTCATGTACGTGAAAAGAAAGGCCGGCCACTTCCACGAGCCCGATTCGCGCTGAACGACGGCAATCGTGCTCATGCACTGGCAGGCCAGCAGAAAGAAAACCATGAGCGACACGCCGCTGAGCGGCGTCATGACGCGGCTCCCGTCTTCGTACCGCGCCTCTCTCAGCGCTTGGCGAAGGGGTTTGCTCTCCTCGTCGGTTTCGCCGATCCCGAACACGATGCCGAGCGTCGAGATGAACACCTCGCGTGCGGCGAAGGCGCCGATGATGCCGACCCCGATTTGCCAGTCGAAACCGATCGGACGCAGCGCAGGCTCGATCGCACGGCCGAATCGCCCCCCCAGGCTGTGCGCGAGCTGCTCGGCCGCCTCGCGCGACTCCAGCGATTCGAGCGCATCTGCGCGCTCGGTCGGCGCCGCCGCCATTTGTTCGACGCGCTCGCGCTCGGCCGTGTAACGCTCGGCTACCTCTGACGACTTCGGAAACGACAGCAGGGCCCAAAGCAGAATCGTCATCGCGAGGATGATCGTGCCGGCATCGATGAGGAAGATGCGAAGTCGTCGCCACGCGTTGATCCACAGGATCGGGGCGGACGGCCAGCGGTAGGGAGGCAGCTCGAGCACGAAGGCCGGCGCGGGGCCCGGAAGCACGGTGCGCCGAATGACCGCGGCGGCGCCGAGGGTGACCAACACCGAAAGCGTGTACATCGAAAAAAGCGCGACGGCCCCAGCGCTGAACCAGCCGAGCGACTGGCCCGCAAAAACGGTGCCCACGACGAGAATGTAGACCGGAAGCCGGGCGCTGCACGACATCAGCGGAAGTGCGAGCATCGTGACCAGGCGATCGCGGCGCCGCTCGATCGTGCGTGTGGCCATGACCGCAGGCACCGCGCACGCAAAGCCCGACAGGAGCGGTACGAATGCTTTTCCGTGCAGGCCCACTTTCTTCATCACCCGATCGATGACGAACGCCACGCGGGCGAGGTAGCCGGAGTCTTCGAGAAAGCCGATGAAGAGAAAGAGCAGCAAGATTTGAGGCGCGAAGACGATGACGTTTCCGACGCCCGCAATGATTCCGTCGACGAGGAGATCGCGAAGGACGCCTTCTGGGAGGAGCGCAGTGACCTGGGACTGCAGAAAGCCGGTGAAGTCTTCGATAGCCCCGATGAGCGGCTCTGCCCCCGCGAAGAGCGCCTCGAAAATCGCAAACATCACTAGAGCGAACAGCAGTAGGCCGGCGATTGGGTGGGTCAGGACCGCGTCGATGCGCTCGCTGACCGAGAGGCTCGAAGCCGCGGCGATGCCTGCGTCCTCGACGGCTTCATCGATGAATTCGTAACGGGTGCCGATGATCTCCAAATCGAGGTTGCGACCCTCGGCAGCAGCAGCATCGCGGATTTCGTCGACGGCGTCCTGGACGAAGTCCGGCGTCTCGCCGAGCCCGTCTTTGCCCACCGACAGCAAGCACCAGAGCGCGAACGCCCGAAGCTGCGGCTCGGGGGTGTTCGGACGCCAGCGCAACACGATAGGAACGAGCGCGGTCACCGCCTGCTCGACCGGCGCCGGATATACCACCATCGGCTCATCCGTCGCCTGCGGCGCGTCGAGACGCTCGCCGACCGCCTCGACGAGCGCCTCGAGCCCGCGGCGCTTGGTGGCCACGACCGGTACGAAAGGTGCGCCGAAGCGCTTGGATAGACGCTCGGTGTCGATGCGGAGGCCGATCTGCTCCGCGGCATCGACCATGTTGAGGGCGACGATCACGGGGACCCCCGATTCAATCAATTGGAGGGCGAGGTAGAGCCCCCGCCGTAGGGTCGTAGCATCGACGACGCAGACCACCGCCCGCGTGGCCGGCTCGACCAGGGCCCGGACGGCAAGCTGCTCTTCTAGCGAGCTCGCCGTCAGGCTGTAGATCCCGGGCACGTCGACGAGCTCGACGCGACGGGCGCCGACCGTGATGTCCGCGCTCGTGCGGTCGACCGTCACTCCGGGATAATTCCCCACGTGGGCGCTGCCTCCGGAAAGCGCGTTGAAGAGCGTGCTCTTTCCGCTGTTGGGATTGCCCGCGATCAACACCTGCGGCGCGCTCGGAGCCTCACTCACGCACAGCCTCCGGGCGCACCTTGATCCCGGCCGCTTCGGCGCGGCGCACGGACAAGGAGTAGTCGCGCAGCCTCAGCTCGATCGGATCCCCGAGCGGGGCAAAGCGGACGACGCGAACGCGGGTGCCTGGCAAGAGCCCCATCTCCATCAACCGCCGGGACATGACGCGCCCGCAGTCGATCGACACGACCTCGGCGGGTTGTCCAATGGGCAGATCGGAAAGGGAGGGCTTCACCGCTTACTGATAATGAATTTCTTTATCGATGGCAACCGCTTGGAATTTCCTGCGAAGTCCTTATATGAGCGGCCTACCCAGGCTTCGTCATCGGAGGGAGAAACATGGCTACCACCGCGCTCAAAGGGACCCCGGTCCAAACCAATCGCGACCTGCCCGCCGTGGGCAGCGCGGCCCCCGACTTCCTCCTCATCGGAACCGACCTCGGCGAGAAGAGGCTCGGTGACTTCGAAGGGAAGAAGAAAATTCTCACCATCAACCCGAGCTACGACACGCCGGTTTGCCAAGCGACGGCGCGTGCCTTCAATCAACGCGCGTCGAATCTCGACGACGTCGTCGTGCTGGTCGTGAGCCCCGATCTGCCGTTTGCGCAGAAGCGCTTTTGTGTCGCCGAGGGGCTCGAGGGCGTCGTTCCACTGTCGACGTTTCGCGGCAACTTTCTGCAAGACTACGGCGTCGAGATGGTCGACGGCCCGATGAAAGGGTTGGCGGCACGCGCGATCGTCGTCCTCGACGAAAACGACGAGGTCATTCACACGGAGCTCGTTCCGGACATCGTTCAAGAGCCGGATTACGACGCCGCGATCGCTGCCGTAAGCTAAGCCAACAGCGCCTGCGCCTCGGTCACCACGCGCTCGGCCGTGATGCGGAACTGTTCGTAGAGGACCGCGTACGGCGCGGATGCACCGAACTGATCCATCGTCACGAAGGTCGCGTCTTTGCCGACCCAGCGGTCCCAGCCTTGTCGCACGCCTGCCTCGATGACGACCGTCGGAGCTTCCGGGCTCAGCACGCTTCGGCGGTAGGCGTCGTCCTGCATCTCGAAAAGCTCCCAGCACGGCATGCTCACGACGCGTACGGCGGCACCCTCGGCCTCGAGAGACTCGGCGGCGTCGAGCGCGATCGATACCTCGCTTCCGGTCGCCACCAGGACGACGTCCGGGCCTCCGCCACCGGCTTCGCGTAACGTGTAGGCCCCCCGCGCGGCCTTTTCGGCGCTCGCCACGACGCTCCGATCGAGCACGGGAACACTCTGACGCGTGAGCGCGAGCGCGGCAGGACCATCCCAAACCAAGGCAGCCTTCCAGCACTCGCGCACCTCGTTGGCGTCCGCCGGCCGAAACACGGCCAGTCCGGGAATTGCCCGCAGAGCAGCAAGGTGCTCCACGGGCTGATGGGTGGGTCCGTCTTCGCCGAGCCCGATGCTGTCGTGCGTGTAGATGTACCGGGTGCGGAGCTTCATCAGCGCCGCCAACCGAAGCGCGGGGCGCATGTAATCGCTGAAAATGAGAAAGGTTGCCCCGAAGGGAATCAACCCGCCGTGCAGCGCCATCCCGTTCACCGCGGCGCCCATCGCATGCTCGCGGACCCCCCAGTCGACGTTTCGGGGTATCCCCTCCCCGCCGGGCAGAAAGCTCGCGAGGCCCTGCATCTTGCTGTTGTTGGACCCCGCGAGATCTGCAGAGCCGCCGACGAGACCGCCGATTTTCGGAGCGAGTGCGTTGAGCACGGCGCCGCTGGCTTTGCGGGTGGCGATGCCTTTTGCGTCGGGCTGGAAGGTCGGAAGGTCCGCATCCCATCGGTCGGGGAGCTCGCCTGCCAGCGCCGCGTCGAGCTCGGCGGCCGCTTCTGGAAATGCATCCCGATAGGCGCCGAGCTTGTCTTCCCATGCGCGATTAAGCTCCGCCCCTCGTTCGCGAATCGCCTCTGCAGCGGCAGCGAGGTCATCCGGCACGAAAAACGGCTCGGTCGGCCATTCCATCAGCTGCTTGGTCGCGATCACCTCGTCTTTGCCGAGCGGTGCCCCGTGAGCGCTCGACGTGTTCTTCTTGTTGGGCGACGGGTCGCCGATGACCGTGCGAACCCCAATGAAGCTCGGGCGGTCATCCTCGATCGCGCGCTTGGCCGCCTGGATCAACGCCGCCATGTCGTTGCCGTCTTCGACGCTTTGCGTGTGCCACCCATATGCCGAAAAGCGCGCAAGCACGTCTTCGCTGAAAGTGAGATCGGTGCTGCCGTCGATCGTAATGCGGTTGTCGTCCCAAAAGACGACGAGCTTGCCGAGCCGGAGATGGCCCGCGAGTGACGCGGCCTCCGCGCTGACGCCTTCCATGATGTCGCCGTCGGAGGCGATGACCCACGTGCGATGGTCGAAGAGCGTATGCCCAGGCCGGTTGAAGCGCGCGGCGAGATGCCGCTCTGCCATCGCCATGCCGACGCTGTTTCCAACGCCTTGCCCGAGCGGCCCGGTCGTCGTCTCGACCCCGGGCGTCACGTGAAATTCCGGATGGCCGGGGGTGAGGCTTTCCCACTGCCTGAAATGGCGGATGTCGTCGAGCGACACGGCGTACCCCGCGAGATGAAGGAGCGAGTACTGCAGCATCGAGGCGTGGCCGCACGAGAGAACGAAGCGATCGCGGTCGGGCCATTCGGGGTGGGCAGGGTCATGACGGCGAAGCTCGGAAAACAGCGCCCACCCGAGCGGCGCCAGCGCCATCGGCGTGCCGGGATGGCCGGAATTCGCGGCCTGGACGGCGTCCATGCTCAAGCCACGAATCGTTTTGATAGCGAGCTCGTCGAGCTTGCTGGGGTTCCCCATCCGCCTCGCCTCCTTGGATTGCGGGCCCGATCTAGCAGGCCAGCCGAGAACGCAAAAGGTGCGCAGGGGGTTTTCCCGATGCCGCTGGACATCGTGGCGGATCGCCACTAACAACCCCGAGCGCGGACACCCGGTTGTTGACTAGATCGATCGGGTTTGCCTCTCTCGGGCCGGTCTGCGCGGGAGAGACGCATGCCTCAGGTTTTCGTGCCCAAGGAAATCGCTGCGGGCGAGACTCGGGTCGCCTGCACACCGGAGACGACGAAGCGCTACGTCAAGGAAGGGCTCGAGGTGCTCGTGGAGAGCGGCGCCGGCGCACATGCCCACTTCACGGACGCGCACTATCGCGACGCGGGCGCCCAAGTAGTGTCGGGCGCAGACGCAGAGGCGGCTTGGGGGCAGGCCGACGTCGTTCTTCGCGTCTATCCGATCACGGCGGAACAGGCGTCGAAGATCAAGCCGGGCGCGCTCCTCATCGGGTTCATGTCGCCTCACAAGAACCACGACTCGGTGCGCGCTCTTCGGGATGGTCGAGTCAGCACGATCGCGATGGAGCTCGTGCCCCGCATCAGCCGCGCGCAGACGATGGACGCCCTGAGCTCGCAAGCCTCGATCTCCGGCTACCAGGCCGTACTGCTAGCGGCGACCTACCTCGACAAATACTTTCCGCTGCTGATGACCGCAGCCGGTACGATTCAGCCAGCGAAAATCGTGATCATGGGCGCAGGCGTGGCCGGGCTTCAGGCGATTGCGACGGCGCGCCGGCTCGGCGCCGTGGTCGAGGTCTCCGACATTCGACCTGCCGTAAGAGAGCAGGTCGAATCACTCGGCGGACGTTTCATCGACTTCCCCATGGACGAAAGCGGCGAGGGCGAAGGCGGCTACGCTCGTGAGCTCACGCCGGAACAGCTCAAGGCACAGCAAGAAATCGTGCGAAAGAAGGTGGTCGCTGCGGACGCGGTGATCACGACGGCCCTCGTACCAGGCCGACCAGCGCCAAAGCTGATCACGAAAGACATGGTCGAAGAGATGCGCGAGGGGGCGGTGATCGTCGACCTCGCAGTGGAGCAGGGCGGCAACTGTGAGCTCTCGAAAAGCGGGGAAATGGTGGTCGAGTCGGGCGTGACGATCATCGGCCACCCCAACCTGCCGGCGGCGACACCCGCCGACGCAAGCCTGCTCTACGCCCGCAACATTCAAGCGCTTCTTCTCGGGATGCTGTCCGAGGGAGAGGTCACGTTGAATTTGGAAGACGAGATCGTCGACGGCGCGCTGCTCACCCACGACGGCGAGGTTCGTCACGGGCCCACGGCCGAGGCCTTGTAGGAAAGGAAACCGACCATGACGATGGGACCTCTGCTCATTGGGATCTACGTATTCGTGCTCGCGGGCTTCGTGGGCTTCGAAATGATCACCAAAGTACCGCCGACGCTTCACACGCCGCTCATGAGCGGGGCCAATGCGATTAGCGGTATCACGATCGTGGGCGCGGTCGCCGCGGCGACGTCGGATCAACCGACGGTCGCCAACATCCTCGGAGCGCTCGCGATCGTCACGGCGACGATCAACGTGGTCGGCGGGTTTCTCGTGACCGACCGGATGCTCCGGATGTTCGGGAGGAAGAAGCGCAAATGAGCCACGAGGTCATCCGCTCGACCGTCGTTCCGATCATCTATTTGGTCTCGACGGTCCTGTTCATCTTCGGCATCAAGCAGCTGGCCAAAGTCAAGACGGCGCGGCGCGGCAACGCGATCGCCGCCGTCGGTATGCTTCTCGCAATCGTCGGTGCGCTGCTGGAGCTCGGGATCGTCGACTATCGATGGATCGTCGGTGGAATGCTGATTGGCGCGATCATCGGCGGGCTCTTCGCTACCCGCGTCCAGATGACGGCGATGCCCGAAATGGTCGCGCTCTTCAACGGGTTCGGCGGCATCGCGTCGGCGCTGGTCGCGACGTCGGTCTATTGGGACCAGGTCGTTCAACGAGGCGCGACCGGCAAAGTGTACGAGGCGCTTGGTACCGACGAAGCGGTCACGGTGATGCTGTCGATCCTGATCGGGTGCGTGACCTTCACCGGCAGCATCATCGCTCTGCTCAAGCTTCAGGGGAACCTCAAAAAGGGCCAGCCGATCCTGCTGCCGGCGCGGCATCTCATCACGTTCGGGTTGCTCTTCGCGTCCCTCGTCGCAGGTGTCTTCGCGGTGGTCGCCGGCGCAGAAGACTCGGTTGCCTGGGTGCTCGGGCTCAGCACCGGCGCGCTGGTTCTCGGCGTGCTGCTGACGATTCCGATCGGCGGGGCCGACATGCCCGTCGTCGTGTCGCTCCTCAACTCGTACTCGGGACTCGCCGCATCGATGGCAGGGTTCGTGATCGGGAACCCGCTCTTGATCATCGCGGGCGCGATGGTGGGCGCTGCGGGTCTGATCTTGACGCAGATCATGTGCGTGGCGATGAACCGCTCGCTTCTCAACGTGTTGGTGGGCGGCTTCGGGGTCGCAGACGGCGCCACGCCCGGCAGCGACGAATACACGAGCGTGACGTCGTGCGGCCCGGAGGAGGCGGCGATGCTCCTCGAGAACGCCGAATCGGTGATCATCGTGCCTGGATACGGGTTGGCGGTCGCTCAGGCTCAGCACGCCGTGCGCGAGCTATCCGACCTGCTCAAGGCGCGCGGCACCAAGGTCACCTACGCCATTCACCCGGTCGCCGGCCGAATGCCGGGCCACATGAACGTCCTGCTTGCGGAGGCCGACGTGCCCTACGAAGAGCTTCTCGAGATGGACGTCATCAATCCGGAGTTCAAGAACACCGACGTGGTGATCGTGCTCGGCGCGAACGACGTCGTGAATCCTATCGCCAACAAAGACCCGAGCAGCCCGATCGCAGGCATGCCGATCCTCAACGCCCACGAAGCCCGCTCGGTGTTCGTCGTCAAACGAAGCCTCAGCCCCGGCTACGCCGGCATCAAGAACGAGCTCTTCGAATACGACAACACCATGATGATCTTCGGCGACGCCAAGAAGGTCCTGCAGGGGCTGATCGGCGAAGTGAAGGACCTCTGATTACACCGCCCGC
>JBFGKE010000035.1:0-38835 GCA_041576815.1 Polyangiales bacterium
CAGCCACGTAGGGAGGGGCGAAAAAAATCGCGATACGGGGCGGAGTCGGCGTCGCGAGTGACAATCGGCCATGGAAGTAACCACCGCCGATTGGCGCGAGCGCCGAGGGGAGGCTTGCGTGGCCAAACCTTGCCGGTCTTTCCGGCCACCCTTGCAAGCCGACCCGTCCGATGGAGCCCCGTATCGCGATTTTTTTCGCCCCGGTCTTCCTGACGGTAGGCTACTCGTCTCGAATCCAGGAGGGGAATATGCGTCTTGCTGCTTTGGCTTCCGTTTTGACCGCTGGTGTGATGTGGTTCGCGCTCGGCGGAAATCCAGCACAATCTCAGTCCGAGGCGAAACCGACGACGTGCGCGGTTTGTGCCAAGAAGAGCAACGCCGAATGCGCGAAATGCGATGCGTGCGCGCACTGCAAAGGCAAAGGCCACGGACACGGGCCTCATGGCTGGCATGGCGCGCACCAGTGGGAGTACAAGTGCGTTCACCAGAGCGAGCGGGCCAACAAGAAGGCGGCGGATGCGATGACGCGGCAGTTCAACGCGATGGGCGAAGACCGATGGTCGCTGTCGAAAGCCGACAACGGCTTTTGGTGCTTCCGCCGGATGCGCAGCGCACGCTAGGCGCCGCTGGCCGCGTCGATGAAGCGGCGCACCTTCTCTTCGTCTTTTCGGCCGGGGGACGACTCCACCCCTGAAGCGACGTCGACGCGAAAGGGCTGCACCCGTCTGACCGCCTGCGCCACGTTGTCGGGCGTGAGGCCGCCGGCCAGGGTGAGCTTGCGTTCTTTCGCGACCTGCGCTGCGATCGACCAATCGAACGTGCGGCCGGTCCCTCCGGGCACGCCCGGCACGCTGGCGTCCAACAGCAAGTGCTCGCCGGGGTAGGCGCGCGCGCGCTCGACGACCGAGCCGTCGGTCACTCCGAGCGCTTTGTAGGCCCCGGGAAGAAGCGCAGCAACGAGCTCCGGCGGCTCGCTGCCGTGAAGCTGGGCCCACGTGATCCCGGTTTGCGCGAGGACCTCGCGGATTTGGTGCAGCTCGAAGTCGACGAAGACACCCACGATTTGGGCCCGCCCACCCGCGGCCCCGACGATTTCGCGGGCCATCGAAACGTCGACGCACCGGGGCGATCCGGGCCAGAAGTTGAGGCCGATGGCGTCCGCCCCTGCCTCGATGCAGCGCAGGGTGTCGCCCACCGCGGTCAAACCACAGATTTTGACCTCGACCATGCCCGACCATGGGCCGGAGCGGGTCCGCCGTCCACCGCGAAGGCCAGCTTGCAGCCCAAACCCCCAAGCCTTAGAACCCGTTCCAGCCCGGTCCCTGGAAGCACGAGCATTTGACCCGCTAGGGGACTAGAATCTTCATATCGAGCATGGAAACCTCAGCCGCTGCACGCGTTCAGCCCAGTCCGCGTGAAACCTTAGACTCCGTTGTGATCCGCTTCGCCGGCGACTCTGGCGACGGGATGCAGCTCACCGGCAGTCAGTTCACGACGGCGACAGCGGACGCCGGTAACGACCTCGCCACCTTTCCCGATTTCCCGGCCGAGATCCGTGCGCCAGCGGGCACGACCTACGGCGTGTCCGGATACCAGATCCACTTCGCCTCACACGACGTGCAGACGCCTGGAGATGCACCCGACGTGTTGGTGGCGATGAACCCGGCGGCGCTGAAGGTCAATACCGATGCGCTCAAGCCCGGCGGCCTGGTGGTCGTGAACACCGGCGCATTCACACCCAACAATCTCAAGAAGGCTGGCTACGAGAGCAATCCACTCGAGGATGGCTCGCTCGATCGCTTTCGTATTCTAGCGCTCGACGTCACGAAGATGACGCTCGAATCGGTGAAGCACGTCGGGCTCGGGGCGAAGGAAGCCAATCGCTGCAAGAACATGTGGACCCTCGGCCTGATGTATTGGCTCTTCGGCCGAGAGCGAGACCAAACCGTGGCGTGGCTGAACCAGAAGTTCGCCAAGCGCCCGAAGCTCGCCGAGGCGAACATCGCCGCGCTCAACGCAGGCCACATTTACGGAGAGAACGCCGAGCTCCCGCACGGCATCAACGCCTATCAGGTGCCCTCGGCCGATCTTCCGCCGGGCGAGTACCGGAACGTCAGCGGCAACGAGGCGACCGCCTGGGGTCTCGTGGCCGGCGCCAGGCTCGCTGGTCTCGACCTCGTCTACGGCTCATACCCGATTACACCAGCATCCAATCTCCTGCACTACCTCGCCAGGCTCAAGCACTTCGGCGTCACGACCTTTCAAGCCGAAGACGAAATCGCGGCCGTCGGCGCGGCTGTCGGCGCGAGCTTCGGCGGTGCGATTGGCGTGACGGGCACCTCGGGGCCGGGCGTCGCGTTGAAGTCCGAAACGATCAGCCTCGCGATCGCGGCCGAGCTGCCCCTCGTAGTCGTCGACGTGCAGCGAGGCGGACCGTCGACCGGGCTCCCGACGAAGACCGAGCAAAGCGACCTCTACCAAGCGGTGTGGGGCCGCAACGGCGACGCACCGCTCGCGGTGCTCGCTGCGGCCACGCCAGGCGATTGCTTCTACATGGCGATCGAGGCCATCCGCATCGCGGTGCAATACATGACCCCGGTCATGCTTCTCACCGACGGCTTCATCGCGAACAGCACGGAGCCTTGGCCGCTGCCGGACCTCGACTCGCTGGCGCCATTTCCGGTCCAGCATCACGAGGATCCGGAAGGGTTCCATCCGTTTCTTCGCGACGAGCAGACACTGGCTCGGGTATGGGCGACCCCGGGAACCCCTGGGCTGGAGCACCGCATCGGAGGTCTGGAAAAGCACAAGGATACGGGCCACATCTCCTACGATCCGTCGAACCACCACCGCATGACCAAGATTCGAGAGCAAAAAATCGCCGGCATCGCACGCGGCATCGCGCGCGCGAAAGTCGACCAGGGCGATGCGCAGGGCGACTTGCTGATGGTGGGCTGGGGTTCCACCTACGGCTCGATCAGTCAGGCAGTCCGCGCGCTCCGCGACAAGGGGCGCTCGGTCTCACACCTTCACATTCGCAACATCTGGCCTTTGCCCCGAGGCGTCGGGGAAATCCTCCAATCGTTCAACACCGTGCTGGTGCCCGAGCTCAACAACGGACAGCTCGCCAAGCTGCTCCGGGCGGAATACCTGGTCGATGCCGAAAGCCTGACGCGCGTCACTGGGAAGCCTTTTCAGATCCAGGCTCTCGTCAGAGCGGTCGAGGAACGCCTTCAGGGGAATGAGTCATGACCCCGAACCCTCCCAAGAAAGAATTCACGCGCAAGGACTTCACCTCGGACCAGGAGGTTCGGTGGTGCCCCGGCTGCGGCGACTACGCGATTCTCGCCGGCTTGCAGCGCACGCTGCCGAGCCTCGGCTCGACGCCGGAAAACACCGTCTTCATTTCCGGGATCGGCTGCTCCAGCCGGTTCCCTTACTACATGAACACCTATGGCTTTCACACGATCCACGGCCGCGCGCCCGCGATTGCCACGGGCCTCAAGCTCGCGAGGCCCGAGCTCGACGTCTGGGTGATCACCGGGGACGGGGATGGTCTGAGCATCGGCGGTAATCATCTGCTGCACGTGCTTCGACGAAACGTGGATTTGCAGATTATCCTCTTCAACAACCAGATTTACGGGCTGACCAAGGGGCAGTACTCGCCAACGTCGCAGGTTGGCAAGGTCACGCCCTCGAGCCCGCTCGGCTCCATCGATCAGCCTGTCGTTCCCGCGCGATTCGCGTTAGGGGCGTGCGCGACGTTCGTGGCGCGCGCTTTCGACACTTCGAAGAAGCTGCCGGAGTCACTAACCGCAGCGCGCGAGCACAAAGGCGCCGCCTTCGTCGAAATCTTGCAGAACTGCCCGGTGTTCAACGACGGTGTGTTCGATCTCGTGACCGATCGAAAGACCGGCCCTGCCCACCAGCTCTGGCTCGAGCACGGCAAGCCTATGACCTTCGGCCCGAACGGCGAGAAGGGCCTGCGCCTGAACCCGAGCGCCCTCAGCCTCGAGAAGGTGACCCTCGGCGAGGACGGCATCACCGAAGACGACATCGTCGTGCACGACGAGACCAACCCCTCGCTGGCATGGATGCTGACGGAACTCCCGGACGTCGTCGCGCTCGGTGTGCTCTATCGGCAGCCCGGCCCGGTCTACAACGAAAGCGTGGCCACGCAGCGAGAGCTTGCCGAGGGTCGGTTCGGCGAGCCGGATCTACACGCCCTTCTCAGGCAGGGCCACACCTGGACCGTCTCCTGACGCAGCGGCGGCGGCGACCGGCAGCGTCAGCACGATTCGGAGCCCCCGCGGCTCGCGAACGGTTGCACTGACGTGGCCTCCGGAGCGCGCTGCGAGGTCGGCGAGCTTGGTGAGGCTGAGGGCGACCTTCGGACGATAGTCGACCTTGGCAAAAGGTGTGAAGAGCGCGCGCAACTCCTTTTCCGAGGGCGCCGCGCCGTCGTCTTCGAGCGTGAGCGCGGTCGCCGAGCCAACGACGCGAGTTGCGATGCGCATCCAGCTCACGGCCCGTGTCGACGCCATGAATCGGGCCGCGGATGTGAGCGCATCCCGAGCGAGCCAGAGGTCGATCTCGACAGCGGGGTCATCGCTGGTCAAGTCGAGCTCGACCGGCGCACCGAGGCCCGAGACCGCGTTGTCGACGAGGTCGTTGAGGGACAGAACCCTCGGCCGAGGGGATTGGTCGCCCGCGAGGATGGCGAGATTACGCATGATCTCGCGGCCTTCTTCTGCGGCATCTCGAACCTCGCTCACGTACTTTTCGACGGCACGAGCGTCTGACGCGTGCTTCTTGGCGAGGTGGGCGTTGCCGATGATCACCCCGAGCACGTTGTTGATCTCGTGGACGACACCCGCCGCGAGGTCGCGGGTTGCCCGCATCCCCTCCGGGTGGAGGATCCCTTTTTCGGAGCGCTCTCGGTGATCGTCGTCCATGATATTTAGAGTTCGAGCAGCTTCTTCACGGCGCGAATGACTCTGGGCGCCTGAATGGGTTTTTCGATGTATGCGTTCGCGCCGAGGGCCAACGCGCGATCGCGGTCGTGAGGCGCGTTCTCGGTGGTGATCACCACCACCGGAGTGTTCTCGTGGCGCGGGTCGCCGCGCACGTGGCGCACCAGCTTGAGGCCGTCCATCACCGGCATGTTGACGTCCGTGACCACGAGGTCGAACCTCTCTGACGCGAGCGCGCGAATCGCAGCAAGTCCGTTTTCCGCCTCGATGACCTTCATCCCGGGGATTCGTCCGAGCGAGTCCGCCAACATGTTGCGCATGGTCTTGGAGTCTTCGACGACTAGGCAACGGTACTGGCGCATTCCCTTCATCGTACGATACGAAACGGCCCCGCCCAAAGTTCAAGCCTTTCCTGAAGCGGGCCGCGCCAGGCCGGCCAGCATGTCGCTGAGCTCCCAAATTCCGAGCGAATGGTGCTCCACGCCGGCCTCCTCGGCAGCCAGAGGCATTCCGGACACCACGGCAGTCCCTGGGGCCTCTACGAGAACGGTTCCGCCGTATTTCGCGATCTCCCGGACGCCTTCGGCGCCGTCTTTCCCCATGCCGGTGAGCACGACGGCGATCGCCTTTTCGCCGAGCACGTGCGCTGCCGAAGTGAACAGCCGATCGACCGACGGCACGTAGTGGGAGCCCGGTTCCGGGGGGACCACGCGGATCGCCGGCCCTCGATCTATCGAGACCACCTCGATGCAGTATCCCCCCGGACAGACGTAGCCGTGTCCTCTGGCGAGGCGCTCGAACTGCCTCGCCTCCGAGACCCGAACGGCGCCCGTGCGGTCGAGGCGAGCTGCAAAGGTGCGGGTGAAACGGGGTGGCATGTGCTGCGCCACGACGATGGCGGCGTCGACCTCCTGGTGGAGATGACGAAACAGCGTCAGCAGTGCCTTGGGCCCGCCCGTGGACGCGCCGATGACGATCACTTTTTCGGGAGCGCGCCGAAACGAGGGAGACTTCGGCGCTGCCTCCACCTCCGCGCTCGGATCGAGGTCGAGCGCGAACCCTCCTTGGGTCGTGCGCCTCATCGCGAGCGGAGAGAGCTTCTGAACCACGTCGATTTTTTCGGCAAGCTGTGCCTGAAGGCGCTCGAAGCGGGTCTGTTCGCCGTCGGACGCTTCGAGGAAATCGATTGCGCCGAGCTCGAGCGCCCGGAAGACGTTTTCCTTGCCACTGAGACGCGAAACCACGACGACGGGCAGCGGATGCCGGTCCATCAGCAGCTGGAGGAACTCGAAACCGTCCAGGCGCGGCATCTCCAGATCGAGCGTGATGAAGTCCGGTGGGTTGATCTCGATGATTCGGAGTGCATCGGCGCCGTCGCTTGCAACGTCCACGTGCGAGATACCGGGAATGTCGCGGAGGATCGCAGCGATGGTGCGCCGGCTCAGAGAGGAATCGTCGACGACGAGCGCTCGAAGAGGCCTCATCGCGCTCCCCGTGGTGGAAGCGCGGTGTACGGGATCGGTCGTTGATAGACGATGTCGGTCGTGAGTTGAGTGATCTCGAACGCCGTGCTCGTGTGCAGCAACGACTCGCTGTGGCCGAGCAGCAAATACCCGCCGCGCTCCAGTCGTTGATAAATGGTGTCGAGGACTTTTCTGCGGGACGCATCGTCGAAGTAGATCAACACGTTTCGGCAGAACGTGACGTCGACCCGACCGACGATCGCCGCACGCCGCTCATTCATCAGGTTCAAATGGCCGAAGTGGCACATCGAGCGGATGCGGGGATGGACCTGTTTGCCTTCCGCGGTATCGATGAAGTAGCGCTCATAGTCGGGAATCATCGCTCGAAAGCTGGCCCCGTTGTACGTTGCATCGCGCGCCTTTCGTAGGACTCGGCGCGAAATGTCATTGCCGAAGACCCGCACGTTCCATCCTTCGAACAGGCCGGTCGCGTCGATGAGCATCGCGATGCTGTAAACTTCCTCGCCGCTCGAGCACCCGGCGCTCCAGACGTCGAGCTTTTTCGAGCCGCGAGCGACCGCCCGATTTCGGACTGCGGGAAGGATCTCGTGAGTGAAGGCGCGAAGCTGGTACGCCTCACGAAAGAAGTACGTCTCATTCGTCGTGAGCACCTCTGCGGCGGCCTCGAGCTCGGTCTCGGCCCGCGGATGATACTGCAGGTAGCGACGGTACTCGGTGAAGTCTTCAATCCCGAGATCGTGGAGGCGCTCTCTGAGACGGCGCTCCATGATGTACGCCGAGTCGTCAGCGAAATAGATCCCGCAAAACCGATTGACGCAGTCACGCAAGAGGCGGAACTCCTTCAGGCTCAGCGTCGGCCCACCGTGATGAAGCAGCGTCACGTCATGCTCCGGACTGCAGACCGCTTTCGATTGCGTGTCGCACCATGGAATCGGTTTCGTTTTCGAGGGCGTCGATGAGGAGCTCTCGTGTGCGGTCGGTTCCAATGTCGAGCAGCAGCTTGATCGCCAGCATGCGGACGTTCCAGGCCGGATGCGACAGACCTCGACTCACGAGCCGCTCTGCGTCCGTTCGGGGCAGCGTTCGTGCGGCGCGAAGGCCTGCCTGAAACACCTCGTCGTCCGCATGTTCGAGCGCTCGCTCGACACCAGCAGCGACCTCTGAATCGCCAAGCCACGCCAATGCATCGAGCGCCGCCGCGAACACCAGGGGCTTCTCGTCGTCGAGCAAGGCTCTGATCGGCGGAATCGCGTTCGATGCATCACGCTTGCCGAGCGCGAGCGCCGCTTCTGCGCGAACGGGTGGAAACGGGGAGTCGAGCGCGGTTCGAAGCGGCCGCTCCGCCTCGTGCGTGCTCATCTTTCCCAGCGTGCGAACGGCGGCGATCTGGACGTCGATGTCTTCGTCGGCGACGGCATAACCGATCAGCTGAGCGACCTCGGTGGCGTTCGCCATCGCCAAGGCCTGAACTACGGCTCTTCGTGTTCGGGGGTCGGCGCTGTGAAGGCCTCGCTTGAGCACCTCGATCGAGCCGTCCGAGTCGAGACGGGACAACACCTGGGCAACGTCGGCGCCCCCGGGGCCATCGAGGTCCGCCTCTCTTATTGCTTCCTCGACGGCTTCCGGGACGCGTTTGGTCAGATCTTCGAGGGCGCTCACGGCAGCGGCGCGCACCACGTGCGACGGGCTGCTCATGCACTCGACCAACGCGCGGCAATCACGTAGCCCGCCCCACCAACGCAGACTCTCCGCGCATGCTGCTCGCACGGTGTCGGTGCCGTCCGTGAGATCTCGCTCGATCAAGCTGCGGATCCGATCGCGGACTCCGTCAGGCACGCGGTCGCTGTGCGTGTAGCTGAGCTCCGACGCGAGCTCGAGCGCGATGGCCCAAACACGCGGCTCTCCGCGCCGCAACATGAGCAAGGGCTCGATCAAGTCGGAGCCCCAATCACGGAGCGCCGCCACGGTATCGGGGTTGGCCACGTCGTCTGCGATCGCCTGCATGACGGCCTCGAGAGAGCTCGAATCACGGCTGAGCACCGCGAGATACGCAGAACCCTGCCTCGTCGGAGTGTCTCCGTGTAAGAGGGCCTCGTAGAGGGAGTGCCGAAACGATTCGTTCGATGCGCAGAGCCGGTCCACGATCTCCGCGCGCTCCGACTCGGCGGCCCGCGTGAGATCTGCGATCGCGCGCATGGCAGCGGACGAAGTCTGCGGGGATGGATCGACGGCGAGCTCGATCAAGAACTCGAGCGCCTGCGGGTCACCCGTCCTCCCGAGAAGCTCGGCGGAGATGCGCCGAACGATTGCGTCGCCGACCGCGGGCCTCAGGAGGTCCCAAGAGACGAACGTTCCCATGCGGCTCAAGCCCTCGACAATCGCGATTCGAAGAAAGAGATTGGAAGTGGAAAGGTGCTCGGTGAGCAGGCTCTCTGCGCGAGCGCCACCGATGCGTACGAGAGCCTCGACCGCGGCCGCAGCGGTGTTGGGGTCCGCGCGCCGGAGTAGCCCCTCCAGGCTTTCGACCATGCCTGGGTCCCGGGTCTTGCCCATTGCCTCGACGAGGAACTTCCGCGCGCCCTCTCCGGCCGTCTCGCAGGCTCGCGCGAATTTGTCCGCCTTGCCCTGGCCGACCAGCCCGAGGACTTCGATCGCCGCGTTGCGAAGCCCCGTGTTGTCCGTTTCCACGACTCGAACGAGCAGCGCGTCGATCAAGGCATCCTTGTCGGTCGTTTGGCTGGCGAGCGAAATTGCCTCGCGTCGCACGCGCCAGTCGGGATCGGAGAGCGCCTCGAGCACCTGGGGAAGCGGCGCGCCCTGCGGCCTCAAGCTCATGCGGTAGACGGCGTCTCGCCGAATTCCGGGATCGCGGGATTGCATCGCGCGATGGAGATGATCGCTGCTCACGGCGCCTCCGATGGCCTGAGGGAGAGCCGCTCGACCGAGAGCTGCATCGCCGGCTGCGCCACCCGATCGGCATCGAGTAGAAACACGAGCTGTCCGTCGTAGCGATAGGCGTGGGTGATCCCGCGCTCGCGTTGGCGTTGGTCCAGCACGGGGACGTCGCGCTGCTGATCTGATTCCGAGGAGAATACGTCGACGACGGAATCGACGACGACGCCCACGAGACGACCTGCGGTCTCCAAGACGATCCATTTCGTTCGGCGCGTCGGCTCCATGGTTTCGAGCCCGAAAAGGCGCCTGAGATCGACGACGGCTACGACCTCGTCGCGGTACTCCGACACACCGCGCACGAAAGCCCGCTCGCGCGGCAGCTCGACGAGTGAAAGCGGGTTGACGATCTCACGCACGTGCGCCACTTCGAACGCGTACAGCACTCCGTCCACCTCGACGCGAACGAGGTCTTTGGCGAGCGCAGAGCTATGCGTTCGAGTTGCTTTCATTCAGCTTCCTCCCAGTAGCGCAACCGGGTCGAGTAGAATCAGCAGGTGCTCGTCGGCATCGGCATTGCCGGCCGGGACTCGCCCGAGGCCCACCACGTAGTCCGAGAGCTCCGCGTCGACGGCACTGGTGTACTCGATCTGATCCTGCTCGATGCGATACACCTGAAGGACACGATCCACGGCAACGCCAATGAGCTCGGATCCATTGTCGACCAGAAGCACACGACCGTGGGGTGCAATCATCGCATCGAGGTTCAAAACGGTCGGCAGATCGACCAGCGTGATGATGCGACCTCGAACGGAGATGACGCCTAGGACCTGCGCCGGCGCTCTTGGCACCTCGGTGACCGGGGGAGGCACCAGGATCTCCCGCACCGAGCTCAGTGGAAACCCGTAGAGCTCGTCGCCTGCCGCCACTGCGAGCACCGCGAAAGCACCGGCCTCGGTGCCCGGGTCCGGAGCGAGTGTCGGGCTCTGGGCGGTCGCGCTCATGGTCGCACCTCCATGGCCTCGAGCGCTTCCCGGCCCGCGAAGTATTCGGTGAACAAGGCCGGCGCGTCGAGGACGAGGGCACACTGTTGGTCGCCCAACACCGCTGCGCCCGCGAAACCGCGCACGGACGAGAGGCTCTTGCCGAGGGCTTTGATGATGACGTCCTCTTGTCCACACAGCTCGTCGACGATGAATCCGAGGCTTCGGTCGCCCATGGAACCGACGACGACGAATCTCCCGCGACCATGATTCGAGGTTCGAAAGCCGAAGTGGCTTGCAAGATCGCAAACCGCGAGGGTCTCACCGCGTAGCGAGATCACCTCGCGACCCTGAACGGTGCGAACGTGATCGCCATCGTAGGGAATCGCCTCACGTACCGCGGTCACTGGCATCGCAAACGTCCGCGAAGCGACGTTGACCATCAGCGCACGGATCGTCGCCAACGTGATGGGGAGCGTGATCGTGATCTTCGTCCCGATGCCTTTCTCGCTCGCGATCGAGGTCATCCCGCCCATTCGCAGGATGTTCGTCTTGACGACGTCCATGCCGACACCCCGTCCCGACATGTCCGTGATCTCGGAGCGTGTGCTCAATCCGGGAAGAAACACCAAGTCGAGCATCTCCTGGCGAGACAGCTCTCGGGCCGCCTCGGGCGTCACGAGCCCCCGGGCAAGCGCGGCTTTGCGCAGCGAGTGCGCGTTCATCCCGGCTCCGTCGTCTTCGACCTCGATGACGACGTTGCTCCCCTTGTGATAGGCGTTGAGCGCCAGAGTTCCCTGACCCGGCTTACCGGCGTGCTCACGGGTGGTCATCGGCTCGATTCCGTGATCGATCGCGTTTCGAACCAGGTGCATCAGAGGGTCGGTCAGCTCTTCGACGATGAGCTTGTCCACTTCGGTACTGGCGCCGGTGACGACTAGACGCACCTGCTTGTCGTGCTCGCGCGCCGCCTGGCGGACGATGCGTGCGAGCTTGCTGAACACCTGACCGAGGGGGACCATCCGCACGTCGAGAATTCCGGTCCGCAGCTCGGCCAGCTGGCGCTCGAACCCGCGGCCGATGCGGTCCAAGTCGATGACCGACTGCCGGTATTTCATCTCGCCCTTGAAACTATCGACGATGCGCGCGACGGCGCTTCGAACCAATGCGAGCTCACCGACGACGTTCATCAAATGATCGAGCTTCCGAATGTCGACGCGCACGGAGTTGGCCACCGAGCGCAACGAGGCGAGGTTGTTGTCCTCTTCGACCGTCGGCCCGATGCTGTTGGTGGCGGCGGGGATCGACGTGAGCCGTGGAGGCAGGGTCGGAAGGTACGTCTGCTCGGTAATTGCTTCGATCTTTCCGTAGCGCCCCTCGAAATGCGCCTTGAGCTCCAGCTCCGAAACCCGGCTGGCAAGCAGCACGACCAGCTCGATCGTGTCTTCGTTGCCGCCTTCCATGCTCGGCAGATAGGTGATGATTTCCGCATCGTCCTGGGCCACGCCCCGGAGCGTCTCGATCGAGTCGTCGATTGCGGCAAGGTCGAACTCGGCGCGCAGCCGGTATGGTTTCAGGCCTTCCCGGATGCAGGCGCGCAGTCGATGCTCCTCGTACTCGGTCAACACGGAGAGGACCGCCGGCTCGATCGCGTACCTCTCGAGCGGATCGCCCTCTTCCTCTTCGGGCTCGGAGCCGATCCCGCGCACCGCAGCGATATACGCCTGGACCGCGGGCTCCTCCTCGGGCGACTGCGGGTCGTCGAGCGCGAGCAGTCGCTGGAAGCCCTCGACCGAGTCGAAGAGGACGTCGAGAAGCTCCTGGCTGACGAAGGTCCGGCCCAGCCGCAGATCGTCGAGCACGTCCTCGAGCGCATGGGCAACCGACCCCACGTGCTTGTACCCGAACATCCCTGCAATGCCCTTGAGCGTATGGACGCTGCGGAAGATCTCGTTGATCAAGCCTGCATCGGTCGGGTCGTTTCGCTGGTGCGCCTCGTCGAGCACCAGGAGGTCGCGCGACAACGCCTCGACGAGCTCCTGCGCCTCGGCTAGGAACTCCTGCTGCACGTTGTCGCGCGGATCGCTCACCGAGAGACCTCCTCGACTCGGTCCATCAGGCTCCGAATCAGGTCTCTGAGCTCGTCCACCTCGAAAGGCTTGCTGAGAAATGCGTCTGCACCGAGCTCGTCGCCTCGCTGCGCATCGGGACCGTCTACCCGCGTGCTGATCAGGATCTTGCGCGTGCCCTGCTGCCGAGGGCTCTTCTTCATGAAGGCAAGAAGCTCGAGGCCGTTGATATCGGGCATGTTGACGTCGACGATGACGACGTCGAATGTGTTGGATGCCAGAAGCCGAAGCGCATCGAAGCCGGTTTCGGCCTCTTGGACGCGTGCGAAGCCATGGTCCTCGAGCGAGGCTCGGACGAACGCACGCACGGCTGCGCTGTCATCGACAATGAGAGCGTGAAGTGCCAAACGATTTTCCCCCAACTACAGCCTAACAAAGACCGAGCGGGGGGGTTTGCGCCTCAATCCCGTCCGAAAGCGCGCGATTTCGGCTCGTCTTGGGCGCAGTATGAACAGGCGCACAGGCTCCGCAGGAAGCGGTGGCTATAGATGCCGGTTTGATGGCCGTCGCGCCAGACCAACCGGAGGGCGTAGTTCCCGACCGGTTGAATGTCTTCGAGCTCGAGATCCCCGCCTTCGACGTACCGTATGGGCCCTTCGTGACCCTGGCATTGCGCGCACGGGCAGAAGCCCCGAAGGAGCTCGTGCGAGTATACACCCCGATGACCGTCCGCCCAGTCGATTTCCATGACGCGAGCCCCTCTCGGCGCCCGCAGCTCCACGGGCTCGGCAGCATCACTCACGTGAGTCTGCCTTCCCAGCGCCGAAGACCCGTCGAAGTCCGTTCGCGCACGCCCACGGTCGCGTGATTGGCGTCGAGCTGTGCAAGCGCATCGTGGATTTGGCCGCGCTCGGAATCGGGCCAAGGCTGCTCTGGAAGCTCGGAAGTCGACTGGACGGCAGCCCAGCGTCGAAGCGCGCGAGCGGACAACACGAGGCGCCCACCGCCGCAAGCTCGGCACACGATCCCGCCTCGGGCCGCGTCGAAAGAGGCTGCGCGACCGGGCTCCGGCACCTTGCCGCAATGCACGCATCGGTCGAGCGTCGGCGCAAAGCCGAGGATGTCGAGCACCCGGATTTGAAGGCAAATCAGGGCTTCCTCAGCCGGCGCACCCCGGTCGAGCCCCGCGAGCAACGCGACCGCAGCTTCGAACACCGCGGGCTCCGGCTCGTGATCGGGGACACGCTCGCGAATCACCGCAAGCGCTGCGCCCGCTGCGGCAATTGCATCGAGGCTTCGCAAGATGTTCGAAAAGGGGCGTTCGCCCTCGACCTCTTCGAGATGGTCGAGCTCGCCGCGTCCGGGCCTGAAGTGGGCACGCATCAGCACGTAGGGTTGAAGCGCACCACCAAAGCGCCGCTGGCTCCTTCGCGCGCCGCGAGCAAGCGCGGCGATCTTGCCGAAGTCTTCGGTCAGGAGTGTGACGATTCGATCGGAATCTCGATAATCGACCGAACGCAGTAGAAGCGCTCGGCTTTGGCGGCTTCGGCTTGGCAAGGCGCTGCTGAGGATAGCTCAATCGGATCGTTCTGGGCAGGCGCCCGTCGGACGAGGGCGAAGGTGGCCACGATGATCGCAAACAGGGCAGCCGTGGTGAGGGCCAACACGATGGCGCCGTAGCGGCGACGACTTTGGAACGTCGCCAGCGGCGGTGGCGGCAGCGTCTCCCGATGCCGCTCATCGAACCGATCGAGCACCTCGCCGGCATCGATGTCCACCGCGGATGCGTAAGCCTTGATGAAACCGCGGACGAAGACACCGCTCGGAAGGTCTTCGAAGCGATCCTCCTCGAGCGACTGAAGCGCCTTTCGCGGGATGCGCGTGGTGCTCGAAACCTCTTCCAACGAGAGCTGTCGCGTCTCGCGTTCCGACTTCAAGAGCTGTCCGATCGAGTCCCGACTCATCGCGGATCCCGGAGCATGGCCTGACACATGCGGCCATCGTTGGAGTTGGGATCGAGCTCGACGCATCGCTCAAGATCCGCCACGGCGTCTCTGCGGTGCCCAAGCCGCGCGCGCACTTCGCCGCGCATGCGCCATGCGCCTTGAAGCCGTGGTTCGTCCGAGCACGTGGGATCGGCTTCGAGCGCGTTGACGAACGCGCGCTCCGCATCCTTCCATTGCTCCAGCTGAAAGAGGGCCTTGCCCATGGTGTAGTAGCCGACGCAGAATCTCGGTTGAATGCGGACGGCCTCCATCGTCGACTTCACCGTCTCTTGATATTCTCCTTGGCGGAATTGTGCCAGGCCAAGATTGCCCCATGCCAGATGTGGAGCTGTGTTCAGCTCATCGGTGGCGGACTGCCTCAGCACCTGCTCCGCGTCGTCGTAGCGCTCGAGCTCGACCAGGCACAGGCCGTACCAGTTGCGCGCCTCCGGAAGGGTCGTGCCGCCGCGCTTTTGCTTCTCGAGGAGCTTGATCCCGGTGCTCAGACGTTCCTCCGCGTTTTGGTAGTCGGCGCGCTCCATCTGAATGAAGCCGAGCAACAGGTGTGCCTCTGCGTTGGACGGATCGAGCTCTAGGGCTTTGCGAAGGTGCTCGATCGCGCTCGCGGTCTGGCCCTCGTCTCTCAGGCTCGCGGCGAGCTGAAACTCGCGGAACGAACGTTCACCATTCGGCGTTCCGGCCGTCGATGTCGTTGCGCATCCGACGGCCAGGCATGCCAGCCACACGAGTCCCCACACTCCACGCACCCACAGGGTCTACTGAGTGCGACGACCCGGGTCAAGAAGGGGTGTCGGTCTACCGACAGGTCAGCGAATGGCGGACCTCTTCTTTGATCGAAAGCAAGTCGTGCAGCTGGCGCAACGAAGCGGGATCCAAGAGGGTGATCGTTTGATCACCCGCGGACAAATAGCCGCGCGCGCCAAGCTGACCGACGATCGCTTTTACCTCGTCGAGGCTCAGTGCAGTCCTGGTGGATAATTCGAGGGGCGAAATCGCGAGGGGCGCGTCGTCCCCTTGCCCGATGGCCTGTAGCAACGAGCTCACGACCCGAATCGTGGGATCGGCCAAGAGGAAATTTTCGATTCGCTCCTGCGAGCGCAGAAGCCGACGGACGAGCTGCTGCATCACCTGATCGCCGACGTCGGGTCGGTGACGAACCAAGGCGCGAAACGTGTCGCTCTCGATAACCAGCGCGGTGACCGGCTCGATCGCCTCCGCGGTCGAAGCCCGATGGGCGCCCTCGAGAAGTGCTTCCTCGCCGACGATCTCTTCGGGCCCGTAGACGCCGATGCTGTGCTCGACCCCCCGCGCGCGCCGCAGCAAGCGTACCCGGCCCTGACGAATCAGGTACAGGTCCGTGGCTGGTGCCCCGGCGTAGTACAGCACCCTGCCCGCCGAAAAGCTCCGATGGGAGTGGTCGATCCGAAGCTCGTCGCTCGGCTGCGCCATCGCGAGGTGTTAGCGCACCGCGAGGTGGCAGGCGACCTCGTGGCCCGGCTCCAGGGTACGAAGCACGGGCACCTCCCGGTCGCAAAGGCCTTTTTCCGCGATCGGGCACCGCGGATGAAAGGCACATCCCGACGGCGGATCGAGAGGGCTCGGCACGTCGCCCTTCAAGATCACACGCCGCCCTCGATCCGCCGGGTCCGGCTCAGGCGCCGCAGAGAGCAGGGCCTCGGTATAAGGATGACGCGGCCGCTCGTAGATCCGTGCGGCCGTGGCGAGCTCGACGACGCGCCCCAAGTACATCACCGCAACGCGCTTGCTGACGTGCTCGACCACGTGGAGATCGTGCGCGATGAAGAGGTAGCTCAGCCCGAGCTCTTCTTGAAGATCTCCGAGCAGGTTCACGATCTGCGCTTGGATCGAGACGTCGAGCGCGCTGACCGGCTCGTCCGCGACGATGAAGCGGGGCGACACCGCGAGCGCACGGGCGATGCCGATTCGCTGGCGTTGCCCGCCGGAGAACTCGTGCGGATACCGCCTCATGTGCTCCGGTCGACGGCCGACACGCTCGAGCAGCTCGGCGACGCGTTGATCCTCCTCAGACGCCGAGCTGACCAGACCGTGTACCCGAAGCGCCTCGGAGAGCGCGGCACGCACCGTCATTCGGGGATTCAGCGAGCTGTACGGATCCTGAAAGATGATCTGCATCTGCCTGCGAAGGGGGCGTAGAGCCGATTGCGAGAGGTGGGTGATGTCTCGCCCTTCGAAGTACACCCGGCCGCCCGTCGGTTCGTACAAACGCAGCAAGAGACGGCCGAGCGTGCTCTTGCCGCACCCCGACTCCCCGACGAGACCCAGCGTTTCCCCGGGGAACACGTCGAGAGTCACGCCATCGACGGCCCGAAGCTCGCGATGCCCGCGGCCGAGCCCACGAGAGGGCCCCTGAAACGACTTCCGCAGGGATTCAGCGCGAACGAGGGGCGGACCGCTCATGTCGTCGCCTCCGCGTTGAAGCAGGCGACCTCGCTGTCGCCGAGTCGCTCGAGCGGAGGCTCGGCCGCGCGACAACCCTCGCTGACGAGCTCGCAGCGGTCCTGAAAACGACACCCCGCCGGGAGGTGCCGAAGGTCGGGCACGATTCCTGGGATCGTGAGTAGGCGCGCGCCCTGGGTGCGTGCGCTCGGAAGGCTGCGCAAGAGGCCGCGGGTGTAGGGATGTCGTGGAGAGCGAAACAGAGTCTCGGTGCTCGCTTTCTCGACGACCTTCCCAGCGTACATCACGGCGATGTCGTCGGCGAACTGTGCCATGACCCCGAGGTTGTGGCTGATGAAGACGATGCTCATGCCGAGCTCCTGTTGCAGTGAGCCCAGGAGGTCGAGGATCTGAGCCTGGATCGTCACGTCGAGCGCAGTCGTTGGCTCGTCGGCAATCAAGAGGCGGGGCTCGCACGCGAGCGCCATCGCGATCATCGCACGCTGCCGCATGCCCCCGGAGAGGGTATGCGGGTACGAGTCGACGCGCTCCGACGGTGCGGGGATGCCGACGAGGTCGAGAAGCTCGATCGCCCTGGCGCGTGCGGCGCGCCGGCTGAGATCTCGATGAAGTCGGATCGCTTCGACGATCTGCGAGCCGACGGTGTACACCGGGTTGAGCGAGGTCATCGGCTCCTGAAAGATCATCGAGATGTCGTTGCCCCTCAGCGCTCGCATCTCGGACTCCGGGAGTTGAAGCAGATCGCGGCCCGCGAACCAGGCCTCGCCGCGCTCGATGAGCCCGGGAGGGCTTGGAACCAGGCGCATGATCGACAGCGCGGTGACGCTCTTGCCGCATCCGCTTTCCCCGACGACGCCTAGCGTTCGCCCTGGAAACACGTCGAACGACACGTCGTCGACCGCCCGCAGATAGCCCTCGTCCGTGTCGAACGCCGTGACCAGGTGGCGAAGGCTCAGCAGCGGGTCAGCCATGCGGCGCTACCTTAGCACCGGTGCGCGAATGCTCGGCTTTTCATGAGCACACCGCGACCTCGACCGCCATACCCGGAGCCGGCGTCTGACGAAACACATCTTCGGGGATCTCTGGATTCAAGGTGATCGATTTCACGTTGACGGTGGTATCCGCGCCGCTGACCTCGTCGGTGAAGCGAATGTCCGTCGGAAACGGCTGCCCCTCGATCTCGACGTAGTCATCGTATGTGGCTTGCCAGCGTGTCGCGCCCTCGGGCGCTCGCTCGACCGATCGGCGGAGCATGAGTCGCTGTGCCTCTGGCGGCGCGCCACGATCGGCATCGCGGACTGAGAATGCGAGCTCCTGCGTCGTGCCATCGGGCGCACCGAGCTGAACGACATACTGCCCGTCCCTGCACATCATCGATTGCTCGCTCGCCTCGATCGTTGGGGCGTCACCCGTGAGAATTCGAAGCACATCGTCGGCGTTCATCGGGATCCCCAACAGCCGTGCGATGTTTTGCGGGCACATCGGCCCGCTCAAGAACGTTCCCTCGCGGAGGTCACTGAGCTGGAAGACCTGGCCATCGCTCGTCAGCACCGCGACGGGGCCCACCTGTGTCATGACGTCGAAGCGAACGCGGTTGGGCTGCTCCAAAAACATCAGCACCGTGCCCCGAATGCGACCGCGCCGGCCCCACTGCGTGACTCTGGCCTCCACCTTGATCGAGCGCCATCCCTCTCGCGCTTCCGCGTGGTCGGCGAGAGCCTTCGCGGGATCGGTGCGGACCTGCAGAGGGCAAGCAGGCGAGGATTTGCAGCCGAAGGCGCTGCCGCCGAGCAGAACGAGGCAGGCGAGAAGCGGCCGGCGTGAACGCATGGAACGCCGAAAATGTGAGTGAACCCTCGCAGAGTCAAGTGCGGAGCCGGCGGCTCACGCGGCTGGACGCAGGTGCTCGAGTCGTTCGCGGAGCTTTTGTCGTGCGCGCACCTCGAGTTGGCGCACACGCTCCTTGCTGACCCCCATCTCGCGGCCCAACGCCTCGAGCGTACACGGCTCGTCCGCAAGGATCCTCGCCTCGACGATTCGCTGCTCGCGGTCGGTCAAGCTGGCCAGCGCTGAATCGAGCTCTGCGCGAACCTGCTCGACGGTTTCGGAACGCGCAACCGCCTCTTCGGGGGTGGCCTGCTTATAGCTCATTCGGTCGAGCGCGGTGGGCGCGTCGGAGTAGGTCGCGTCGAGTGACAGGTCGCCCCGTGCGAGAAGAGGCCAGAGCTGCTTCGCGCGCGGGAGCGGCATTCCGCTCTCTTCAGCAAGGGCTTGCGGCGACTCGACGGCCTTTCTGCGAAATGCCCGCATAGCACGGCGCTCGGTCCGCGTCGTTCCGAGCCGGACGATGCGATAGGAGCGCACGACGTAGTCACGAATCTCCGCGCGAATCCAGTAGGCCGCATACGTAATCAGCCGGCACTTCTTCTCTGGGTCGAACTTCGAGGCGGCTTTCAGCAAACCGAGGTTCCCCTGCTGCACCAAATCCTCGAGAGGAATACCCCAACGCCGATATTCGCGCGCAATGGCAATCACGAATGGCAAGCTCGATTCAATTAGCTTGACGCCCGCGGCTTCGTCGCCATCCACCCAACGCTCTGCGAGCTCCCGCTCGGTCTCGGGATCCAGCACTTCGACGCGCTTGAGCGACGAGCGGTACCGGTCGAGGGCGGTCGCGGTCAGTGCGGTGGTCATGCCGTCGGTGCAGTGCACTAAGCGTGCCGACGACAGGCGATGCGAAAAGACGGAAGAAAACCTCGGCCGACCGCGCCGAGCCGCGGCGTTTTGCCGCGCGCGGCAGCCGATTCGCCGCGGCCGAGGTGCGCTCGGAGCACGTACGCCGCGAGGATTTCGAGGGTGCAAAAAGGCTGGATTTTTCCGTGTCTGCTTTGCTGAAAGGGGCGTTTGTGCTAGTTTCGAGGCGTGGAAGTCGTCCTTCGCAAAGTTGGCCGTAATTCGGGTCGAGCGGTGGTCGGGCGCCTTCTCCGGCCGCCGCGGAAGGGGTCTGTCGTCGTCATCGAGTTCGCTGATGGGCTCCACGAGTACGTGACGACGCCGGTGAAACGCGTTCTGCAGCTCTGCGGTCAGGACACCTATTACCTGCAGACCGCGAACAGCCGCTATCGACTAGAAGTCCGCTCCAACGAGTCAGGCGTGGTCGATCAGCCGGTCGCGAACTGAGCCGAGCTCGTCAGCATCTCGCCGAGCTTCCTCACCAGTCGGTCGAGCAACGCTTGAAGCTCCGTGAAGTCGCCCTGTTTGATTTCGCTCGTCGCTTCGTCGACGTAAAGCGCACGGTTGAGCTCGATTTGAACCGCGTGCTGACCGCGTTTCGGTGCTCCGTACGAAGAAGTCGTCCAGCCGCCCCGATAGGGCTCGTCGTGCTTGACGCTCAGGCCGGCGTCACGGAAGTGCGCGTCGATCAGGTCGATGATTCGTCCATCCGCGGTTGAGCGTCCGCGGGTGCCGGGCACCACATCGGCGCGTCGAATCTGGCGGCCTCCCAGCCGGCGCCGACCCGCCGATGGCATCGAGTGGGCGGCGAGGATCATCACCTGCCCGTGCTGTTGGTGGATCTGAGATGCAACCTCGCGGAGCTTCTGGTGGTACGGCTCGTAGAAGAGCTCCAGGCGCCTCGCGAATTGGTCGACCGTGAGCGGGGCCTTCAAGAGGGGCGTGCCGTCACTACCTGCGCGCCACACCACGCCGCGAGCGGGAATGTGGCGTGCCTTCGGATGACGCGGAACCGCCGCCAGATCGACCTCGTCCGGACCCCGGTTCAGGTCGACGACGTAGCGCGACACGCGGGAGACGAGGAGAGTCGCACCGCTGTGCGGCGCGCGCTCGTAGAGCTGATCCACATAGAGGTCGGAATCGCGCAGGACGGCGGATGGCGCAGCCTTGATCTCGGTTTCGACTTCGGGCGGCACGTGAAGACCGGCGTGCGGCACCTCGACCAGAACCGGGGTTGGGGTGGTCGGAGGACTGGTCAGCTCGACGAAAGACACGGGGAGGCTCAAGCGCTGTAGGATTCTCGGAAGGGCATCTCGGAGGGATTCACCTTGGTCCGAACCAGCCCACACGCAAGCCCCAGATAAAGAGCGCGATAGGCCGGCTCGAGGTCGGCGCCGGATACGCCCTCTCGAGCCAGCATGCCGCCGAGGGTCGTATCCCCCGAAACCGAGTCCAGCACGCCGATCCAGGACGGCATCAGGCGAAAGGCGGAGAGCGGCGGGCCGTCCTCGCAGCGCTCGACGACGCGCTCGCGAAGGGGATCCAGGACCGACTCGATCTCTTCGAGGTGCGCCTCGCTCGCTGCATCCCGCAGAAGCTCGTATGGATCTTGCCCGGTCGGGAACGTCTCTTCATGACTCCGGGCACCGCGCACGAACGCCCACTCCCCACGCCGCCAGCGAAACGACTCCATCAGACGTCCGCGCACCTGATCGCCGATCGCGCGGAAGAGCTCGACCGGACGCAAGATGCCGAGACCGACCAGCGCATCCCCGAGCCGCCCGCCGTACTTCGGGAGAAGCGCAAGCGCCATCTCGATTTCCATGCGAAGACACTTGCCGGTCGCGACCAGATACTCGCCCAGCAGCTCCGACTTGTCGGTCGAGGCGACGAACTCCGGCTTTCCATCGACGAAGTAGATCTTCTTGCGCCGGTTGCGCTGCCAGAGGTGCAGCACGCCGGTCTGCTGCCGGGAGATGATGTCGTAGAAGACCGGGAGCAGCGTTGCCGCCCCGAGCTGTCCTTGCTTTTCGGCTTGGGCGAGCTCTTCGAGCTTCCACTGGAGCCCGGGCGACGTCACGAATCGCGTGAGCTCGGGGAGCTGCGAGGGATCGAGGTAAGTCCCGTCGGTTTTCGAGATCTTGCTGCTTCGGCTGTCGATCACGCCCGTCGTCAGGAGCTGAATCAATCGGGGGTAGCTCATCGGCCCCATGACGCTCCCGTCTTGAAGCTGAACGCGATAGATCGTCGGCGACGTGACGCTCTGCGGCCCGATCAGCTCCTGTCCGGGGTTGTGCATGAGATCGCTGTCGACGAGCGACGGGAGATCCGCGTCGGGAAGATGCACTTCGGGCGCGTCGCCCTGAATCAAATTGAGCTGGACGAGAAGCCTCGCCAGTCGGTCGGGGCCGTGCCCCATGCCGCGGCGGCGCATCACCTCGGCGCACGCTTCGGCGAACGCGCCCGCGGTCGGACGCTCTGCCGGGTTGCGCTGGAGCCCACGAAGCACCAGCGCCCGGATGTCTTGGGGAATGCGCCGCTCGCAGCGGGCCAGCACCCGAAGGTCAGCGTCGCGAATTTGAAGCAGGACGTTGAGCTCGCTCTCACCCTGGAACAGCGGCTCCCCAATCAGCATCTCGGCGAGCACGGTCGAGAGCGTGAACACGTCGCTCTTTCCACTGAGCTCTTTGCCGAGCACCTGCTCTGGCGACATGTACCCGAGCTTGCCGCGCACTTGGCCGTCCTCGGTGGTGGGCGCTCGACTGCGCACGGTCGCGATGCCGAAGTCGGTGAGCTTCACGTGGCCCGTTCGGGTCAACAGGATGTTTGCTGGGCTCACGTCGCGATGCACGAACTCGAGGGACTCGCCGTGGTCGTCGACGGCGTGATGCGCATACTCGAGTGCCTGAGCGGTTTGGTACGCGACGTGGAGCGCGACATCCCAGGGGATCGGCGAGTCCTGAGGCGCCGCCCGAAGCAAACGGCTCACGTTGGACCCGTCGACGAGCTCCATGACCAGCACGAGGTCATCGCCCATCGTGCCGAAGTCGAACACCTGAACAATGTTGGGGTGTTCGAGGAGAGCCGCGAGGCGAGCCTCGTCGATGAACATCCAAACGAAGTCGGGATCGCTGGAAAACTGCGGGAGAATTCGCTTGAGGGCCACGCGCTTCTGAAAACCGTGAAGACCCTCACGACGCGCGAC
Organism: Polyangiales bacterium; assembly: GCA_041576815.1. GTDB lineage: Bacteria > Myxococcota_A > Polyangia > Polyangiales > Houyiibacteriaceae > SG8-38. Next base: position 22,785 of record JBFGKE010000035.1, read on the forward strand.
GAAAACCTCGGCCATTCCCCCCGCCGCGAGGCGGCGCTCGATGTGGTACGGCCCGAGCAGCGGCCGTTCTTCGCTCACACATCCCTCCGTTAGAGACCGACTCCTTCATCATAGTCGGCTGGGGCGCCAAGTGTCAGCCTACCTCTCGTTTCAGCGAGAGCGGAACACTTGGGGGCTCGCTTCGTTCCTGTTTATCATACGAATGTCCTTTAGGTACGGGGGAACCATGGGGATTGTGCGGAAGACGTCGCGTTCAAAAAAATCGAAGGATCCGCTTCTCGGAAAAGTGATCGCGGGTCGGTATCGGCTCGAATCGCAGCTCGGAGAAGGCGGAATGGGCGTCGTCTATCGGGCACGCCACGTGCTCATCGACAGAGTCGTCGCGCTGAAGCTGATTCGTCCGGACTTGCGCGGCGAAACTCACCTGCGGGCTTGGATGGTTCGCGAGGCGCGCGCTGCGAACCGCGTCGACCACGCGCACATCGTCGACATCCACGACGTGGGTGAGACGGAAGACGGCGAGCTCTACCTAGTGATGGAGTACCTGATCGGCGATTCTCTTTCATCGCAGATCGCAAAGGGGCCAATGCCGATCGCTCGCGCTGTCGATATTCTCGAGCAGATGACCGCAGCGCTCGCGCGTGCCCACGATCTCGGAGTCGTGCACCGCGACCTCAAGAGCGACAACATCATGGTCACCGCGCGCGGCGGCCGAAAAGACTTCGTCAAAATCTTGGACTTCGGCCTGGCGGCGCTGACGCGAGACCCACGGCTCGCTCCGAAAGGCGCGGTCTTCGGAACGCCGGAGTACATGTCGCCAGAGCAGGCAAGGGGCGAAGATGCCGTTGCATCGAGCGACCTCTATGCGCTCGGCGTCTTGTTCTTCGAGATGCTGACGGGCCGGCTTCCGTTTCGGTCTGGCGATCGCGACGAGCTGCTCGAAATGCAGCGGAAGGCGAAGCCCCCTAGCCCGCGTAAGTACCGGCCGGAGATCCCGGAGCAGGCCGAGAAGGTGATCCTCAAGCTGCTCGAAAAGGACCCGGAGGAGCGGTTCCGCGACGGACACCATCTGAAAGAAGAGCTCAAGGAGATGCAGCGCTCCCTTCCCTCGCGGGAGTGGGACATGCCGACCGAAACCGCTCCGGCCGTGCCGCCGCCGCCGCCCCCCGCACAGACGCCGGGTGTCGTCGAGTGGAGCCGCACGGCGGCGAACTTCCTGCGGGCCGTCGCTCGGGCCTATCCGGACGGCAACGCGCCAGGCGACGTGCAAAATGCGTCGGACACGATCTGGGAGCTGGCGTCGCGTGCGTCGCGCCTCGAAGGGGAGCTCGAGAGCCACTCGAAGAAGCTCGAGGCGATCGAGAAGCGGGGCCGTGCGCTTCGTGCTGAAATCGGTCGTAAGGTCGAAGACCTCGCCGGCGAGGAGTCGCGGGCGCTTCGCGATGCCTCCGCCGAGCGCGACATGCTCAGCCAGCTGGTGCTCAAGCGAAAGCGGGCGCAGCGAGAGCACCAAACGGCGCAGGCCGAAGTCAAAGCCGCGGGGAGCAAGGTCGACCGGCTGCAGCGTGCGTACGAGTCGCTCGGCGCCACGCGGGCGCAGGTGGAGGTGCTCGAAACCGTGGCGCGTGACTACGAGAGCCGCGCACGAGCCAAAGAAGAGATGGCCGGAGAGCGGCGCAAGCAGATCGAAGAGCTGCGTGCTCAGCTCAAGCGATACAGCGAGGCGCTCGAAAACGACCTGCAGGCGGGCCGAGAGCGCATTGCGAGCCGGGTACGCGAAGCGCTCGACTACGAGCGATCGTTTGGCGACGCGTCGAATCTCCTGCTCGACCACCTGCGCGACAAGCAGGAGTGCCGCGAGCTGCTCGAAGACATCGACAAACGCCGCAACGGCCGAGACCCCGACGAAAAGCCCAGCGAGCTCCAAGAGCTCATGGAACAACACGTCGCAACTCGCTAACCGGTTCGAAGACTCCCAGACCTTCCCACCGCGAACCGCAGACCGCCGGGCCCCAAAAAATGCGATACGCACTTCCATCGGAGGGGAGCGCCGGGGCGAAAAAAACGCGATACGGGGCTGCGCCGGACGGGTCGGCTTGCAAAGGTGGCCGGTTTCACTGGCGAGCTTTGGCCACGCAAGCCTCCCCTCGGCGCTCACGCCAAGTGGCGGTGGTCGGAGCCATGGCCACTTGGCACTCGCGACGCCGACTCCGCCCCATATCGCGATTTTTTCCGCCCCTCCCTACGCCAATGACACCGAGACATTAACCCCGCGGATGCGCCGGCAAGCCCAAGCGGAGCGCCGGGCGCGCAGGGAGGACTGATGATGGGTTTGTCAGCGGGTTTACCTCGACGCCAGCCGCGTATGCTGACTGCCACAGACGCTGACATTGGCACGCTATCGCCTAGGTAGCCGAGGTCGGACTCGAACCGACACGTCCTTGCGGACACCGGATTTTGAATCCGGCGCGTCTGCCAATTCCGCCACTCGGCCAGCGCGGCCGTGCTTATAGCAGGCCGGGGCCCGCATGCATTCCGCGCCTCGCGGAAGCACAGGCCGTTGGATCGACTTCGCCGCGCGCTTTGGCTACTCTCGCCCCGGATGATGGAAGGGGTTCATCGATGACGAGGACCGCGATTTTGGGGCTCGGGCACTACGTGCCATCCAAGGTCGTCACCAACGACGACCTCGCGCAGATGTTCGATACCAGCGACGAGTGGATTCAGCAGCGCACGGGCATCAAAGAGCGTCGCTACATCGAAGAAAGCGGCATCGGCGCGAGCGACCTCGCCGTGCCGGCCGTGAAGATTGCCTGTGAGAACGCAGGCATTGCAGTGTCCGACATCGACGCGATCATCTTCGCGACGCTCTCCCCCGACTTCAACTTCCCCGGCAGTGGCTGTTTTCTCGGCGACAAGCTCGGCTTGGCTGGGGTGCCGGCGCTCGACGTCCGCAACCAGTGCAGCGGTTTCCTGTATGGAATGCAGATCGCGGACGCCTGGATTCGCTGCGGTATGTACAGCCGGGTCGCGCTCGTCGGCGGCGAGGTGCATTCGACCGCCCTCGACTTCAGCGACGAGGGTCGGGACGTGACCGTCCTCTTCGGCGACGGCGCTGCGTGCGCGATTCTCGGCCCGACCGACGACGAGAGCCGCGGCATCCTCGACATCGAGGTCCATGCGGACGGGAGCGGCGCCAAGGAGCTCTGGCTCGAAGCGCCGGCAAGCGCGTACAACCCCCGGCTCACGCACGAGATGATCGACGACAAGACCGTGTATCCGTCGATGAACGGCAGGCACGTCTTTCGCTGGGCCACCGCGAAGATGCCAGAAGTCAGCCAATCGGTGCTCGAGCGAAACGGTGTCTCCGTCGACGACCTCGACCTGGTCGTGCCGCATCAAGCCAACAAGCGCATCAACGAGCTCGTCGCACAAAAGCTGAAGGTGGAGCCGAGCAAGGTCGTGCACAACATCGACAAGTACGGGAACACCACGGCCGCATCGATTCCGCTCGCACTGAGCGAGGCGGTTCAGGAGGGGCGCGCCAAACAGGGTGACCTCGTGCTGATGCCGGCGTTTGGCTCGGGTTTTACCTGGGGCGCGGCGCTGGTGCGCCTCTAGGGCCGTGGCGACCAAAGCCGACCGCGTCGCCGTGGTGTTGAACGGCAACGCCCGACAGGTGACGGACGAGCTCGTCGAGAGCTTCGATCAGCTGGTCGGAACCGGCGATCTCTTTCTCTCGAAGAGCCTCGACGAGGCGCAGGGCATCGCGCTCAGCATCGTCGATGCAGGCTATCGGGTCGTGCTCACCGGCGGAGGCGACGGCACCTTCGTTCAAATGGTGACGTCGATCACCAAGGAGGCACGCAGCCAAAATCGGGAGCCTCCTCGCTTCGGGCTCTTGAAGCTCGGCACCGGCAACTCGCTCGCCTGGGCCCTTGGCGCAGGCACGTCTCCTCGCAAGGGCGTTTTTGCAGACCTCGCGCGCCTCGGACACGACGCTCCCTACCGCGATTTCCGTCTCATCGAAGTGCAAGACCTGCTGACCCCTTTTGCGGGCGCCGGGTTCGATGCGCTCGGGCTCAAGCACTTCCACGAAGTCCGGTCGATCGTTCGGCGCTTGCCGTGGATCGGAAAGCGCGCCACGGGTGCGCTGTCGTACGCCATCTCGATTCCGATGCTCACGATCCCCGAGCTCGCGGTCCGCCCGCGCATGCGGGTCCAGGTGGTGAACCGCGGCGCGGCGCAGCGACTCGACGTCCAAGGCCAACCGGCCGGACCCCCCGCCGACGAAAATGCGATCCTCTTCGAGGGGGAGTGCATCGCGGCACTGGTGTCGACGATCCCGTATTGGGGCTTCGGGGCGCGCGTTTTTCCCTTTGCCGAGGAACGCCCCGCGGATCGGTTCTGCCTCCGCATCGTCGCAGCGAATCCGCTGCACGTCGCTGCACACATGGTCAGCGCTTGGAAAGGCACCTACCGGCACGAGCAGCTGATCGACTATTACGCGGACGACGTCGCGCTCCGATTCGACGATCCCACCGCCATCGAAATCGGCGGCGATCCTGCGGGAATCACGCGATCGATGCATGCGCGGCTCCACCCGGAGCCCGTGAAGCTCATCGACTACACCACGCGCTGAGCCGTCCGCGGCCGGGGCCGCCCTCAGCGCCCTCCCGACCCGAATCCCGGCTGAGAACGGTGAATTTTGTTACCTTTCTCTCAGTGAAACTGTAATAATACAAGCATACCGATGGGGGAACGTACGACTTGGATTGCGTGGGCTGCGGGTTTGTCCGCCGCCTTGCTCATGGCCTGGGGAGGGGCATCGGCCGAAACGGTCGAAGGATCCGTCCAGGGCTCCAATGGCTCCGAACCGCGTTCGGCGTCGAAGGAGACCTTCTACTGGCGCGTCTGGAATGGCGCGCTTCCCGAGCAGCGAAGCAAGAACGATAACAACGACGTGCTCGCAGTGCTCACCGGCAAGTTCACCGGGCCTCCGATCGGATGCAATTTCGCCTTCAGCGGCGGTGGGCTCGACCCGTCGACGCTGGCGGCACGTGCCGGCACGACGATTCGCGTCGAGAATCGGGACGGGTTCACGCACGAGCTCTCCGTCGACGGCCTGCCCGGCTTCACGCCGCTCGAGTCGGGTCCGGGCAAGGCGCGGGCCGTTCCCGTCCCAGCGGGCGGCCCCTGGACGGTCGGCGATCGCATCTACGGCCACGTGGAGGGACATCTGCACTCGATGCGCGAGCTCGTCGCGTGCGCCTCGGTCACTTCCACCGGGAAGTTCCGTTTCGAAAACGTTCCACCCGGTCCCTACTCGCTGAGAATCCTGCGCGGCTCTGAACAGGTGGCCATGCGCCGCGTCACCGTTCCCACAGGCCGAACACTTCAGGTCGATCCGCTCGTCATGAGCAAGAGCCGGAGGAAGTAGTCGATGTTGTCGCGTCTTTGGTATTTGGTGCTCGCGATCGCCGTTGGTGGCGCCCTCGCTGGCGCCTTCCTGAACAAGTCGGCGGCAAGTCGGGAGGCCGACTTTCAGCTCGAGGACGCGCTCCGGCGCGACCGGGTCGAAGCAGAGCTTTGGCTACGCCTCGATGCGAGACTGCGGCTCGACGCCCTCGCCTCCATCGCGGTGGAACCGGAGGTCCGGCAGACGCTGCGAAGCTCGAGCGGCCGCTCGGGAACCCCGGCGGTCACGACGCGGAAACGCCTCAGTCAGAAGCTCAACGCACTGAACGCCAAGCTCGAGGAAGGCAAGGGAGACCTGCTTTTCGCAGTCGACACCGAAGGAGAAGTCGTCGCGACGCTGGACAAAGACGACATGAACAACGCGCGCCTCGACAAGATGCCGATCGTTCGCGACGCGTTGCGTGGGTTCATGCGTGACGATGTCTGGGTCTACAACGGTCAGGTCTACCGCATGGCCGCGCGGCCGGTGTTCGACGGCGGGCGCTACGTCGGCGCGGTGGTCCATGGGATTGCCATCGACGACGACCTCGCGCGCCGTCTCGGCAGCAAGCTGCCAAACGCGTCGGTGCTCTTCTTCTTTCGAGACCGGATCATCGCCGGCCATGCAGGGGGCGCAAAGGCGCCGACGCGCGCCGAGCTCAGGGGCGGTATCCCTTCGGCGACCGAAGGAATTCCGGACGAGGTGGAGTCCAGCGAGATCGGCGAGCGCACGCGTGCCGTGGTGGCACCCGTTCGGGGAGGAGCAGCTCACGCGCACGTGGGGTACGCAATCGGCCGCAAAGGGAGCAGCGTGGGTCTGGGCGGGCTCTTTGCAAACACCTTCAAAGAGGACGTCGCTTCGCTTCCTTGGCTGGCGATCGTCGGCATTCCGCTGGTGCTGTTGCTGCTTGGCTTGGCCCTTCTCTACCTCGAGCACGACAAGGCGGTCGGGGTGCTTCGAAAAGCCGGTCAAAGCCTCGCGAAAGGCGAGCTCAGCGGTCTTCCCGAGCGCGAGCTCCGGCGGCACTATCGGAAGATCGCTGAAAACGTGAACGCGGCGCTCCGCGCGGGCGTTGGATTCAAGGAGGACGCTGCGAAGCGGTCTTCCGTCGACCTCGACCACATCCTCAGCTCGACGCGGGACAGCTCGAGCGCGGGCTACTTCGGGTTCCCTGCGGCCGATGCGCCGACCGCGAAACAGGTGGCGCTCGAGTCCGATCGTCCGAAAAAGGCAGCCGCGAGCCCGGCCCACATGGCCCCGCTTGCCGGGACGGCGGCTGTAACCGCCCCCGCAGCTGCCCCAGCGGTGCCGCAGAGCGACGGGATACCGACGGCGCGTCCAGAACGCTCGCCATCGTCCCGTCCGAAACGCGCTCCAAGCGCGTGGCCGACCCGCGCAAGCAGCCACCCTCCGCCGGCCACGGTGCGACACGGCGAGTCGCAGCTGACGCCCATGCCAGACGACCCGCCGACGCGGCCGAACGCGATGCTGGACGATTACGACGGCTTCGACGAGCCTGAAGAGAACACCCAGATCAAGCACGTGCCGCAGGCGCTGATCGAAGCGTCGTCCTCCACCGGGAACGGTGAAGATGAAACGCACTTCCGCGAGGTGTTCGACAAGTTCGTGGCGACACAGAAGCAATGTGGTGGACCGGTGAGTGGTCTGACGTACGACAAGTTCGTACGCAAACTTCATGCCGCTCGCGAGCAGGTCATGAAACGCCACAATGTGCCGGCAGTACGTTTCACGGTGTACGTGAAAGAAGGACGCGCCGCACTCAAGGCGAGCCCGGTCAAGCCCTGAGTTGACCTTCTGCAACCCCGGCCTTACGCTTTTGCACGGTCCCTCTGTCGTTGCAGGTGAGGAAGGAGTAGAGAATCCCTGACTAGATCGAATAGGGTGCTCAAACGTGCGTGGTGTGCGGACCCGGCTAGCATCATCGGGGGGCCTGAAGCGTACGACATCGGCGCCCACCTACTAGTAACGAGTAGGGGTTCGACTCAACATTAGATCCCACGGCAACGACGGTCCGGACTGTTTTATGAAGCCCCGCAGATCGGCGACGCGTCGCCTGCGGGGCTTCCGTTTGTTCACGGCGGCCCCAACGCCCTCAACTTCGTGGCGTATCGGTCCGCGGCTTTGGCCCGTCCCATCTGGCGGTTGTACTCCGCGAGGAGGCTCAGCGCCTGACGATTGGCGGGGTAACGCCGATGAACGCGCTCCAGCGTGCGAAGAGAGGATTGCTGCCGACCCAGGTCGAACTGAGCGACGGCGTATACGTAGGCAAACCGGATGACGTCCGGACGAAGCCGACTTGCTTGCTCGAGCTGCGGGAGCGCCTCCTCGTGACGCCCCAGTCGAACCAGCGTGAGGCCGAGGGCGAACCGAATGGCTGCGGGGTCCGCCGCGATCTGCAAACCGGAGCGCAGCACCGCTTCGGCCTCTTCGTCCCGCCGCCGGCTCCGGTAGAGGTCCGCGAGGTTGACGTATGCGGCCGTGAACGTCGGGTCGATCCCGATCGCTTCGCGAAGGTTGCCCTCGGCGTGCGCGAAGTCGCTGGTCAACGCCGCGACGTGCGCGAGATCGACCAGGCCCTCTGCGCGATCGGCGTTGAAGGCGCGGGCTTCGAGGTACTCCGTCGTCGCGCTCTTAAAAGCGTCCTGATCGGCGGCGCTCCAACCGCGGGTATCGGTGCCGAGGAGCGCCCCGACCGCCTCGATACGCACGCTCCGCGTCGTGTCCCGAAGCAGCGGGCGAACGATCTCCACGCGCTGACCGGGAGGCAGGTCCCGAGAGGCGGTCGCCACGGCCCGTCGGACGAGAGGGCTCGGATCGTGTGCGGCGCGCATCGAGAGCGCCGGAATGGAACGAGAACCGAGATTCTGGAGCTCCAGCAGCGCGGTCGCACGCACGATGTCGGGCGCGGTCCCCGCTGCGATGAGCTCGAGCAGCCCCGCCTCTGCGCCGACTCGCTGGCGCCGGGCCGCATGAAGCTCCTTTGCAAACCCGTGGGCCGACCTGGTGTCGAAGCGCCGATCGATCTGACGCTCGGCCCAAGCCGGCGTCCGGTCGCGATGACAGCCGGTGCAGACGTCCGGCGCACCGAGCGCCGCTGAAAGCGCGGGCCTTGGAAGTCCAAATCGGTGGTCGCCGCGGAGATCGTGGACCATGTAGGCGCGCTTTGGCATGTGGCAGTCGGTGCACAGGCTGCCCTCGGTGCCGGTTTGGTGGAAGTGGTGTTGGGGACCATCGTAGACCTCCGTGCGGTGGCAGCGCGAGCAGAGCGCGTTGTCTTCGGCGCGGAGCGCATGGCTGTGGCCGTCGTGACAGTCGCTGCAAATCACGCCGGCTGCGTTCATCTTGCTCTGGAGAAAGGATCCGTAGACGTACACCTCGTCTCGAATCTGTCCATCGTCGAAGTAGAGCAGCTCGTCGAGCGCTGCGAGCCGATAGCGGTCGTGAAACCCTCCGGAGCCGCCCCCGAGGTCGGCCCGCCGCGAGTGGCAGGGCGCGCACACCTCGAGCTCGTCGGATGGTGGAGCCTCCGCGAGCACCGCGATCGATTGGCCGTCGACGAAAGACCACGACCGGCTCGCGTGGGAAGGGAGGCGTCGAGCGAAACCGCTCTCCGCCGCGAGACGGGGGTCCTTCGACTCCGCACGCTCGACGTGGTGGGAGCCCGGGCCGTGGCACGCTTCGCATCCGACGTCGATCTCGGCGTAGGTGGTCGAAAATCGCTTCGACGCGCGGTCGTAGCTCTTTTTCACGGCGGTCGAATGGCAGTCGGCACAAGCGTGATTCCAGTTGTAGCTCGGGCCGGTCCAGTGCAGCGGGTCGCCCGGCTCGACGTATTCGTCGGGCTGGAGGTGAACCCAACGCTGGCCGCCCTCGATGTCCGGCCGGCTGTCCCAGGCGATCGGGAAAGACTGCAGCCGGCCCGGCTCAACCTCGACGAGGTATTGTTGGAGCGGTTCCACCCCGAACGCATAGATCACCTCGAAGCGCCCGGGTTGGCCATCGGCCCCGAGCCCCTCGATGAAAAACCGGTTGGCGGTGCGCGTGAAGCGTGCCGTCTCCGCGTAGTATTGGACCTCTGCATCGTCGAAATCGCCGAGAACGGTTGGGGATGTTGCCTTTTGCATGGCGAGGTCGTGATGGGAGCCCTGCCAGCCCTCGTGCTGGCTTTCGTGGCAGGACGCGCACTTCGCGGTGCCGACGTAGGACGGGGGCTCCGGTGCCGTCGAGGCTTCCGGTAGCTGCTTCGGCGTGACCTCGTCACGCGTGCTGCAGGCCACGCCGCAAACAGCCAGGCCCCACGACAACCACCAAAGCAGCCCGCTCCGCATGACCCGCCCGGTCTAGCGCGCTTCTGGAAAAGGGGACAGTCCCCTTTTTCTGAAGATAAGATGCACGATGTGGAGGCAAGTAAGGCCGTTCGCGTCGTGCGATTTCTCGTCGGGCTCTTTTTCCGGCGAGTCGAGGTCAGCGGCCTCGCACACGTTCCGCTGTCGGGCGGCGGGATTCTCGTCGCATGGCATCCGAACGGCCTGGTCGATCCCGCGCTGATCATCAGCTGCTTTCCCCGCCGCGTCGTCTTTGGGGCGCGACATGGGTTGTTCGCCTGGCCGATCGTTGGAAGGCTCATGCGCGCGCTCGGCACCGTGCCGATCTACCGCGCGTCCGACCTCAAGAACGCCGACGATGCGACGAGAAGGGAGGCCAACCGAAAAAGCCTCGATGCGATGGCAAAGGCTGTGGCCAAAGGCCGGTTTGCCGCGCTGTTCCCGGAGGGCGTCAGCCATGACGACCCGTTTTTGAAAGAGCTGAAGACCGGCGCAGCGCGCTTGTTCTATCGCGCCCGCCAGCTCTGCGACGAGAACGAAGAGCCGCCGGTGATCATACCGGTCGGGCTTCACTACGACGACAAGACGATGTTCCGGTCGGACGCATTGGTCGAGTTCCACCCGCCGCTGCTGCTGTCCGACGAGCTTCTCGCTCCGATCTCCGAGGATGATGACGACGCGCTGCGTGCGCGCAGCAGTGAGCTCACCCGCATACTCGAGCCCGTCCTTCAAGAGGTGACCCATGCCACGGAAAGCTGGGAGCTGAACCATTTGATGAACCGGGTACGGTCGCTGGTTCGGGCAGAGCGTGCCAAACGGGCTGGGGTGAGCTTGAAAGCACCGAACATGGTCGAAAGGGCCCTCGGCATGTCGAGGGTGTGGAAGGCGTATGCCGCCCGCTCGGAAACCGATCCCGACGAGGTTCGAGCGCTCACCGATCGCGTTTCCGCATACGATAAAGCTCTTCGCGCCGTGAAGCTCGAGGACGACGACCTCGACAAGCCGCCGCCGATCGAGTCGAAGTGGCTACCTGTCATCCTGGCCGTGCAGGCCGCCGTCGTCTTCTTGGTGCTGCCTCCGATTCTCGTGCTGGGCGTGCTGATCAACGCACCGCCGTACTTCGCGATTCAGGTCATCTCGCGCATCGCCTCGAGACAATACAAAGATACCGCGACGATCAAGCTGATTGCAGGGGTCGTGTTGTTTCCTCTCAGCTGGTTGATCGCCGCCCTACTCGTCGGCCTCGGACAGATCGAGCTCCACAACACGTTTCAGGGGATTTCTCGCGCGCCGTGGTCTGCGGGGATCACGACCTTTTTCGTCGGCGCGTTCGGGGGCGCGCTTGCGCTCGTCTATCTGGAGCTCGTACGCACCACCTGGACGTCGATCAAGATCCGAGCGAAGCGGCGGTGGGGATCGACCATCATCCGCCAGCTCTCGGCTGAGCGGGCTGCGCTGTACGAGGCGATCGAAGAGCTTCGCGAGGGACTCGATCTACCCGGTGACGTTCTGGCCGACGGCAGAGTCGGGGTGCGGCGGTATGCGCTCGACGTCGACGACATGCCCTAGCCGCCACCACCTTTCCAGGGCACGTCTTCGACGCCGGCGGCGAAGTTGGCATGACGCGCCAACACGAAGAGCAGATCGCTCAGACGATTGAGATAGCGCAGCAGCTCGCCACGAACGCTCTCATGTGCCCCGAGCGCCACCAAGGAACGCTCCGCGCGCCGGCAGACGCAACGCGCGAGGTGAAAACGGGCGGCCTGCTCGCTCCCACCGGGAAGCACGAACGAGGTCAGCGGCGGAAGGTCCTCTTCGTATCGATCGATCGCTTGCTCGAGAGCCTGGACCTGGGGCTCAGTGACCTGAGGGACCGCGCTTTTTTGCTTGCGATCCGCGGTCGAGCCGAGCTCGGCGCCAACCTCGAAGAGCTCGTTTTGAATTCGTCCGAGAAGTGCGTCGAGATCCGGGTCGGAAATTCCGGTCCGCGACCAGCCGAGCGCGCTGTTCAGCTCGTCGACCTCGCCATAGGCGGCGACGCGAAGAGAGGCCTTCGAAACGCGCGCGCCCCCGAAGAGGCCCGTTTCGCCTTGGTCTCCCGTCTTCGTGTAGATCTTCATGCGTTCGCCCCTTCATTGCCAAAACGATCGCCCACGGCAACGCCTCGGCCGCTTGCAAACGCCCTCGCGTCGACGCGTTTGCGGCCGCTCTCTTGCAGCTCCTGAATCTCGAGCGTGCCCTCGGCGCACGCGACGAGAATCCCCTCGGCATCGATGGCGATCACCTCGCCGGGCTGCGCCCCTTCCGGATCGAGCGTCGTCGGGATCGCACGATGTACCTTGATGCGCCGCTCTCCGAGAACGGTGTGCGCCCCGGGCCACGGGGTCATGCCGCGGATGAGATTATGGACCGATCGCGCACGTTGATTCCAGTCGATCCGGCCGTGCCCTTTTTCGAGCAGCGGCGCCATCGTGGCTCGGCTCGAATCTTGAGGCTGCGGTGTCAGCTCGCCCGCGACGTAGCTGGGAAGCTCTGTTCGGACGAGGTCGGCACCCATGCGCGAAAGCCGCTCGCTGAGCGTCGACGCCGTGTCGTTCGGATCGATCGTCGTTTTGGCCGCTGCGAGGATTGGCCCGGTATCCATGCCTTCGTCCATCTGCATGAGAGTGACGCCTGTCTCCACGTCGCCGTGCACGATCGACCATTGGATTGGCGCTGCGCCGCGCCACCGCGGGAGTAGCGACGTATGCACGTTGACGCAGCCCAGCCGGGGCGCCTCGAGCACGCCGCGCGGGAGGATCCTGCCGTAGGCCATCACGACGGCGACGTCTGCGCCCAGCTCGCGAAGCTGCTGCGCAAACTCGGCGGTACGGATCTTCTTGGGCTGCCACACCTCCAGGCCCAGCTCGATCGCGCGCTGTTTCACGGGGGGCGGCTTCAGCTCGAGCCCCCGCCCAGCCGGGCGATCCGGCTGTGAAATCACGACGAGCAGCTCGCTGATGCCGTGCAGCGCCTCCAGGCAAGGCACCGCGAGCTCGGGGCTGCCGAAGAAGATCGTCCGCACGGGGCAGTCACTGCGCCGCGTCGACCGCGGCGCGCTTCGTCATGGCGCGGTGCACCAGACGCCGGCGAAGCACGCTCAGGTGGTCGATCATGAGGTCGCCGTTGAGGTGGTCGTTCTCGTGTTGAATCGCAATCGCGAGAAGACCGTCGGCCTCGAGCTCGAACGGATTGCCGTCTTTGTCGAGCGCGCGAACCGTGACGCGCTCGGCGCGATCGACGTCCTCACGGATGCCCGGAAACGAGAGGCAGCCCTCGTTGAACGTGGTTTCGCCCTCTTTCGCGACGATTTCGGGGTTGATGAATACGCGGAGGTCGCTTGGCTCGTCGTCGCCCGTCGCGACGTCGACGATGAAGAGCCGCTTCGATACCCCGATCTGAGGCGCTGCCAGCCCGACGCCGGGGGCCGCGTACATCGTCTCGGCCATGTCGTCGATCAGCTGATGCAGCTCTGCATCGAACTTCTCGACCTTTTTGCCGGGCTCGCGAAGGCGCTTGTCTGGGTAAAAGAGAATCGGGCGAATCAATCTGGTGCCTCCGAGCGGACAAGCCGCTCAAGATCTCGAAACACTTCGCCTTTTTTCTAGCGCCCAGCCACCGGAGCCGCAAGATCGAGGTGGTTTGACAGGGGCGCAGCACTAGAACATGTTCTATTTTCGAGACGAGAGCCGCAGTAAAGGAGCCCCGCGATGGCGGAGTGGGACCGAACAGTCGATTTACTCGTGATGGGGAGCGGCGCAGCCGGCATGGGGGCCGCGGTGCGCGCAAACGACCTCGGCCTCGACGTGCTGCTCGTCGAAAAGAGCGAGCTCTTCGGGGGTAACACCGCGATGTCGGGGGGCGTCTGCTGGGTTGCCAACAACCCGGGCATGGCTGCGGCGGGAATCGCGGACTCGGACGAGGACGGCTTTCGATACCTCAAGCACATCACCAAGGGCGAAGTCCCCGACGAACGGCTCTGGCTCTACATCCGCGAAAGCAAGCGGGTGCTCGCGTATCTTCACGACGAGACGCACGTGCGCTACGTGCCGCTGCCGAAGTACACGGACTACTACCCCGAGGCTCCAGGCGGGCGCCCCGGGGGTCGCTCGATGGATCCCGTACCTTTCGACGGCGCGAAGCTTCGCGAGGATTTGATGCGCCTGCGAAGGCCACACCCGCAGTCGCAAATCCTCGGCAAGTTCGGCATCACGGCCCGGGAGGCCCAGGCCGCGATCGGGGTGGGGTTCAAGACGATGCTGTTCATGGCTTGGCAGATGCTCCTCTACTGGCTCCGGCACTTCAAACGCCAGCGGTGGGGGCGCGACACCAAGCTCTGCGCAGGGAATTCTCTGATGGGCCGCCTGCTGCTTTCGCTGAGAGAGCGCGGGGTGCCGATGTGGCTGCACACCAGCGTCGAGGAGCTGGTGATCGACGACGGGCGAGTCGTCGGAGCCGTGCTTTCAAAAGAAGGAAAGAGCCTGCGCGTGCGCGCCCGACGCGGTGTCCTGCTGGCAGCCGGGGGCTTCTCGCGCAACCTCGAGATGCGGCGACGCTACCAGCGGTCGCCCATCACGACGGAGTGGACGGCGGGCACTCCCTCGAATACGGGGGATGCAATTCGATTGGGGGAGGCAGCGGGCGGAGACCTCGCGCTCATGGACGAGGCGTGGTGGACGCCGGTGTCGCTCGTTCCAAAGTCGCCTTTCTCATGGGTTTTGGTCGTGGAGAAGAGCCTGCCGCACGGGCTGTTCGTGAACCAGGACGGCAAGCGCTTCACCAACGAGGCCGCGCCCTACATCGACGTCGTGCATGGGATGTATGCAGACGCTGCCGCAACGGGGGCTCCAGAGCCTCGGTGGTTTCACGTCTTCGACGCGACGTATCGACGGTCGTCGGTGGCCGGGCCGATCGCGCCAGGCAAAGTGATGCCGGACGAGCGGCTTCCGCGACGCTACCGAGACGGCAAGTTCCTCTACAAGGCAAACACGCTCGATGAGCTTTGCGGACAGCTCGGGATCCCGGCCGAGGCGACGAAAACGACCATTGCCCGGTTCAACGAGCACGCCGTCCGTGGGGAAGATCCCGACTTCAACCGAGGCTGGAGCGCGCAGGATCGCTACTACGGCGACCCCCGGGTGAAGCCGAACTGCTCGCTCGGGCCGATCGAGACGAGCCCATTTTACGCGGTGCGGATCTATCCTGGCGATCTCGGTACCAAGGGCGGGCTCGTGACCGATGCAGAAAGCCGTGTCCTTCGGAAGGAGGGTCGCGCGATCCCCGGTTTATACGCGGCTGGCAACTCTTCCGCATCGATCATGGGCCGAAGCTATCCCGGCGCAGGCGGGACGATCGGGCCGGCGCTCACGTTTGGTTTTCTTGCAGCCGAAAGCGCGGCTCGACGGCCGGCAAACGAGTCTGAACGGGAAGCAGCCGAATGAGCGGTCGCGACTGGCGCGGCTTCGGCCGGCTGCACGCAAAGGTCTATCAATGGCTCGGCGGGCGCTTCGTCGGCAGCGTGGGGTTCGGGCGCAGGGTGCTTCTCCTCACGACGAAGGGACGGAAGAGTGGGCTCGAGCGAACGACGCCCTTGGTCTACATGCCCGACGGGGACGATCTGATCGTGTACCCGTCGAACGGCGGCAAGAAATCGCCGCCCGCGTGGTGGCTCAACCTTCAAGCCAATCCAAACGCAACGGTGCAGATTCGAAAAGAGACACGCGGGGTCCAGGCCCGTTCGGCCACCGAAGCGGAGTATGCGCGGCTTTGGCCGAAGGCGGCGAGCTACAACTCGCACTGGAGGGGCTACGCGGAGAGCGTGGCGCGCAAGATCCCGCTCGTCATTTTGAGCCCCCGGCTATAGGGGGTCGATGTCCAAGGTGGCATGGGCCGGGGGGACGCCCTGGTCGATGTGGGCGGCGAGAAGAGCGGCGACGCTTCGAAGGAGCTTGCGATCCG
Source organism: Polyangiales bacterium (assembly GCA_041576815.1). Classification (GTDB taxonomy): domain Bacteria; phylum Myxococcota_A; class Polyangia; order Polyangiales; family Houyiibacteriaceae; genus SG8-38. The sequence goes on from JBFGKE010000035.1 coordinate 38,586, forward strand.
GGGACTTCAAGAGAAGGCGGTAGTGGTAGCGGCCGCGGAGCCGGGTGAGGGGGGCCGGCGCCGGGCCGAGGACCACTACGGCGCCCTCTTTGACGGCGCGGTGACCGCGGGCGGTTTGCGCGAGCTCCTGTGTTGCGCGGCGCGCGTCCTCTTCGGCGCCTGCGTGGACGCGCACCGAGACCAGGCGCCCAAAGGGAGGATAGCCGACTGCCTGGCGTTCGGCGATTTCCGCAGCAAAGAATCCCTCATA
>JBFGKE010000036.1:0-35605 GCA_041576815.1 Polyangiales bacterium
CGGGTGGGGGTAGGCGATAGTGCGGGGGTGGTGGGGCGGGACCAACCAACCGCCGGAGGCGTCCGGGCGGGTCGGATGTAATTACACCAAACCACGCCACCCACCCTGCGACCCCCCCAAGCCATCCCCGGCAGCGGCTAGCAAGCGCCGTGGAAGCGTTTGGCGTCGGCTGGGAAGATTTTTCCCGGGTTTAGGATGTGCTTTGGATCGAAGACGTCCTTGATCTTGCGCTGGAGCGCGATCAGCTCCGGGGACTGCTCCATCGGGAGGTATGGGGCTTTGAGCACGCCGATGCCGTGCTCGCCGCTCAGGGTGCCGCGAAGCTCAATCACACGCTCAAAAAGGGCTTTGACCGCTTCGTCCACGCGAGGTTTGTCGCCGGGATCGTCCCAGAGGAAGTTGACGTGCAGGTTGCCGTCGCCGGCATGGCCGTAGGTCGGAACGACTAGCTGGTGCCGATCCGCGAGCTCCGCGCAGTAGCCGAGCAGCTCGGCCATCTTGGTGCGCGGCACGACGATGTCCTCCGAAAGCTTGTTCGCAGCTTGCCTCTTCAAGCTGTAGCTGAGCTCACGGCGGGACGCCCAGAGCCGCTCGCGCTCGCCGCTGTGTGAAGCAACCAGCACCTCGAGCGCGTCGAGGTCGAAGAGGACGTTGCCGAGGCGCTCCAGGTCCTCTTCGATCCCCGCCTCTGGTCCGTCGAGCTCGATCAGCAGAATCGCCTTGGTCTCGTCTGGAATCGTCAGCCCGGCTTCGGGGCGCACGATGCGAATGGCCTCCTCGTCGAGCAGCTCGATGCAGGATGGGAGCTGACCCTGAGCAAGCAGCGTCGACACGACAGGCGCAACCTCGTCGAGATTGGAGAAACACGCGAGCGCCGTGACCGTCGCCTCGGGCTTCGAGATCAGGCGGAGCGTAGACTCGGTGACGATGCCAAGCGTCCCTTCGCTTCCGACCATCAGCGCCGTCAGGTCATAGCCCGTCACGCCCTTTTTGGTTTCCCGGCCGAGCTTCAAAATCGTGCCGTCCGCGAGAACCACGTCCATGCCCATGACGTACTCGCGCGTAACGCCGTACTTGAAGGCTCGCGGCCCGCCTGCGTTCGTCGCGAGGTTGCCGCCGATTGCGCACGAGTCTCTCGAATTCGGGTCGGGGGGATAGAAAAGCTGCTCTTCCTCCGCGGCGCGCTTGAGCTCGCCGGTGATCACACCCGGCTGCACCCGCGCGGTCAGCTCTTGCCGATCGATCCCTTCGATCCGGTTCATCCTATCGAAGGACAGGACGATTCCGCCCGGGACCGGAACTGCGCCCCCGACGCGCCCCGTGCCCCCGCCCCTCGGCGTCACCGGGACCTCGTGCTGATAGGCCGCCTTCATGACTGCGGAAACCTCGGCGGTGCTCGACGCGCGGACCACCGCTTCCGGCAGGCAGGGCTCCGCCTCGCTGTCGTCGTGCGAGTACCCCTCGAGCAGGCTCGGGTCTCGAATCACCGAGCCGCTCCCACAGGCACGCTCGATTTCGATCAGCGCGTTGTCCAGCGACGACATGGGTCGAGCCTTGGGGCGTAGTCGTCTGCGGTCAAGCCGTGACACCGGGCAGGGTGCGATCCCCGCCTGAAGGCGCTACTCTCTCCCATCGCGCGCGGACCCGGCTGTTCAAGTCGGCCCGCTCGCCTCGGACGATGCGTTCCTTTGCTTACCTCGCGCTGGCCGCTGCGGCGGCGGCCGGCTGCGGTGACTCCGCTGCCCCCACGCTTCCGCTCGATTCGGAACGTGATGCCTCCGTCGATCCGGACGGCGGCATCTTCGGGGATGGCTCGGCCGGTGACGGCGGTAGCGACGGGGGTTCGGATGGCGGTCCCTCACCCGACGGCGGCCTCGATGGGGGCCTCCCGGATGGCGGAGACGGCGGGATGGATGGCGGGGCCGCGTGCAATACCAGCGCGCTTTGCCCGTCGTGCCCCGACCCCGACTTGCTATGCGACGAGGAAAACCCGTGCTCGGTCGGAGAGGTATGTCTTCCAACCGGCTGCGGCGACCTCGCGCGCTGCTTCGTGATCGGCGCTGGCGCGTGTGAAATCGATGCCGACTGCGGCGATCCGGAATATGCGTGCAATCCGAGCATCAAGCGCTGTCTTCGCACGGCGCCGGGCTGCACTGACTCCAACGACTGCGTGCCCGGCTTCGCCTGCGAGAGCAATGTGTGCATCGATCGGCGTGTGCCGTGCCAGAGCGGCTCCGATTGCCCGCACGGGTACGCTTGCTGGTTCGCGAGCCCCGACCAACGCTTCTGCAGGCGCATGACGCGCCCCTGCAGTGACGACCTCGACTGCCTCGCGCTCGGCGTTCCGTGCGGCGACGTGGAAGGTGACGGCCTCGGTGAATGCATGCCGTCACTCGACCCCAATTCGCAAGACCCGGTTTCGTGCTCCAACACACAGTGCACCGATGAAGAAACACCGATCTGTGAAGTCACCGTCGACGGGACGGCCGCGGTCTGCGGACGGTTTGGACTGTGCACTTCTTCAGGGGACTGCGCGGTTGGATTCGAGTGCCGGGACCTCTGGGGCGACGCCAGGCGTGAATGCGTCCTCTCGGCAGGTTCTTGTGTAGATTCGAGCGACTGCGTGCCTCGGGAGGTGTGCGCGACGCCGCGCGCCGGCGGCTCTCCGCGCTGCAGCGCGGGTGCATCGATGTAGCCCTTACGCGGCCGTCCGATATGCGGTAATGTAAGTGCCCCAGATTGTAAGCAATTTCACAATGAGCTCAGGACGCAACAGAGCGTGGATGTGCGCTGCCTTCCTGCTCGCCGCGGCGTGCGGCGAAGGGCCTGGTGCGCGCGAAAGCGCAGGCACGGTCATCGATCCGCCGACACAGTGCTCCCCCGACCGACCGGACTGTTCCGTCACCCAAGATTTCCCCGACCAAAGCGAGCTGAACGCCGGCAACTCCGCCGGGATTCGCTTTTCACCGGAGTCGGGTGCGCTCGTGATCGATCGTGTCAGTGCGCTGCCCGACGCGGATGGCGATGGTGTTCCTGACGATGCGGACGACTGTCCCACCACGCCCGATTGGATCTCCTGCGACGATGACCCCTCCAACGACGGCATCTACCAGACGGTGTTTTACGACCCGTCGGGTGCTGCCGAGGTCGTGCGCACCTCGATCCGAACGGTGCCTGCGGACATCCCCGAGGTCGACGTCTATTTCTTGATCGACGCGACGCCGACGCTCGCCGAAGAAATCGCGGTGCTGCAGGCGGAAATCACCAACATCATCGCCGATGTTCGCGTCAGCTTCCCCGGTGCCCGGTTTGGGCTCGGCCTGTATCGGGAGTACCCACTCTCCCCGCTTGCGGCCCCCTACAGCCAGGCGCCCTACCACCACGTCTTGGACCTCACCGACGACGACACGCTGGTCGAAAAGGCGATCGCTACGCTCAACACGGTGTCGAACCTGACGACCGCGACCGCCGCGACCCAGGCGCTCTATTCGGTGGCGAGCGGGCTCGGCCTCGGAGACGTGATCCCCAACCGTGGCGTGTGCCCAAATGCGCCGGACGCGGACGTCGGGTTCCCGTGCTTTCGCGACAATGCGCTCCACATCGTCATGAACGTCACCGATTCGGCGGTGAACAACGGGCCGGATGCCATGGGCGGCCAGTATGGCGACCCACCTTTTTCCGCGAGCGTGGGGCTCGGCGTCGACACACTTCCGCCGGTGCAGATGTTCCCGGCGCTATTCGATGCCGACGATGTCGCGACTGCGCTCGACCTAGGCGACCTCGCGACGCAGTCCCTGACCCTGATGGGGATGAGCACCTCGTTGACCAACCAAGTCAACACGGCCATGGCACCAGGCTGTGTTTCGATGTCCGGTGATCCGCCGGGCTTCGACATGGACGACAAGGACGCGGTGTTGACGTTTCGCTTCGACTCGATGGTGACGGGCTTCGATGCGGCTGCCAACAACACGCATTGGCCGGGCGCGTACGTTGCCCTCTTCGACGATTCGGCGCTCGATCCAGCCGCGGCGCTGGTTTGTGACAATGGCACCGCGGGCGTCGGAGCGTGGGGCGCGATCAACTGGTCTCCCACGACGTCGCAAAGCTACTACTTGGTGGTCGACGGGATCGTCCCCGCCGCCGACCCGGGCATGATGCCGGAGGGCGCGTTCAGTCTCTCGATCGTGCACGATGGGGATCCGGCAAATCCGGTCTGGATGACCACCGATGCGCCCGTCGCGTGGGCTGACGTCGAAACCGCGCTTCTCGGGAGCAACATCCGCGTCGCGAGCGTGGTTACGCTGCGAGACGCCATGATGATGCCGAGCGATGGGGCGGCCGATGCGCGGTCGATCGCTGCGGCCACCGATGCGCTCACCAAGCTCGGCGGGGAATGGGTCACCGAGGTGGCGTCCGCGACCGGCGAGGGAGTCGACGCCGCCATTGGAAACACGATCGCGCTCGCAAGAGACGAATCGGCCTATTCGTTCGCCGTCTCCACCGAAGACAACCTCGCGACGAGCAACGATGAGCGAGATTTCGTCCTTCAGATTCGGAACGACGACTGTGCGGAGGGCGAGCCGCTCGAGTGCGCGTCGGGCTCCGCCAACGCCTGCCAAGACTGCGACCTCGGCGCCGAGCTCGACTATGCGATCGTGTTTTCCAACACCTCGGTCTCGCCAACCGGCGCGTCGCAGGTGTTCGACTTCGAGCTCGTCGTCACCGTGGACGACGCATTCGAGGTCGAACGCATCCCGGTTCGCGTCATGGTGCCGGACTCGGCCTCCCACGTTTTCGAAAGCTCGCCCGGGTCGAACTTCTATCGAAACACCTACGACAGCACCGGGCGCTGCACGACTCCGCCCGAACGGCCAAAGTGGGACGACCTCACGTGGACGGGCAGCACCCCCGGCGATTCCACGATCGAGTTCCAGATCCGGACGTCGCCCACGTCGGCAGACCTCGCGGCCGCCGTCCCTGCCGTCATCCTGATTCCAACCGACACGGCCAGCACTACGTTCAACATCAGGGAAGAGCTGATCGCCGACAGTTTGCCCTGGGGCCTGCCGTACCTTCAGATCACCGCCCTGCTCAACCCGTCGAGCGCACCGGCGGCGACCCCGACGCTCGAAGGTTGGTCCTTCGAGTTTTTCTGCGAGCCTGCGGAATGATTTGACCCCTGCTAGCATCCGCGGACCGTGGCGGAGGCAGGGCAAAAGCGCGGCGTTCCCGCCTGGGCTTGGATGTTGGTCGCCGGCCTGGCGTTGTTCGAAGTCGCCGCGCAGCCGCTCATTGTCGCGACCGTTCCGAGCGAGGACGACTGGGAGGCCGCCTCGGCGTTCGTGCGAACCCGCTACAGGCCGACCGATCGGATCGTCGCGGCCCCACGCTGGATCGACCCCATCGTGCGCCATCACCTCGGCGACTTGCTTTCGTTGCGCATGGCAGCACCGGTCGATGCTGCTGGCATCGAGCGCGTTTGGGAGCTGAGCATCCGAGGTGCGGTGTCTCGCGCCGAGCCCCCGGACATCAATGCGATCTTCGATGGGGTACGCGTTCGGATGTGGCGGCTCTCCCCGCCGGCCGTGGTCTACGACTTCGTCGAGAACGTCGCCAAGGCCGAGGTCGAGCTCCTGAGAGCCGAGGGATTCGGGCGCTGCCCATTTCGAAAGGTCGCGCCTCATCGCGGCGGCCTCGGGCGTGGGCCGATGCCCCCGGATGCGCGATTCGTGTGCGATGGGAAGCGGCCGTGGCTCTGGGTTGGCCCGACGGTTCTCGCCGATCTCGATCTCGAGCCGCGGCGCTGCGTGTGGCAGCATCCCGCTGGCCCCGAGCCTTTCCTCGTGACGTTCGCGGACGTGCCCCTCGGCGACCGCCTCGTGGTGCATGGAGGTATCGACTACACCGCGGAGCGGCAGCGACGGTACAGCCCCGTCACGGTTCGCGTCTTCATCGACGACGAGCTGGCGGGCGAGCTCGTTCACCACGACGGGGACGGATGGAAGAGCACTGCGATCGATACTTCCACGCTCGGGGGCGGGCCTGCCGTCGTCCGCTTCGAAACCACCACGGATGATCCGAAAGCACGACTGTTCTGCTGGGCCGCATCGACGCAGTCGGGGTCGCACGATGACTGACAGAGCGCGCAATCATGCGGTCGGCGCTGCCCTCGGCCTGGGTTACCTGCTCCTGCTTCTGTTCACCGCGCCCGACCTCGCGATGTCGCGCGACGAGAGCTTCTATGCGCACGCTGCGGAGCGTTACACGGCGTGGGTGGGTCGAGCCTTCGACGATCCGGCGGCCGCCTTCGACAAACGAGCGATCGATGGCGCTTGGGGATACAACTGGGAGCACCCGCCGCTGATGAAGCTCGCCTTTGGGGCAAGCTGGCGGCTCCACGAGAGCCTGGGGGTCTTCTCGCGGGAGTCTCTTGCATTTCGCTTCCCGGGGATGCTGACGGCGGGGCTCCTGCTGTGGCTAATCTACGTTTGGGGCGCCGCCGTGATGCCGCGTCGCGGCGCGCTCTTTGCAGCGCTTGCGTTCGCGACGATGCCGCGCGTGTTCTACCACAGCCATCTTGCGTGCTTCGACGTTCCAATCGCGTTTTTCGTGCTGTTGACGGCGTACGCCTATTGGCGTTCGCTCGACGATCGCCGATGGGCGCCGCTTGCTGGGCTTGCGTTCGGGCTCGCCCTTGCAACCAAGCACAACAGCTGGTTGCTCCCCGGCATCTTCGCGATCCACTTCCTGTGGGTCCGCCGCGATGAGGCGCGCACCGGGGTTTCCAATCGCGCCTCGGCCGCATGGCTTCCCTGGATGCTGACCGCAGGTCCGATCCTATTGTTCGTCTCTTGGCCGTGGCTTTGGCATGACACCTGGCGCCGCCTGTACCAATACGCCGCGTTCCACTTTCGGCACGTGCACTACACCTACGAGTACCTCGGGGTCAGCTATTTCGAGCCGCCCCTCCCAGTGTCGGTTCCGTTCGTGATGACGCTGTTCACCGTATCTCTCACCGTCATCGCTCTGGCGGTCTTTGGGCTGTACTCGCGGCGCGCGGAGCTCGCGCTTCCGTGGCGCACACAGCCCGGTGATCGAACCGGTAAACGTACGGATGTTCTTTGGCTGGGCTGCATGGCCGCCCCGCTTGTCGCGATTGCGCTTCCGACGTCACCGATCTTCGGCGGAACGAAGCACTGGATCACGGCGTACCCGTTCGTTGCCCTCTTTGCCGGATGGGGCCTCGTAGAGGTCCTCGGCGACGTTGGCGTTCGACGACACTGGTCGCGCTACGCGCTCGCGGGGCTGTTCGTCTTGCCGGGTGCGATGCAGGTTGCACACAGCCACCCGTTCGGACTCTCCCATTACACGCCTGCGGCCGGCGGTGTTCCGGGCGCGGCAGACCTCGGCATGAACCGCCAGTTTTGGGGCTTCACCACCGGGAGCCTAGCCGAGTGGATCGCAAAGCGGCTTCCAAACGGCGGTTCGGTCTGGCCCTGCGACACGACGCACGGCGCGTGGGTCATGATGCAGCGCGACGGCGTCATGCCGAGCAACATCCGGGCGGCCACGTCGATGGCCGATGCCGATCTCATCTTGGTGCACCACGAGCCGCATTTTCGCGAGGTCGACTATCAGGCTTGGGTCAGCGTCGGAACCGTGCGGCCCGTATTCGTTCTTCGATACGACGGCGTCCCGATCATCTCGGTCTACGAGCGCGACTAGACCGAGCCCTGTCCGGCCTTGTCGATCCCGCCGCGCGCTTTGTTCATCAAAACGATCAGGCTCTCGACGATTCCGATGATCACATATGCGGCGAGCAACCAGACGAGCGCCATCGAAGGATGAATCGTCAGCGCAATCCACACCGTGACGCCCAGCGCGACCGTAATGAAGGCGACGGTCCGCCAGTTGAGCCGGAGATCCTTGAACGAGCGAAACGGCATCGAGCTCACCATGAACACCGACAGCGTGACCACCAGTACCGAGATGATGAACGGTGAGAAGGGGAGCTTGCCGGTCAGATGGTTGGCCACGACGATCGAGATCAAAATGCCAGCCGCGGCCGGGATCGGCAGCCCTTGCGTATACTTCCCGGGGCGATTCGCCTGGCCGTCGTCGCCCGTCGAGATCACGTTGAAACGCGCGAGTCGAACCGCGCCCGCAGCGACGTAGACGAAGCCGACCAGCATGCCCGCCGTGCCGAGCTCCCCGAGCGACCAGTGGTAGACGAGGATGGCCGGTGCGACTCCGAACGAGATCACGTCGGCGAGCGAATCGAGCTGAACTCCGATCGCGGTTTGGGTCTTGGTGAGACGCGCGACCCGGCCGTCGATTCCGTCGAAGAAGAGCGCGAAGACGATGAGCAGCGCCGCGCGGTAGAAGTCGTCGCTCACCGGCTGGTCCGAAAGGATCAAAATCGCGTAGTACCCGCACAGCACGCTCGACAGCGTGAAGAGGTTCGGAAGGATGAAAAGGCTCTTGCTGAGATCGACTTTCACACTGAACCCGGCATTTTCCAGCGAATCGGAGCTTCTAGGCTAAGGGAACGCCGTATTCGTGTCCACTCTTGGCGCCCAATCACCGCGCCACCGCGGGGCGACGGCTGGCATGCAGCGTCCCTAGCGCGAGATTCCGCAAACGCAGCTCCCGTCGCTGCTCGTAGAGGCTCTCCAACGATCTCGACGCGCGCTCGGGCTGGCCCCCCAAAAGGTCGAAAAGCGCGGCGGCCTCCTGCGTACCGAAGCCTCCTGCGTCACGAAACGCAACCAGGGCCTCGATGCGCCGGTCGAGCGGCTTTCCCCAGCCGTGAAGCGCCAACCACCCCCAATAGGCTTGGAGCTCGATTTTCGAGAAACCGTCGACGAACGGTCGACGGTGAATCGAGTTCCATCTGGCTTTGTAGAAGACCCTCACCGTGAGAGGAGGAGCGACGGTCACTCCTTCGTGAAAGGCGCCGTAGCTTTCGAGCACCTCGGGCATCCCCCCGATGACCGCGACGTCGTCGCCCTCGAAGTCACCCGTGCCGTCGCCAAAGACATCGACGAAGATCTCGACCGCATGCGAGCGCATCGCAGCGATCGCCGCTTCGCCGTGTTTCTCGACGACGAGTCGCGCGGCTCGGTAGATCGACGCTTGACGCTGATCGTAGTCCGTCACGGTGTACGGCGGGTTCGCCTCCGCGCGACCGTGCTCGAGAAACAGCTCGCGGAGCGCCCGCACCTCGTCGGAATCCGGCTGCTCTTGGGCAAGCGCCTCGTCGAGAGCGATCGCGTCCCGGGCTTCGGTTCGATCGAGCACGAGGCTCGGCATCTCCCATGGATCGACCGGCTGCGGAATCGCCAGCATGGCGCCGACTAGCGCAGCGGCCGCGATCCAGAGGACCAGCTTGATTCCCGACTCCGTCACTCCCCATCACTCTACCACGGGCGATTCGGCTGCCCTCATTTCGCAGCCTGCTACGCTTGGGGCAGAGAATGAAGATCGACGTTCACTACTATGCCGCGGCCAAAGAGCTGGCTGGGTGCGAGCGCTCGACGTTCGAGTTCCCGGACGAAACCATTTCTCAGAACGTCCTTCGTGAGGCAGTCGCGGCGCGGTTTCCGTCCTTGGGAAACTTCATCGCGCGCATGCGCCTCGCGATCAACGGTGACTTCGCAGACCCATCGTCGGCACTTCGCGATGGCGACCGGGTCGACGTTCTTCCTCCGGTCGCAGGAGGCTCGCAGATCGCAATCTGCGACGTCCGGGACGAGGATCTCTTGCTCGACGAGGTTCGCAACGCCGTCGCTCACCCCGGTGCTGGTGCCATTTGCGTGTTCCAAGGGGTCGTTCGCGACCACGCCGAAGGCAAGTCGGTGTCACGTCTCGACTACGAAGCACACGAGCGCTTGGCGGTCGTCGAGATGAGGCGCGTTCTCGAGCAAGTGGCGGGCGAGCACCCCGGCGTTCGCTTGGCCGCGGTGCATCGCGTGGGTGTTCTCGGCGTTGGCGACGTCGCGGTGTGCGTGGCTGCGAGCGCGGCCCATCGGGACGACGCGTTTACGGCCTGTCACAAGGCGATCGACCGCATCAAAGAAACCGTTCCGCTTTGGAAGAAGGAATGGGGCACGGACGGCGAGGCCAGCTGGGTCAACTTGGAGCGCTAGCTCGACACGAGCCCGCGCACGTCGCTCAGAAGGCCATCGTTCAGCACGCCGACGCACGTCAAATGCGCGCTGGCAGGATCGAGGTAGCTCTCCGCAGCACGCCGGATGTCCTCCGGCGTCACCGCCGCGACCTGCGCTGCGACGGTCTCGAGGCCTTCTGGAAGGCCAAACAGAACGCTCGAGCCGATGAAGTGGGCGGTGTCCTCGGGGTCGTCGCGAACGGTTCTGAGGTCCCAGAGGTACCGGCGCTTTGCTTTGTCGATCTCGTCTTCCGTGGGCGCATCGCGACGCAGCGCCTCGATCAGCTCGAAGACCGTTTCGACCAGCAGCGGCGCCTTTTTGTGCTCCACCGACGCGCCGAAATCGAACACGCCACAGTCTTCGAACGTATCGTTGCCGGCAAAGGCCTCGTACGCGAGGCCGCGTTCCTCGCAAATCGTCTGGTGGACGCGCGTGCTCAGGCCGTCGTCGAGCACCCGGCCGAGCAATAGCATCGTAGGGGCCTCCGGGCTCGTGACGCCCGGGGTATGAAAGGAAATCCGGACGTCGGTTTGGCTCCCGTGCTCGTGCACGTACGAAAACCGCGCCGGCGACCTTCCCTTCGCGTTCGGACTCGGGGCGATCCAAGCACTGGCGGCCAGCCCATCGAAATGCTCGAGAACCGCATCGTCGATCGCGCTGGGGTCGATGGCGCCGGCGACGCAGACCACCGCATTCCGGGCTCCGTAGTGGGCGGCATGGTGCGCCTGCAGGTCTGCGGTGTCGAAGCGTTCCAGGTTCTCGATCGGGCCTGCGATCGAAAATCCGAGGGGGTGATCGGGGTAGAGGAGCTGGCGCGATACGTTGTCGACGTCGATCTGCTGGCCGGCTTCGTTGAGGTCTTCCAGAATTTCCTCGCGAATGATCTGCTTCTCGGTCTGGAGCTCGGTCAGGAGCGGCTCCCGCAGCACCTCCGCCAACAGCGCGACGCCCTCGGCAATCGTTTCGCTCGGAAGCGTCAGGTCGTAGCTCGTGAAGTCGACGTGCGTGGCGGCATCCAAGGTGCCTCCCAATCGCTCGATCGCGAGGCTGAGCTCGTGCGCTGCTGGGTGCGTCTCGGTTCCCCGATACAGCATGTGTTCGAGAAAGTGGCTGATGCCGTTGGTTTCGCGGCTCTCGTAGCGCGAACCCACCCGTACGAAGAACGAAGCCGTGGCAGACTGCAGGTGCGGAAGCGGAATCACGCGCGTGCGGAGGCCGCTTGGCAGCGAGGCCGCCGTGGCAGGCAGCTCCGAAAGGCTCACTCCGTTAACTACGGCCATCCTCGGTGGACAGTGGATTCACCCGGAGCGCCTCGTCGGCGATCGCCTGGGCGCGCAGTTGTTGAATGTAGAGGTCGATCGTCTCTTTCCTCTTGAGCGTCTTCAAGACTTCGCGCGTGGACGCTTGCACCGCTTCGGTGAACCCTTCCTTCGTCGGACGCTCCCGATCGACCAACTTGAAGATCAACCATTCGCGGCCGAGCTTCACCGGCGCTTCGGGAAACGTCTCGCCCTCGGGAAGCGAGAACACCGCGTCGAGAAGGGCCATCGTCGATAGGCCCGGCACAGGCGTATCGGATCGGCCGAACTCGCCCGTTTCCTCGAGCTTGGGGGTGAGCGCCGACTCCCCGACCTCGGCGGCTACTGCTGCCAGCTGCCGTTCCACGCTTCCGTCGTCCCCCGCGCGTCGCCACGCCGCGAGCGCCGCCGCGGCGGCTTTCTCGCTACGGGCCTCCAACCAATCTGCCCGGTAGAGGCCCTCCGCCAGCTCGCGCTTGGCCACGTCGATGGGAACGTCGCCCTCGCGGATCTGCTCCGCCTTGATGACGTGGAAACCATAGGGCGTCTCGACCACTTCCGAGATCTCGCCCGGCTTCATTGCGAACAGCGCCTCGTCGAACGCATCCGGCATGGTTCCCTTTCGTAGGAAGCCGATATCGCCGCCGTTCTTCGCCGTCACCTGATCGTCGCTGTTCTTGCGCGCTAGGTCTGCGAATTTCTCACCGTTTGCGGCGCGTTTGCGCAGGGACTCCGCGCGCTTCTTCGCTTCCGCTTTCTCCTCGGGGGTCGCATAGCTGCCGGCCTTGATCAGGATGTGGCGTGCCCGGACCTGCTTCTCGAGGTTCGTGTACCGGTGCTTGTTTGCCTGGTACTCCGTGCTCAAGCGGTCGTCGTTGGCCTCGATCCAAGCTTCGAGCACGGAATCCGAAATCGGTGGCTGCTGGCTCGCGAAGAAAGATGGAGAAAATCGGACGTACTTGATCGAGGCGTTGTCGTTCTCGCGGACGTAATCGTCCCAAACCTCGGCTTCGCTCACGTTGACCGAAGCGGACACCAGCGCACGCATTCGAGCGGCGAGGTATTCGTCGACCTGCGCATCGACGAACTCGCCCACGCTGCGTCTCAGACCGTTTTGAATGTATCGCTCGGCGAGATCCTTGTTGAACGCGCCCTCTTTGTCTTTGAAGGAAACAGGGATCTCACCCTGGGGAAGCATCGACGGCGCGCCCACCCCGAGGGTGAGCAAGATGATGCCGTCGTTGACGAAGCGGGACATCACCTCGTCTTCGGTGACGTCGAAGCCGATGTTGCGCGCCTCGCGCGCGAGCAGGGTGCGATCGATCAATCCGTCGAGGACGAGCTGGGGGAGGCGCATCGAGCGCTGTGTCTCCTCCGGCAGCCTTCCGAAATTGGCAACAGAATAGGCCGCCTCGAAATCTCCCCGGCTGAGGGTTTGGTCGTAGATGCGGGCGAGATACGTGCTGCCGCCTGCGGCACATCCCTCGGCTTGCCCGCCTCCGAACTGCAGGGCGAACACCGCCGAGAGCAACACCACGAGCAAAACGAGAAAGAACCCTTTGAGCTTGTCTATCATTGCGAATTGCCGATTAAAGAGGCGGAACCATAGAGGAGAGGGCGCCCGCCGGCAAACGGCGGTTTCGCCTTCCTCTCGGTGCCCAGGAGTTGGCTTGGCTGGCGAGGGCTTCTACACTCCGGCCGCGGGCGCGTCGCGCACCGCTCCATGGGGAAAGTGAGGGGGATGTGACCCAGGGCTCCAGCCTACCGCCGCTCAAGAAGAAGGATGGCAAGTACGGTCTCATCGCCCTGCTGTTGCTCGTCGGCGCGGCTGTACTCTGGTTCTTCTTCAGAGGGTGCGGGTCCGAGCCCGAGGCCGCGGCGCCCGACCCCACCCCGACGGAGGCCCCGACGCGCGAGCAATTCGCACCCGAGATCGAGATTCCCGACGCCGAGGAGGATGCGGGCGCGGATGCAGCCGGCGGCTCACGGCCTCAGGGCGGGTCGAGCGGACGATCCTGGACGCCGCCCTCCGAGTGGGCCTGCAACGGATCGCTCGAAGCAAGCCAGATCCGCGACGTGATCAACGGACCTCCGCGCAAACAGGTCCAGACTTGCTACGAGAGGCGCCTCAAAGACAACAACCTTCTTCAAGGCTCGATGCAGGTGCTGCTGACGATCGGTGGAAACGGAAGTGTGCGCGCCGTGTCGGTCGAGGGCTCTTTGAACGACCGGCAGGTCTACTCTTGCGTCAAGCGCGTCGCCAGGACCTGGAAGTTCCCGAAGCCGCAGGGCGGATGCGTTCGTACCGCCGTGCCGTTTCAAATGACGCCCAAGCTCTGAGCGCGCTAGGAGCGTGCAAACCGGAGCGCGTCTTCCACGTCATCGGGGCTACCCATGAAGACCGGTGTCCGCTGATGAAGCTTCTCCGGCTGGATGGTGAGGATCCGGCGCTTTCCATCCGATGCGGAGCCGCCGGCTGCCTCGACGAGAAACGCCATCGGCGCGGCCTCGTAGAGAAGCCGCAGCTTGCCCTGTTTGTTTTTCGAGTCGTGCGGATACACGAAGATCCCGCCGCGAAGGAGCGTGCGATGAAGGTCGGCCACCATCGCTCCGATGTAGCGCAGTCGGTAGGCCTCCTTACCGTCCGCGGGCGACTTGATCCAGTCCACCCATCGGCGAACCCCTTCGTCCCACTTGTGGTAGTTGCCCTCGTTGATCGAATAGATGCCACCCCGTTTCGGAATCCGAATGTTCGGATGCGACAAGAAAAACTCGCCCACGCCCGGGTCGTAGGTGAAGCCATCGACCTGATCGCCCGTCGAGTAGACCAGCATGTTCGACGACCCGTAGACCACGTACCCCGCGGCCACGATGTCGGACCCCGGCTGCAAGAGGTCGCGTATCGTGCCGGGCTGACCGTCTGGTGTGAGGCGACGGTGGATCGAAAAGATCGTGCCGATCGACGCGTTGATGTCGATGTTGCCCGACCCGTCCAGAGGATCGAACTGCAGCACGTACTTGCCCTGCGGATACTGGCTCGGAATGGGAATCGGTTCTTCGACCTCCTCGCTCCCCATGACGCACACGTGGCCGCCGGCTTCGACCGTGCTCACGATCGTGCGGTTGGCGAAGTCGTCGAGCTTTTGAACCTGTTCGCCCTGCACGTTGGTGCTGCCGGTTCGGCCGAGGATTCCCGAGAGGCCCGCCTTGCTCACCCGGCTGCCGATGATCTTCGCAGCTAGGCATATCTGCTGGAAAAGGCCGGTGAAATCACCGGTGGCCTCCGGCATCCGACGCTGCCGATCGAGCAGATGGCGCTCCAAAGTCGTGCCGATGGGGCTTTCCTGGGCCGGCCCGATCGATCCTGCGATACCCATGGTTTCCGGGCATACCAGAGCACGATCGCCGACGCTAGGACTCCCCAAATTAGGATACCAATCCAGGGCCAAGATCGTGTAAACTTACCGTGTTGGGGGAAGGTTGACGAACTTCCGGAAATGGTTGGATTCGAATGGGACCCGGCGCGGCGGCATCTCCCGGATCCACCGTGGCAAGGGCTTGCCCGATGTGCTGGCGCTCGGCGACCTGAGCGTGGTTTACCAGCCGATCGTTTCGCTCACGACGATGGAGCCCTTTGCGTACGAGGCGCTCGTCCGGAGCGACTCCCCCCACTGGACCAACCCACCGAAGCTCTTCGACGAAGCGATCAAGTCGCGATGCGTGGGCGCACTCGGTCGCGCCATCCGCGAAATCGCTACCGCGCATTGCACCGAGAAGCCGCTCTTTCTGAACGTTCATCCCAACGAGTTCGACGAGTCTTGGCTCGTGCAGCCCGATGATCCGATCTTTACGCACGATCAACAGATTTTTCTCGAGGTGACCGAATCGGTGCCGCTGACCCACTTCGCGTACTGCCACAGCGTCTTGCGGGAGATCCGTGGCAAGGGTGTCTCGCTCGCCGTCGACGATCTCGGTGCGGGTTACTCCAACCTGAAGTACATCGTCGATCTCAAACCCGAAATCGTGAAGCTTGACCGAACGCTGATCGCCGACCTCGCCGACGATCGACGATCGCAAGTGTTGGTGCGCCACATCGTTAGGCTGTGCCAGGAGCTTGGTGCGCTCGTCGTCGCCGAGGGCATCGAGCAGGAAACGGAGATGAAAGTCGTCATCGACTGTGGCGCTCACTACGGCCAAGGCTACTACTTTGCACGTCCGGCCTATCCTGCCCCTGGCGTGAGCGCCACGCCGCTTGCCGTCGTGAGCAAGGGCGCCTGACCAAGCTCAGAATGGGACCGACTGATAGCTGACGTCGCCGCCTTCGTGCCCTTGGATCTCGAGAATCCCGCTGACGCGTGAGCCGTCGGGCCCACGCTCCATCGCGACCACGATGTCGACCGCGCCGCTGACGAGCTGCGAGACGCTAGCCCGGTCGGCACCCCCGCTGCACGCCCCGAGGACGATGCCCTCGATCGCGCCTTTGGCGTTCCAGCAATGTACCCCAAGCAGATGACCCGGCTCCTGCCCGAGCACGGCCGACAGTGCGGCCATCGTGTCCGTGCCCCCGAGGTCGTTGATGATCAGACGCTGGGGCCGAAGCCGTGCGCCGTGCTCGATGGCGTCCACGAGCGAGATGCCCGCGTCGGCGGCGGTGAGCGATACGATGCGGCTTCGGTCGATGTCGAGGTCGGGGACGGCTTCCACCGACACGGCGCTTTCACTCTCGGGCAGCTCGCGCACCAGTGCGGACACCATGTCGGAAACGCCGGAGTCGCGCGGACCTGCGACGACGATGTTGCGGCACTCTGCGACCGCTTTGCCGAGAAAGATCGAGGCTTCGGTGCTGAGCCAACCCTGCTCGGCGAGCTGCTCGAGCGACCTCGAGCTCCGGATGCGAAGCTCGATGACGGTGCCCGCTACCGCAAGAGGCGGCTGCATGATCGTGAGCCGCGGCCCAAACGAAAGCCGGCCGTGGAGAACCGGCTGCGCACCGAGGTGTTGGCCGCTCGCCGCCGCGAGCCTGCGCGCGACTCTGCGCAGGGCTGCGTCGGACGAGAAGCTGAGAGACGCCTTTTGCAGGCCGTCCCCTTTGTCGACGAGGATCCGCCCGGGGCCGTTGACGATGACGGTTTGTACCGAGTCGTCCGAAAGCACGTCGTCGAGTGCGCCGAGACCCACCGCTTCGTGCAGCGCGGTGTGCGCGATCTGGCGAATGTCGAGATCCGAATTGACGGCTCCCTCGGTTTGCATCGCGAGAAAGGTCTCCGCGATCGCGGCGCGTGCGGCGGACCAGCGCTCTTGGTTCTTCATTGCAGATGGGTCGACGTTCTCGATGTCCATGCGCTCGCCAAGTCTGTGAAGAAGCGCCTCTAGCGGGTTGGCCACCAAGATACCGGTTTCGGTCTTCGCACGCGGCCGGCCTTGGCCATCTCGGCGGGAGTACCTCGGGGGAAGGCTCGTCGGTCGCGGCTCGTCGTCTGCAGGCTGGGTCCCGATCATCGAACGATTTTTCGCAGCCGACCGCCGAATCGGCATGGAGCTGTGAACGGGTGTCATGGGCCGCTCGGGAAGTGGCGGAGGCTCGGAGACGCTAGGAACGGCACTCACCTGACTCGACTCTGCCTCGCCGGGCTCGAGCGTGATGATGAAGTCCGCAATATAAATCTTGTCGCCGTGCTTGAGTGGCTGCGGTGCGCTGATCTTGCGACCGTTGACCCACGTGCCGTTCGTGCTGTTGAGGTCGACCACGACCGGGTGCTCTCCGCCAAGCGTGAGCCGCGCGTGCTGCTTTGAAACGTTTCGTTTCGACAGCACGATGTCGTTGCCCTGAACGCGGCCCACCGTGAGCTCTGGTTTTTCAAAATCCAGCCTCCGCCGTACGCCCCCCTCGTCGGTAATCACCACCGCGTACATGTTGTTGGTTCATTCAAAAGGCGGTGACCCCGCCAGTCAAGTCAGCCGCCAACCGATCGCCCGGCCGGCTGAGGGGACGCCACACCGTCACCCGCCCGGCGTACCTCGGCGGATTCCCTGAATTGCCGGCAATTCCAAAGCGAACGCTGCTCGTTTGCGCAGATGAGGGTTAAAAATCCGCCTTCTGGGGTGGGAATCCGTACCACCGAAGGGGTCAACTGCGGTAGCTTACCCCGCATGCCGGGAGGGTTCTTGATCGTCGAGGACGAGCCGACGCTGGCTCGCACGCTCGCACGTACGTTTGGGCGACACGGTCCGGTCGAGGTCGTGCACAGCATGGCCGCGGCCCGGGAGCACCTCAAAAACCACGGTGAATGGACCGGCGTGGTCTTGGACCTCATCTTGCCGGACGGTTATGGCCTGGATTTGCTTGCCGAGATTCGGGAGATCCACGGCGCGCTCCCGGTGCTCGTTCTCACGGGCGAGCTCAATCGCGACGTCGTCAACAAGGTGCAGACCATGCGAGGCGAGTACGTCTGCAAGCCCGCCTCGGCAGAAAACCTGAACCCATTCATTCAGCGCGCACTCGCGCAGGAGCGCGTCGACGACGCGGCGATCGGTCAACGCATCGAGCACTTGGCCCGGCAGCTCAAGCTCACCCGCCGCGAGACGGAGCTCCTGACCCTCTCCGTCGATGGTCTCTCGCGCAAAGAGCTCGCCGAAGCGCTCGGCGTCGCCGAGAACACCGTCAAAGCGCAGATCCGATCGCTCCTCAAGAAGAGCGGCGCGCGAAGTCTCGCAACGCTGGCGCAGAAGGTGATCAAGGGGGCGACCCGCGACACCGTGCCGCCGGGTGAGCCAGCAAGCGCTAGCGACTGAGAACCGACTGGAGAACGTGTAGATCCTGCTCGATCTCCGCGCGGCCGCCGGCTTTGGTCTGCGCGGCTCGTCCTCCGACCAGTAGCCGAACGTGCTCGGGCACCTCGCGCTCGATGTCGGCGATCTCGTCGGCAGCGATCTTCGGGTCCAGGTTCGTGACCGAAAGCATGAGGAGCTCGGCGTCGGTGTCGGTCACCGCGTAGGCGATCTCCGCTGCAGGAAGGCTCGGTCCGAGGTAGAGCACGCTCCAACCGTGCATCGCGGCGAGCATGGCTACCATCAGCGCACCGAGCTCGTGGTCCTCCTTGGAAGGAGTTGCGACGACGGCGTGCCGATTCCCCTGGCTGGCTGGATAGAGACGCATGAGCGAGAACAGCAGGCCGCGCATGATGGTCGAGCAAGCGTGCTCATGCGCGATGCGAAGCTCTCCGCGCTCCCAGCGGTCTCCGACCTCCGCGAGGATCGGCGCAACCACGGATTGCAGGAACTCGACTGGCTCGGTGCTCAGCGCCGCGCGCATCAGAATCTGCTCGGCCTCTTCGACTCGAAGCTTTTCGACCGCCCGCAACACCCGGTCGCGCACGTCGGGGAGGTGCTCGGTCGCCTTTGCGCTGGGGGGCTCGCTCTCGCCGGCATCGGCCGCCATCCGCTCCAGGTCCTGGTCGGACAGCTTGGCGATGCCGCCGATCGAATGGCCGCTCCGCACGAGCCTGTGGAGCAGGCGCAGCCGTTCGACGTCCGCGTCGGTATAGAGCCGGCCGCCAGCCTCCGTGCGCACCGGCCGCACCGCGGCGTGGCGCTTTTCCCACATCCGGAGGGCATGCGTCGAGAGCCCAGTCATCTTCGACACCATGCCGACCCGGTATTTCGCCTCGTCTGGCATGTCTAAAGGCTGTCTAATCCCAGTGATCTAGCCAATCAAGCCTGATTCCGCGTTGACCGCGCTAGCGGAACCCCAGTACCACGCTTCGAGCATGGAGCGAGGCTGCACTCCGAGACCTGGCCTAGGCGCAATGGCCTTGTTGCTTCTCGGCGCGTGCACCGAGGAGCCACCGGCCGCGCGTGTGCCTGCGACCGTGACGGTCAGCGACGACGAGGCCCCCGAGCCCCCCAATCCGTACGTGCGGTCTCCGTCGCGATTTGGCGTCGTTCCGCTGCACGCGGGGTTCAGCCCGGACCCACGCGTCGTATCCGGCACGGCCCTCGGTGAAGTGCGAGCCCGCTCGATCCATCGCCGGTGCAGAGGGTGGATCTCCGCCGTTCCCGACTATTTGCTCGATGCGGATACGGCGTTCCTGCAGCTCCACGTGCTCGGACGCTCGCGCGACGACGTCACGCTCGTCGTGAGGAAGCCCGACGGTGCCGTCGTCTGCAACGACGATCGCAAGGGCACGACCGACCCGATGATACGCTCCGATTTTCCGATCGGAACGACGCAGATCTGGGTAGGGGTCAAGAGCGAAGGTGCGATTGCGAGCTATCGTCTCGGATTTTCCGAGGTCAAGTGGCTGTCGGCGTCGATTCCTCTTCCTGACGACTAGCGCGGCAGCCGACGCCAACGCGCCAGGCGCTCCTTGCCTTCGCGACCCGGGTGACTCGATGCGACGTCGGTTGCTTCGAGAAGCTCGAACGCGGGCGCGACCACGCGGCGTACGAGGTCTTCGTTGATGGGCCACGGCGGGCCCTCCCGAGGCGAGATCGGATCTTCGTATGGAAAGAGGAGGGTTGCGAGCACGCCCCCAGGCTGCACCAGCCCGGCCATGGCCTCGCCCCATGCCCCGCGCTGGTCCGGGTCGAGCGCGCAGAAAAAGGTGTAGTCCCAGACGAAATCGAACCCTTCGGTGGGCGTGTACGAAAAGAAGTCGGCGACCTCGTAGACGACGGTCCCGGGGAGGTCGCCGTGAGCCTCGACGAACGCATCGCGCGCGAGCTCCGACACATCGATGCCCACGACCTCTCGATCGGCGCGAGCCAGCGTGGCCAGGTCGTAGCCCGTACCGCAGCCCGGCACGAGGATTCGTCCCGGCGGCACCGCGCCCTGCTCGAGGAGCGAGACGAGCGCGGGCGGTGAGCGACCCGCAT
Organism: Polyangiales bacterium; assembly: GCA_041576815.1. Taxonomy (GTDB): domain Bacteria; phylum Myxococcota_A; class Polyangia; order Polyangiales; family Houyiibacteriaceae; genus SG8-38. The sequence goes on from JBFGKE010000036.1 coordinate 20,342, forward strand.
CCCAAGGGGTCACGCCTTCCTTCCACGCCTGCCGCCAGTCCGGTGCCATCGTCGCCTACTCGATCAACCCAATCGATCGCGCCGCCTCGCGTGCGACCGGCAGGACGGCATCATAGGCCGCCGCGTTGCAGGCGAGGATGCCGCGCAGGTTCCGCATCTCGGGTCCACGATATCGGTAAGGGTGGCCAGCGAGGTCGGTGAAACGTCCACCGGCGGCCTTGAGAAGCGCTTCGGGTCCGCAGGCGTCCCATTGGCTCGACCGGCTCGAGATGTGGACATAGACATCGGCCTCGCGCTCCGCAATCAGCCCGGCCTTGAGGCCGACGGAGCCGATGGCGGTCTCGTGCCGGATTCCGAGGCGCCGGACGACGTCGTCCACCGCCCGATTTCGATGCGAGCGCGAGACGACGAGCTGAAGCTCGGCCGGGTCCGCGACGTCGCTCACGCGAAGCGGTGACCGCGAACCGTGCATCTCGAGAAACGCGTCGCCGCCCACAGCTCCTGCGTAGAGCTTGTCGTTCACCGGCTGGTACACCACCCCGGCGGTTGCCACGCCGTCGATGGCGAGGCCGAGCATCACGGAAAACTCGCCGTTTCTCGCCACGAACTCGCGTGTGCCGTCGAGCGGGTCGACGTACCAGCAGCGTCCCCCCCCGAGCGCGTCGCTTCGGTCCTCGCTTTCCTCCGCGACGATCCCGTCGTCTGGGAACAGCTTTCGGAGCTCGCCCACGATGTAGGCGTTCGCGCGCGTGTCGGCTTCGGTCACCGGGTCCGATTCGTCTTTGTACGCAACTTGGAAGTCGGTGCGGTAAACGTCGATCAAGATTGCGCCCGCCTGCCTCGCAATGCGCGAAGCTTCGGCGATTTCTCGATCCAACATGCCGGGCGTGTACCATGCCATGATGCGCGCGCCACCGCTCAGCGGCGCAGGCGGCGATGGAGCTCCGAAAGGAGCCGCCCCACATCGGTCACGTCATCGAACACGAATGCCGATCCGACTCGAGCGTCGCGCTGTTCGTCCGAGCGAACGAACGCGCCGACTCCGTGCTTCGCTGCGAGCTCGATTGCCGGAAAGTCGGTGAGGTCGTCGCCGGCGAAAAACATCGACCGCGCGCCCGAGCGTTCGAAGATCTCGGCAAGGGCGCTGGCTTTATCATGGCGAACCGCTTCGGCTTCCCGCAGGGCTTTGCCGCGCCGCAGATGCAGCCCGAGGCGCCCGGCAAGCTCGTCGACTTCCCGAAGGAGACGCGCCGCGCGATCGGGATCGGACTCCGCGATCGCTCTCACGTGCACCGCGATCGCCTGTGGCTTGTACTCGATGAATGCATCGTCGGCGTGCTCGTCGACCCAGCGTCGAAAGTCGTCGAGCGCCTCTCGCTGCGGACGCGTGAGCGTCCGCGCTTTCGGCACCTCGCCCGGTGCGAGCACCAGCCCCCCGTGCTCGACGGCACGCCAAACCCCATCCAACCGCTCCATGCGCGAGAGTGATGCGAGATCCCGCCCGGTGATCAACGCGAGCTCGAGCCCGGGAACCCGCGCCAGCTCGGCCAACGTCGAGAGCGTCGGCTCGGGGATCGCGGCCGCGTCGGGGTCTCGCACGATGGGCGCGAGCGTTCCGTCCACGTCGAACGCGAGCAGCAGCGGCCGATCGAGCCGCAAGAGCCGCTCGACCAGCGCCTCGACGCTCACGAGCCCTCCAAGGCTTCGAGGTAGCTGTCCGCCCAGCGGTGGACGTCGAGCTTCATGACCTCGCCGCGGAGAGCCCGCATTCGCTTTCGTCTTTCGGGCTCTTTCATGGTGAGCGCCTGGTGCAGGGCGCCGGTCGTCGACTCGCCGTCATACGGGTTCACGAGGACGGCGCCCTTCAAGTACTTCGCAGCGCCAGCGAACTCGCTCAAGATCAGGACGCCGTCTTCGTCGGTCCTCGCAGCGGCGTACTCGTGGGCGACGAGGTTCATCCCGTCCCGAAGCGGTGTGACCAATGCGACGTCGGCGGCGCGATAGTGAGCAAACAGCGCCCGCCGACTCAGATTGCGGTAGAGGTAGTGAATCGGCACGCGGCCCGTCTCCGCAAAGCGACCATTGATGTCGCCAACCATCCGGTCGATGTCGGCTTTCAAATCGGCGTAGGCTTTCACGTCGACGCGGCTCGGAACCATGACCTGAATCAGCGCGACCCGGTTTCGGATGCCCCTGTCTTTTCGGAGCAAGTGCTCGAATGCCGCGAGGCGCTCCGGTATGCCCTTGGTGTAGTCCAGCCGATCGACGCCTAGGACGAGCTTGCGATTGGCCATGCGTTCGCGGATCTGCTCGACCTCTCGCCCGACGTCTGGATCGATCGCGAGCGCCTGTAGTTCATCGACCGGGATGCCGATCGGGGCGGCGATCGTGTGCACCTTCCGGCCGCGGTAGTGAATCGTGCTGCGCGAGCTGCGGTGGGCAGTGAACCGATCGACGCACTGCCTGAAGTGCTCCGCATATTCGGGTAGATGAAACCCGAGCACGTCGGCGCCGAGCAGGCCCTCGAGAATCTCCTCGCGCCACGGCAAAATGCCAAACGTGTCTGGTGGCGGCCACGGGATGTGACAAAACCAGCCGATGCGCGCTTTGGCTCGTTTTCTGCGCAACATCTCCGGAACGAGCATCAGGTGGTAGTCCTGCACCCAGATCAGATCGTTCGCGCCGCTCGTCGAGAGGATGGTCACCGCGAACTCCTGGTTGGCGTCCACGTAGCTCGACCATGGCGCTTGTCCCATTTGGATCGTCGGCTCGAAGCCGTGAAGCAACGGCCAAAGCACGGCGTTCGACACGCCTTCGTAGAAGCCGCGCTGCTCGCCGCGCTTGAGGGAAACGTGTGCGAGGTCGTATTCGAGCTGTGGGGTCGGAACAGTGATCGAGTCGAAGTCCTTTGCCTGTTTGGCGCTCACCCAGACACCGCCCCGCTTTTGCAGCACCGGGTCGAGCGCGGTCACCAGGCCTCCCGCCGCGCGGACCCAGCGCTCGCCTCCTCGGGTGGCTTCGTGCCGATAGGGACCGCGGTTCGAAACGACCACGAGCTTTCGGCTCTTTCTTGCCATCGCACGGCATTGTAGTCTGCAGATGGTCATGGACCCAGCGCAGTTTCTCCAAGGTCGAACCCGCGAAACCGACATCCGTCGCGATGCACGCGGGCGATGGTTCAACGGGGAAGATCGCATCGACCATCCAAACCTCACGCGTGCGTTCGACGGTTGGGTCGACCGCGCCGAGGATGGACGCTTTTGCCTCAGCAACGCGATCAACTGGGCTTACGTCGAAATCGACGGCCCGGCGTACTTCGTCAAGGACGTCGAGCCGAATGCTGACGGAATCACGCTGGTCCTCTCGGGCGAGCTTCGGGAGCCGCTCGACTCGTCGACACTGTGCGAGGGGCCGGAGGGCGCGCTGTGGTGCGCGGTCCGGAGCGGCCGATGCCCTGCGCGTTTCGACAACCATGCCGTGAGCAAGATGAGCGACTGGATCGACCAAGATGAAGAAGGCGAGTTCGTTCTAATCGGGGGTCAGAAGGTGCGGCCCACTGCGTGCGCAGATCCGCTTTCGCTCGGCCTCGAAAAGCGCTAAGGCGTCGACGTGTCCCGCCGGGAAGTCATCGCCACGCTCATCGTGGCCGCCATCGCGTTTCCCTTGGTGTTCGTCTTCACAGGTGCCATCGTCGACGCGCGCGCGCGCGCACGGGAAGCGCCGTTTCGCGCGGTTCTCGGCAACGCTCGGTTCGAGCAGCTTATGAACGGAGAAGGCGGGGTGCCTCACTATCTCGGCGCCTCGCTCCTGAGCCCGGATTTCACGCTGCCAAAGCAGGACGGCGGCGAGTGGAAGATGTCCGAACAGCGCGGCAAGGTCGTCGTCATGAACTTCTGGACGGTGACCTGCCGGCCTTGCATCCAGGAGATGCCAACCATCGAGCTGCTTGCGGAAATCACCGAGAGCTGGGGCGACGTCGAGGTGGTGGCGGTGTCGACCGACCGAAGCTGGGCCGAGGTCGAGACGATCATCCCCCGAGACTCCCGGATCACAAGCCTGCTCGACGTGGACCGCGAGGTCGTGAGCGGCATGTTCGGCACCAAGCTGTTTCCCGAAACGTGGATCATCGACGCCGATGGCTTGGTGCGGTTTCGGTTCGACGGCGCGCTCGACTGGTCGAATCCGGTCGCGCTCGATTTGATCCGCGCCTATCGCTGACGGGGTCAGGCTTCGGCGAGAAGATAGCGCGAAATCCACACGCCAAAGCCGACGAACAAGAGGTCGAACGCGGTGAGGATGCGCACCCAGCCGATGACCTCACTCGTGGTGGCGCCTGCGAACAGCTCGCGTGTCGCCACCGCAGCCGCGAGGAGAGCTGGGGCGACGAGCGGGAACACGAGGACGCTGAGCATGAGGTCGCGGGCACGGGTTCGAATTCCTACGGCCGAAAACAGCGAGGCGGTCGAGACGAAGCCCACGGAGCCTAGGAACACGAGGACGAGCAGCGGCCCGAGGACCCGTCCGGGGTCGATCTGAAAGAAAACCAGGCAGAGCGGGACGAGCAGCAGCTCGACGACGAACAGTAGGGTGAGCGCGCTCAGCGTCTTGCCAACGTAGATCGAAGCACGCGGGATCGGCGCCAGCAAGAGCCCGAAGACGGCGTCGTTTTCGCGTTCGAGGGCCCAGCTCCGGCCAATGAGAAGGATGCCGCAGAACAGGATCGAGATCCAAAGCACTCCGGGGGCGACGTTCGGCGAGCTCACCGGATCGGTATAGAAGGCGAGAGAGCCCAATGTGACGACCAGCACCGCGAAGAGCCCGGTCGAGGTCAGGATCTCTTTCGTCCGGAGCTCGAGTTGAAGGTCCTTTCGGGCGACCAGCCAGGCGGCGTGGAGCACGTTCATACCGCCTCCACGATTCGGCCCCGGTCCATGTGGACCACGCGGTCGGCGACCATGCGCGAAAGCTCCGCTTCGTGCGTGACGACGATGACGATGGCACCCCGCCGTTTTTCCTGCTCGACGAGCGCGACCAGCTCGTTCGTCGATTCGGCGTCGAGACCGGTACCCGGCTCGTCCATCAACAGCAGCCTCGGCTCGTGAAGGAGCGCGCGCGCTACCGATACTCGCTGCGCTTGTCCACGCGAGTAAGTCCGCATCGGCCGGTTCCAGTATTCGCCGAGCGCGAGGGCGTCGCGCAGGTCTGCGGCGCGCTTCTCTGCGTACGGGATGCCTTGCAGCTTTGCTGCGAGCACGAGGTTCTCGCGACCGCTGAGCCCCGGGTAGAGCTGAAGCTGGTGTGCGACGAAGCCGATGCAGCCCCGGAGCTCGTCGGCGTGTGCCGTCGTGTAGCGGCCGTATCGGATTTCGCCGCGCGTCGGGTGAGCAAGCATGGCCAACAGCCACAGCAGTGTGGATTTCCCGGAGCCGTTGGCGCCACGGATCACGGTCGTCGTCCCGGCTTCAAAGCCGAGGCTCACGCCGCCGAGAGCGAGCGTCGGCCCAAACGACTTGGCGAGATCGGTGACCGACACTTCTTCGAAATCGAGCTTCACCGGTTCGCACTCTAGAACAAGTCGCGTACGATGCCGTCAAGTTTTAGCCAGCGCTCTCTCGGCACGCGAAGCCACGCGCCGGCCTGCACGAGATCCCCTCGCTCGATCGCCCGTTCGACCTCCCGCTCACGGCCCCATCGCGGGTCGCGGCCCGCTCGCGCGTGGGTGGCCGCCAGGTCCATGCCTTCGATCGTTCGAAGCCCGAGCATCAGCGATTCGCGGACGAGCTCGTCCGGTCCGAGCGTTTCGAGCTCCGCGTCGAGGGCGTGCTGAGCGAGGTAGCGCTGCGGGCTCGGCTGATTGCGCCATCGGACCGCGCGGCCTGCACCGACGTCGAGGCAGCCGACCGCCGCCGCGCCGAGCCCGACGTAGGCGCCGCCGCGCCAGTAGTGGAGATTGTGCCGTGATTCTTCTCCATCGGCGGCGTAGTTCGAGACCTCGTAGTGCGTCCAACCGAGGTCGTCGAACGAGCGCTCGGCCTGCTCGAAGAGGGCTGCGTACTGCTCCTCGGGTGCGACGCGCAGCTTGCCGGCGCGGTGCAACGAGCCGAACATCGTCTTTTCTTCGATGGTCAGCGCATACGCCGACACGTGCCGGACTCCGGTGTCGGCAACGCGGACGATGTCCTTCGCGAGCTCGTCGACGGTGTGTCCCGGCATGCCGAAGATCAGGTCGGCGCTGACTCGCGGCATCTCGGCGATGGCATCGGTGAGCGCTCTGGTGGCGCGCGACGAGTCGTGCAGGCGTCCGAGGAATTGCAGATGCGGGTCACGCAGCGACTGGACGCCGATCGAAAGCCGATTGACGCCTGCTCGACGCAAGTGCGCCGCGTGCTCCCGAGAAAGCGAGCTCGGGTTGCACTCGACCGTCACTTCGAGCGTCTCGCTGACCTCGTCGAACGCCCGGACGATGCCTGAGAGCGTGCGTTCCAACGCCGACGCGCTCCAAAGAGAAGGGGTCCCACCGCCGAAGAAAACCGACTCGAGCTTTCGCCCTACGAGGTCCGGTCCGCGTGCATCGAGCTCGCGTAGGAGCGCATCCGCGTACTCGTCGTGAGGAAGCAGGGCCGTGCGAAGCTGCTCGGTCGCGAAGTCGCAGTATGGGCACTTGCGAGCGCACCATGGGAAGTGGACGTAAACCGACGTCGGGGTGGGCGCGCTTGACATGGAAGACACCTAGCAGGAGATATACTCTGCTGGTCGCAGATGAGCCTGCCCGTATTTCCATCCCTTCAAATCACCGCGGATGCTTTCGTTCCGAAGGGCGCGTTTGCAGAAGCGCAGGCCGCCTTTCTTCAGCCGGACCCGGCTTTGGTGGCGCGGCTGACCGAGCTCTTGCGCGACAAGAATACGGGCATCGTCGCGCACTTTTACATGGACCCCGAGCTTCAGGGCGTGCTCTCGGCGAGCGACTGGCCGCACATTCACGTCTCGGATTCCCTTGCGATGGCGGACCGAGCCATCGAGATGGCGGAAAAAGGCGTGAGCACGATCGCGGTGCTCGGCGTCGACTTCATGAGCGAGAACGTACGGGCCATGCTCGATGCCTCTGGGCACGCCGATGTCGGGGTGTACCGCGTGGCCAGCGATCCGATCGGCTGCTCGCTTGCCGAGTCCGCCGAAGCTGCGGCCTATGGGGCCTATCTCACCGAAGCGTCGAAGACCCCGCGCTCGCTGCACGTCATCTACATCAACACCAGCCTGGTCACCAAAGCCAAGGCGCACGCGATTGTCCCGACCATCACCTGCACGTCGTCGAACGTCGTTCGCACCGTGCTCCAGGCAGCCGCGCAGATTCCCGACGTTCACATCTGGTTCGGGCCCGACACGTACATGGGCGACAACCTCGCGCACATGTTCCGGCGCCTCGCGGGGATGCCCGACGAGCAGATTCGGCAGCTTCACCCCGACCACGACCAGGCGACCGTGCGCTCTCTGCTGCCGCGCTTTCACTACTTCGAGCAGGGCACCTGCATCGTTCACCACATGTTCGGACGCGAGGTGGTCGAGCTCGTTCGCGAGCACTACCCCGACGTCTTCGTGACCGCGCACCTCGAGGTGCCCGGAGAGATGTTTGCGCTCGGGCTCGAGGCGCAGGCCAGAGGCGACGGCGTCGTGGGCTCCACGTCGAACATCCTCGCGTTCATTCTCGGCAAGGTCGATGACGCCATCGCACGCGGCGAGCGCGCCAACCTGCGGTTCATTCTCGGGACGGAGGCCGGGATGGTCACGCCGATCGTGCGTCAGGTGCAGGCCAAGCTCCGGGACTATGCGTCCGAGGGCGGCGCCGACCTTACTGCCGAGGTGATCTTCCCAGTCGCGCCCGAAGCGGTCTCCGCCGACGCGGAGAGCGGGCTGGGCATCGTGCCGGGCGTCTCGGGCGGCGAGGGTTGCTCGACCGCCGGTGGCTGCGCCACCTGCCCCTATATGAAGATGAACTCCCTTCGGGCGCTCCTCAGTCTGCTCGAGCGAGTCGACGTCGAGCCGAGCACCAACCTCGTCCCCTTCGAGCCGAAAAAGTACGTCCAGCAGATCCGGGGCCGCACGGCCGCCGACCTCGGCGGCGAGCCGATCCTCCACATGCGCGCCTTCCAGCGCGAGGGCGAGCTGCCCGCCTCTCTGGTTCAAGACATCCTCACCCGCCACACCCAAGCCACCGGGTAAAAAAGGGGACAGTCCCCTTTTCCATGAAGGAACCTGGAAAAGGGGACTGTCCCCTTTTTTCTCGGCCTTGACGGGGGCGGGGGCGTACTTACTTTGGCTGCGCCGGCCCAGGCGTTGGATTGATGGCAAAGCCTGATTACTACCAAGTCCTTGGCGTATCCCGCGAGGTGACCGTCAGCGAGCTCAAGCGTGCCTATCGCGAGAAGGCGCTCGAGCTTCATCCGGACCGGAACCCCGACGATCCCAACGCCGAGGAGGAGTTCAAGCTGTGCGCCGAAGCGTACTCGGTGTTGAGCGACCCGCAGAAGCGTCAAATGTACGACCGCTTCGGCCATGCAGGTCTCGGAGGCGGTGCGCCGGGCTTCGGCGATATCGGCGACGTCTTCAGCCAGTTCCAAGACATCTTTGGTGACATCTTCGGAGGTGGCTTCGGTTTCGGCCGCCGCCGCCGCGACCCCAACGCCCCCGCCCGTGGCGCCGACGTGCGGACCGACGTGACGCTGTCGCTTCGAGAAGCCGCGTTTGGCGTCACGCGCGAAATCGATCTCTCCCACCCGTCACCCTGTGAAGCCTGCCGAGGCACCGGCGCCAAAGATGGAAAGCTCGAGGGCTGCGCCACGTGCGGCGGCCGCGGCCAGGTCGCGCGCGCCCAGGGCGCCTTCGTGATGACGACGACCTGTCCCGTGTGCCGTGGTCGCGGCATGCAGGCCACGGAACACTGCCCGGAGTGCGAGGGCGGCGGTCAAGTCGACCTCGAGCGCGTGGTCAAGATCAACGTCCCGGCCGGCGTCGACACCGGCCAGAGCCTCCGCCTCAGCGGCAAAGGGCAGGACGGAATGCGCGGCGGACCGGCTGGCGACCTCTACGTCACCGTCCACGTCGAGCCCGACGACGACTTCCAGCGCGAGGGCTTCGACCTCGTGCATCGCCTTTCGGTGACGTACCCACAGGCCGCCCTCGGCGCCAAAGTCGAGGTGCCGGCCCTCGAAGAGGACGCGGAGGCCGCCCAGACACTGAAAGTCCCCGCCGGTACGCAGCCCGGCGAGACTCTCGTCATTCGAGGCGCAGGCGTTCCGCGCCTCAACGGCCGCGGTCGCGGCGATCTGGTCTGCGTGGTCGAGGTCGAGGTGCCGACGCGCCTCTCGCGCGAGCAAAAGCGGCTCTTGAAAGAGCTCGACGGCACGTTCGACGACGGCTGACAGCGCTGGAGATCCGACGCCTTCCGGGTGTAGGCTGGTTGTCCGTCTCGGGCTCCGCCCCAAGGAGAGATCGCCATGCAGCCCCTGTCAGGCCTAGATTCTTCTTTTCTCTATCTCGAAGATTCCCACCAGCCGATGCACGTAGGCAGCGTCCTCGTGTTCGAGGGGTCGATGAAGTTCGCAGACTACCGTGAGACCATGGCGGCGCGCATTCATCTCGTGCCGCGGCTACGGCAGCGTCTCGCCATGGTTCCGTTCGGCATCGGCAAGCCGTACTGGGTCGAAGACCCCGGCTTCAACCTCGACATGCACCTCCAGCACGTCGCGCTCCCGACCCCGGGCGACTGGAAAGAGCTTCGAGGCCTCGCCGCGCGAATCTTCAGCGTGCCGCTCGACCGCAGCCGTCCTCTTTGGGAAATGACCTTCGTCGAAGGCCTCGAGGCGATTCCGCAGGTGCCGCCGGGCTCGGTGGCGGTGATCAGCAAGATCCACCATGCGGCCATCGACGGCGTTTCGGGCGCAGACATGATGGGGATGCTGCTCGACCTGACCAAGGAGCCGCGGACGTTCTCGCCGCCGCCCCCTCGGACCGTACCGCCCATGCCAAACGAGCTCGAGGTGCTTTCGCACACCGCCCGCAAAATCATGGGCAAGCCGAGCGAGATCAAGCGCGTGGCCCGCGAGATCAAAGATGCCCTCGCGGCGGCTGCAAAGGTGCGAAGCAAGGGCGTCGAGCCCCCGCCGGTGCCGATGACTGCTCCGGTTACGCCGATCAATCACACGATCACCGGGCAGCGCATCTGGAACACCGCGCTCCTCGAGCTCGATCGCGTGAAAGCGATTCGAAAGATCACTGGCACGACGCTCAACGATGTGGTCGTGGCGATCTGCGCCGGCGCCCTTCGACGCTATCTCGGCGAAAGGGGCGAGCTTCCAAACAAGCCACTCATCGCCATGGTTCCGGTCTCGACGCGCGGCAAAGACGAGCACGGCAAGATGGGGAACAAGGTCTCCGCCATGATGCTCGACATCGCAACCGACGTTGCCGATCCGGTCGAGCGATTGAAGGTGATCAGCGCGCACGCGCAGGGCGGCAAAGCGTTCGAGCGCGCAGGAGCAACGCGTGCCTTCGTCGACCTTTGGGACTTCATCCCGTTCGGCTTGGCAAACCGCGTCCTGCGCCTGTACTCGCGATTTCGGGTTTCGGAGATGCACAACCCCTTGTTCAATCTCGTGATCACCAACGTGCCCGGGCCTCAGGTCGACCTGTACATGGCGGGACACAAGCTGCTTGCGACCATGGGCATGGCTCCGCTGATCGACGGGATGGGGCTGCTGATCACCGTGCTCAGCTACAACGGCGTGCTTTCGATCAGCCCCACATCCTCGCCCGCGGTCATGCCCGACCTCGACCTCTTCAGCCGATACCTTCGGGAATCGGCCAACGAGCTGGAGGCCGCCGTGCTTCCGCACCGACAGCCGGAGACCGAAGCCGGCATTGCCGAGGCACAAGACGCGGCTGCCTTGGCCGCCGCGTTCGTCGACCAGATGCGGTCGACCATTGAGCAGGCGCCCGCGGGCAGTGCCCTCGGACGAGGGACGTTTCAGCTCACGATCACCGGCAACGACGAAAAGAGCTGGATGATCGACCTCGAGGAGCGGAGCGTGAGAGAGGGCAACGGGCGCCCCGCGGATGCGACGCTGACGATTCGCGACGCGCACCTCGCGGAGATCCTTCGCGGGAACCTCGACCCCAAGATCGCTTTCGTGCAGGGCAAGCTGCGCGTCCATGGCGACATCAATCGAGCCATCGAGTTCGGCGCGCTGCTACCGAAAGTCGTCGCGTGAGCTAAACCGTTGCGGCGCGCCCGTGGCTGGAAGCTTGGCGGGGAGCTCTGGCAGCTGTTCCTCGGCGAGCCACTGGTAGACGCCGTACGTCTGCAAGACGCGGCGGCTGTAGCGGCGCGTTTCGTCGTACGGGATCTCCTCGATGAAGACGTCGAGCGGCCGCGAGGAGTCCTCTTCGAGCCACCGCCGCACCGCGCCTTCACCGGCGTTGTATGCAGACGGCACGAGCGCGGGGTTTTGTCCCAGCCGATCCCAAAGCCAGGCCATGTAGCGGGCGCCTATCTTGAGGTTGACCTCGGGCTTCGTCAGCGTGCGAGGCGTTGCGCGCTCTCCCACCTCGCCCGCAAACCGTCGCGCGGTCGGCATGATCAGCTGGACGAGCCCATAGGCCTTCGCCCAGGAGACCGCATCGGGGTTGAACGAGCTCTCCTCGCGCGCAATCGCGCGAACGAATGATGGCGGAAGCCCCTCGCCGGAAGCGACTCGTTCGATCAGCGGCGAGAACGCCTGGGGATAGGTCACCTCCCAGATCAGCCGGCCCTCGCCTTTGGGCAACAGGCCCTCGAAATCCTCAAAGTGGCGCCGGATCACGCGGCTGAGCTTGGTCTCCGCGCCCGCATGCTTGAGAAGCACAGCGCCGACGACGGCCATCTCCGGATCGACGTCGTCACCGAGCATTCGCAGGCGGGTCATCTCCGTCGACGCATAGGTGACCTCGTTTACCGCGAGCAGCTCGATCGAGCGAGCGAAAGCAGGGTCGTCGAACTCGTTCCGCCATGCGAACACCATTCGCGTTGGCTCGTCGCCCGCGCGCATGTCTGCCAGGATTGCTTTGGCGCGCTCGGGATCGATTTCACGAAGGCGCCATAGCGATTGCTGTGCGTAGTAGCGAAGAGGCCACCGCTTGACGATCTCTTCGTACGCATCGGCAGCGTCGATGCGCCTGCCCATCATGAACAGCACCCGCGCGCGCCAGTAGTTCGCGCGGCCGGTGATGCCCTCCATGCGCTCGTCGCCGCCCCGACGAACGAGCTCGTCGAAGCGTTCGTATGCGGCGTCGTAGGAGCCCTGGCGAAGCTGGAGCCAGCCGAGCTTGAAGAGGGAACGCGGCCAGATGTCGCCATTGGGATAGCGTTCGGGGATGGACGCAAGCCGCGCGAGGCCCGCGCTTCGTTTACCGAGCTCGAGCTCCGCGAGCGCGGCTCGGTAGCGCGCGTCGTCGGCCAGGCGGTGCGCGGGTGCCTCGGCCTCGAGGTGCTCGTACTGCCGGATCGCTTCGTCCCATCGGCCGATGCGGCCGAATGCGCGGCCCGCGTGGTACCGGGACCACGCGCGCGTGTCCACGTCGAGCCTCGGGCAGCGGTTGGCCACGTCGCGCATCACGGGCGCCCCACGCGTGCGCTCGCGATCTTGGAGTAGCGAGCGCGCCTGCATATACCGGGCCTTGCACCAGACCGCCGTGCCGACCTTGAGCTGCTTGACGAGCCTTGCGAACGCGCGTTGGGCTTCCCGGTAGCGTTTGCTGCTGTAGAGCGATTCCGCTTTGTCCAGGCTTTGCAGCGTCCGCGGGCGGACTGGCGGCTCCCGCCTTTTCATGGGGGGCGGGCCTTTGATCTCGATCGCGAGGTGGGTGCCCGCGTCGCTCGCTGCGCCGGGATGGATCTCGATCGACTCGACCTCGGCGGCGGTCACCGGATCCGTGCCGTCCAGAATCGAGGCGCGCTCGAGCTCCGCCCATCGTGCGAGCGGATGGTTGAAGGCCCGGAGGGTATCGAGGTGCCCGAGCGCGACCCGGCCGAGCCCTTCATCGAGGGCAGCCTTTGCAGCCAACCAGTGGAGGCGCCCCTTGTCTCGCGGGCTCGCGCTAGGCAGCGCGGCCTCCGCGATCGTGCGGGCTTTTTCCGCGTTCCCTTTGTCGAGCTGCTTTCGGACCTGCATCACCATCGACTTGCTCGGGAGCTCGACGATGGCGGGGTCGAGCACCTTGGGCGCCGGTGCCGGTGTCTGAGTCGTTGCAGCGATCGGTGCAGGCTCGGCGGGCGGTGGCCACAGCTCGCGCCGCACGTTCGTCTGTTGGTGGCAGGCCACCAACAGCGCGATGCACGTCGCGACACGCCAAATCCGCATCATCTAATGAAGGCTAGTGAGTCCGCACGAAGCAGGCAAGTTTCCCCGCTGGTCGCGGGCGTCCTTGCGGCGTGATACATCGATCCGGCGTGAGCTATAGCCTGCAGATTGGGCTTCGGTACCTGCGCTCGAAGAAGCGCGCCACCGTTTCGATGATCACCCTGATCTCGATCATCGGCGTCGCGCTCGGCGTCGCTGCGCTGCTCGCCGTGCTTTCGATTACCACCGGCTTCGAGACTGCATTTCGCGACAAGGTGCTCGGGGTCAATGCGCACGTGCTCGTGCTGAAGTACGGCCGCGAATTTCGCGACTATCGAGACGTGCTCGCCACCGTTGGCGAGATGCCCGAAGTGGCCGGCATCGCCCCGTTCTCGATCAACGAGATGATGCTCACCAAAGGCGAGCGCCGTGCCGTCGTCCTCGTCAAAGGCGTCACCGGCGAGGGCGTCCACACCGTCCTCGACCTTCCCCACCAAATGGTCACCGGCGGCCTAGACGGCCTCCGCCGTCCCGGCGCGTCCCTCTCGAGCACCGCCCAACCCAAGCATGAGAAAGACGACTGGCAGTGGCTCCGCGCGCTGCGCGACAAGGATCAGCCGAAGCAAAAAGGGGTCAGTCCCCTTTTTCAAGACCCCGACCGGCACGAAAAAGGGGACAGTCCCCTTTTTCAAAAAGACGAGCCCGTTCGCCGAAAGACCTTTTGGGAGGAAGAGCAAGCGCGCCGAGAGGCGCAGCGCGCGGCCGAGCGACGCGCGAGGCGGCCTGACGTCGGGGCGGTTGCCGAGCCCGACGACATCGAAGCGATGCTCGGCGACCTCGGCGACGGCGACTTCGCGCTTCCCGATGACCCGGAATGGGAGGCCGGCCTTTCGCAGGGCGCGGCGCAGGAGCCGATCGCCTCGCTCCCCGGCATCGTCGTCGGGAAGACGCTTGCGGAAGACCTAGAGCTCGAAGTCGGCGATCGGGTGCGCCTGATCTCACCGCTCGCCGCGCTGGGCCTCGCCCTTTCAGACACGAAAGCGGTGACTCGCTCCCGCGAGTTTCGGATAATCGGTGTCTTTCAAGCCGGCTTCCAGGAATACGACTCGGGCTTGGTCTACACGGACCTCATCGAGGCACAGCGGCTCTTCGATGAAGGCGACAACGTCACCGGCGTCGAGCTTCGCGTTCACGACTTGGATACCTCGTTCGCGCTCGCCCGCCGAATCGAGCAGAGCCTCGGCGGCGCGTTTCATACGCTCGACTGGTCGGAGCTCAACCGCAATCTGTTCACCGCGCTCGAGGTGCAAAAGATCGCGCTCACGTTGGTGATCGCCACGATCATCTTCGTCGCAGCGTTCAACGTCATCGCCACGCTGATCATGATCGTCCTCGAGAAGAAGCGCGAGATCGCCATCCTGAAAGCCATGGGCGCCACCGACGGGACCGTGCTTGGTGTCTTCATGGTGCAGGGCGTCATCGTTGGCGTGATTGGCACACTCGTCGGCGTGCTGGTTGGCGGCGGGTTGGTTGCATACCTCGACCGGATCCGCTTCCCGCTCGACCCCAAGGTCTACCTCATCGACCATCTTCCGGTGGTTCTGAACCCCATGGTCTTCCTGATCACGATCGGCATCGCCCTCTTGATCTGCACGCTCTCGACAATTGCCCCGTCCTGGTGGGCCGCCCGCATGCTCCCCGTCGACGGCCTCCGCTACGAATGAAAAAGGGGTCAGGCCCCTTTTCAGAAGGGTTAACCTGGCCGCCGGGTGGAACTTGACGGACCGCCCCGTGCGAGCTACCAAACCCCCTCTTTTGCGGGAATAACTCAGCGGTAGAGTGCAACCTTGCCAAGGTTGAAGTCGTGGGTTCGAATCCCATTTCCCGCTCCGAG
>JBFGKE010000037.1:0-35582 GCA_041576815.1 Polyangiales bacterium
CGCCAGTGTCAGCGACAGCGACAGCGACAGTGTCTGCGTCAGTGCCAGCGCCAGCGCCAGCGCCAGCGATGCTGTGACTGATCTTCCGTCATCGTGATCTCCTTTGTGCCTGGGGGTGGGGTCGGGCTGGCGCCCTTTCGGGGAACCCCACACCCACGCGAAAAGGAGATCACTCATGGGACTCATCATTCAGCAGCGGGCGCTTCAAGCGGCGACGGAGCTCCGGCAGGTGCTTTCGGTCGCGCGCAAGCGCGATAGGGCCCTTTTCGATCAGATTCATCGAGCGATGAACAGCGTCGTCCTCAACATCGCCGAAGCCGATGGGAATGACCCGGGGACGGCCAAAGCCCGGTTCGCCTCGGCGTGCGGCTCCGCGAAGGAGGTCCGCGCCGGGCTTCAGCTCGCGGTGGCTTATGGGTACGTGCCCACCACCCGGGTCGCACAGGCCGACCTCGCGCTCGACCAGGTCTGCGCGATGTCGTGGCGGCTCTCGGGGCGCTAAGGCCGTCGGCCCAAGGACCAGGTGATGGCGCACACGGCGTCGAGCCGGCGGTATTCGCGAATGGTGTGAACGACGGGCCGGAGCTCCCGCACGACCTCCCGCGCCCTGACGTAGACATTCTTTTTTTCCATGAGCGACTCCTTGGTTTGGGTTTGTGCCTCACCCCGTGCGGCACAAACCCAAACCAAGGACAAGCGAGGACAAAGCAGCGCCAGCGCCAGCGAAGCCCCGTGGGCGACGCAGAGCGTCGACTTTACGGGGTGACAGCGACAGTGAAAACGCCAGCGCCAGGCATCCGGCGCTCCCACTAGCGCCGGGGCAGCACCACCGTGAATGTCGTCTTACCTGGCCTCGAGGCCACTTCGATGCGGCCGCCGTGCTCGGTGACGATGCGCTGCGTGATGGCGAGACCAAGCCCCGTCCCGCCTTCCTTGCGCGTATAGTACGGCTCGAAGACGGCATCGGTTTGGTCAGCCGGGATGCCCAGTCCGTTGTCTTCGACGCGAATGATCGCCGTATCCGAGCTCGCCTCCAGCGACAGTCGCACCGCAGCGCCTCCGTCGGGGTGGGCCTCCCGCGCCGCGTCGCGCGCGTTCTGGAGCAAATTGTGGAGTACCTGCGTGAGCTGATCCGCATCCACACGTGCGTCCACAGGCGCGCCGGGGAGGGCGGCCGTCACCGGCGCGTCGCCCTCGGCGTGAAGAGATGCCGCTTGCGCCACGACCTCGCGAAGGTCGGACCTTGCGAGCTTGGGCGCGGGAAGACGGGCGAACCGGCTGAACTCGTCCACGATTGCGCGGAGCCGTTCCACCTCTTGAAGGATCGTTTTCGTCGACTCCTCGAAAAGGGCATCGAAGTCTTCGTGCGAGCGCTCGTGGGCCTTTCGCAGCGTCTCGATCGAAAGCCGGATTGGCGACAGCGGGTTCTTCAGCTCGTGCGCCAGGCTTTTGGCGATTTCCTGCCAGGCCGCGACTCGCTCGGTTTGTCGAAGTCGTTCCCTTGCGTCCCGCAGATCTCGCGTCATCCGATTGAACGCCGTGGCCGTCGCCGGAAAAGCCGCGTTTGGTCGATCGCGGAGGGTCGTGCTGAAGTCGCCCTGCCCGACCCGCGTAGCGGCTTCAGTCAGCTCGTCCACGGACGCCTGCAGCCATCGATTCAAATAGCCGCCGAACATCAATGCCAGCCCCAAGGCGAGGACCGCGACGCTTGCAACCCAGAGAAGTAGCGGCGGCCCGCGCCGGTCGAACGTGGGCCGCCAGACCACGGCGCCTCGCACCTCGCCCGTTGCGTCTACGAGCTCGGCGACCACCTCGTCATGCGCGCCGGCCGCGTCGGCAATGACGAGCTCGTCGGGGGCCATTCGCCGAAGCTCGGACAGTCGGTGCCCTCCGACGACGGTGACGCGTGCGCCCCCGCGACCGATCGTGCAGGAACCCACCAGGAACTGCTGGTGCTCTTGGTCCCCGAGCGCGACCACGAAGTGCCGATCTCGGGCGTCTCTGGCCTGCCGCACGAGCGCTGCCCCGTCGTTGCCCAAGACCCGGTGTGCGTGCCCGGTCGCGAGAACCTCGCCGCTGAGCGAGTCCAAGATCCAGAGCGCTTGAAACCCAGCGGCGTCCATCGAGCCACGAAACAGGCGATCGTAGTCGAGCGTCGGCGGTGTCTCGGTGCTTCTTTCATCGAGCAGGCTGTCGACCGCGAGATCGTCTCGACAAAGCCGGTCGAGGGCGAGCCTGCGCTGCGCATCGAGAGCACGAAGCTCCCGTCTCGCCATGTCGGCCTCGGCGGTCGGGGAGTCCGCTCCCCAGTGGGTCACTGCCATCCAGACCACGGCCGTGAGCGCAACGGGGAACGTCGCAACGAGAGCGAACAGCACGACGATTCGGCGAGCAAACCGATTCATGGTGGCGCGACGCCGCCGAGGACTCGCTCTTCGCGTTCCGATGGCATGGCTTCGGCAGAATCGTCGCCCTCTTCTTCGAACTGCTCCATCAAGAACATGTTCGGGTCGGCGACGTCGGGGGGTCTTGCGACCTCCACCGGCGCGGTCCCCGAGAGGAAGACCTCGTCATATGCATCTTCTTGCCCCTCGTAGGCCAGCAGGCCCGAGGCCGGATCGATGCGCACGACGGTCAACCCGCTCGGCATTGCGAAGTCGGTTTCTTTCGGCGTGTGGTCCGCCGCTTCCATCACTTCGATCCAAATCGGAAGCGCCGTGCGCGTACCGGTTTCCCGTCTTCCAAGAGGTCGCTGATCATCGAAGCCGACCCATACCCCGGCGACCACGGACGGGGAGTAGCCCACGAACCAAGCATCGCGCGCTTCGTTGCTCGTCCCGGTTTTGCCGACCACAGGGCGTTCGAGTCGCTGTGCGGGGCCGCCGGTTCCTTCGGTGACGACGCTTCGAAGCATGCTCGTCATGACGTAAGCCTCGCTAGGCGCCATCACGTCGCGCGCAGGCTCATCGGGCTCGAGCGGCACTGGATTGCCGTCGGGAGCCACCACTCGGTGTACGATTCGAGTCGGTGCCCAGCGCCCCCCAGCCGCGAACGTGGCGTACGCGTTGGCGAGCTCGATCGGCCTCACGCCGCTCGCGCCCAGCGCGAGGGCCATGTCTTCCTCGAGCTTCGTGGTGATTCCATTTTGCCGGGCGAACTCCGCGACGTCGTGCACACCGATGTCCTCCACGACACGAATCGCTACCATGTTGATCGACCGGGCAAGCGCTTGCCGCAGCCGGACCGCCCCCTGGTAGTTCCACTGCTCGTAGTTGCGGGGCTTCCACTCCTCGTAGACCGCGGGTGCGTCGACGACGAGCGACGCCGCAGTGAAGCGCCTCGACTGAATCGCCCGCGCATACACGATCGGCTTGAACGTGCTTCCCGGTTGCCGAATCGCCTGCGTCGCGCGATTGAACCCGCTGACCGGCGCGTAGCTCCCAACGAGAGCGAGGACGGCGCGGGACCGCGGCTCGATGACGACGACGGAGCCCTCGGGACCCCGCTCGAGACGCGCTGCGGCCGGGTCCTCGTCACTCCCGAGTTGGGTGATCGAAACAGGCAGCAGGTCCCCGCGCTTGACGAAAGTCGAGGCGGGACGGCCGTTCGGGTTGTGGCGTGCCGCGTCGCGCATGCGGAGGACGGCGTCGTGGCCCGCCACGTCGAGACTCACGGTCTCGCTTTCGTCGTCGGTGCCGGTCACCTTTGCGACGTACGTTCGCCCCATCCGCAAGGAATCCGCGGGGGGCGTGGCCTTGCGTCCCCGGCGCCGCGACTTCCCTCGCAGCGCGCCGTGATAGCCCTGCCGCTCGTCGACTGCGCGAAGACCGCGCTGAAGAGCCGCCCGCGCCTTACGCTGCAGCGCGAGATCGATCGTCGTGTAGATTTCGTAGCCGCCTTCTCCTAGCGCTTCTTCACCTGCCGCCTCGCGCAGGGCGCGACGGGCGATCGCCAAGACCTCGGGCGCGCTCCCGGCGCTTTCAGGCAGTGGCACGGGCTCGACGGTGGCTTTGCGAGCCGCCTCGATCGCAGCCTCGGAGAGGTCGGGCCAGTACACCTCCCGCTTTGCGCTCAACTGGGACAAGACGTAGGCCTGCCGTCGTTTGGCGGCCTCGAAATTCACCCGAGGCGACAGGCGAGCCGGCGCCTGCGGGATGCCTGCCAGCATCGCGGCTTCTGCCAAGGTGAGCTCCCGAGCGTTCTTGCCGAAGTAATGGCGCGCCGCTTCCTGGATGCCGTAGCGCCCGTGCCCGAAGTTCACGTGGTTGAGATAGAGGTGCAGGATCTCGTCTTTCGAAAGCTCGTTTTCCAATCGCCGCGCGAGAATCAGCTCTCGGAGCTTGCGTGAGATCGTACGCTCCGGGGTCAACAACATCAGCTTGACCACTTGTTGGGTGATCGTGCTTCCCCCTTGCGCCGCGCGCCCCTCGAGGATGTCTCGACCAATTGCCCTGAGGATCCCCTGGTAGTCGAGGCCCTCGTGCTCGTAGAAATCCGCGTCCTCTGCTGCGAGCACCGAAAGCACGACGTTGCGCGGAACCTGGGACATCGGGATGACCGTCCGCCGCTCGGCGAAAATCTCGCCAATGACCTTCTTGTTGCGGTCGAACACCCGCGTCGTCTGTGGGGGCTTGTAGTCCCGCAGTGAGCTCACCGAAGGCAGGTCGCGGCTGAAGTACGCGTAGGTCCCCGGGACGAGCAGCGCGCCTGCCACCAAGGCAGCACCGATCAGCTTGGGCCAAATCGGTGCGGCGGCCGGCTTGCGCCGTTTGCGCTTCCGTCCCTTGCGCCCTCTCTTCTGCGTTCGCTGGCCTGCCATTCTGCTGCTCGCCGCCGGCGCCTATAGCATCCCCCGCTCGGCGCCATCCCCCCAATTCATGACACGCGGCGCGGCCTAATCATTCCCGAGGAATTTTTCGATGATTTCATTCGCGTTTTTCACTGAATTCATGAGGAATCTCGCCTGGAGCACGCGCTGCTGCTCGAACGAAAGCGGGGGCCTCCCGAGCGCGAGCGAGTGCATCGTGATCGCGGCGGCTACGGAAACGTTGAGGCTTTCGACGAAGCCGTGCATGGGGATGGCGAACGTTCCTCGTGCATGGTGCTGCATCTCGGGCGACACGCCGCGGTGCTCGTTGCCGAACACGATCGCCAGCCGGCTTTCGCCGACGAGGTCGTCCGGCGTCGCACTCGCGCCCATCGCAGCGACGTGGATTGCGTAACCCTCCCTTTTCAAAGCACGCGCGCAGGCCTCCACGGTGTCGTAGCGGATGACGTCCAACCAGCGATGCGTGCCTTTCGACACGCCTCGCGAGGCGCGAAAACCGTGCTCGCCGACCACGACGTGAACGGTCTGAACGCCGAACGCATCTGCGCTCCGCAGGATGGCGCTCGAGTTGTGGGGATCGGCGATCGCGTCGAGCACGAGCACCAGGCCGTCCGTTCGCCTTTGCACGACGTCCGTGATCCGCTGACGCCGTTCAGCCGTGACCACGGGCGACAGGGCGTCGATCACGAGCGCAGGCTCCTGCTCGAGCAGGGGAGGGCCCTCGATCTCGATTACGTCTGGGTCGTCGGCGCGCACCTATCGGGCGTTGTTTTTCGGGTCGACGATGACACCAACGACCAGCGTACCGCCCTGATAGCTTTGACCGGCGACGAAGAACGGATCGCCTGCAGATGCCACGACTTGAAGCAGCGGCAGGTAGTCCGACTTGTTGGGGCGGTTGATCGCGGCTCTCACTTTGTAGCGGCCGTCCGGCATCACGCGCAGCAACGTGAGCTTCACCCGGCGCCCGTTGGGAAGCGATACGACGGCATCTTTGCCCGGGGTCAGCGTGAGCTTCGGCCGCGAGAGGATCTTCATGGACCGAAACGCGTTGAACGGCGGCCGTCGAAGGGCGGTGAGCTTCTTGAGCTGCGGGTCGATCTCACCCGCTTCTTCCTTGGCCAGCACCACGAGCACCTCGGCGGGTACCTTCGAGATCTGCGTCGTGCGGTCCGAGCGGTTGAGAGAAGTCGCCTGGGCGGACGCCCCCGATGTGGCGAGCAGAACCGCGAATACCAGCATGTAGCGAATGAGACTCATGGAAGCCCTACCTCTTCGTCATCGATCCAAATCACGGCGAGGGACTCGCCCGCCCCACCTTCGACTTCGAAGATCGTTCCCGTGTTGGGACCGAAGTCGACTTCCAACACTTCGGACCCGCGCGCGACCGCGGGTGGCTCGACGTGGTCTCTCGGCCACGCGATCACCGCGAGGAAGATCGCGGCCGCCGCTGCCAGACCGCCCGCCGCGCCCCACGCGCGCCGCCGCGTACGTGCGGGGGCCGCGCGTTCCGCGGGCCGCTTTTCGGCAGCGCGCTCGATCGGAATGACCGGCGCTTCGATCTCGGCCTCGATCCGCGCAAACAGCGCGTCCGAGTCGACATCCCCGGCCCACTCGGCCGAGACGTTCTTCATGGCCTCCCGAAGGCGTTCCCATTCGCGAAGCTGCGCCATGCCCTTTGGCGAGGACTCGAGGCTTCGGCGCACCGAGGCCTCCTCTTCGGGAGCGAGCTCTCCGTCGAAGAACATCTGAAGCATTTCGTCTTCTGTCTTCGCGCTTTCCATGGTCAATCCTCGCGCACCGCCTCCCCCGCAAGATACGGGGCAAGCGCCGCCTGCATCTTCTTTCTCGCGTGAAACAGCCGGCTCATCACCGTGCCCTTGGGGACCTCGAGGGCCTCGGCCATCTCTTCGTAGCTCATCCCCTCCACCTCCCGGAGCACGATCACGGCCCGGTGGTGCTCGGGGAGCTCTTGAAGCGCCTCGTGAATCGCGCCCCCGAGCTCGCGCCGGAGCGCGGCCTTACCCGGGTTCGCATTGGTCACGCTCGGCACGAGCGCGCCGTCGCCAGCGACCTCGCTTTCTTCGTGCAGGGCGCGCTCGTCGAAGTCCAGATTCTTACGCCTGCTGGTTCGCCGGACGTGGTCGATGGAGACATTCATGACGATCCGATAGAGCCACGTGTAGAAGCTCGAGCTCCCCTGAAACTTGTCGATGTTCTTGTGTACTTTGACGAACGCCTCCTGGACGGCGTCCAGAGCATCGTCTTCGTTCTTGACGACTCCCATCGCCACGGCGAACGCACGGCGATGATACTTGTCGAAGAGCCTCCGAAAAGCCTTGGAGTCGCCTTCCTGTACGCGTTTGACCAGCTCATGATCGCCCTTGTCGGAGGACCCCTCTGAGGCCTCCTTGGTTTTGGACGCACTGGACAGCGGTTGATTCACCCAAGATCCTCGACGTTTTCAAGGGGTTAGTCGCCGTCGCGACCGCACGCTGGATGGTCTACGCGCAAAACGGCACCGAGGCCAGCTTTCAGCCCCGATCGTGTTCGCGAAGCACGGTTTTTGCCTGGTTTTCCCAAGGTGGGCAGCTACGTTCCGCCGGTGCTGGACCTCAGCTCTTTGAATTCCCGTCAGCGCGAGGCGGTCGTGCACGAGGGGGGGCCGCTCGTGGTCTTCGCGGGGGCGGGGAGCGGGAAGACGCGGGTGATCACGTTTCGCGTCGCGCATCTGATCGATAGGCATGACGTCCCGCCCTGGCGGATCTTGGCGGTGACCTTCACGAACAAAGCGGCGGGCGAGATGCGGGCGCGCCTGACCGGATTGCTCGGCGATCGCGGGGCGTCGATTCAGGTCGGTACGTTTCATGCAACCTGCGCGCGGCTTCTTCGAAGGTTCGGCCAGACCTCGGGGATCTCCAAGGATTTCACGATCTACGACGACCAGGACCAGCAGGCCCTCGTCAGGCGCGTTCTCCGGGACATGGGGCTGGACGAGAAGCGCTACCAGCCCAAGGCGATGGCCGGGCGGATCAACCGCGCCAAGCAGGAGGTCCAGGGGCCGAGCGACATCGAAACGCCCGATACCTGGTCCGAGGTCCTTCGCCGGGTCTACACCGCCTATGAAGAGCGGCTCCACCAGGCCAACGCCCTCGATTTCGGTGACTTGATCTATCGCACGGTGCGGGCGCTCGAGGCCGACCAGGCGTTCGCAGACACGGTGATCGGCCGACTCTCCCACGTGTTGGTCGACGAGTTCCAAGATACCAACCATGCTCAGTTTCGTCTCGTCCGCCGGCTCGCCGAGGGGCACCGAAACCTTTGCGTAGTGGGCGACGACGACCAGAGCATCTATCGGTGGCGGGGCGCCGATCGGCGAAACATCCTCGATTTCCGGGAGTCGTTTCCCGACGCCACCCTGGTCAAGCTCGAGCAGAACTATCGCTCGACCAAGCGAATTCTGCGCGCGGCAAACGCGGTCATCGCGCGGAACGTCGACCGCGAGCCCAAAGAGCTCTGGACCGACAACCCCGACGGTGATCGGTTGCTCATCGTTCGCACCTCGGACGAGCGCGACGAGGCCCGTTTGGTGCTGCGCGGGATTCGGGAGCTTCGCGCGCAGGGACAACGCCTCTCCGACGTCGCCGTGTTCTATCGGACGCACGCCCAGTCACGCGTGATCGAAGAGGCGTTGCGAGGCGCGAACATCGGCTACCGAATCGTCGGAGGGATGCGCTTTTACGACCGGGCAGAGGTCAAGGACCTGCTCGCGTACCTGCGGGTCATGGTCAACCCGTCCGACGACGTGAGCCTCCTTCGGATCATCAATACTCCCGCACGGGGGATCGGGAAGACGACCGTGACTCGCCTTCTGGATGCGGCGGCGGAGCGGGGGGAGAGCCTCTCGAGCCTGACTCGAGACCAGGGCGCGCTCAGTCAGCTCGGGAGCGCCGCGCGAAAGCGCATCCAGAGCTTCGTTGGATTGCTCGACGGCCTTCGAGCCTTCGCGGCCTCGGGAGCGCCGCTCGGCGAGGTCGGCGCGGAGCTGGTCAACGAAAGTGGATACGGCGAGATGCTGAAGCACGACGACACGGCCGAGGCCGATGCGCGCTTTCAAAACGTCCAAGAGCTCGTGGCGTCGATGGACGAGTTTCAGCGAGAGCACCCGGAGTCGACCCTCGCCGACTTCCTCGAAAACGTGACGCTCCAAACGTCGGCGGACGAGCAGGTTGGCGGTGACCGCGTGACGCTGATGACGGTGCACGCCGCCAAGGGGCTCGAGTTCCCCGTAGTCATGGTCACAGGGCTCGAGGAACAGGTCTTCCCGTTCAAAGGGATCGATCCCTGGGAAGATCCGGACGAGCTCGAAGAGGAACGACGGCTCGCGTACGTCGCGTTCACGCGTGCCGAGCAGAGGCTCGTCCTGAGCTTTGCGTCGGTGCGGCGGATCTTCGGTCAGCAGCGCGTCGGCATCCCGTCGCGCTTTCTGACGGAGCTGCCCGGAGAGGATACGGAGTGGATCGGAGCGCCCAGCCCGTCCGTATCGCCCTCTGACTCAGGCCGTGCGCGATTCGAGCCCGACGAGAGTTACATCGACTACGGCGAAGGCTCCGACCTCGCGGACCTCGAAGGGATTCGGCGCGGCATGCAGGTCCGACACCCGAAGTTCGGCATCGGCGAGGTGCGAGAGGTGATGCAGGGCTCGCCTCCGCGCGTCTCGGTGCGCTTTCCCGGTTGGGGCACGCGCAAGATCATCGCATCGTATCTCGAGCCCGCGTGAGCTACGAGCCCGTGCTGCTCTTCGAGTCGCCCTTCGATGATTTCCCGGACGACGACGAGCTCGACTCGCTGCTTTTCGACTCGCTGCTTTTCGGCTCGCTGCTTTTCGACTCGCTCTTGGATTCGCTTTTGGACTCGGTCTTCGAGCGGTTCGACGGGCCCGAGTAGAGATCGGACTCCCAGCCGCCGCCTTTCAGTATGAAGCCTCCGCCGCCGATCATGCGTCGCGCTTTGAGCTTGCCGCAGCTCGGACACTTCTTGATCGGATCCTCGGTGATCCGTTGCTCGCGCTCGAACTCGTGGCCGCAGGTGTCACAGGTGTAGTCGTAAGTCGGCATGACTTGGAATTCGGCGCCCAACTTAAGTGTCGTCAGCGTCCTGTCAAGCTCACTGCTCGCGACGCTTGAGCTCCTCGAGCGCCTCTTCGAGCTCCGCCAGCTCCTCCTCCTCGTACTGCTCGTCCGGCGTCGCGACGCGCGCGCTCACGGGCGGCTCCTCGGGCGGCAAGAGACCCATCTTGCGCTTCAGCGCCTCCAGCTCGAGGTCGGCCCCCGCCGTGGCTTCCAGCTGCGAGAATCGATGCTTGAGGATGTCCCCGGTGTACTGCTCCGCGACCTCCGCACCGGCTTCGGCCTCGGCTTCGATCTGATCGATCTGCTCGGCCATTCGGTCGAACGTCTCGAACGCGCTCGCATCGGAAAGCCCACTCATCGTGTCCTGAATGCTCTTCATCGCCTCGGCGCGGCGCTTGCGCGCGATGAGCACGTTCTTCTTGCGCTGCGCTTCGCCAATCTTGTGGTTCAATGCTTTGAGAGCCGTCTTGAGCTGGTCCGTCAACGTCTTTTGTCGCTGCCATTGCTCCTGATACTGCGCCGCGATCGAATCATGCTCCTTTTTTCGAAGCAGGGCTTCCTTCGCGAGGTCGTCATCCCCGGAACGCACGGCGAGCATCGCCTTGCGTTCCCACTCCTCTGACTTCTTCGCCTCGTTGCCGAGCTGCTTGTAGAGGCGCTTTTCGTCGGCGATGGCGACGGCGACCTGCTTCTTTGCCTCGACCAGCTGCTGGTTCATGTCGACGATGACCTGATTCAGCATCTTTTCCGGATCTTCCGACTTGTTGATGAGGTCGTTGATGTTGCTTTTGATCAGTTGTGCCAGTCGGCTGAGGAACCCCATTGGTCGTGTCCTTCTATGTGGCGACTCGGAACTTGGTCAGCTTCTCGTAATGGTCGCCGAGCGCGAGCGAAAAGTCGTCGAGCACGCCCTGGAGCTCGTTGTAGTCGAGATTCTCGAGCTGGAGCGTGCACGTGAGGACCACGGCGCCGTCCGAGATTCCGTACGCCCCGTGAACGAGGTCGGACGCGTTCAGTCGAAGCAGCTCTTCGAAAAGAGCGGCCTGGTCTTCGACTTCGCGTAGCTCGAGGACTTTCACGCGAAACAGGAGCAAGGGGCCGTTGGCCTTGATCGCGATGTTTTCGCCCAAGCTGCTGTCGTGGACGAGCCACATGCCGTCCTCACCGACCTCTTCGTAGGGCACCTCCGCCCTCGCTAGATACGATTCGATGTCTTCGCGTGAGCGCATTCGCGCCTCCTTGCTCGGGGCCAGCCTAGCGGCCCGGAATCGAGCCGGTCAAGGCTCACTCGTATTCATCGCCAAGCGCGCTCAGGAACTTGCATGTCCATAGGATCGCGTCTTTGCGCGTGCCGTCGCCGTCGAGAATCCCCTGAGCGAGAAGCCCGGTCTTCCTGTATCCGGCCGCGACGAACGCGGTTGAGATCTCCACGTTGTCGTGCGGGGCAAACGCGAATGCCGCCACGATGCCGCGTTCCTGGAGGCCCTCGCCCAACACGCGAAGCGCGGCGACGAGCGCAGTGGTCTCGTTTTCGGTCGTGGGAAGCCGGAGCACCTCGACGAGCGCGTGCCCGAAGCAATCCTGAAACTCCGCCGAGACGTAGTTCGTCTTGCTCCGCTTGTAGCTGGCATCGTAGAAAACGCGTTCGGCGTCTCTGCCGAACGTATCGAACGAGCCGAGTGCCGGGCTCTTGCGCCAGGCCGCGTCTCGTGCCGACAACGCGTCTTTTTCGGAAGCGACGCGAACGGATGCGCCTTTGATCTTGTCGGGGATGTCCTTTGCGGCCTTTTTTGCAGCGTTGATCGTGCGATCCGCGAGCTTGGCCGAGGCATCGGTGACCTCGATCGACGCGGTCTTGTCGCCGATCACACACCCGCACAGATGGCCGTCGCTTCGCTTGTAGAAGCCCGGGATCGTTCCTTCGCGCACGAAGCCGACCCTCGTCCACGAGGAGACCTCGTCTTTTTCGACCAAGGTGATCACCTTCTCGACGTTTTCCTGGGTCGCGACCGACTGAATGTAGAGGCGCTTGGCCGGAAGCGCGCCCGCGCGAAAATCGATCACGCGGATGAACCGGGTTCTCCGATTCAAGAGCAGGCAGAGGTAGGCGCTATCGCTCCTGAAATACAGCTCCTCGACCGTCTGTTTTTTCGGGGGCCGTTTAGCGGCGGCAGCCTTTGCTCGAGCCATCCGTCAACACCTTGAAAATACTTTGGTTTTCAAAACGAGGCGGACTGTAGTGTGTCGGCCGCACCGTGTCAAAAGGACAGGGGCAGGCCCGGTGTGCGGACCTGCCCCTTCTTCGTTCCTCGGTTCGGTTACTTCTTGAGCGCGTCTTCGACCGCCGCTTTGAATGCGGGGTAGGGCTGTGCGCCCTGCAGCAGCTTGCCGTTGACGAAGAACGACGGGGTGCCGATGCGCGCGCCAGCCTTCGCGACGGCCGCCATGTCAGCGTCGACGGTCGCCTTGTGCTTACCCGAATCGAGCGCCGCCTTGAAGGCCTTCATGTCAACGCCGACCTGCTCCGCGAACTTCTCGAGGTTCGCGCGCGTCAGCGCCTTTTGGTTCTGGAAGAGGAGGTCATGGTACTCCCAAAACGCTTTGTTCCCCTTCTGCTCGAACACCTCCCGAGCGGCCTGCGCTGCGGGGTGGGCCTCCTTGTGGAAGGGGAGGGGGTAGTCGCGCCATACGATTTGAACGCGGTCGCCATACTCGTTCATGAGCTGTGCCACCGTCGGATTGACCCGACTGCAGAACGGGCACTGGAAGTCGCTGAACTCCTGGATGACCACCTTGGCGTTCTTCTTGCCCTTCGTCGGCGCGTTCTTCGGGACGGGGATGTCGTAGACCTTGTTGGCATCCGCAGCCGCGCCTGCCGGCTTGGTCTTCGGGCCGGTCTCGCCCTTGGCGATGATCGTCTCGTACACCTTGGCCCGCGGGGTGCCCTTTTCGACGAGCGCTTTCGCTTTCGCGAGCTCCTCGTCCACGAGCGTGGTGAACGCCGGGAGCGGTTGGGCGCCCCGAAGATTGCGGCCGTTGATGAAGAACGCGGGAGTGCCTCGCGCACCGAGGCTGTTCGCCAACGTCTGCTGCTTTTGGATGGTCTTCGAGTACTTGTCCTCCGCGAGCGCTTTCTTGAACTTCGGCACGTTGAGGCCGATTTCCTTGGCCCACTTCTCGAGGTTCTCCGTGGTCAGCGCTTTCTGGTTGGCGAACATCTTTTCGTGCATCGCCCAGAAGCCCTTGTCGCCCTTTTGCGCATGTGCCTCGAGAGCAGCGTTGGCCGCGGGCTTCGCGTTCTTGTGGAACGGCAGCGGGTTGTTCATCCAGACCACGCGAAGGTCTTTGCCGTACTTGTCCTGCAACTGGGTGATCGTCGGCTCGACGCGGCCGCAGAACGGGCATTCGAAGTCGCTGAACTCGACGATCGTGACCAGGGCGTCGTCTGGACCCTTCTGCGGCTCATCGCCCTGAAGCGGCACCTTGTACACGGCCTTCGGATCGGGCTGACCGGGCTTCTGGGTCGGCTTCGGCGCCGCAGCCTTGGTCAGACCGTCTTTGGTGATCGTCACGTAGAGCTGCTCGGGCTTCACACCCTTTTTCAACAGAGCCTCCGCCGTCGCGATCTCTTCGTCGATCACGGCCTTGAACGCCGCGAAGGGCTGCGCCCCTCGTAGTTGGCGCCCGTTGACGAAGAAGTACGGCGTGCCTCGGGCGCCGACCTGTCCCGCGAGCGTCTGGTCTGCGGAGAGGGTTTCCTTGTGCTTGTCTTCGTCGAGGGCTTTCTTCACCTTTTCGACGTCGAGCCCTGCCTGCTCCGCGTAACTTTCCAACTCGGCGCGGCCCAAGGCTTTCTGGTTTGCGAACAGTAGGTCGTGCACCTCCCAGAACTTGTCATTGCCGCCTTGCTCGTACGCTTCCATGGCGACCGCCGCGGCGGGGCCCGCATTGTTGTGGAACGCGAGCGGGTTGTTACGCCATACGAATCGCACTTTGTCACCGTAGGTGTCGGTGATCTGCTTCATGGTCGGTAGGACCCGCGCGCAGAATGGGCATTGGAACTCGCTGAATTCCACGATCGTCACCAAAGCATCCTGGGGGCCCTTTTGGGGCTGCGCGTCGGTGACTGGGATTTTGTAGCGCTCGACGTCGGCTGCGATCTCGACGTCGGCGGGCTGTATCTCCTCGCCGCTGTCCGTCCCCGCCGACGGCGAGGTCACGAGGCGTCCAACCAGGAACGCGCCGATGGCCACTACGATAGCCAATAAAATTGCTGCACCTTTACTCATATCTCTATCCTCCCGCCGCGACCTCGCGACGAGCTCGAAAACAAAATTCACCGTTCGAAACGAACGAAACCAACCGAAAGACCGCCCCGGTCGATCGAGGCGGCCGGCGCTAGCGCGGTGGTCGTTCGACGCGCCGTGAGTGTTCGGTCCGCGCGTCTCCTTCCACGCGTACATCCCATTGGATGGCTGCGCGAGGGGGCGCGTCCCAACGAATTGATTGTGTCCAGCTCATGACGACCGGCACCAGCGAGCTCACGGAGGTTCCGTGGGTGTTCGCAGGCATGCAACGAGGATCGTCGGTTCGCTCGCACCAGAGCGGCGGCGAGACCGGAGGCTCTCGCAGCTCGGCACCTTCACAGCCTTCCGCCGAGAGTCGATCGCACATGCAGTCGGCGGCGCGTGCGGATGCCGCATCGAGCAGCAGCATCGCGCCAACGATCAGTGCCTGGAGGAGGGTCTTGCTCACGGCGAGCTCAGAGTCTACCGCTCCCGGTCGCAGCCGCAACAAACCCCCCAACGATGGACATCGATGGGGGGTGAAACCGGCGGGGTACGATGTCGGATGGTGGGAGAGGAGCGAGTACAGTTTCGTAGCCGGTTTCACCCCCCCTCACTTGTTGGGTGAAACGTCGGCGGGCCCCCCTCTATTCCATCGACGAGCGCGGTTTCGAAACGGCGTCCGGGTACCCCGGAATTGTCCGCTCGAGCAGCTCATTCAGGGCCTCGTAGCCCGCGAGCTGCCCAGCCGCCCTGCCCACGTAGACGAGGCTCTGCGGAACCCACTGCAGGAAATCTGGGTTTTCCCGCACTCGGTCGATGTAGACGAAGCGGCCCGCGTCCTTGAGCTTGCGGTGGAGGGCGACCGTCCAGAACTCCTGCCGCAACGCTGCCGGCCGAATACGACGCAGTGCGGCATAGCGATCGATCAGCGCGTCTTGAAGCTCGCGCTCGAGCGACACGTACGAGTCGCAGAGAAGCGCGACGAGGTCGTACACGCGCGGCCCGAGCAGCGCGTCCTGGAAATCGAGCATCGTGAGCTCTCCGGCCGTGCTCACCATCAGGTTCTTCGACTGGTAATCGCGATGGACGAAACCCACCGGCATCTTCTCGATGTCGTTCACGATTCTGGAAAAAGCTGCGCGAAGCGTCGCGTCGGCATCCTGCCCGAGAGGACCAAACAGCGCCTCGAGCCCCCACTCCCGGAAATGGTCGAGCTCCCATTCGAGCAGCGTGCGATCGAAACGTCGGCGAGCCACGATCGAGCCCGACGGAAGGTCGCCGCATCGTTCGTGCATCTCAGCGAGGAGCTCGACCGCGTCCTCGTATGCCCTCGCCCATCGTGCCCGGGGAGTGTCTCGCAAGGCGCGCTCGAAGGTGGTGTCTCCGAGGTCCTCCAGCAAGATCACGCGATTCGATAGGTCCTCGACGTAGATCTCGGGGACGGGAAGTCCGCGGGCTTGGAGCAGCTCGGCGATCTCGAGAAACGGCAGGCGTTCGGGTTTGGGCTGGTTCCCCCCTTCGTCACTCGCGAGGGCGTCTTCCGGCAGCTGCATCACGATGACGCTCGAGGGCCGCCCTTCGACTGCTGCGGACGGCGAGAGCACGAGGCGAAAGTAGCTGCGAGTCGAGGCGTCCCCGCGGAGCTTGGTCAGTCGTGCCGGAGGCGAGGGAGCGCCGTAAAGCTGTTCGAGCGCTCGGCTGAGTTCGGGCCGCGTCATCCGCTCAGGCAGCGTACGTGAGTTGGGGGAGTTTGCGAAGTTCGCTATGTTCCCTGCAGGCGATGACGGATCTCGATGCCATCGGGTGCGGATCGGTGTTGGCGGACCGCTACGAGCTGGTGGTCGAGCTGGCACGCGGCGCCATGGGCGACGTTTTCGAGGCAGTCGACCAGCGGAGCGGTGCGCGCGTGGCCGTGAAAGTGCTGCGCGCGGAGTATCTCGCGGACGATTCGATGCGGAGGCGATTCCGGCGCGAGGGCGCGGTGCTTAAGGCACTCGATCATCCATCGATCGTCCAACTGCTCGAGCTCGGTGTCGATGAGCGAGGCATGGTTTTTCTGGTCACCGAGTACATGGAGGGCACGACGCTTCGGCAGCGATTGTCCGAAGGTCCAGTCACTCTCGAGGACGCGGATGCGCTCATCACATCGCTCTGCGGAGGCCTCGGGGCCGCACACGATCACGGCGTCCTTCACGGCGATCTGAAACCCGACAACGTTCTTTGGCCCGCTGGCGGGGAGCCTCGCCTGGTCGACTTCGGCGCGTCCAAGGTGCTCGGCCTCGACCGCCTGACCGCCACGGGTGAGATCAGCGGCACCCCGGCATACATGGCGCCGGAGGTGCTGACCGGAAAGGCCGACGTCGACGAGCGAATCGACGTGTACGGCCTCGGAATTCTCCTCTACGAGTCGCTTGGCGGAAGGCCGCCCTTTCAAGAGGGGCACGTCGGTCGTTTGCTGATGAAGATCGACGCCGGCGACTGCCTTCCGCTGGACGCCGTGGCGGACGTGCCGCCCGACGTCGCGTCCGTCGTAGGGCTCGCGATGCACCACGACAAAGCGCGCCGTCATCGGAGCATGCGCGAGCTCGAAGCGGCGTGGACGCGGGCACGGCGATCATGAGCGGGGGTCGCGCGATCGAAGCGGTTTGCGAAGCCGCGCAGATCGAAGAGCCCCCAGGATGGCGCGCCTACTTCGATCTCGTTCGCGCGTGGGCAGCGCGCACCGACCTCACCTCCGCGGCGAGTGATCCCGAGCTTGCCGAGGTCTTGTTCCTGGACGCTGCAACGCTGATCGCCGCGGGCTGGCTCACGCGCACGTCGTCGCTGGTCGATGTCGGTGCCGGCGTGGGGGCGCCAACGCTGCCGATCGTTCTATCCGAGGAAAGCCTGCGCGGAACGCTCGTCGAGCCTCGGCGCATTCGGGCCACGTTTCTGAGGACCGCGATCGGCAAACTCGGGCTCGAGGACCGTGCACGCGTGCTCGAGCAGCGCGTCGATCGGTCAGCGCCCTCCGTGGAGGGCATGCCGTTCGACGTCGCCCTTTCGAGGGCCACGTTTGCGCCGGAGGAATGGCTCGGGATCGGCTCGAGGCTCGCCAAGGAAGTCTGGGTGCTCACGGCAGGGGCGGGCGTTTCGCCGCCGGAAGGCATCCGGCTAGCACGCAAGCTCGACTACGAGGTTCCGTCCAGCGGCGCCCCGAGGAACATCCTGGCGTTTCGGTGACCGTGTCAGTCTCCATAGAAGACTGGCGCCCGCACGCGAGCGCCTGCCTAGCGGCGGCGTGCGGGAATGATCTGGATCCGCCGGCGCGTGCCCTCGCCCTGGGAGACCGTGCTCACGCCGTCGAACTTCGCGAGCGACATGTGGATCACCCGGCGGTCGCGTGCGCTCATCGGCTGCAGCGTCACGACTTTCCCTTCGTCGACCGCCTTTTGCGCCTGCCGCTTCGCGAGTGAAACCAGCCCGTCGTCGTGCCGCTCCCGGTAGTCGCCTGAATCGACGATGACGTGACGCCGGGCTTCTGGAAATCGGTTGACCATCTTGTTGATCAAGAACTGAAGCGCATCGAGCGTCGCCCCCTTTTTCCCGATGACCCGCCCCGAATCCGCGCCGGTCACGTCGAGCTCGATTCGTTCCGCGTCGCTGCGGATGTCGACACGGACGTCGAGATCCATGAGATTGATGAGCTCCTCGAGAATCTCGGCAGCCTCTTCCGCTTTGCCGTCGCCGGCGTAGCGCGACGGGTCTTCTTC
Organism: Polyangiales bacterium; assembly: GCA_041576815.1. Lineage (GTDB taxonomy): Bacteria > Myxococcota_A > Polyangia > Polyangiales > Houyiibacteriaceae > SG8-38. The sequence goes on from JBFGKE010000037.1 coordinate 18,002, forward strand.
TGCGCCCTGATCCAGAATCAGGGCGCCATCTCGGGGTTTGATCTTAAGCTCGTCCACGGCGGGTCCTCTTCTTTCTGCGGGGCTTTGCCCGCTTCGGTGCGGCGGCTTTCGGTTGAGTCGCCGCTTGAACGGTCGCTTCGTCGGGTTCGTCTGGAGATGGGTCAGGCTCGGCCAAGCTCGTCGCGGCCGAGGCTTCCTGGTCCATCTTCCAATACATGTAGCGCTGCTGTGCGATTCCGACCGCGGAGCTCGTCACCATGTACAAGCACAAGCCGGTCGGAAGCAACAGCATGAAGAAAGTCATCATCAGCGGCATCGCGTAGAGCATGACTTTGGCCTGCGTCGGATCCATTTGAATCGGAGTGAGCTTCTGCTGAATGAACATCAGCGCGCCGAGCACGACGGGCAGCACGTAGTACGGGTCGGGCGACGAAAGGTCCGCCCACCACCAGACGAACGGAGCGTGATAAAGCTCGATGCTCGTCGAAAGCGTCTGGTAAAGCGCGAAGAAGATCGGCATCTGCAAGAGCACCGGCAGGCAGCCTCCGAGCGGGTTGACCTTGTTCTTGCGCCATAGCTCCATCATCGCCGCGCCCTTTTTTTCGCGGTCGTCCTTGTAGAGCTCGTTTATCTTGTCGATTTCGGGTTTCAGCGCCCGCTGCTTCGCCATGTTCCGGAACTGCGGAATCACGAAAGGAAGCAGCAGCACCCGCACCAGCAGCGTCAGAAGAATGATCGCGAGACCCCAGTTGCCGATGAATCCGTAGATGGTTCTCAGCAGCCAGCTCATTCCTCGCGCGATGAAGCTGAACCAGCCGAGGTCGATGACGTTGGAGGCGCCGTGCCCGAACTCCTCGAGGGCATCGTGGTCCTTCGGGCCGGCGTACACCGCGGTTCGGAAAGTGGCGGTTTCCCCCGGTCCTAGCTCCACCGGCGCGTACGCGAGCTTGGCTTCGAAGAGGCTCCCGTCCGGTTCGTCTACCGTGCCGCCCCGATCGGTGGTGAGCATGTCGCAACGCTCGGCTGCGCCGCCTTCGGGTGCGGCGATGATCGCGAAGTAGACGCTGCTCAACGCCACGTAATCCACGCCCGGCCCGTAGCTGTGAGGGGTCATCGGACGGGCTGGGTCTTCGCTCAGGAGGCCCTCGCGATCTTCTCGGATCGTTTCGTCGCCCACCTGGCAGATGCCGTGGCTCAGCGCGGGCGACGGTCTGCCGAAAAAGCCCCCTTTTTCGTCTTCGCGGCGCACGTAGTGGGCCAGCGTGATTCCCAGGCCGACGGACCTCGGGCTTGCATTCGCGTTTCGAACCTCGATGGACGAGCGCAGTTGGTACGGAGGCTCGGCGAGCTCCCACGTGCGCGTGACCGTCACCCCGTCGCCCGCCCACTCGAATCTCAAGCGGTCGCTCGAGGACTCGACGGCCCGCCAGCGCGCGTCAGGCGGCACGTCGATCCCGGACCAGGCGGGTGCAAGCGGGAAGTACGGCTCCTTGTCGGTGCTCACCAGCTCGTATCGGTTTCCATCTGGGTCGAGGTAGCGCTCGCCCTTGACCTGAAGACTCACCATGGCGGTGTTCAGATCGCTGAAGGCCGCAACGAGGCGATCATCCTCGAGTTGAAAGAGCTGCTGCGCCTCGAGCCTGGCTTTCGGATCGATCGCGGGCCGAGCCGCGCTGGGCGCGCTCTCGACGAGAGCGACGCTTCCTCCTTGGGCGCTCGCCTCCACCCCAGGCTCGTCGGTCTGCGCCTTTTGTGGAGAAAAATACTGGAACGCGACCAAAGCGCCGAGGGCCACGAGCGGAAGCGTCATCAATGCGATCGGAGGCTTTGGCCGCTCATCCATGACGCGCCTCGCGACGAGCTTCGTCCCGTTGATCTGCGTGCGGAGGCGGGTCGTATCCGCCCGGGTTCAGCGGGTGGCAGCGGCCGATGCGCTTGATGCCCAGCCACGATCCGCGGAGCGCGCCGAAGCGCTCGATACACGCTGCGGTGTAGTGGGAGCAGGATGGCTCAAAGCGGCACGAGGGACCGATCAGGCGCGAAAACGTTTGCTGATACAAGCGGATCAACAGAAGAAGCGCCGCTCGCATCATTGCGGGGCCTCGGGGCGGAGCTTTCGAGAGGCGCGCGTCAACTCGTCGAGCGCTGCCGCATAGTCGATGGCAGCGGCGCCTCGCTTTGCGATGAACACCACGTCATGACCGGCCGGGAACATCGCGCGATTGCGACGAAACACCTCGCGAACGACGCGCTTGATCCGATTTCGCTCTACGGCGGTGCCCACTTTCTTGGTCACGGTGATTCCGAGTCGCGTGTTTTGTAGCTCATTGGGACGAACGACGATGAGAAAGTGTCGAGTGTGGATCCGCCGACCATGGAGCTGAGCCTGTCTGAATTCAAAGCGCTTTCTGAGGCGATCCTTGCGTCGGAACCGCTGCGGACCGTCGCTCGTCGCCTTCATCGCTCCCGACGTGCGAGCCATGCTCGGACGCGCCCCAGCTACTTCTTGTAGCAGGAGACCGTGAGGCGTGTTCGCCCCTTGCGACGCCGTGCGTTGATCACGCTCCGACCGCCCTTGGTCTTCATTCGCGCGCGGAACCCGTGTGTCCGAAGACGGCGCTTTCGATGTGGTTGATAGGTCCGCTTCACAACAGTTACTCCCCGAAAATCAGAGGGCCGGAAGAGAGCATGTGGGCGCAGGGGTGTCAAGCCGCCCCGTTTGCTCGCCCATGGGTGCTAACCCCTCGATTTCGCAATTGGTTTGGGCCAGAGCCCGGCGTCTCTGAGGCTCACGTACGCGCCGCGTCCGATGATGAGATGGTCGAGCACCCGGATCTCGAGCAGCGCCCCCGCGGACACCAGCCGCTCGGTCAGGTCGAGATCCTGCGGGCTCGGCTGGGGATCGCCGCTCGGGTGATTGTGGACGAAGATCGCGCCGGACGCCGATTCGGAGATCAGCGTCCGAAACACCTCCGACGGATCGACCTGGCAACGGGTGCGGCCGCCCCGCGCGACTTCGTGATCTGCCTGCGCTCGGTTCTTGGCGTCCACCGAAATCACGACGAAGCGTTCGATGCGGCTGCGCATCAGCGCGCGGCCGTATCGGCGGAAAACGGCTTCACTGTTGGCGAGCGGCTTGGGCACAGCGCCGGCTGGAGCATCCGACGCACGGGCGCCCAGCTCGAACGCGGCGGCAAGCCGCGCTGCTTTGGCGGGACCGATACCGACGAGACGCGCGAGCTCCGCCGGGCTCATGCGGGAAAGGCCCCAGAGACCGCCGGAGCTTCCGAGAAGGCGCGCCGCGAGCGCCCCGACATCCTCGCCGGCACGCCCGGTACCGAGAAGCACGGCGAGCAGCTCGACATCGGCAAGCGCGCCCGAGCCAAACCGACCGAGCCGTTCTCGCGGTCCTTCCACGACCCTCCAGGCTGCAGCGACCGTGCCCAACCGAACCCCCCAAATTCCAAACAGTTGGAACGCACAAACCGCCGCCTCGCCACCCCACACCAGCTAGCGCCTTCGCCTGAAAAAGGGGTCAGGCACCTTTTCAAAGGGGTGCCAGCGTCCGTGTTCGTGAGGCACCCACGCGAGCGCCTGGGTGTTACTGTCCGGCCATGAAAGGTAGCGTCTTTCTTTTCGTCGTCGTCGGTCTCTTGGCCGCGCTTGCTTGGACTTTCGTGAAGCGGCCGCTGCCGGTCCCAAAGGCCCGCGTGAAAGCGCTGCCGGCGCTTGCCGACGTCGACCGTGTGACGTTCTCGGTCCTTCGCGGCGCGCAAATGCAGAGCCAGGAAGGTTTCAGCGTCCGCGGCGGGGCGTTGACGACACCTTTCATCAGCGCACTTGCGGCCTTTCTCGTGGAGCACCCGAAGGGTCGTGTCTTGATCGACGCGGGCGTCGCCCGCACTGTGCCCGATCACCTTGAAACCACCCCTTGGCTGATGCGTGCGGTGGCGAGCCTGACCGTGATCCAGCCCACCGTCGACGAGCTCGCGGACCGAGGCATCGCGCCGAGAGACCTATGGGGAATCATCCTCACGCATTCCCACTGGGACCACGTCAGTGGGCTTGCCGATCTTCGCGAGGTGCCCGTTTGGATCACCGCGGGCGAGCTGACCCACGCACGGTCGCTGGATGAAGGTGGAGTGCTCTATCGACAGCTCGAGGCCGACGCGCCCTTCGATCTTCGCGACCTCACCTTCGACGACCCGGCCTACGGACCGTTTCCGGAGAGCCACGACGTGTTCGGCGATGCAAGCGTGGTCGTCGTACCGATGCCCGGCCACACCCCCGGCTCCGTCGGGGTGTTCGTCACGACCTCGGCGGGCCAGCGATATCTCGTCATCGGCGACACTTCATGGATGCGTGAAGGCGTCGAATGGCCGGCCGAAAAGCCCTGGCTCTCGCGGCGCATGGTCGACCACGACCCGGAGGCGGTGCGCCAACAGCTAGTGCTCCTTCACCAGCTTCAGCGTGCAAACCCGGACCTGACGATCATTCCAGCGCACGACGCACGCGTCCACGATACGATTTAATTGCATCCGACCCGCCCATCCCCGCCGCTGAAGCCGGCGAATTAACCCTTCGAAAAAGGTGCCTGTCCCCTTTTTCTTTTTCGAAGGGGTGGCTTTGCGGGGTTACTTTTTGAAGAGCTTGCCGAAGATGCTGGGGCGTTTGCCGTTGGCGCCGGGGGGTGGGGCGCTGGTGCGGCCTTTCGCTCGTCGCATGACGCCGATGCGAACCTCGCGCGCTGCTTCGAGGTTTTTCGGGTCGAGCTTGGCCACCTTCTTGAAGTGCCGTAGCGCCTTGTCGTGGTTGCCCAGGCGCTTCAGAAAGTGAGCCCGCACGAAATGCCCGTGCACGTGATCAGCGTTCAGTGAGAACGTCTTTCGAAGGAGGCTGCGAATCTCGTCGGCGACCTCTTCCTCCTCGACGCCATCGCGCAGCAGAAGGATCCACGCCTTCATCGCCGGATAGTCGGCCTCCTTGCGGACCGCGGCCATCGCGTGGTCGCAGATTCGCATCGCTTCGTCGTAGCGCTTCCTCTTGACCAGCACGTCGACCTTCTGGAAGTTGATCGCCGCTTCGACCACCACGTTGAGCTTTCGCTCCGATTCAGGCGTGCCGCCGCCTTGCATCACCGTCTTTTGGTACTCGGCTCGCTTCTTGTCGTCTCCGAGCGTATCGCTCGCGACGGTCAACAGGTGAAAGATCTCCTCGACCCACCGTCGCAGGTCGGAAAGCTCGGGGGCGAGCCGGTCCGGATGCCACTTTTTGGCGAGGTTCATGTACTTCTTGCGAATCTGGTTGGACTCTGCGGACTCCTTGACGCCGAGCATTTCGAAGTAGTTCTGTCGGTCCATCATGCCGATCACGCGAGCAACCTCTTCCCACCGTTTGGTGTGCTCCGGGCTCAGGCCTGAAGGCGGTGCGGGCGGGAGATCTCTCGGAGCGACGATCTCGCCGGAGAGTGTCCGTGGCGGGAGGTTGCTGACCGACGAAGGCAGCACCGAGTCACCTCCGGGCAGACTCGAGTCACGCGCGCCCGGAGGCGTCGAGCGGCGGCCCGTCGGCGGAAGCATGCTCGAGGAATAGCCGGGTGCGGGGCGTGCGCCGGGTGGTGACGATGAGCGATCGGCGCCTCGGGCCCGCGGGGACACCGCTTTGAGCTTCTGCCGCGAGATCGGTCGATAGGTCTCGAGCGACTCGGTGATCGCGAGCAGGTAGACCATTCGCTGCGCGACCTTTGGGTCGCCGAACTGCTCGATCAGCACCGCCGCAGTAGCGGGCTCCGCGCGCATCAGCTCGACGAACGCCATCTCGTTCGACTGAAGCTTGAGCCGCGCGACGGGAGCGCTCCTCTTGATGCGCTGCCGCTCGGTTCCAAGCTTACGAATCACGCGAACCATTGCATCCTTCGGGACGCTGCCACGGAGCGCCTGCGCGATGAGAGTCAAGACGTCGACCTGCCCGCGCAGTGTCTCGTCGCCGTCTCCGACGAGGTCCGCTTCGTAAAACGCATAGGGTCCGGAATCACGCGCGAAGATGCCTAGCATCGCGCGCTCGAGATCGGCCGCCGGATCGAGGAATCGACCGACTGCCGGTGCCCCCGCCCTGAAGAGGATTCGATCCTGGCCCGGGCGCTCGTCCTCGGGCCAGACCGCAAGCGTGCCGGTGAGCCCCTTCTTTTGGATAGAAAGCAATACATGCCCAAACGGCGTTGCACTCAGAGTGCCCTCCGCCACAGGCTTTGGGACAGACGACGTCATTGCTTGCCTCTCCAAGGAACTATCAGAATGCCATATGGAACAGGCCAGTGACAGATCGGAGGCGCTCCCAGAGCCTGGAAAACGCGGAATTCGGGGCGCGCCGAAAGCGCACCCCTGATACGGTCATCAGTCCCCGATCGTCCAGCCCGTGCCCTCTGGGCCGTCGAGCAGCTCGACTCCTTGGGCGGCCAGCTCGTCCCGAATCCGGTCTGCCTCGGCGAAGTCCTTGGATTTCCTAGCTTCGGTGCGCTTCGCGATCCGCTGCTCGATCGAGGCGGCATCGAGCCCCCGCGCGTGGGCGCGACGGTCACGAATTCTCTGAAGCACGGTGCCCGCTTCCTGCTCGCCGAGCCCGAGCTCCGCTCCGAGCGCCGCGAATCCCACGCGCGCCCCTTCCACCGCGGCGCGGGTCGCCTTGCCCTTTTTCGCAAGTGCGTGATCGCAGAGCTCGTTCACCGACTTGAGAAAGTCGGCCAGCTTCGCAAGCGCGATGGGCATGTTGAGGTCGTCGTCCAGCGCCTCCCGAAGGGAGTTCTTGAAGCCGGCGATCTCGGTCGTCACCGGCCCGTCGCCTTCGACGATCCTCTTTTCGGGCAAGGCGCCGAGCCGCTGCTTGGTTTTGTACAGGTATGCGACGCGCCGCTCGGCTTCTTCGAACTGCGGAAAACCCGTGACGTTGCCCGCGTCGTCGAGCGTCCAGTCGAGGTTGAGCGGGGCCCTGTAGTGGACCGTCATCATGAAGTAGCGGATGGCTTCTGGCTCCACGCGTTCGAACAGCTCGCGGGCGGTGAAGAAGTTGCCGAGGCTCTTGCTCATTTTTTCTTTGTCGACCTCGACGAACCCGTTGTGCATCCAGCACCTCGCAAACGGCTTGCCCGTCGCCGCTTCGCTTTGTGCGATCTCGTTTTCGTGGTGTGGGAAAACCAGGTCGAGACCGCCGCCGTGAAGGTCGAGGGTTTCGCCGAGATGCTTCATCGACATGGTCGAGCACTCGATGTGCCACCCCGGTCGACCGCGCCCCCACGGACTATCCCACCCCCAGGCGTCGTCTTCGCTGCTCTTCCAAAGAGCAAAGTCTGCTGGATGCCGCTTTCGAGCGGTCTGCGCGTCGTCGAGCCGCTCGCTTGCCCCGAGCTTCATCTGCGAGAGGTCACGGTGGCTGAGCTTGCCGTAGTCGGGAAACGACTGGACCGAGAAGTACACGTCACCCTCGGACACGTACGCATGGCCCCGATCGATGAGGCGCTGCACGAGCTCGAAGATGTCCTCGAGGTGAGTGCTGACCTTCGGCTCGATGTCCGGGTCGAGGTTCCCCATCCGGTGCATGTCCTCGGCGTACGCATCCGCAAACTCCGCAGCGAGCGCGGTCGGCTCTTTGCCGGTTTCGGTGGCGCGCTTCAGGATCTTGTCATCGACATCGGTGATGTTCCGGACGTAGGTGACCTTCATGCCGATTGCGCGCAGGTGACGAACCAAGACGTCGTACACCACGTAGCAGCGGACGTGGCCGAGGTGCGCGTAGTCGTAGACGGTCGGTCCACACACGTAAATCCGCGCGTGTTTTGGCTCCGCAGGCTCGAAGGGGTCCTTTTTACCGGTCAGCGTGTTGTGCAGGCGTACGCTCATGGTCGGCGAAGTCTGAGCATTTTCCGGCTCGCAGGGCAAGGATGCACGGTTGACCGCCTGCGCCGGCCCGCTAGAACCAGCAAATGCTCGCGATCTTCGAACAGGGCCAGCCCGGCTACGAGGAGGCGCTCGCGTCCCTGAGTCGGCGCGGCGACGAAGACCTGGCGCGCGTCGAGCCGGACGTTCGCGCGATTCTGGACGCCGTCCGCGAGCGTGGTGACGAGGCGGTTTTCGAGTACACGGAACGTTTCGACGGTCGCCGTCCTGCTTCGCTGCGCCTCGGCCGCGAGGCCTGGGCGAACGCCGCCGCAGCCGTGGATCCAGAGGTCCGGCAGGCCCTTCGGGCCGCGGCCGATCGGATTCGGCGCTACCACGAGCACCAGCGAGAGCCTGGCTTTCGTTACGAAGAGAGCGGGATCGAGCTCGGGCAGCGGGTTCAGCCCGTGGCCGCCGTGGCGGTGTATGCCCCCGGTGGCAAGGCCCGCTATCCGTCGACGGTCTTGATGACGGCCATCCCGGCGACAGTCGCAGGCGTCGAGCGCATCGTGCTCGTGACTCCGAACCCGACGCCCGAAATTCTGGCCGCGGCGGAGGAGGCCGGCGTCACCGAGGTGGTCGACGCAGGGGGCGCTCAGGCTATCGCTGCGGTCGCCTACGGGACCGAGTCGATTGCCCGCGTCGACAAAGTCGTGGGGCCGGGCAACATCTACGTCGCTTGCGCGAAACGCCTCGTCTACGGGGTGGTCGACATCGACTCGATCGCAGGGCCGAGCGAAATCCTCGTCGTCGCAGACCAGGGCGCCGATCCAGAGATCGTTGCTGCCGATCTCCTCTCGCAGGCCGAGCACGACGAGGCGGCGTACCCGCTGGCCGTCGTGCTTTCGCGCACGCAGGCCAACGCGATCGATGTTGCCCTCGAGCGACAGCTGAGCTCGCTTCCCCGCGAAGTGATCGCGGCCGAAGCGGTTCGTCGCAACGGGCACTGTTTCGTCGTTTCCGATTTGGAAGAGGCGGGCCGGGCCGCAACCGTGCTCGCGGCGGAGCACTTGAGCCTGTCCGTTGCCGACCCCGAGGCGATGCTCGACAGGATTGGCGCCGCCGGCGCGATTTTTCTCGGCTACCACACCCCCGAGGCTGCGGGGGACTACGCGGCCGGCCCGAGCCACGTTCTTCCCACCGGGGGCGCGGTCAGGTTTGCATCGCCGCTCGGCGTGTACGATTTCGTCGTCCGCTCGTCGCTGATTCGCTATTCGCATTCCGCCATCGACGCTCAGGCGGACCTCTTGGAGAGCCTCGCGAGGCTCGAGGGTTTGGAGGCGCACGCAAGAGCCGTGGCTTTGCGGCGCCTCAAGTGACGGAGCCTTGCGGCGCAGTCCCTTAGCGGATACCCATCCCGCGTGGCCCAGGCGGATCTGGAGAGACGACTCGCGCATGAGATGGGTCGGTGCATCGCGGACTACGGGCTGATCGAGGCCGGCGATCGTGTCATGGTGGCCATCAGCGGCGGCAAAGACAGCTACACGCTCCTGCAACTCCTCGATCGCGCGCGAAAAAGGGCGCCGGTGGGGTTCGAGCTGGTGGCGGTTCACCTCGATCAGGGCCAACCCGGGTACGACGGCACTGCGCTCGAAGCATGGCTACGAGAAGGCGGTTTCGACCATCGCATCGTCCGCGAGGACACGTACCGCCTCGTCACCGAGCGGATTCCGGCAGGGCATACGTACTGCAGCCTGTGCTCGCGCCTTCGGCGAGGCATTCTCTACAACGTCGCGCAGAGCCTCGGCTGCACCAAGATCGCGCTCGGTCATCATCGCGACGACGCGATCGAAACGCTCATGCTCAACATGATGTTCAACGGCTCGCTGAGCGCGATGCCTGCCAAGCTAGTGAGCGACGACGGCCGCAACATCGTCATTCGCCCGCTTCTTTATTCGTCCGAGCGCGATATCGCGGCATACTCCGAAGCCGCGGGTTTTCCCATCATCCCGTGCAATCTCTGCGGCTCTCAGAAAAATCTCTGGCGCCAGCAGGTCAAAGAGATGCTCGATAACATCGAAAAGCGTGCGCCCAAGGTACGGCAAAGCATGCTGGCGGCTCTCAAGAACGTTCACACCACCCACCTTTTGGGGACCAGCTGACCCGCATGCGGCGCGCTCTCGCGGTCCTGGCGCTGACGACGACGGTCGCGGCTTCGAGCCCGGTGGCCGCCGAGGAGATCAACATCGAGCGGTTCCGGCCAGCCCTCGATCGATACGGCTTCCTCGGCTTCAACGGCAGCGGGGTCCCAGGGCACGGACGGTGGAACGTCGGGCTCTACACGTGGTACTCCAACCGGCCTCTTCGAATTCGGTATAGCGATGGGCTGATCGACTCCGTGGTCGACCATCGCTTGACCGGCAACTTCTGGTCCGAGGTCTCGCTCTTCGGTCGATGGACGCTGGCGGTGGAGGTCCCCCTGATCTTCTATCAGGCGGGAGAGACGGTGCGGCCCGTCAACAATCGCCTCTCGTTCGACGGGTCTGCCGTCGAGGACCCGCGGTTGAGCACGCGCGTACGCTTCTTTGGTGAAAAGACGCAGCCGAACCAGGATCGCCCGGACGGCCCGGGGCTCGCCCTGAATTTGATCTTCCCCGTCCCCATCGGCACGGCGGACGTCTACGCGAGCGAGGGTCAGTTCAGCTTCGACGCCCAGCTCCTCGGGGACTTCCACATCATCGGGGCCGGAGCGGGTCTCATGCTCGGTTGGCGCTACCGGGTGCGTCCTCGTGACTTCGGTGTCGACCGGCTCGGGCAAGAGCTGCAGTACGGCTTTGCACTCAAGCCGCCGATTCCACCGGCGAAAGAGCTGTTTGGGCTCCTCGAGCTGCGGGGCACGACGTCATTTCGTGGTCGACGCACCAACACCCTCGAGGGAGACATTGGCGTCCGGTGGACCAGGAAGAACGTGACGCTCACCGCGGCACTCGGCATGGGGTTCGTGCGAGGCCTCGGTCAGGCGCGCTTTCGCGCGATCGCCGGAGTGTCTTATTCTCCGAAAACCAACGATCTGGATGCGGATGGCATCCCAGATTCACGCGACGAGTGCCCGCGCCTGCCCGAGGACATGGATGGATTCGAAGACGAAGACGGCTGCATGGACCCGGACAACGACAACGACTTCGTTCCCGACGTCGACGACAAGTGCCCCAACGAAGAAGCGATCGAGGGCCGCGACCTGGACGAGGACGGGTGCACCGACCCCCCGTAAAGCGACTCCGTCGCCACGGGGCACCCCGGAGCGAAGCCCCGTAGCCGACGCAACGCGTCGGCTTTGCGGGGTGCCAGCGACCCTGTTTGCGTGTCTGCTCCTCTCTTGCACGCCCCAGGGCGACCCCGGTATTGGTGCTGGGTTCAGCGATGACTTCGAACGCGCCGAGCTCGGGAAGAACTACGCGCGCACGGGTGGGAATTGGCGGATCGAAAACGGCAAGCTTCGCGTGCAGGGGGCGAAGAACCACCCGCTTTGGCTTCTGCGCACGCTTCCCCGAGACGTTCGAGTCGAGCTCGACGCGCGGAGCATGAGCGAGAGCGGGGACATCAAAGTGGAGATCTTCGGTGACGGGGCCTCCCGGGCGACCGCCGACAGCTACACCGCCACGGGATACGTCGTGATCTTCGGTGGGTGGAACAACTCCAAGAACGTCTTGGCCCGCATGGACGAGCACGGAGCGGATCGCGTCGTCGGCAAACCGCGGAGGGTCGAGCCGGGCCGCGATTACCGGTTTCGAATCGAGCGCATCGGTGGCACTCTCACGGTATGGGTGGATGGGGACGTTTTGCTGCAAATCGACGACCCCGAGCCGCTGCAGGGCCGGGGGCACGACCATTTTGGGTTCAATAACTGGCAATCCGACCTCTGGTTCGACAATTTGAAAGTCACACCGCTGTGACGGTTGGATCATGACGCCGAAAGAGTTCGAGATCTTGTTGTCGGATGCCGAGGTGCAGCTTTCGCGGGTCAAGCACCTCTACGAGCAATGGTTTCAGGGCATCGAGCGCATCGAGCCGAACATCCCGCGAAAGCAGTTCGACCGGACTCTTCGTCTGTTGCGAAAAGAGCAGCCTCGGAACACGGCGATGCGCTTTCGTTTTCAGACACTCGTTCAGCGATACACGACGCTGCAAACGTACTGGCGCCGCATCGGCCGGCAAATCGAGGAAGGTACATACCGGCGTGACCTCCTTCGAGCGAGGCGTCGTCGTGAAGCTGCACGAGCCGAGCGCGAGAGCAAGAAGCCCCGGCGAAGCAGCAGCCCGCTCGAGCTCGACCCGAACGAAAACGTCGACGTCGATGAGCTGATCGCCGACGCGGCCGATCGAGTGGACCACCTGCTGAAGACGCCAGAGCCATCGTCGAAGGTCGCAAACCTCGATCTCGACGAGTCACGGTCCACGCCGAGACGGAACGCGATGCCTCCCGAAGAAGCGTCGGAGGTCGCGCGCTTCGGCAAACCGCAGCCGAGCCCCGGACCGCAGAGACGGAAGCCGAGCCCGGCTGCGGGGACGGCACGTCGCGCACCGCCCCCCATCGCGTCGCGTTCGAAGGGGCCTGGTGATGCGAGAATGCGTCAGATCTACGAGACGTACGTCGACGCCAAGCGCAAGAACAACGAGCGCACCGACAAGATCGACTACGAGACGGTCGCCAAGAGCCTCAAGAAGATGGTTCCAAAGCTCGAGCGGAAGCACAAAGGTAAACGCGTCGACTTCCAAGTCGTCGTCAAAGACGGCAAAGTCGGCATCAAACCGGTCGTGAAGAAGTAGGCTCCTCCGCCCTCAGGAACGGGTGGGCGTCGTCGAGCCGCTCGTCGATGGCCTGCCGAAGCGGCCCGAGCGAGCTTCCGTCGATGGCGCTGATCGGAATGCCGCGGTTCGCGAGCGTTGGATGGGGCGCCTCGAGCTTGTCGCACTTGTTGAACACGAGAATTCGCGGGACGCGTTCGAGGCCCAGGTCGACTAGCAGCTTCTCGGTCGTTTGAATGTGCTCGCTTCGCGACGGGTCCGATGCGTCGATCACGTGCAGAAGGAGGTCGGCGTCGTGCGTTTCATCGAAGGTGGCTCGGAATGCTGCGAAGAGATCCTTCGGCAAGTCTCGAATGAAACCGACGGTGTCCGTCACGATCACCTCGCGTCCGGACGGGAGCCGCAGGGTTCGTGAGCGAGTGTCGAGGGTCGCAAAGAGCTTGTCTTCGGCGACCACGTCGCTTCCCGTCAGCGCGTTGAGGAGGGTGCTCTTTCCGGCGTTGGTGTAACCCACGATTGCTACGGTGGGGGTACCGGTTCGTTTGCGACGTGCGCGCCGCTGCTCACGCTGGCGGCCGAGCCGTTTTTGCTGCGACTGGAGACGCGTGATGCGCTCCCGCGCCCGCCGCCTGCCGACCTCGAGCTTCGTTTCGCCGGGGCCGCGCCCGCCGATGCCGCCGGTCAGGCGCGACAGGGCGTCGTCGCGCTGCCCGAGGCGCGGGAGCAGGTAGCGCATCTGCGCGAGCTCGACCTGCAGCTTACCGTCGCTGCTCTGTGCGTGTTGCGCGAAGATGTCGAGGATCAGCTGCGTGCGATCGACGACTTTGAGATCGGTCATGCGAGCGATGTTGTTGGCCTGCGCAGGCCGGAGATTGCGGTCGAAGATCAACGTTTCGGCGTCGACCTGCATCGCCCGAATGACCACGTCCTCGAGCTTGCCGCGGCCTAGAGCGTAGCGCGGGTCGACGCGATCGCGGACCTGAAGAATACGGTCGGCCACGTCGACCCCGGCCGTGCGCGCGAGCTCCTCCAGCTCGCGCAGCGAGTCCTCGGCTTGGGCTGCCCCGCGCTTGTCGCAGACGTGCACCAGGATGGCGCGGCCGTCTTTGGCGGTGACGCCCCGCGCTTTGGCCGCGCGTGCGAACTCCTGCTCGATGGTCGCGATGATTTCCGCGGGGTTGTCGTTGGCTTTAGCGTACGGGATCGGGCCGAAGGTCCGGAAGGGAGGGTCGTCCGTGCCCTCCGCCACGGGGAAGTTGTGCCCGTAGTAGACGCAGAGGGCGCGCTCCTCGCCCGGCGCGAGACATATCGCGACGACCATGTCGAGGTGTAACCGCGTGAGGTCCACGAGATCGTCCCGGCTGAGCGGCTCGTTGCGAAGATGGGTGTGGATGAGCCGCAGCCCCCGGAGCCGGCCGGCGCCGGCGCGCAGCCGCCCGACGTCGGGCAGCATCAGCTTGGATGCATCACCGACGATGACGTGATCGACCGTTCCGCGTCGATCGACGAGCACGCCGACCTGTCGCCCAGTTGCATGCGAGACTCCGACAAGCGCGCGCGTGAGCTCCGACGTCGTCAGACGGTCGAGGGGAACGCGGCGACGATAGATCCGCTGAAGGGCCTTCTTTTCGGAGGGGCTGAGGCCGCTCGTATCGCCGTGGATGTCCAACGTCGGCTCAGGCGGTCGAGGCTTTGAATGGGTTGGTCATGCCAGCTGGCGAAGGCGCACTTCGACGGACCGCGCCTGCTGGCTTCCTAGCGCGTTTTTCAGCCCAACGGGAGGCGGCAGATCGAGGATGCGCCGCCGAAGCGCATCGGCGCGTGCGCACGCCTCGCCGAGGCGGGTTCGAAACGGCTCGCTTTCGTTGGCTCGCGACACGAGAGCTTGTCGAAGGCGCGCCGCGGCATCGAGGTCCGAGCATACCAGCAGCAGATCGCACCCGGCCTCGATCGCGCGCACGCCGGCCTCGTCGATCGAGTAGCTGTCGGTGACGGCCTTCATCTCCAAGTCGTCGGAAAAGATCGCGCCGTCGAACCCCAGCTCCTCGCGCAGCAGCCCCGTGATCGCCGCTTCGGACATCGTAGCGGGCACGTCCGGGTCCAGCGCTTCGAAGACGACGTGTGCCGTCATCAGCGAGGGCAGCCGTTGGGCAGCCGCGCGAAACGGTGCAAGCTCCACCTCGTCCAGGCGCGCACGATCGTGAGGAAGCCTCGGCAGTGCGAGGTGGCTGTCGAGATCCGTGTCACCGTGGCCTGGGAAGTGCTTCCCGCAGGCGAGCACACCGCCGTCGTGAAGCCCGGCCGCGAACGCCAGCGCTTGCTCTACGATGGCGTCCGGCGCGTTCCCAAAGGCGCGGTCTCCGATGATCGGATTGAGCGGGTTCGTATCGACGTCGAGCACCGGCGCGAAATTCAAGGTCACCCCGATTGAGCGAAGCTGCTTCGCAAGAACCTCGGCTGCGTTTCGTGTCAGCTCGAGGTCCCCCGCCAAAGCCAGCTTCCGCATTGGCGGCAGGCGAAGCACCGGTTCGCCGAAGCGGGCGACCCGACCTCCCTCCTGATCGACGCAAACCAAATGCGGCAGGTCCGCATCGGCATCGGCGAGGCAAGATTCGATCAGCGCGGCGGCCCGCTCCGGATCATGGATGTTACGCCGAAAGAGAATCATCCCGCCAAGCGCGCCCTGGGAGAACCATCGCCGTATCGCGGTCGGTGCCTCCAAACCATCAAACCCGCACACGAGGACGCGGCCGGCCATCCGATCGAGCTCGTTCATCGCAGAGGACGGTAGCATTGCTCGAAGATTGCCGTCAGGAGCCGTTGTTGCTACACCCAGGTAACTGTTTCAAAGCCCACTGCGGGCTTACGCTTCCGATGACCCGAGTGATTGACTCCGAGTTCGGTCGACGAGAAGACGACGACCAAGGCGCGTTCGCCGACGAGCCGCTCGAGCCCGTCGTCTACGCGTATTCGATCCCACGACGCCTGGTGGACCAGGACGCTGCAAAGGTGATTCGCCGCCTAAATCGGCATGGGCATACCGCCTATCTGGTCGGTGGGGGAGTGCGCGACCTGATGCTCGGTCGCAAACCGAAGGACTTCGATCTCGCAACTAGTGCGCGCCCCTACCAGGTACGTGACCTCTTTCGGAACTGTCGCGTCATCGGACGCCGTTTTCGGTTGGCGCACGTCCTGTTTGCTGGCGGGAAGGTCATCGAGGTCGCGACCTTTCGACGCGATCCATCGCAGAGCTTCGAGGTCATCAAACCGAAGATTGCAAAGAAGATCCCGCGTTGCGAAGGCCCAAAGCCCGTGCGCCTCATCCCCTCTCGTAGGGCAACGGCCGAAGTGGACCAAGCCGATCTGCTGATCACGAACGACAACGTCTTCGGGGAGCCGCACGAGGATGCAATCCGGCGGGACTTCACGATCAACGGTTTGTTCTACGATCTCGAGCGTGGCGAGGTCATCGATTTCGTCGGCGGCGTGGCGGACCTCGAGGAGCACCTGCTTCGTACCATCGGTGATCCCAACGTGCGCTTCCGCGAGGACCCAGTGCGCATCTTGAGGGCGATCAAGTTCAGCGCTCGCCTGGACATGGGCCTCGACCCCGAGGTCTACGATGGGATGGTGCGGCACCGAAGTGACCTCGCGCGCGCGGCTGCACCGCGCGTTTTGGAGGAGCTTTTGCGCTTTCTGCGGGGTGGCGCCGCACAGCGCTCGATTTTCCTCGCGTGGGACGTCGGCGTTCTGAGCGAGATTCTCCCGGAGGTCGCTTCCTTTTTGGACGATGAGCGCGATGGTGCGTCGCTCACGTTCGGACGACTCAAGGCGGTCGACGAGCGCGCTGCCGAGGACCGGCTTCCGAGTGATGCCGTTCTCCTGTCCACGCTCCTGCTCGGCCCGATCGACGAGGCGCTCGAAGGCGTCCGCGACGTCGCGGTCGCCTACGAGGATTTCATTCGAGAGGTCTCGCTTCGGCTGTCGCTTCCGCGGCGTCTGAAGGACCGAATCAGATTGCTCGTGATGGCGCAGCGCCGCCTCAGGACCGGTCGCATCCAATCGATCGCGCGGCGGGAGTACTTTGCGGATGCGGCAACGCTGTTTGCCCTCGATCACATGGCGCGCGGCGAGGACGTGCCGGACTGGGCGCGAGAGCCTCAAGAAGCGGTCTACGAATCGGAGCCGCGATCACGCCGCCGGCGCCGCCGTCGAAGGCCGAGAAGCTAGTCGGGCGAATCGTTCGCGCCGGCGACGATGAGCTCGAATGAGCGCACGTGAACGTCGTCTTGATCCGCATCGGGGAGCCCGTCCGAGAGGTTGGTGACGACGAACAGCAAATGCGTCGCCTTCTCGTCGAGCTCGACCGGTAGATAGGACTCGGGCGTGGCTCCCGTGTGCGGCGCTGCAAGCCGACGGATCTCCTCGCCCGCACCGTCGAGCTGTACGATGACAAAGGACCATCGCACGCCGTACTCGCCTCGAAGCCATGCTCGTAGCCTGGTCGTCTGTGCGCCCCAAACCGCAGCGTCCATGATCAGATAGGCGCTCCCAAAGGAGTAAAGAGGCTGCGAAGCGACGATTCGCGTCGGAAGCCGCCGCATGAGTCTCGAGATGGGAACCTTCGCATCGTCGTCGAGCGCGGCTGCAATCGAGTCGTTCGACGCGGACCGACCCACGAACCAGCGATGCACGGCGAGCTCTTCGATGTTGTCGAGCAGGCGGTCGCCGCTTCGGGCAATTGCGGTGTCGGCTGCCGACCACAGGTCCGGGTCTGCACGGAGGCCGTCACCCTCCCAGGTGCGCTGGCTCGCGAGGCCCCACAGGTCGCGCACGAAGCGACGGGAGGCCGGATCGTGCCGCGCCGTGAGATACGCAAGCAACAGCGCGCCGCCCGCGCCGTCGCC
>JBFGKE010000038.1:0-35434 GCA_041576815.1 Polyangiales bacterium
CGAGTTTCCGACCGAGGCCGCGCTGCGACAGATCGATGGCCGCGAGCAGATGGTGCCGCTGCACGGTCGCGACATGCCGATCTGGGGTTCGGTCTTCCAGGTGGAGGAGAACCAGACCGAAGCCGACGTGCAGCAGAAGCTCGCCGACCTGATCGCCTACCTGAAGGGGATCCAAGTCGCCGGCGCAGCCTCAGAGGGCGAGCCGGAAGACTGACCGAGGGTCCGGCCGAGCCCCGCCGAGGTGGGGCGAGACCGGCGCGGAGACCGAGCGAGTGACGGTCTTCGACCGCACCCAGATCGAGCATCTGCCGGCGGCGGCGCGGCTCTACCTGACTCACGCCATCGCCGAAGGCACGCCCCTGGCGAGCTCGGTGTGGCTCGAGACCCTCTTCCGGCTCCGGCTCCGGCCCGAAGATCGCGCGCCCGCGCTCCTGCACGGCGACGAGCTCCTCGAGCCCCGCGCCTTCGTCTGGCGCGCCCGCACCCGGTTCGCCGGGCTCCCGGTGCGCGTCGTCGACGACTACCGGAACGGCCGCGGCGGTGTCACCGTGAAGCTCCTGGGGCTGATCCCGATCGTGCGCGCGAACGACGCCGACACCGCCCGATCGGCGCGCGGGCGCCTAGCCGCCGAGGCGATCTGGCTGCCCACGGCGCTGCTGCCGCAGGCGGGCGCCGCGTGGCAGGGCCTCGGCGATGCCTGCGCCCGGGTCTCCCGCGTGATCGACGGCGAGGAGATCACGCTCGAGCTGCACGTCGACGAGCGCGGCTCACTGCGGGCGATGAACACGCTTCGCCACGGCGACGTGGGCGTCGACGGCTGGCGGGCGATTCCGTACGGCGTCCGGTGCGACGAAGAGGCGACCTTCGACGGCTACACGATTCCGACCCGCGCGGTCGGCGGATGGTGGTTCGGCAGCGAGCGCTACGACCCGGAAACCGCGGGCCGCTTCCGCATCGCGGGCGCGGCCTTCTCGTGGAGCGGCCTGCCTACTGCGTCTGGTCGAGGAACGGCTTGAGCTGGCTCGAGCGGCTCGGATGGCGCAGCTTGCGCAGCGCCTTCGACTCGATCTGCCGGATTCACTCACGCGTGACGTTGAACGAGCGGCCGACCTCCTCGAGCGTGTGCTCGGAGCCCTCACCGACGCCGAAGCGCATGCGCAGAACCAGCTCTTCGCGCGGCGTGAGCGATTCGAGCACTTTGCTGGTCTGGTCGGTGAGGTTGTTCGAGATCACCGACTCGACCGGCGACACCGCGTTCTTGTCCTCGATGAAGTCACCGAGATGGCTATCCTCTTCCTCGCCGATCGGGGTTTCGAGGCTGATCGGCTCCTTGGCGATCTTGAGGACCTTGCGGACCTTTTCGAGCGGCATCTCCATCCGCTCGGCGATCTCCTCCGGATCGGGCTCGCGTCCGAGCTCCTGCACCAGGTATCGGGAGGTGCGAATGAGCTTGTTGATCGTTTCGATCATGTGGACGGGAATGCGAATGGTGCGAGCCTGATCTGCGATGGCTCGCGTGATCGCCTGCCGAATCCACCACGTCGCGTACGTCGAAAACTTGTAGCCGCGGCGGTATTCGAACTTGTCCACCGCCTTCATGAGGCCGATGTTGCCCTCCTGAATCAGGTCGAGGAACTGAAGTCCGCGGTTGGTGTACTTCTTCGCGATCGAAACGACGAGCCGAAGATTGGCCTCGACCAGCTCGGCCTTCGCGCGCTCAGACTGCCGCTCGCCCTCCGCCAGCGCCCGGTATGTCGTCCGAAGCCGGTCGACGGGCTGGCCCATGTCGTCTTCGACGTCCGTAATGGACTTGTGGGCTTCGCGGATGTGCTCCTCCGACATGAGGATCTGCTCCTCGGAGCCGTACTTGCGCTGGATGCGCTTCTCGACGGCTTTGCTCTCCTGCATGTCGCGAACCACACGCTTCATGTCTTTGAACTTGAGACCCCCGACACGCGCTTCGGCCTCGCTCATGTCTCGCTCCGCGCGCTCGACGCGGCGGGTGTACGCCTTGATGCTCGAGACCACGCGGTCGATCTGCTTCTTGGTGAGGTTGAGCTCCCGCAAGAGCGCGACGCGCTCGTGACGATGCTTGTCGAGTTGCGCCGTGTATTGCTTCTTGCTGCGCTCGGACACCTTCCGCTTGCTGTCCAGCTCGGTTTGCACCTTGGTCATCGAGGACTCGATGCGCTTGACCTTGTCGAAGAGCTTGAGCGCCCGGACTTTCGCAGCCTCGAAGTCGACCTCTTCCTCCTTGTCGAGGTCCCGGACGACATCCTTGATGCGGAGCTTGCCCTTGCGCAGGCTCTCGCCGATCTCGAGGATTTCCGCGACGCCGACGCGCGAGTTGAGAATCACCTCGAAAATGCGGTCTTGGCCCTCTTCGATGCGCTTGGCAATCTCGACCTCGCCCTCGCGCGTGAGGAGCGACACCGAGCCCATCTTTCGGAGGTACATCCGAACGGGGTCGTTCGACTTCTGCGCGTAGCCGTCGTCAGCGGGCGGCGGAATGGTCGATGCGCGGCGGGTCGAGCCACGAGGCGCTGCAACCGGAACCTCGCTCGTCCGGCTTTGGCCCTCGGGAGCGCCATCGACGACGTCGATGTCTTCGCTTTTGAGCCAAAGCATGAGATCGTCGATTTGATCGGACGTGACCATGTCGGGCGGTAAGGCCTCGTTGAGCTCGTCGTACGTGAGGTGGCCCTGCATGCGGCCCCGCTCGAGCAGCAGCTGCACCTCTTTGCGTTCACGTCCTTTGATCTTTGGCACTACCCGCGACACCGGTTCGGTTTTGAACTTCGATGTCGATTCCTCGCTGCGTACGGAGCCCTTGGTCGCCATCTTCACCTCTGCTTCACGTTCGACTTGAGCTTGTGAGCGCTGCGCGTCAGCTCCACGAACTCCTGGGTGAGCCCCGCCGCCAACGCATCATCGCCGACTCGGCGTGCTTCGACGATGCGTTGTTGCAAACGGGGCAACTCGTGTTCGATGTTCTTTTGTTCGAGAAGCGGAAGGCCTTCGTCGAGTAGCTCTCGTGCCTCTTCGAGGCTGTGCTGCTGTACCGCCAACTTCGTCTCCAACCAGGGCTTGAGCCGATTGTCCTCTAACTCGTCTAGCAGGGTCGTGACATCGAGCGAGCCCTGCCTATCCACCATCCGCAAGATAGAATCAAAGATGGCGCGAAGATCTGGGCTCGTCAAAAGCTTCGGAAGTTTCTGCACGTCGTCCTCGCGCACCAACGTCGGTTGATCGATGAGCGCCGAAATCAACTTCGACTGTAACTCCGACACTGGCGTTGCAATCGGCTGCTGCACTGCGTCACGCCGTGAAACGGTGGTCGCGCGACCGCGACCCCAACCGCGACGAAGCTCGCGGCGCACCAAACCCACGTCTGTGATTCCGAATTTGCGCGCGACACGCTCGACGTAGAGGCCGCGCTCGACGGGACTTTCGACGTTGGCAAGAATCGGACCAAGCTCCGCGATCGCTTCGGCTTTTGCACGCGGATTCGGCTCTGCACGCGCCGCCGCGTCGTCGATTAAATGTTCGATAATGGTGGGCGCGCTCACGATTCGGGTGCGCAGCGACTCGGGGCCATGCTCCCGCAAGAAGCTATCTGGATCGGTGCCACGGGGAAGCGTGACGACGTGCGCGCTGAGGCCGGTCTTGCTCAACACGCCGTAGGCTTCGCGAACGGCTTTGCGCCCCGCATCGTCGGCGTCGAACAGAAACGTGACCTTGGGTGTGAAGCGCTTGATCAAACGGGCGTGCGCTTCCGTGAACGCCGTGCCCATCGGCGCGACCGCGTTTTGAAAGCCCGCTTGGTGCAGCGCCACGAGGTCGAAGTTGCCCTCGCAGAGCACCGCGGCAGCCTCTCGTCTGATCTCGACACGACCTTCGTGGAGGCCATACAGAACCTGCCCTTTGTGGTAGAGCAGATTCTCCGGGCTGTTCAAATACTTCGCGGGCGGCTCCTTTTGCTCTTCCATCGACGGGGCGGGAGACAGCGCCCGGCCGCTAAACGCCACGACTTTGCCGTGAACGTCGGCGATGGGGAACATCAGGCGGTGGCGAAAGCGATCGTAGTGCCCGCGCCCCGAGCGGCGTGCCACGATCAACCCGACCGTCTCTGCATCGGAGGGTGAAATCCCGTCACGCTCGAGAAACCGCACCAGCGAATCCCACCCGTGCGGCGCGTACCCCAAACGAAACGCGCGCGCCGATTCGTCCGAGATGCCTCTCGCGGAAAGCTCGTTCCTGGCGATGTCGGCGTCTGCGTGCTCGAAGAGCTGCGTGCAGTAGAAGTCGGTGGCTTTGTCCATGATCGCCCCGAGGCGTTCGGACTGCTTCTTGTGACGCTGATGCTCCGCCTCGCGCTGCGGGTCGTACGCCGGCAGCTCCACCCCGGTCTGCTCGGCTAGATCGCGGGCGACCTCGGGGAACGTCTTCCCTTCGACGTGCATCAGAAACGAAAACACGTCGCCCGACGCCTTGCAGCCGAAGCAATGGTAAAAACCCCGGCCAGGGTGCACGTAAAACGACGGCGACTTTTCGTTGTGAAACGGGCAAAGGCCCTTGAGGCTGTTGCCCGACTTCTTGAGAGCAACGTAGCTGCCGACGACCTCCGCGAGCGGCGCGCGCTGGCGGATCTCAGCAATCTTGTCCTCGGAAATCACCGCCGCGCCTCACCCGTGCCCCGCGACCTCGCGAAGTGGAGGCAGTGTAGGCTTCGCCTGCTTCTTGGCAAGCGCCGCCCTCCCCTGTAGTTGTGGCGCGGTGGCCGACACGCGTCCATCACTTCGACGTATCTCGTGGACGTACGGGCTCGTCTGCGCGGCCGTCTTCGCGGTCACGCGCCTCGCCGCGGCGCCGGTCGTCGGACGATACGTGCATCTGGGGGTCGCGGCGATCTTCTTGTTGACCGCGATTCGACTCACCCGCGACCAGCCCGCGCACTACGGCGTCGCTCTTGCAGGGCTCTTGGAACCTGCCGACGACCACCGCCCCGCGGGCCCGCTGGGTCTCTTCGACTTGGGTCGCGCCGCCGGGCGCGCATTCCCGTCCGGGCTCATCGAGCTTGCCGTTGCGGTCGGCGTCGCCGCCGTCGTGTTCCCGCTCTACGCCGTTGGCTACCAATGGTGGCACCAACCGGAGAGCTTCTTGCTCACGCTGCCGCCCAACCTCGGCAGTTTCCTGCTGGCGCAGCTGATCGTGGTCGCACTCCCCGAAGAGGCATTCTTTCGCGGCTATCTGCAAACGTCGCTCAGCGACCTCGAGACGCGACGCGTTCGGATTCTAGGTGCATCGTTGGCGCCCGGCTCATGGCTGCTTCAAGCGGCCTTGTTCGCCGTCATTCATTTCCTCGTCGAGCCGAATCCAGCGAGGCTCGCTGTCTTTTTTCCGGGCCTCCTCTTCGGATGGGTGCGGGCTCGGCGCGGCGGTATCGGCGCGGCGCTCGCACTTCACGCGATGAGCAATCTTTATTCCGAGATTCTTGCCCGGAGTTGGCTATAACGAAGCCATGCAGCTCGTCCCGCCGGCGCCGACGATTTTATCCGAGACCGTCCGTCGTGCGCTTTCCGAAGACATCGATCGTGGCGACCTCACGACCGAGGCCTGCATCGATCCCGCCACATATGGCACCGCAACGCTGAACGCGCGCGAGCCCCTCGTCGTTTGCGGGCTGCCCATCGTCGAGGAGGTCTACGCGCAGGTCGACCTACTGGTCGACGTCGATACACACGTGCAAGATGGTGACGAGGTCGACCCGGGCGCCCCGCTTGCCACCGTCGCAGGCCCCGCGACCTCGATTCTGCTCGGCGAGCGCGTGGCCTTGAACTTCATTCAACGGCTCAGCGGCGTCGCCACGATGACCAAGCGCTTCGTCGACGCTCTCCCCGCCGGCTCCACGACGCGGATCGTCGACACTCGAAAGACCACCCCCGGGCTTCGTGCGTTCGAACGCTACGCAGTCCGTTGCGGCGGCGGGCGTAATCATCGCGAGGACCTCGGCGCCGGCGTGTTGATCAAAGACAATCACATCGCGGCGGCGGGCGGTTGTGCGCGCGCCATCGAGCGGGCCCGCGAGCTCGCGCCGCACACATGCCGCATCGAGTGCGAAGTCGAGAGTCGCGCACAGCTCGAAGAGGCTCTCGCTGCGGGGGCAGACATCATCATGCTCGACAACTTCACCGACGACGAGGTTCGTGAGGCCGTTGGCCTGGTGAACGGCAAGGCGATCGTCGAGGTCTCGGGCGGCATCACCCTCGAACGGGTCGCCGTTCTCGGTTCGCTCGGGGTCGATGTAATTAGCGTGGGTGCACTCACCCATTCGTCTCCCTCCTGCGACCTCGCGCTCGACTGGAGCTGACCGATGATCGAGGACCTCGAGCCCGATCGGCTGCGTGCGAAGCTCACCGGTGAATGGGGTACGTCGCTCGACGTGCGCGAGCGCACGGTCTCCACGATGGATGACGCGAGGGCGGCGGCAGCCGAGGGCGCGCCCGAAGGCCACGTCGTGCTTGCCGACAGTCAGACCAAGGGACGGGGTGCACACGGCCGGTCCTGGGTGTCCCCACCCGGCTCCGACCTGTACTTTTCGATCGTCACGCGGCCTCGCGTCGAGCCCAGCTCGATTTCGCTTGTCACCTTGGCCGCCGGGTTGGGTGTCGCCGATGCGGTCGCCGGATTTCTGCCCGCCCCTTCGGTCCAGGTGAAGTGGCCGAACGACATCTGGATCGGGCGACGAAAGTGCGCTGGGATCCTCGTCGAGAGTCGGACGCTCGGGAGCCGAATCGAATCACTCGTCGTCGGCATCGGCATCAACGTAAATCGAATCGAATGGCCTGCCGAGCTCGACGGCATCGCGACCTCTCTGCGCGTGGAGCGAGACGGCCGAGACTGCGACCGCGCAGAGGTGTTCGCGTCGGTGCTCTCCTGCGCCGAGCAGTGGGTGACGCGGCTCGCCGAGCTCGGACCGTCCGTCGTCGTGCAGGCGCTCGAGCCGAGGCTGGCGCTCGTGGGCGAACGGGTCTCTTGGGAAGACGGCCGCGGGGTGTTCGTGGGGGTCGACCCGGACGGCGCCGCGCGTGTGCGGACCTCGAATGGCGTGCGGTCCCTGCACGCAGCGAGCATCGAGCCGGTTGAACCCTGAGTCTTCGCTTGCCCATGCAAAGCGAACGCACCAGAACTGCACCATGGTGGAGGCTTCGAAGGGCGATTGGCTCGAACGAACAGTCGGCGTCCGCGCCCTCCCGGATCGCGCGATCCTCGAGGTCGGCGGGGACGACGCGCACGAATGGGTTCAGGGCCAAGTCACGAACCAGATCGACGGCCTCGAGGCTGGGGATGCGGCGTACGCGTTCGTCCTGACCCTCAAAGGACGCGTCCTCGCGGACGTGCACGTGCTCATGCGCGAGGACGGCATTTGGCTCGACGTGCCGGCGCCGGAGCTCGACCCACTGATCGAGCGCCTCGATCGCTACATCATCATGGAGGACGTCGACCTGATACCCCGGCCGGACCTTCGCGTGATCGCGGCGGTCGGACCGCGAGCCGGCGAGCTTGCCGAGGGCGGCTGGCCTTCCAGACGCCTCGGTCTCCCCGGCCGGCAATGGGTCGTCCCCGATGCCGAGCTCGACACCGAGCTCGATCGCCTTCGCGCACGCAGCCGAGCGCTTGGTGGCGCCCCTCTCGATGACGCGACTTGGGCCGAAGCGCACATCGTTCGCGGCCGACCTCGTTTCGGGGTCGACTTCGGGAAGTGGACGTACCCGCAGGAGAGTGGGCTGACGCCGGTCGCGGTGTCCTTCACGAAGGGCTGTTACATCGGACAAGAAACCGTGGTGATGCTCGAAAACCGCGGGAAGGCCCCGAAAGTTCTTTGGCGCTGGCAGCTAGAAGGCCCTGCGCCTCCGCCCGCGGGTACCGCGATCGAGCGGGCCGGGATCGCGGTCGGCGAGGTGACCTCAGCGGTCGAGGTCGACGACACGATCCACGCGCTCGGGTTTTTGAAGCGGGGCCAGGACGGCGAGATGGCCGGCTTTACCATCGGAGGCGCGGAGGCGCGGCCGGTCGGGCCCGTGGAGGAAGGACCGGGCGTTGCAGGTAACGATACGTAAGCTCATCGGGTGGCGCGTCCCCAGAAACGACCTTATGTTACGGATAAGGAGAACCATGCTGAACCTCACCCCGAGAGCCGCCGACAAAGTCAAAGAGATCCGAGACGCCGAAGGACTGGCCGACCAGGGCCTCCGAGTGCGTGTAATTGGCGGCGGTTGTGCGGGTTTTTCGTATGATTTGTTCTTCGAGGACGAGACGACCGAGCTCGACCAAACCGTGACCTCTCACGGAATCCCCATCTACGTCGACATGATGAGCGCCCAGTATGTCGAAGGCACCGAAATCGACTACGTCGAGGGCCTGCAGGGCGCAGGGTTCAAGTTCGTCAATCCGCAGGCCAAGCAGACGTGCGGCTGCGGCTCGAGCTTCGCAACCTAAATTCCTCAATCATTTCGAGCTACTTTGCGGGCAGCGACCAAGGTCTGGTCGCGAGTGCCACTTGGGGTCTTGCGCTTTTGTCTAACCTGTGCCAAAGAAAACTTAGACAAGAGCTGGTCAAAGCCTCCTAGCGCACGCCAGTGACGTAACGTAACCTTCGACTCCGCATATAGGACATCACCATGCAGTCATCCGCCTCCCTCGACCGATACATCCAGCAGGTCCGCGCCATCCCCAAGCTGTCGCGCGAGGATGAGCATCAGCTCGCGCTGAAGGCGCGTGACGGTGATCAGGCAGCGGCCGATCGGCTCGTCGAAGCCAACCTACGGTACGTGATTGCCATCGCGCTCCAATACCGCCGCTACGGCGTGAAGCTCGGCGACCTCATCGCCGAAGGCAGCGTGGGCCTGGTCACAGCGGTACGCAAGTTCGACCCACACCGCGGCACGCGCTTCGTGACGTACGCCGGGTACTGGATTCGGGCGTTCGTCCTCGAAGCGGTCGTCCGGTCGAGCACGATGATCGGCGCCGGCTCCGGGCCATTCCGCTCGAAGCTGTTTTTCCGCCTTCGCCGAGAGCGCGCCCGTCTTTCCAATCTCATCGCCGATCCCGATGAGCTGATCGAAACGCTGGCCGCCGACTTCGACACCACCAAGGAGAAGATGACCGAGCTCCTCCGTCGCCTAGACCAGCGGGAGATCTCGCTCGATGCACCCGCGTACCACGACTCGGATGCCACCCTGGTCGAGATGCTTCCTGGAAGCGCGGAGCCTCAGGATATCGTGGTTGCCAGGCGTCGACGCGAGAGCGGGATTCAAATGCGACTCGCCGGCGCACTTGCGGTGCTGGACGAGCGTGAGCGGCTGATCGTCGAAAAGCGGATTTTGAGCGACGATTCGGCCTCGTTGGCCTCCCTCGGCCGCGAGCTCGGCGTGAGCCGCGAACGAGCGCGGCAGCTCGAGGCGCGCGCGAAGAAAAAGCTCGCCGAAGAGCTCAAAGATTTGGCCCCTGCGGCCTAATCACGCTGCCGAGGCGGGGCATTTGGCCCGCCCTCCGAGGGCGATGCGCTCCGCTCGGCGCCGAGGTAGCATGTAGGCTACCATGGCGTTCGAGAAAGGGGACATCACGGCGCTACGCCGCGATGCCACGGAGGAGTTGGCGCAGGACGATCTCGTCTCTGAGTCGGACGAGCCCGGGCCGCCCACCCTTCCACCCCGGCATCCCTCGCAGCTCCCAGGTCGGCCGCCGCCCCGAGCCCCCGTCGATCCGTCGCGCCGAGCCCGCGAATGGCTGGAGGAATGCGAGCGCGAGCTCCGCGAACAGGAAGACCCGCGCCGCGTCGGACGCCTGTACTTCGAGATGGCGCGTACTTGTGAAGGGCCACTCCGAGACAACCGAAGCGCACTGGAATACTACCAGGCTGCCCTCGAACATGCGCCGGACTACGTGCCCGCCATTCGCGCGGCTCGCCGGCTCCTGATTGGGGCCCGCATGTTCCAGGAGGCGCTCGCACTGTTCGATGCGGAGGTTCGCATCACCCGCCAACCTCGCGACAAAGCCACGCTCCTCTTGCTCAAGGGGCGTTTGCTGGAGGATGTCCTCGGCAATCGGGAAGCCGCCGAGGAGGCTTATCAAACCGCGCGCGCCCTAGATCGCTCTAGGGCAGCCGTGCTGCAAGCAACCGAGCAGCGCGCCTTTGCGAAGCAAACCTGGCCCGAGGTGGACCGGACCCTGGCCGAGCTCGCGAACGTCGCGTCTGGGGACGATGCGCACCGGGCTGCTTTGATCATTCGTCGCGCGCAACTGCTGGAGAGCCGCCAGCAGCGACCCGATCAGGCCGCGGAGCTCTATGAGACCGCGGTCCAGGTCGACCCCAAGGCGATCATCGCGATACAGGCGCTGAAGCGTCTCTACTACGGCCAGCGCCGATGGCGCGATCTCATTCGTACGCTCGAAGCTGAAGCAGAGCTGGCTGCTGCTCCATCGACGCAGGCTTCGTCTCTCTACCGAGCTGCGCGCATTCACGCGGAGCAGCTGGAAAACCGGGACGAGGCGATCCGGCTTCTGGAAAGAGCCCGCACCATTCAGCCCACGGACGCCTTGGTGCTCGGCGAGCTTGCTCGGCACTACGAAGCCGCTCGACAGCTCGATGCGTTGGTGGAAACCCTGGAGGTGCTGACGGAGGCGAGTGACGACGAGTCCGAGCGGCTGACCCACACACAGCGGATTGCGCGTCTCTACGAGGAAGAGCTGCGAGACGTGGACCAAGCGATTCTGTGGCACGAGCGCGCCATCGAGCTCGACCCGACCTCGTTGTCCAGCCTACAGGCGCTCAGCCTCCTTTATCGAGTCCGCGGCGCGTGGTCCAAGCTCATCGACATGTGCATTCGTGAAGCGCGCTACACCACGGATGCACAACGGCGCGCCGATTCACACGCGCGCGCTGCAGAGATTTACGAAACCAAGCTGCACGCGGCGGACGACGCCATCGAGCACTACCACCGATCGCTGAACGCGATGCCGGACCACCCGACCGCGTTCAAGGCGCTCGCGCGCTTGCTTTCCGACGCGCGTCGACCGAAAGAGCTCATTCAACTATACGAAAACGCCCTCGATCGCGCGAGCGGCACGCGAGCGGTTTCGTACCTACTCAAGATCGCCCAGCTCTACGAAGACGTGCTCGACGAGCATGCGCTTGCGGCGCAGACGTACAAACGGATTCTGCAGCAGGATGCGGGGCACTTGGCGGCCGTTCATGCTTGGCAACGCTCGGCGGCACGCGCGCAGCGTCCAAGGGAGCTCCTCGAAGCGCTGCAGTACGAGATCGAGCTCACGGTCGAACGCGATAGGCTGGTTGCGCTCTTGCACCGGGCAGGAGAGGTTCTCGACGAGCACCTGGAAGACCGCGACGGGGCGATCGCACACTACCGCCGCGCGCTCGAAAAAGACCCCCGGCACGTGCCTACTCTGTCGAGCCTCGGGCGTTTGTACTACGCGGCGGGTCGTTGGAACGATCTGCTGGACATCTACGCACAAGAGCTGAGACTGACCGCCAGCAAGGGCAGGCGCGTCGCGCTCCTCCAGAAAATGGCCGAGATTTCTCGTGACCGGCTCGGGAGCGACGAGGATGCGCTTCGCTATCACAGGGAGGCGATCAAGGTCGACCCCGGGCACGCGCCCTCGTTGCAAGAGCTCGGCCGCTACCTCCGGGAGCGCGGCGATTGGGAAGAGCTGGTCGACGTCCTCGAGCTTCAGCTCCGCAACTCGAAGACCGCGACAGCCCGCGCGCGTGCGGCCTTTTTGCTGGGCCAGGTGTACGAAGATCATCTGGGCGACCGGGCAAAGGCCGTGACGTCGTACGAGGCCGCGGTTGCGAGCGACGGGGGCTATCGTGCCGCCGTCGACGCGCTCGCCCGGGTCCGAATCGAAGAGCAGGACTGGCCTCACCTCTTGGCCGACCTCGAGCGAGAGCTGAAGCTGACCGAGGAGCCCGTGCAGCGCGTGGCATCGTTCGCTCGCAAAGCGCAGGTGCTGGAGCGCCAGGACAAGCATCGCCAAGCGATTCAGGCGTGGGAGGACGTTCGAGCAATCGAGCCGGAGCACCTCGGCGCGTTGCTTGCGCTCGACCAGCTCTACAGGCAGGTGGGCGCGTGGGAGTCCCTGAGCGCGGTGAGCGCGACGCTAGCCGACGTTCTCGAGGATCCGACCGGCCAGGTTGCTGCGCTCTACGAGGTGGCACGATTGCTCGAGCATCAGGGCCTCGGCGAGTACGACGACATCGTGAAGGCCTATCGACGTGTCCTCGACATCGTGCCCTCGGATCTCGGGGCGCTTCTCGAGCTGGAGCGCTTGGCCGCGAGTCAGGGAGACACCGCCTTGTTGCGCGAGGTCGACACACTCGTGGTGCGCTCGGCCGACGACCCGACCGTTGCAGCCGCGCACCGCGCACGCATGGCAGAGCTCGTCGAGGGTGAGCACGATACCGAGGCAATCGAGCAATTCCGTGCAGCGACCGTCGCAGACCCGTACCACATCGGTGCGGCCCGCGGGCTGACACGCGTGGCGCAAGAGACCGACGATCCAACGGCGCTGGTCGACGCTCTCCGGCGCGAGGCGGAGGCGGAGCGCGACGCGAAGGCCGCGTCGGAGCTTTACGTGCAAAGCGCGCTCGTGCGTCTCGAGCGCGTCGGCGACCATGACGGCGCGCGAGCCGACTTCGAGCGGGCCCTCGAGATGTGGCCAGACTCGGTGCGGGCGGCCGAGGGTCTCGTCGACGTTCTCACCATCGACCAGGCGTGGTCTTCCTTGGTCGATCGCCTATCCCAGGCAGCTTCGGGCGCGCGCTCGGTGGATCGGGCAAGCGATCTGTGGCTCACCGTCGCGCACGTCCAGGCAGACGAGCTCGATGAAGTGCCGGCCGCCATTCGCACGCTGCAGCGAGTGCTCAAGGTCCAGCCTCGCCACCTCGACGCGCTCGAGCAGCTGGCGAAGCACTATCAGGCGACGCAGGCCTGGCACGAAGCCGCGGCCACGATGGAGCAGCTCTTGGCCGCGGCGCCGGAGAACACGAGGTTGCAGCGCGTGCACCTGGACCTCGCGGGCCTCTATCGCAGACGTCTAAGCACGCCGGACAAGGCCCTCCGGCACGTCGAAGCGGCGCTCGTCTCGGACCCACAGGACCCTGCAGCGCTTCGTGAGCTCTCGCGCGTGCACGAGGCTCTCGGTCAGACGCCCCAAGCCCTCGAGGTCGCGAGACGTTTGTTGGATGCAGGTGAAGGCGAAGAGCGCGCGGACGCGCTCATCCGGCTCGGTCACCTGGAGCACTTGGCGGGCGACGACGCAGAGGCTCGCAAGGCGCTACGGCGCGCGGTGGTGCTCGAAGGAGCAAAGGGCAAGGCGGCGCCAACCCTGGAAGCGCTTTGCGAAAGCGCCGACGACTGGCGCGACTACGCGGACGCGCTCCGCGAGCACCATCCCGAGGGCGACGATGCGCGCGTGACCACGGCTCTCGAGATCGCACGGATCCTCTCGGATCACTGTGGGGATGAGCGCGCTGCGGTCGTCGCGCTTCGAGGCGGGCTCCAGGAAGGTGCCGCGAACGCCGATTTGCGGCGTGAGCTCGCAGTCCGGCTTCGCGCGCAGGGCGAAGCGGCCGCCGCAATCGAGCAGCTTCAGGCCGTGCTTTGCGCCGAGCCGCTCCACGAAGACATTTGGCGCGAGCTCGCCGCGACGTACCAGGCAAACGGGCGCGTGCGCGAGGCACGCATTGCCACGCTCCCGCTGATTGCGCAGGGCGTGGACGAAGAAGAGGATCGGCTGCGCATCGCGTCGACCGAAGCGATGCCGGCGCGGGTGCGACCGAGATCGCTCCAAGGAGCCGTGCTCGACAAGCTGGGAACGCCGCGCCCAGAAGATGCCTCGGCGGGTGCGCTGCTCGCCGCGCTGGGCCCAGCTCTCGCGAAGCTCTATCCGCCGGAGCTCGATAGCTACGGGCTGGCAACGCGCGACCGGCTTCCGACCGAAGCCAACCACCCGCTTCGCGACATCGCGAATCGACTCGCCGCTGCACTCGACATTCGCCACTTCGACCTGTTCCTACACCGAGTTCGGAATCGTGGCATCGGGATCGAGTTCGGGCCCCATCCCGCCGTGCTCGCGCCAGCGACGATCATGGAAAAGGATCCGGCGACGCAAACCTTCATGTTGGCCCAGCCGATGACGCAGGTGGCCCGCGGCTATCATGCGGTATCCAAGCTGACCCCGCGCGAGCTCGACGTGCTGCTTGCGTCGGCCGCGCGCATCGTGAAACCCGACTTCGGTTCGGGCCTGACGAGCGAGGAATTTCTCAACGAGCAGACGAAGCGGTTGCAGCGTGCGATCCCGCGTCGCGACCGGCGACAGGTGCGAGAAGCGGCATTCGCATACGCCCAGGCAAAGCGCGTGAAGTTCGATCGATGGGTGAACGCGGCGCAGCGCACGGCGTTGCGCGCTGCGCTCTTGCTGTGCGACGACCTCGACCCGCTCGTGCAAGAGGTGCGAAGCCGCATTGCCCCAGGACGTGACGGCGACGGCGAGAGCTTCGATACCCATCCGCTGTACCTGGACGCCTTGAAGTTCTGGGCTTCGCCTGCAGCGATGCACCTGAGAGAGCACATGGGCTTGCTCCTGCGGACCTGAGCGGAACCACCAGGCGCTAGACCGCGTCTCTGGTCTGCCGGTCGATCCCGTACACGAGCCACCCGAGCGCGAGCGCCATGATGAGCAAAATGGCGATTCCCGAATAGAAAGCCGGGCTCGAGAAAAACCCGGTGAGCCCGTAGTCGCGCGTGTACTGGCGATACGTGCCAACGACCGAAAGCCGTTCCCAGGCGACCGGCCAAACCAGGAGGGCGAAAAGCAGAGCGCCGATCGTCAGCCGACGAGCTGCGATGTCACGGGAGGCTCGGCAGGCTGCCGCTCCCAGCTGAAACCCGGCCCAGGCCGAACCAACCAAGAGCAAAGCAACCAGCAGGCCCCAAAGCCACGGTGCGCGGCCGCTGTCGACCAGGTAAAAGAGAAACCAATCGCCGTGGAACGCATAGAAGTAGACGGTGGCCGGTAGCAGAACGAACCCGACGAAAAGCCCAAACCCGAGGAAGCTCTCCATGCGCCAGACTGGATCGGCGCTGAGGCGCACCTCGTCGCGTCCCGAGTAGGCCGCAAGGGCCCCCGTGGCAAAGGCGATGAGCAACAGGAAAAGAAATGGCAAACGCGTTCTCGTGGGAAGGCTACGTCCCCCGTTCGTGGACGGTCAACCAATCGAGCATCATATTAGAGGGATGCGCAGTGCTGCTCCGGTCGGTTTCGTGAGCTTCGTCGCTGCCTCGCTTGCCGAGGCAAATGCGTCTGCAGACGCGTTGAGCGAGCTGACCGCGCCGTTCGCAAGCGCGCTCGAGGGTGGCAGCTACGTCGGCGCGCTGGGACTGATCTTCGTAGCAGGTCTCGCGACCTCCTTGACTCCATGCGTCTACCCGATGATCGCCATCACCGTGAGCGTGTTCGGGGCCCGCCAAGCGGAGACCCGAGGCAGAGCCGCGTTGCTATCGACGGCGTTCGTCTTGGGGATCGCCGCGCTCTTCACACCGCTAGGCGTGCTCTCGGCGCTGACCGGGAGCGCCTTTGGAAGCGCGTTGGCGAGCCCATGGGTCGTCGGTGGGCTGTCGGCTTTGTTCACCGTGATGGCGCTGAGCATGTTCGGCCTGTTCGACGTCGCGCTACCCACGACGCTACAAAACCGCCTTGCAAAAGTCGGTGGGCTCGGCGTGCGGGGTGCCTTCGCGCTCGGCTTCGTCAATGGTCTCATCGCTGCGCCATGCACGGGCCCGGTCCTCGCGGTTCTCCTCACCTGGGTCGCAACGACCGGCAACATCGTGTTCGGGGCGGTTTCCCTCTTCATCTACGCGCTCGGCATCGGCGTTCTGTTCTGGTTCGTCGGGACGTTCGCGGTGACGCTGCCGAAAACCGGGCGATGGGTTGAATGGACCAAAAGCGTCTTCGGCATTGCCATGCTCGCGCTGGCGTTATACTACGTGCGCGGGCTCTTGCCCTATCCCCGCCCCGCCGTGCGGGACGAGCTCTGGCTTGCCGCAGCGCTCGGTCTCGTGGCGGGCGGCGTGATCGTCGGCGCGATCCACCTTTCTTTCGAGGGGAGCGCGTGGGCTGCGCGCATCCGGAAAGCGATCGGCATCAGCGCATGCGTTGCGGGGCTCCTGGGTATCGTGGGCTGGGCGGAAGCGCTGCCTCCGGGCGCGCACATCCGGTGGGAAGAGAGCTTCGACGTCGCCAAGAGCACGGCGCTTGCGGAGGCGCGGCCCATGCTGGTGGACTTTGGCGCCGATTGGTGCGGGGCCTGCCAAGAGCTCGACCGCGACGTGCTGAGCGACCCCCGCGTCGTCGCCGAGGCGCGCCGATTCGTGACGGTGAGGGTCGACCTCAGCACCGACAAGGCCACCGACGAGAAGTGGGCACTGCTCAAGGCCTACAATCAGCCGGGGCTGCCCTTCGTCGTGCTGCATCACAGCGATGGGTCCGAGGCCTCGCGAGTCACAGGCATGCTCGAAAGCGACGAGTTCCTCGAAATGATGAACGACGTTCGCTGATTCCCGCGGGGCCGTGCTAGCCTCCGCTCAGGAGTGAGTGGGATGAAGACGAGCACTCTTTCGAGACGAAGGATGCTGCGCCACGGGGCGCAGCTCGTGGTGTTGGGGTCGGCTCCGGCCCTCTTGAACGCTTGCGAAAAGGCGGAGTTTCGGTGCGACGACGTCAGCGGGCTCTCCGATGCAGATACAGTGCTTCGGACCCAGCTCGAATACGTCGACCGATCGCCGCACGGCGAAGAAAAGAACTGCGAGAGCTGCGCGTTCTTCAAGGCCGGCAAAGAGGACGAGTGCGGCCAATGCACGTTGGTCAAGGGCCCGATTCACCCGCTCGGCTACTGCAATTCGTGGGCGGCGAAGGGCTGAGGCGCGGCTGTGGCCCTGTTCGAGGTGCGCGGCGTTTGCAAGGCGTTCGGGAAACACGTCGTGCTCGACGGTCTCGACCTCGACATCTTCGACGGCGAGGTCGTGACCATCATCGGTGAATCCGGCTCCGGCAAGAGCATCTTGCTCAAAGCGATGATGGGCCTCATCGACGTCGACGCCGGAACGATTCGTTTCGACGACGAAGACGTGACCCACCAAACGGAGCAGGAGTGGACCGAGACGCGTCAACGCATCGGCATGCTCTTTCAGGAATCGGCGCTTTTCGACTCGTTGAACGTGTACGAAAACGTCGCGTATGCGCTCCGCGAGCAAACGACCATGACCGACGAAGAGATCACGAAGCGGGTTGCCGAAACCCTCGGCCTCGTCGGGCTGCCGGGCATCGAGCACATGTCTCCCTCCGATCTCTCCGGGGGGATGCGTAAACGAGTCGCACTAGCGCGAGCCGTCGCCGTCCGCCCAGAGGTCGTCTTCTACGACGAGCCCGCCGAGGGGCTCGACCCGATCAACGTCACGCGCGTCAACCGTTTGCTCATGGGCCTTCAGAGCAGCCTGAAAGTCACCTCCGTGGTCGTCACCCACAACTTAAAGGCCGCCTTTGCAATCAGCGACCGGCTCGCACTGATTCACGACGGCTCGGTCGTCGCCACCGGTGCGCCGGAGTCGTTTCTCGACTCGACCGACGCCGTCGTGCGTGAGTTCATTGGAGACCGAATGAGGCAGGTGCTGCGTGCAAGTTGAGTTCGTAGGCGCCGCAGGCGGTAACGTCACCGGGTCACGGCACGTCGTCCACACGGAAAAGGCACGCGTCCTGCTAGACTGCGGGTTGTTCCAGGGGCGCCGCTCCGAGACGCTCGAACGCAACCAGCACCTCGGCTTCCGCGCGAAAGACATCGACGTCATGGTCCTTTCGCACGCCCACATCGATCACTCGGGCGCCGTGCCGCGCCTCTATCGACAGGGGTTCCGGGGATCGATCTACTGCACGCCTGCAACGCGCGACCTGTGCGCGGCGATGCTCGAGGACTCGGCGCAGATCCAGGCGCAAGACGCGGCGTACATCAATCGGAAGATTGCGAAGGACCACGTCGACATGGAGCCCGTGGAGCCGCTCTACGACCAAGAAGACGTGGTGGGTGCGCTCGAGCTGATGGTCAACATTCCTTATCACAGGCCGCATCAAATCGCCGAGGGCGTGACATTGACGTTCTACGACGCGGGTCACGTGCTTGGAAGCGCGATGGTCGCGCTCGACGTCGACGTCGTGGGCGACGACCGCCGACTCGTGTTTTCCGGGGACGTCGGACGGCGAAACATGCCCATCCTTCGCGATCCCGAAATCCCCAACGGGGCCTCGTGCCTCATCATGGAGAGCACGTACGGCAATCGAACACACGACCCCATCGAGCAGATGGAGGACGAGCTTCACGAGGTGATCACCCGCACGGTCAAACGTGGAGGCAAAGTGATCGTCCCATCCTTTGCGCTCGAGCGTGCCCAAGAGGTCATTTACGCGCTGAAGCAGCTCGAGATGCAGGGGCGGCTGCCCGACGTGCCGGTCTACGTCGACTCGCCGCTCACGGTGAAGCTCACCGACGTGTTCCGGATCCATCCCGACTGCTTCGATACCGAAGCGCGCAAGATGCTGACGGAGGGCGACTCCCCGTTCGACTTCGAGGGCCTTCAGTACGTTTCTTCGGTCGAAGACTCGAAGGCGATCGACCGCCGGGACGAGCCTTGCATCGTCATCTCGGCGAGCGGCATGTGCGAGTTCGGCCGCGTGGTGCACCATTTGGTCGCAGCGATCGAGAGCCGCAAGAACACGGTCATGATCGTCGGCTATCAGGCCCAACATACGCTCGGCCGTCGGCTGGTGGAGCGGCGGCCGAGGGTACGCATCTTCGGCGTGGAGCGGGAGCGGCACGCCGAAGTCGCAGTGCTCAACGGCTTCAGCGCGCACGCCGGGCAGGACGACCTGGTCGCATATGCCGAAGCGGTGCGAGACGCCGGGCCGCTGCGACAGGTGGCGCTCGTCCACGGTGAAGAAGCGGCGCGCCAAACCCTGCGAGGCCTGCTCGAAGAGCGCGGTTTCCCGAGCGTTCACACCCCCTCGAGAGGCGACCGACTCGACGTCTGACCCCAGAAAAGGGGACAGTCCCCTTTTTAATTCTCGCCCTTGACCCCGGCCAGGCTCTCCGACCATCCTCCGCCACTCGAAGCCGAAGGAGCGCACATGAGCAAGGGTGTCATCGGGTGTGGCGTGATCGTGTTGATCGCGCTCGTCCTGGTCGCGACGGGGGTCGGAAGCTACAACCGTCTCGTCGAGCTGGAGGAAGGGGTCGACAATGCCTGGAGCCAGGTCGAAAACGTCTATCAGCGGCGCGCCGACTTGATCCCGAATCTGGTCGCTACTGTGAAGGGGGCTGCCGATTTCGAGCAAGAGACTCTGACCAAAGTCGTCGAGGCGCGCGCCAAGGTCGGTCAGATGCGTTTCGAAAACGCCCCAGACGCCGAACAGCTCGCGCAGTTCGAGGCGGCGCAGTCGCAGCTCTCATCCGCGCTATCACGCCTGCTGGTCATCGTAGAAAAGTATCCCGAGCTCAAGGCCACCGACGCGTTCCGCGACCTCCAGGCCCAGCTCGAAGGCACGGAAAACCGCATCTCCGTCGAGCGCAAGCGCTTCAACGACGCAACGCTGTCGTACAACAAAGCGCGCCGCCGTTTTCCGACGATTCTGCTCGCCAACATCATGGGCTTCGACGACAAGCCCTACTTCGAAGCCACACCTGGCGCTGAAGCACCCCCCAAAGTCGAGTTCTGATCCGCGTCGTGGCGTCGCGCATCGAGACGTTTTTCACCGCGGCGGATAGAGAAGCGATCCGCGCGGCCACGACCGCCGCGGAGGAGAAGACCGCCGGCGAGCTGGTCGTGTACGTGGTCGAGCGTTGCGACCCGCACTCGGAGATCGGTTGGAAGGCCGCTTTACTCGGCGCAGCCATCGGTGCTGGCGTTGCCGCTGGCGCGATTTGGCGCTTTGGCGGCTGGGGCGCGCCGGATTATCTGTGGATGCTGATCGGGCTGCAGCTCGGACTGCTCATCGGCTGGCTCGCAAGCCGCATCGACGGGCTTGCACGGCGGCTGGTCAGTGAGGATGCGCTCGAGAGCCGAGTCGATGGACGCGCGGCCGAGGCGTTTCTCGAAGAGCAGGTGTTTGCGACGCGTGACCGCACCGGAGTGTTGATCTTCGTCGCGCTCTTCGAGCACCGCGTCGTGATTCTCGCCGACCAAGGCATCGATGACCGCGTCGCCGACGATGCCTGGGACCGCATCTGCGACGAGCTCACCGCCGGAATTCGGCGTGGAGCCCCGACCGAGGCCTTGATCCGCGCGGTCGACGAGTGCGTCGAGCTGCTGATCGAGCACGGCGTCCATGCCGGCGACGCGGGGAACCAACTTTCCAATCGGCCGAGGTTTCGCGATGAATAGGCCGCGAACGACGCTCGCCGCAATTCTTCTGAGCGCTTTGGCAACGGGCGCGTTGGCACTGGATGTCCCCACGCTGGAGGGCAGGGTCAACGATCTCGCGAACCTGCTTTCGTCCGAATCGGAATCGCGGATCGAGGAGGTGCTCGCGAAGCTCGAGAAGGATACCGGCGCACAGGTCGTCGTCCTCACTCTCGCTAGTCTCGAGGGAGAGCAACTCGAGGAATACAGCTTTCGCGTCGCCGAGACTTGGAGGCTCGGGCGCGAATCTCAAGATGACGGCGCGCTCCTTCTCATCGCCAAAAACGATCGAAAGATGCGCTTCGAGGTCGGCTACGGCTTGGAGCCAGTTCTCACCGACGTGATGACGAAGCGGATCCTCGACCAGGTCCTGCGACCGAGCTTTCGTGCCGGGGACTTCGACGGCGGCGTCGAGCGCGCGATCGATGCGGTCGATGGCCTAATCCGCGGCACGAGCACCCTGCCACCCCCGGGGCCAGGCGACATGCAGACCAACCTCCCGCCGCGGATCTTCGGGGCCCTCTGGCTTCTCTTCCTCGTGCCATTCGTCTTCGTGGTCATCGGCACCAACCCGTTTCAGTGGTTTCTTTATCTGTTCTTGATCCCCTTCGTCGCGATTGGGGGCGTCACTGCAATCGGACCGGACGCCGGGCCGTTTGCCGTCGGTCTGTGGCTGATTGCAGCGCCGATCGCGTGGTTCTTCATCGGCCGAAAGCGCAAGCGGCAAAAACGGCGCCGCGCGAGACGGTCGGGCGGCGCGTGGTCGTCTGGTGGCGGCTTTTCTGGCGGCGGATGGTCGGGCGGCGGGGGCGGTTTCTCCGGGGGTGGCGGAAGCTTTGGAGGCGGCGGGTCCTCGGGCGGCTGGTGACGCCGTCAGGGATCGCTTTCCAATCGGCCGTGCCAGTAGACCCAATTGGCCCATGCCTCCGGGATCGAGCTCGCGGGATCGACCCGAAAGGCGACCACCGGCAGCCACTTCGGCTTGATCGGCGAGCGCCTGAGCCGAAGCCCGGCCTGACGCGGCGTGCGGTTGCCTTTCTTTTCGTTGCAGCTGTAGCAGGCCATGACGATGTTTGCCCAGTTGGTCTTCCCTCCCTGGGACTTGGGCACCACGTGATCGTACGTGAGCCCGCGAAGGCGATGCCGGATGCCGCAGTACTGACATTTGAAGTCGTCGCGCATGGCAACGTTGATCCGCGAGAACTTGATCGCGCGCTTGCGACCGACGATGGTGCGCAAGAGGCGCACGACCGCGGGCATCTTGATGGTGATGCTGACCGACCGAACGTCTTCGTCGTACTCCTCGACGACCTCCACCTTGCCATCGAAGATCATGCAGACTGCGCGCTGCCAGCTGATGATTCGGTGTGGCTGGTACCCCTGGTCTAAGACAAGCGTCCGCATTCCGTTCGAGCAGTTCTATAGCGCGAACGGGCGAGGAAGTGAACCGCACAGATCCTTACATTCCCGTGAAACCCGAGGGATCACGTGCTATACGCGGCCGTCCGAGTCCTCGTAGCTCAGTAGGATAGAGCAGTGGTTTCCTAAACCGAAGGTCGGAGGTTCGAATCCTCCCGGGGACGCCCAGTGACCGGCTGTTGACGGGGGCCGCAAGCGTGTACTACGCCATCTAGGCTCAGGCCTAGCGCCCGACGCAAGGCAGGTGGAGTAGTACGATCACGGGCGAACGACGATATGGGGCACCGGTCATTGCGGTTTCGAACCCGCCGGCACCCGAAGCGCGCACCGAAACCAGACCGGCTCCGGTACGCCCGAAGCGCCGTCGCACGCTCCCCGAGGATCTCCTCCACCGAAGCGACGAGGAGGCAGCGCGCCGGCTTGCGCTCAAGAGCCTCGCCGCCGCGCGCGCCGCCGAGCGACGCTTGGACGATCGCTACGACCGCGAAGCACTGCATGATTTCCGAGTGTCGGTGCGCCGGCTGCGGAGCCTTCTTCGCGCCTATCGGCCGCAGCTGCAGAGCGCGGTGCGCCCGAAAGACCGCAAGCGGCTTCGCACGATCCAGCGGGCCACCGGAGGAGGCCGGGAGGCGGAAGTGGCGCTCGAATGGCTGACGAAGCAGCACGCCGACCTCGCGCCCGAGCATCTCGCCGGGCTCAACTGGCTTTCCGGGCTCCTGCTCGAGCGAAGGCGCCGATGCGCGGAGGAGCTCGACTCCGAGGTGCGCGAGTCGTTTCGCCGAATCGCCGCCCGCCTCGAAGAGAGGCTCGCGATCATGCGGAGCGAACAAAACCTCTTGGCCGATCAAACGTATGTGAGCTTCGCCCGCACCTTGGCAAACCTCACCGAGGCGCACGCGACGGACCTATTGGTAACCCTCGGCCAGATCGCGAGCATGGAGGATGCAGAAAAGCTTCACCAAGCCCGCATCCTCGGAAAGCGGCTTCGCTATCTGCTCGAGCCGATTCGCGCGTATGCGCAAGGCGCCCAGTCGATCGTCAAGCGGAGCAAGCGACTTCAGGACGTGCTCGGGGACCTCAACGACGTCCACGTGCTCATGCGCGAGATCGACGCCTCGTTCGAGGCTTCCATGCACCTCAAGGCCAAGCGCGTCCGCGACTCGCTCCAACGCGGCGACTTCGAGCGGGCGCGGCGGGAAGCGGCGGTCAGCGAGTGGGCCGGCCTCGTCGAGCTCTACGATCGCCTCGAAACAGAACGGCGAGCATTGATCGCGCAGCTTCGCGACAAGTGGTTGAGCGGCGACCTCGATGCGTTGGTCACGCGGACCCGCGACCTCGCACACCAGCTTCGCGCCCTCGATCATGTCCGCTAATAGTCGAGAATGCTGATCACCGGTACGGGAGCCAGCTTCGCGGCGCCCTCGAGACCGACCAGGTTGATCACGAACGCGAACGCGGCAACCT
Source organism: Polyangiales bacterium (assembly GCA_041576815.1). Classification (GTDB taxonomy): domain Bacteria; phylum Myxococcota_A; class Polyangia; order Polyangiales; family Houyiibacteriaceae; genus SG8-38. The sequence goes on from JBFGKE010000038.1 coordinate 23,409, forward strand.
CGGCGCCGCACTTCCGAACGAGCTCGCCGGTGGCCTTCGCCGTCCCGCCGGTCGCAATCAAGTCATCCACCACGACGACGCGGTCCCTGGAGTGCAGCGCGTCCCGGTGGATCTCGACGGCGTCGCTCCCGTACTCGAGATCGTACTCCGCGCGGTAGGTCGCAGCAGGGAGCTTTCCGGGCTTTCGTACGGGAACGAACCCGACGCCGAGCTTGTCCGCAAGAGCCGCCCCGAACATGAAGCCACGCGATTCGATCCCGATCACGGCGCTCACCGATTCGCCGTCGAGTGACTCCGCCATCAGCCCGATGCAGGTTCGGAAGGCGTTGACGTCAGCGAGCAGCGGAGTGATGTCTTTGAAGAGAATTCCCTCCTTTGGGAAATCCGGAACGTCGCGAATTCGCTCGCGAAGCAGCTGCCTGCGGTCGTCGGTCATCGTTCCCTCCCCGACCCGGCGACGTAAGCCGCGACGCCGAGGTGGTTGGGCTGCGTCGCTTCGATGCTCAACGGCGTGACCGAAATGAATCCGTCGTCGAGCGCTTCGGTGTCCGCGCCTGCGACCGGCTCGTTGGTAGCCCCGCCCGGGCCTCCGATCCAGAGGTAGTGCCGCCCGCGCGGGTCGTCGCGCACCTCGACCTCGTCGGAATAGAGTCGAAAACCGAGCCGGGTGGCACGAATCCCCTTGGGCGGCGAGGAAGGGAAGTTGATGTTGAGGAGCACCGCCGGGCCGTCCGGCACGATCGTCTTGAGGAGCTGCTTGCAGAAACGCTTGGCATACTGCGCCGCGCCCTCCATGTCGGAAGACGAGCTCGATAGCGCAATGGAACGGACACCTCGGAGCGCACCTTCGCGGGCGGCAGCCACCGTGCCCGAATAGTGCACGTCGTTGCCCAGGTTCGGCCCATGATTGATTCCTGAAACGACCAAGTCCGGTGTCCGGGGCAAGAGATCTTTCAAGAAGAAGGCAACATAGACACAGTCCGCCGGTGTTCCATCGACGGCCCAGACGCGTCGATCGACCTCGTGAAAGCGGAGCGGATGGTGAAGCGTGATCGAATGGCTCTTTGCGCTCTGCTCGGTTTGCGGCGCAACCGTGTACGTATCGGCAAACGTGCCAAGCGCCTCGCGTAGTGCGATGTTTCCGGGCGCATCGACCCCGTCGTCGTTCGAGATCAAGATCAGCGGCCGGTCCGTCATGCGTTGAACGCCCTATCGCGGAAGCCGAGCTCTGGCAACGGGACAACGAGCGCGTGTGCGTTGAGGGAGGGCCGGCGGGCTTTCGCCCTCCGGTCCACCAATGGTCGGGGCGACTGGATTTGAACCAGCGACCCCCTCACCCCCAGTAAGGTGCGCTACCAAGCTGCGCTACGCCCCGTCCACCCTCTCGCGAGGGCAGCCGACACTAGCCCAGGGAGCCCGAAACGCAAATCGAGGGCGTCGACCGGCGATCAGGCCTCGGGACCGTGGCCAACCGTCACGGGCACGACCTTGTGCACGGTCACCTGCAACGGCGGTGAATCGAGCGGTTGCGCATCCGATGCGTCGAGCTGTGCCAGGAGCTCCATCAGCTGCTGCCGGAGCCCGAGAAGCTCGGCCCGAAGCGCCACCTCCCGCTGGGCGCGCGGCTCGGGTGGGCTGCTCCGCTGGTGCCGCCCGAGATCGCGAATGCGCTTACGCGCGCCTGGAATGGTGTAGCCCTCGTCGTGAAGAAGCTGACGGATCAGCATCGCGAGCTCCACGTCTTTGCGACTGTACTGCCGATGGGCGCCGCGTGTCTTCTTCGGGCGCAGGGCCGTGAACTCGGTTTCCCAGTAGCGAAGCGCGTGTGGCTTCACGCCGACGATGTCCGCGACCTCGCCGATCTTGAAGAACAACTTGTCGGGCAGTTGAGTGCGCCTTGTCATGTTCGAGCCTAGACCCCTTCGTGCGAGCCCGCCTCGTCTTTGCTTCGGTGCGGGTTGAGCACTGTTTTCAGCACCTGGCTGGGCTTGAATGTCAGCACGCGTCGCGCGCTGATCGGAATGGGGGCGCCCGTCTGCGGGTTTCGGCCGATGCGCTCTTTCTTTGCGCGCACCACGAAGTTGCCGAAACCCGAAATCTTGATCTTCTCTCCTTCGGCAAGGACGTCCTTCATCGTGTCGAACACCGCTTCGACGACCTCGGCCGCCTCCTTCTTCGAGAAGCCCCCAACCTTCTCGTATACGGCGTCGATGATTTCCGCTTTGGTCATTTCCGTTCGTTCCTCCAAGCCCCGGTGAGGGTGAGCCAACCACAAATCGGTTTGAATCTCAAGGGTTTGGCGCACGGAGGCCGATAGAAAGGTGCGTATTCTCACACATCGTGAGATATCCCTAGCGGATGGTCGCGGCGAAGCGATCGCCAGCCAGCTTGGCGAGCGATGCGTGAACTTTGTCTACCCGCTTGTCCGTCAACGTCGCTTCCGGGTCTCGGTACGTGACGCGAAATGCGAGGCTGCGGTGTCCCTCCGGGATTTGATCGCCTCGATACAGGTCGAAAAGCTCGACCGATTCAGCAAGGCCGTGGGACGCATCGCGAAGGGCATCCGCGATCTCGGCTGCCGTGAAGCGATCGCCGACGAGCATCGCGATGTCGCGCGTCACCGCCGGGAACTTCGGGAGGCCCTGCGCCTGGGAGGGCCCGAGCTCCTCGGCGATCGCGTGGAGTGCAGGCACGTCGAGCTCCGCGTACACCACGCGCCCCACGAGGTCGAGATCATCCCCGACATCGGGATGAATCTCTCCGACGAAACCGACAGGTCGTCGTTCGAGGCTCACTACGGCCGAGCGCTTGGGATGCAGAAACGCCGGCACGTCGCCCGCGATTAGCTCCGGCACGCGGCCGAGCAGACCGTCGATGATCGCCTGGATGACCCCTTTGCCGTCGTACAGGTCGAACGGCGCCGCACCGCCGATCCAGCCTGCACGATCGCCCGCTAGCGCGATCGCGAAGACGGTGTGCTCTTGCGGGAGCTCGTCGTCGGAAGGCTCGTAGGTGCGCGCGAGCTCGAACAGCCTGACCTCCGAGGCGCCGTGGCGCTGCGCACGGGCGGCTGCGGTCGTAAGCCCGGGCAAGAGCGACGTGCGCATCACCGCGCGCTCCTCGGAAAGCGGATTTGCCAGCGCTACGGCGTTCGTCGAAACGCGTGCTTTTTGCAAGTCTTCCGGAGAAACGAACCCGTAGTTCACCGCTTCGTAGAGGCCCGCGGTGACGCCGGCTTCCCTCAGTGCGTCGACGAAACGCAGCAACCCCGCCGTGCCGGTCTCCGATGGATGCACGCGTGGCACGGCGGTCGGGATTTCGTCGTACCCACGGACTCGCGCGACCTCCTCGATCAGATCGACTTCACGACGGAGATCCGGTCGCCAGCTCGGTACCTCGGCTGTGATTTCGTCGTCGCCCCGCTCTACGATCTTGCAGCCGAGCGACGAGAGAATCGTCTCGCTTTCGTCTTGGGACACCGGTGTCCCAAGAAGCTTCTGCGCGCGGCTCGGGCGAAAGCGGATCGACCGTGCCTGGTAGGGCTCGGCGACGCGGTCGATGGCGGTGGTCGCTGCCGCACCCCCACCGAGGTCCGCGATGAGCGACGCCGCGCTCGCAAGCACTCTCGGGACGGCCTCCGGATCGACGCCCCGCTCAAAGCGGTAGCTCGAATCGGTTTGAAGACCCAGACGCCGGGACGTACGCCGGACCGAGCGTGGCTCGAAGTACGCGCACTCGATCAGGACGTCGTGCGTATCGTCCCGGATCTCGCTATCGAGGCCGCCCATGACCCCTGCGACCGCAACTGGCCCGTCTCCGTCGCAGATCAGGAGATCGTCCGCCGTGAAGGTGCGCTCGATGCCGTCGAGCGTGGACATCTGCTCGCCTTCCTTCGCGAGCCGGACCTCGACTTTGGCGCCGCGCAAGCGCGCGAGATCGAAGCCGTGAATGGGGTGGCCCCACTCGAGCAAAATGAGATTAGTCGCATCGACGACGTTCGAAAGCGCGCGTAGGCCGAGATTGTGCAAGCGGTAGCGCAGCCAAAACGGGGACGGCCCGACAGTCACGCCGGACACGAGTGCGCCCCCGTATCGTGGACAGCGATCGCCATCCGCGATTTCGACCGACACCGCGTACAGCCCGGGTGCGTCGACGGTCTCGCTCTCCGAATCCCAGAGCGGCGTGAGCTGGGTCGTGGGTGCATCGCTATCGAACGCTGCGCCCGCGGCAAACGTTCGCTGGGGGCCGGCAGCCTTCCGGACCTGATAGCCGACCCCGAACAAAATGCCGAGCTCGCGTGCGATGCCCACGTGGCCGAGGCAGTCGGGGCGATTTGGGGTGAGGCCGATGTCCAAGATCACGTCGTGGAGGTCGAGGGCGTCGGCGACGGGAGTCCCCGACAACGCGTCGTTGTCGGACTCGACGACGACGATCCCCTCGGCGTCCGCACCGATCTCGAGCTCGGCCTCGCTGCAGATCATGCCATTGGACTCGACGCCACCGACCTTGCGCGCTGCGATCTCCATCCCGCCGGGAAGAACCGCGCCCGTGCGCGCGAACAACACCCTGCCGCCCGGGTCGGGGACGTTCGCGGCGCCGCACACGACCTCGTGCTCGTCCTCGCCGTCGAACACCGTGACCAGCGTGAGCTTGTCGCGCTTTGGATGTGGTGTGCTCGCCCGCACCTCCGCGATGACGACGCCGGCGAGGTCCTTGCCCTTCTCCTCCATGGCCTCGACCTCGAGCCCTGCGAGCGAAAGCCGCCGAGCGACTTCGGAGACGGTCGCGTCGACCGGGCAAAGCTCTTGTAGCCAGCGAAATGAAACCAGCATGCCGACCTAAAACTGTGACAAGAACCGCACGTCGTTCTCGTAGAGGAGCTTGATGTTGGGGATGCCGTATTTGAGCATCGCGACGCGGTCGAGGCCCATGCCGAACGCGAAGCCGGTGTACTTCTCGGGGTCGTAGTCGACGTTTTCGAACACGACCGGGTGGATCATGCCGCAGCCGAGGATCTCCATCCATCCGGTGCCCTTGCAGACGCGGCAAGCGGCGGTGCGCTCGCGGTCGCCTTCCCAGGCCCGGCAGAACACACAGCTCATGTCGACCTCGCCGCCGGGCTCGACGAAAGGGAAGTAACTCGCCCGGAAACGAAGCACGACGTGCTCGTCGAAGAGGCGGCGCAAGAAGAGCGTGAGCACACCTTTGAGCTCGGCAAAGGTCACGTCCTCGTCGACGAGGAAGCCCTCGAGCTGGAAGAACATCGGCGAATGCGTCGCGTCGTCGTCGCGGCGGTAGACAGCGCCTGGCGAGACGATCGCCAGCGGCGGTTTTCGCTTCATCATTTCGCGGATTTGAATGGTGGAGGTTTGCGTGCGCAGCAGGACGCGCTCGGCGTCGGCGGCCCCGTGTCCCTCGATGAAAAACGTATCGTGCTCGTCGGTGGCCGGGTGGTCCGGCGGAAACCCGAGCTTGTCGAAGCAATTTTCGTAGAGCTCGACCTCGGGGCCGTCGGCGACATCGAACCCGAGGGATACGAAGATGTCGACGACGTCGTTGCGGATGCGGGTGATCGGGTGAAGGCGGCCTGGCATCTGCCAGCGTCCAGGTAGCGTCACGTCGATCGCCGGGCCCGTGAGCTCGGCTTCGCGTGCGCGTCGATGGATCGATTGCAACGCATCGTCGAACGCCGACTGGATCTCCTGCTTGAGGGCATTGGCCGCCTGACCGAGCTCGCGTCGCCGTTCGCCCGGGAGCTTGGGCATGAGCTTGAGGAGCTGGGTGAGCTCGCCCTGCGGGCCGACATATCGGCCGTTGACGACGCGGAGCTCGGGCTCGTCCTTGGCGGCGCGCAAGGCATCCGCATAGGCATCGCGAATCGCGGCAAGCCCGTTTTCGAAAGTCTGAACCGCGTCTGGCTCTGCCATCGCGTCCGAGCTCAGTCGATGGCGTCGACGACTGCTTTGAAACCACCCGGGTCGGCGACCGCGATCTCTGCGAGCACCTTGCGGTCGAGCTCGATTTTCGAGCGTTTCAGGCCCGCGATGAACTGGCTGTAGTTGAGGCCGTTGGTACGGGCAGCGGCGTTGATGCGGGCGATCCACAGGCGCCGGTATTCGCGCTTCTTCGTGCGGCGATGGCGGTAGGCATCTTCCCAGGCGTTGTGTACCTGCTCGATGGCGACGTGGAAGGCTTTGCGACGGGCGCCGTAGTATCCCTTGGCGTGCTTGAGCAAGCGCTTGCGGCGACGGCGGGCTTTGAAGCCTCGTTTGACTCTAGGCATGGCGTTTCCTCCGAAGTCTCAGAGCTCGTAAGGAAGCAAACGCCGGATGCGCTCTTCGTCCCGCGGGTCGACCATGGAGTTCTTTTTGAGCTTCCGTAGCCGATTGGCGGACTTGCCGCGCATGCGGTGCTGCTTACCCGCCGTCGAGCGGCGAATCCGCCCCGTGCCGGTCACCTTGAACCGCTTGGCAGCAGCACGCTTGGTTTTCATCTTGGGCATTTGACGTTCCTCGCTTGAAAGCTCCCAAGCCAGCGGCACCCGCGGCCAGGAAGCGGAGAACGCGGGGTATAGCGAGCCCCCACCCTCAGTCAAGCAGCCCGAAAAGGGGACTGTCCCCTATATAAATTGCTTCGGCGTCGAAAAGGGGACTGTCCCCTATATCATTAGCGGGCTTGTTGGACTTTGATTTTGGGGGCCAGGATGGCGGTCATCGTGCGGCCCTCGAGGCGGGCCGGGGTTTCGATGGAGCCTAGGTCCTCGACCGCTTCGACGATGAGGTCGATTTGGCGTTGGGCGGTTTCCGGGTGGGTGATCTCTCGGCCGCGGAAGCGAACGGTGATCTTCACCTTGTTGCCTTCTTCCAGGAACCGGCGGACGTGCTTGGTCTTGAAGTCGAGATCGTGGTCGTCGGTTTTCGGCCGAAGCTTGATCTCTTTGAGCGCGACTTGCGTTTGCCGCTTTCGCGCCTCGGCCTGCTTCTTCTTCTCCTCGTACTTAAAACGGCCGAAGTCCATGATTTTGCACACCGGCGGGCTGGCTTTCGGGTTCACCTCGACCAAGTCGAGGTCGAGCCCACGCGCCATCCGACGTGCTTCGTCGGTGTTCATGACGCCCAGCATGTTGCCGTCAGCCCCGATCACTCGGATCTCGGGCACTCGAATGCGATCGTTCACACGCGGCCCATAGTTCCGCGGGCGATCGCGCGGTCCAAAGCGCGGTCTAGCGATGACGTTCTCCTTCTGTTGAAACTCGCGCCGAAGGGGGTTGGCTCTCCGCCGTGAGACGTTCGATGACCTCGGACAGCGGCATGAAGCCGAGATCCTTGTCTTCGTCCCGCGAGCGGAGGGCAAGGCCCTGTCCTTCGACCTCTTTTTGACCAATCACGCCGAGATACGGAATCCGCATCAGGCGTGCTTGGCGAATCTTTGCGCCCAGCTTGTCGCTGCCGAGATCGGCGGTGACCCGAAAGCCACGTTCCTGAAGCTGTTGCTGCACGCTCAATGCATATTCGTTGAACTTCTCGCTCACCGTCAACAGAGCGATCTGCTCCGGGGCGAGCCAAACGGGGAAGGCCCCGCCCACATGCTCGGTGAGCACGCCGAAAAAACGCTCGATTGACCCCAAAATCGCCCGATGCAGCATGACCGGCCGATGCGTGGAGTTGTCCTCGCCAACGTAGGTCAAATCGAATCGCTCCGGCAGATTGAAGTCTGCTTGGATGGTGCCGAGCTGCCAGGGGCGGCCGATCGCGTCTTTGAGGTGGAACTCGATCTTCGGTCCGTAGAAGGCACCCTCGCCCTCCGCGACTTCGTAGGGCAGCCCCTTGGCCTTGACCGCCGATTCGAGCGCAGCCTCGGCCTCGTCCCACACCCCATCGTCGCCAAGCCGCTTCTCCGGCCGGGTCGCGATGACGATGCGCACGTCGGTGAAACCAAAGTCGCGGTAGGCGTCGTACACCAAATCGAGAAAGCTCTTGATCTCGTCCTGCACCTGGTCGAGCGTGCAAAAAATGTGGGCATCGTCCTGCGCAAACGTGCGCACGCGGGTGAGCCCCTGCACGACCCCGCTACGCTCGAACCGGTGAAGTCGACCAAAATCGGCCATGCGCATCGGAAGGTCGCGATAGCTCCGCTTCTTCATGCCGTAGATGAGGCAATGGCTGGGGCAATTCATCGGCTTCACTCCGAAGCGGAGCGAGTCGATGAACGCTTCGGTCCATTGTTCCGGGCTTTGCGGGGGCGCCTCCTCGAGCTTGTTCTGCAATTTTTCCATGCCCTCAGACGTCGCAGCCAGGTACATGTTCTCCGCGTAAGACGGCAGATGCCCCGAGGTGTGGAAGAGCGCGTTGTCGAAAATCTGCGGCGTGATGACTTCTTCGTAGCCGTAGCGCGCGTAGAGCCCGCGGATGTAGTCCTCGAGCAAATTGTAAACGACCGACCCGCGGGGAAGAAAGAACGGCGATGCCGGCGCCTGCGGGTGAAAGGAAAAGAGATCGAGCTCTTTGCCGAGCTTGCGGTGATCGCGCTTCTTGGCTTCTTCCAGCTGCTTCAGGTGTGCGCGAAGCGCCTTGGGTGACGCAAAGGCGGTACCATAGATGCGCTGCAGCATCGGATTGCGCTCGTCGCCGCGCCAATACGCCCCCGCCACGCTGGTGAGCTTCACCGCTTTCAAGAAACCGGTCGACGGCACGTGCGGCCCTTCGCAGAGGTCGACCCACTCCCCGTGCCGGTACAGCGAGATCGGGTCTTCGAGCCGCTCGAGGTGCTCTAGCTTGAACCCCTCGTCGAGCGACGTAAGAAGCGCGCGGGCCTCGTCGCGCGTCACCACCTCGCGCCGAAATGGGCTATCGGCCTCGATGATCTCGGCCATCTTTTCTTCGATGGCGCGGAGGTCGTCCTCCGTGAACGTCCCGTCTGGCCGGTCGTAGTCGTAATAAAAGCCGCTCTCGGTCGCCGGCCCGAACGCCACCTTCGTGCCGGGAAAGAGCCGCTGGACCGCATCTGCCATGACGTGCGCGCTCGAGTGCCGAATGATGGCTAGCGCCGCATCCTCGTGCGCCCCAATCGGCGTCACGTCGGATGCGCCGTTCGGAAGCGGCGTATGGAGGTCGTAGAGCGTGCCGTCCACCCGGGCGGCCACCGTATCTTTGCTGAGCGCCCCGCGCTCCTCGAGCACGTCGCGCGCGGTCCGCGCTGTCGCTTCAACGCTCATCGGTCGAGGGACCGAGGCTGCGCCGAGGGGTCAGAGATGGGGAAAAAGCTCACCAATGCAAGGCCTTGTGACACACGGCGCATCGATTGCAAGTCTCGCCGCGTTCGCCCGGAGAGCGATGGACAAAAAGCGCGTTGTGAGACATTCCGGAGGGGTCGGGTTCCATTCCCACCGACGCCGACAAACGACGATGTCAGCCTGGTCCAACTACGACGCTCGAAGCTCTTACGACGAGCTGATTGCTCCGGATGGATCGCCTCGAGCCGGGGCGACGACTCTGGCGCAGTACCTCGCAGCGCTTTCGCCACGCCAGCTCAAGATGCGACAGGACGCGGCAGAGCGAGCCATTCTCGAGATGGGAATCACGTTTACCGTCTATAACGAGGGTCAAAACATCGATCGCGCTTGGCCGTTCGACATCATCCCCCGTCTCATCCACTCGAGCGAGTGGAACGAGATCGATCGCGGCTTACGCCAGCGCATCACGGCGCTGAACATGTTCATCGACGACATCTACGGCGAGCAGCGCATTCTCTCCGACGGCAAGGTGCCGCGCGATTTGATCGAATCCTCACCCGATTTTCGTCCGGAGTGCGTGGGGGCGCGCCCTCGTCATGGCGTTTGGGCGCACGTGTGCGGCTCTGATCTCGTGAGGGACGAGGATGGCACGGTGTACGTGCTGGAGGACAACCTTCGCGTCCCTTCCGGCGTGTCTTACATGCTCGAAAATCGTGGCGTCACCAAGCGCGTTTTTGCGGAGCTCTTCCAAGACCAAACCATCGCGCCAGTCGACGATTACCCTTCGCAGCTGTTCGATACGCTGGCAGCGCTTTCGCCGCGTCCCGGTGATGACGCCGAGGTCGTCGTCTTGACGCCGGGCATTTACAACTCCGCCTACTTCGAGCACGCGTATCTTGCACAACGGATGGGCGCCGAGCTGGTAGAGGGCGGCGACCTCGTCGTGCAGGACGACGACTGTGTCTACATGCGCGCGGTCGGTGGCCTCACTCGCATCGACACCGTGTATCGGCGGGTCAACGATACCTTTCTCGACCCGGAAACATTTCGCGAGGACTCGCTGTTGGGTGCTCCCGGGCTGATGCGCGCATGGCGCAAGGGCAACGTGGCGCTCGCAAACGCGCCCGGTGCTGGCGTCGCGGATGACAAGTTGGTGTATACGTACGTACCCGACATGATTCGGTACTACCTCGATCAGGATCCCATCATCGAAAACGTTCCCTCCTGGCGGTGCTCCGATCCGAAGAGCCTCCGGCACGTGCTTCAAAATCTCGACAGGCTCGTGGTGAAGCCCGCGAACGAGTCTGGGGGCTACGGCATGTTGGTGGGTCCGCACGCCACTGCCGAGGAGGTCCGCAAGTTCGCCGATCTCGTCGCTGCGAACCCCCGAAACTACATCGCCCAACCCACGCTGAGCTTGTCGACCGTGCCGACGGTTTGTGACGGAGTCATCGAGCCCCGGCACGTCGACCTGCGGCCGTTCATTCTTCAAGCGCGCGAAACGGCGGTGACTGCAGGCGGCCTCACTCGTGTGGCCCTGCGCCGTGGCTCACTGGTCGTGAACTCGTCTCAGGGCGGCGGAAGCAAAGACACTTGGATCGTAGACGGCGGCTCGTCCTGATGCTTTCCCGGGTCGCAGAGCGCATGTATTGGGCGGGCCGCTACCTCGAGCGGGCGGAGAATACCGCGCGCCTCGTGAATACCTACGCCAGCCTTCTGCTCGATCTACCGGAAGAAGCGGGCGTGGGCTGGCCTAGTTTGGTGCAGATCGTGGCCGCGGAAGACGCTTTCGCATCGAGAAAATCGGGGACCGCAGAAAAGGACGTGCTCGAGTTCCTGCTTGCCGATGCCGACAACCCTGGCTCGATCGCGTCGTCGTTGGCTTTCGCACGCGAGAACTTCCGCACCTCGCGCGATGTCGTCCCGAGGGAGGGCTGGGAGTGCGTCAACGAGCTGTATCTGATGGGGCAACGCGATCTCCCGCGCGCCGTGGGACGGCGCCACCGGTTCGAAACGCTGGCTGACTGCGTGAGTCGCTGTCAACAGATCGCGGGCCTTCTCTCCGGAACCATGAGCCATGGCGACGCGTATCGGTTCTTGCGCATGGGCAACTACCTCGAGCGCGCCGACATGACGTCGCGAGTCGTGGACGTCGGAGCAGCCACCCTGGCTCGCGGCGACGCCAAGTTGGAGCGCTATGAGAATACGCTTTGGATGACCGTGTTGCGATCGCTCAGCGCGTACCAAATGTATCGGCAGTACGTCAGGCGACGAATCGCCGCGGACGACGTCGTGGGCTTTCTGCTCGCGGACGGCGATTTTCCGAGAGCGGTGGCCCATGCGCTCGGCGCCCTAGGCCGATGCCTCGAGGCCATCGCTGGCGGCGAGGCCCCGTTGGGTGTCCTCGAGGAGCTTCGTGGTAGGATCACGACGAATCATCGCTCCCACATGAGCGGGGCCGAGCTGCACGACTACATCGATCAATTGCAGCAGGGCTTCGGAAACGTTCATACCGCCATCGCGGCCGAGTGGTTCTTGAAGAGCGACCACGCATCGCAACATCAGAAATGAAAATCTCGGTCGACCATTTGACGGAATACCGATACGGGGAGCCAGTTGGGTTCACGGAGCACCACCTGTACCTACGCCCGAGAGAGAGCCAGACGACTCACGTACAGTCATTCGTGCTGCAAAGCGAGCCCGAAGGGAAGATCCGATGGGTTCGCGACTGCTTCAACAACGTGGTGGCGGTGGTGAGCTTCGGCGCCGTTCAATCTTCGCTGCTCCGGTTTCA
>JBFGKE010000039.1:0-35298 GCA_041576815.1 Polyangiales bacterium
CCGCGAGGGCCCATAGCTCAATTGGTTAGAGCCCCCGGCTCATAACCGGGTTGTTCCTGGTTCGAGTCCAGGTGGGCCTACCACGTAAAACGACAAAGGGCGTTCGCCCTTCGTCGTCACGTGGCTTCGCCATTGGGGGCCTACATCGGCACACCGTGCGTCGGTTTTCGGAGGTTCGGCGTGTTGCACCCCTCAGACAGGCACGCTACAGCCCCGCCAGCTTAGGCCCTGGCCCGGAGGCGATCTTTGCGCGAAGAGCTCGTAGCGTTGGCAAGACTCGCTGAGATGGATGACTCGGCGCGTGACATCGATGCTGAGCTCCGACAGATTCCGCAGCGCCTCGAAGAGCTTCGCAACAGCGTTCAAATGCTCGAGAGCATGCTGGCCCAAGAGCGCGAGCAGCTCGCGCAGGCCGAGGAGCTCAAGACACAGCAGTCGGCCGAGCTAAAGGAGCGAGGCGAAGGCCTACAGCGGGCCAGAAAGAAAGTCGCCCAGGCTTCGAGCATCCGCGAGGCGGACGCCGCCGAACGCGAGGTCGATGCCAACCGGCGCGCGATCAAAGAGCGCGAAGACGAGCTTGGCCGTATCGGCGAAGCGATCGAGGCGAAGACCGCGTCGCTCGCCGAGCGCGAAAAGGACTTCGAAGAAGCCAAGGGCGTGCTTCAGGCGGAAGAGGAGTCGTCGAAGACGCGCGTCGCCGAGCTCGAATCCCAACGAGGGACGCTTCTCAAAGGCCGTGACGAGCTCGCCGCCAAGGTTTCGAAGCCCATCGTCAAACGATACGAGCGTCTGAAGAAGGGGATTCCCAATGCCGTCATCATCATCAGCGACGGCACCTGCACCGCTTGCCGCATGGCGCTCCCACCGCAGCTCACCATCGAGCTCCACCGCGCCGACGAAGTACACCAGTGCCCCCACTGCCGACGCATCATCATTCACAAGACGCTGTTAGACGACTGAGGGGGGTGTAGGGCTGGGGGCTTGCAGGGTGGGTTGCCTGGTTTTGCTTAGTTCGATCCGACCCGCCCACCCCCTTCCGAATTATATAGGGGACTGTCCCCTATATAATTTGTTCAAAAAGGTGCCGGACTTCTTATTCGTGCCTCAAGCAGCCACGCGCCGCCAAGCAGCGCACTGCGCTGCGCGGAGGGAGGATTACGGGCGGGGGTGGGCGGGTGGTGTAGCTAGACCACCGCGAGCCAGCGTTCGTCGGGTACGTCGACGCCGCGGACGGCGTCGAAGTAGGCGTTTTGGACCTTCTCGGTGACCGGGCCGCGGGAGCCGGCGCCGATTTGGCGGTCGTCGAGCTCGCGCACCGGGGTCACTTCGGCTGCGGTGCCGACCATGAAGACCTCGTCCGCGATGTAGAGCTCGTCCCGCGAGATCAGGCGCTCGTGAACCGTGAGGCCGAGATCCCGCATAATTCGCATCACCGAAGATCGCGTGATGCCGCCGAGGATCGACACACCCATCGGCGGCGTCGAGACCACGCCCTCGCGCACGACGAAGATGTTTTCGCCGGACGCCTCGGAGACGTACCCTTGCGTGTCGAGCATGATCGCCTCGTCGTAGCCGATTGCCTGCACTTCGCGCTTGGCGAGGATCGAGTTGACGTAGTGGCCATTGATCTTGCCCTTCGACATGAGCGTATTGACCCCCGCGCGCTGAAACGAGCTCACCTTGGCCCGGATTCCCCGCTTCAGCCCTTCTTCGCCGAGGTATGCCCCCCAACGCCAGGCGACGACCGACACGTGCGTCGGGTTGGTCCGCGCGCCGAGCCCCATCTCGCCATGCCCCATGAAAGCTATCGGCCGAAGGTAGCACTCGTCGAGCCCATTGGCGCGCACCGTCTCCAGGCACGCCTCGCCGATTTGCTCTTCGCTATACGGCATCGGCAGCATGCAGATGTGCGCAGATTCGAACAGGCGACGCACGTGCTCGCTCAGCCGAAAAATCGCGCTCCGTCCGTCTTGGAGCTTGTAACAGCGGATGCCCTCGAAGACGCCCAGCCCGTAGTGCAGCGTATGCGTCAATACGTGGACGTTCGCCTGCTCCCACGGAATGAGCTTCCCGTCGAACCAGATCTTGTCCACTTTGTCCACCATTGCTGCTCCTGACCCCCCCACCACTTTGGGGGTCGCGGACTCATAGCATAAATCCGCAATTTCGATGAGTTGACCCGATTGGGGCCATGGAGTAGAACCGCCCGCGCTTCGGGAGCCCGGAAAGCATTGCGCGTCCGGGCTCCATGCGCGTCGAGGGTCACACGGTGCTGTACTCTTTATTCTACATTCTGCTTCAGCCCGACGTCAGCGGCGGTCCCGCCGCACCTGCTGCACCGGCTGCCGGTGGTGAAGGACCCGTGCCGGTCGGGTGTGGCGGTGGCACCGAGCAAATCGGTCTTCTGCTCCTGATGTTCGCGGTTCTCTACTTTCTGATGATCCGCCCACAGCAAAAGCGTGCGAAGCAGCACGAACAGATGACGAGCTCCCTCAAGAAGGGTGACGTCGTTCGAACCAACGGCGGCATTCGCGGCGAGGTCACAGCGCTCGACGAGCGCGACGTAACGATCGAAATCGCCGACCGGACGCGTGTAAGGGTGCTGCGCAGCCACATTGCCGGACTGGACGAACCCCCCGAGCAGAAAAGCTGAACGCGCAGGCGAGGACTATGGACCGAGGCTGGTACTTTCGTTTGGTAATCGTCGTCGGCTCTTCCGTCGTGGGCTTTCTCGCCCTCTGGCCGAGCCTCGATCGCTGGTTGCCGTGCCCAAACATCGTCAAAGAGACGTTCGAGAACCAAATCAACCCGGGCCTCGACATCAAAGGCGGCCTCCACCTGATGTATGAGGTCGAGGTCGACGAGTACATCCGCGATCGGAGGGACCGTCTCGCCGAGCAGGTTCAGCGGCAGTGCGGCGTGTTGATCGGCGTCGTCCCGGAAGAGGAAGTCGACGACATCCCCAAGCCCAAGCTCGACGAGATCCAGCAGCGCTGCAAAGTCGAGCGCGTCGACAAAGAAGACGGGGCCGTCCGGGCCATCCGCATCACGTTTTCCAATCAAGATGATGCGAACAAGCTCTCGAAGACCTGGGTGAAGGACTACTTCCGCGACCTTCGCGTCGCGAGCGGCGTCGGCGACCTCGTCGTCGATCTGCACATGCGAGAAGAGCAGCTCGCCAACATGCGCGAGACGGCGGTCCGTCAATCCGAGCGGACGATCACAAACCGCATCGACAACCTCGGAGTGCTCGAGCCTACCGTGATCGCCCGGCCCAATGACGGCGACATCATCATCGAAGTCCCGGGCGCCCAAGAGAGCTCGTTCGAGCGTATCAAATCGATCATCAGCCGCACGGCGCAGCTCCAGTTCCAAATCCTCGACGACGAGTCGGATTCGCGCGCCGTGTTCGCCGCCCCGCCCGAAGGCGTCTACCTCAACGCGGACTCCCAAACGTTCGCAGAAGCGTTCGGCGCGGACGCCCGCGACCGCCTGCGCGCGTACATTTCCACCCTGGAGATTCCGGACGATCACGAGATCGTCATCGGGAGGCAGGACGCTGATCCGGATCGCGGCGGGGAGGGCTGGCGCACCTATTATCTATTCCGCGTTGCGGAGGTAACCGGCGAAGACCTCGATGACGCTGCGGTCGGATTCGACCCCCAGAGCGGTAGCCCCGAGGTCGACTTCACGATGAACACGCGCGGCGCCTCGCGCATGGCGGACCTCACCGGCCGAAGCATCGGCAAGCGCATGGCGATCGTGCTCGACGACCGCGTCGAATCCGCACCGGTCATCCAAGGTCAAATCGGCGCGCGTGGTCGCATCACCCTGGGCGCGTACCTCGACCGCAACGAGCTCTTGCAAGAAGCCAAGGACCTGGTCGTGGTGCTCCAAGCCGGTGCGCTTCCCGCACCGCTTCGGCCTGCGAACGAGCAGCTCATCGGCCCGACGCTCGGTCAGGACTCGGTGCGAAAAGGCGCCGTTGCCGCGTTGGCGGGCATCGTTCTCGTTTTGATTTTCATGGCGGCGTACTACCAAGTCGCCGGCCTCGTCGCCGACTCGATGGTGTTGCTGAATCTGCTTCTTCGTCTAGGCACGATGGCCGGGATTGGCGCGACGCTCACGCTTCCTGGCGTCGCGGCGATTGCGCTCACCGTGGGTATGGCGGTCGACGCGAACGTCCTGATCACGGAGCGCATCCGCGAGGAGCTCCGGCTCGGGAAGTCGCCGCGGTCCGCGGTCGAACAGGGCTACGCGCGCGCCTATTCGTCCGTGTTCGATAGCCAGCTCACCACGGCGATCGCCGGCATCGTGCTCTGGCAGTTCGGCACAGGGCCGATCAAGGGCTTCGCGACGATGCTTCTCATCGGCATTGCGACCTCGCTCTTTACCGGGACGTTTTGCTCGAAGGTGTTGTTCGACTGGTTGGTGCGTGGTCTTCGCGTGCAGCGACTACGGGTGGGCTGACATGGAGTTCATCAAACCCGGCGTCTACATCGACTTCATGAAGTACCGCACCCCCGTGGTCATCGGCCTCGGGCTCCTGGCGACCCTGAGCCTGGTGTCGCTGTTCGTTCCGGGGCCGAACTACGGGATCGATTTTGCGGGCGGCACGGAGGTGCAGCTCGCGTTCACGGGCGATACCAGCTCTGGTGAGGTGCGGGCGGCGCTCGAAGAGGCTGGATATGCGCGACCCGACGTCATCAGCGTCGAGGGTGAGGTCAACCAGTACATCATCCGCGTTGGCGAAGTATCGTCGCTCCCCGACGATCAGATCGACAAGATCCGCGAGGCTACCAGCGCGGCGCTCGGCCCCGATGCACTCCGCGAGATGAAAGTCTCGCCGGGCGGCGACAAGATCACCATCCGCGTCTCCGGTGCGGTTCACGAGCAGCAGCTCCAAGAGGCCCTCGAGGCCGGCGGCGCGAGGGTGCGCTCGATCAACTCGCTCGCCGGGAGTCGCGATCCTCGCTACGAGGCGCACCTCGTCGGCGTGGCGGACGAGCTGGCGGAGCAGATGCGCACCCGTTTCGGCGATCGCGCGCCCGAAGGCGTCCTTCGCGTTGAGTGGGTCGGCCCCAAAGCTGGGCAGCAGCTTCGCGACGCCGCGATTCAATCGCTGCTGTACGCGATTGCGTTCATCATGCTGTACGTGGCGTTTCGGTTCGACCTTCGCTTCGCCCCGGGTGGGGTCATTGCGATGCTGCACGATGCGCTGATCACGCTCGGCATCTACGTCCTGCTCCAAAAAGAGGTCAACCTCACCACCGTGGCGGCCCTTCTGACCATCATGGGTTACTCGATCAACGACACGATCGTCGTCTTCGATCGAATTCGCGAAAACATGGTGCGCGTGCGCGACAAGAGCCTGCGCGAGCTGATCAACATCAGCACCTCGCAGATGCTCTCCCGCACCATCGTCACGTCGCTCACGACGCTGCTCTCGGTTTCAGCGTTCTTCTTCCTCGGCACGG
Organism: Polyangiales bacterium; assembly: GCA_041576815.1. GTDB lineage: Bacteria > Myxococcota_A > Polyangia > Polyangiales > Houyiibacteriaceae > SG8-38. The sequence goes on from JBFGKE010000039.1 coordinate 5,478, forward strand.
GCGTCATCCGGGACATCGCGTTCGCGTTGGGGGTCGGCATCATGATCGGCACGCTGTCGTCGATTTTCATCGCGGCGCCGATCACCGAGCTCATGGACCGCCGCCTCTTCAGCCGTTCGCGAGGCTAGCCCCGTGAATCGATACAGCGTGCGGCCATCCGACGAGCGGGCGGCCGGCATGCTCGCCGAGGCATGCGGGCTCGGCCTCACCGCCGCGCAGGTTCTCTTGCATCGCGGGGTCACCGGGGTCGACGAGGCCCGTTCGTTCCTCGATGCGCCGCTTCGCGGCCTGAGCTCGCCGACGCCGATGGTCGATCGCGCCCTCGCGTCGGAACGCATCACGAGGGCGATTCGTTCGGGCGAGCGCATCGTCGTCTTCGGCGACTACGACGTCGATGGCACCACGTCGGCGGTCATTTTGAGCGAGGTGATCGCCGCGCTCGGCGGGGAAGTCAGCACGCTGATCGCGGATCGGTTCCACGGCGGGTATGGGCTGAGCCGGGAAGCGCTCGCCCGATGCCTCGAGGCGCGGCCAGGCGTTCTGGTCACCTGCGACTGCGGCTCGAGCGATCACGAGCGCATCGCCGAAGCGAGCGACCGCGGCGTAGACGTCGTCGTAGTCGATCACCACCTGGTGCCCGAAGAACGGCTGCCTGCCTTTGCATTCCTCAATCCGCACCGACCCGACTGCGGCTTCGCGTTCAAGGGCCTTTGCAGCGCGGGGCTCGCGTTCTCCCTCGGAGCCGCGCTGCGGGCGGACATGCGGGCCGACCTCGACGTGCGCCGCTGGCTCGATTTGGTCGCAGTGGGCACGATCGCCGATCTCGCACCGCTCCGCAGCGACAACCGTCGCTTGGTCCGCGCTGGGCTGAAAATGCTCGGCTCTCCGCGCGCGCGGCCGGCGTTGGCTGCGCTTCGGCATGCGGTGAAGATCCCGGAGTCCGCGAATCTCACGGCGCGCGACGTGGCTTTTCGATTCGCGCCGCGGCTGAACGCCCCCGGCCGGCTAGGTGCCGCCGACCTCACGCTTCGATTCCTCCGCGCCCAAACCCAAACCGACGCTTGGAGCCTTCTTCAGGAAGTCGAGTCACACAACGACGCGCGCAAAGCACTCACCCAACGGGCCACCGAAGAAGCCTGCGCGCAGGTCCGGGCGCTCTACGGGGAGAGCCCCAGCCGAGGCGTCGTCGCTGCGAGCGACGACTGGCACCGGGGCGTCGTCGGCATCGTCGCTGCGCGCCTCGTCGACACGTTCGGGGTCCCCGCGGTCGCGATCGCGTTCGACGGCGAGCAGGGCCACGGGAGCGCACGAACGATCCCAGGCGTGGACGTGTACCAAGCGCTCGCAGCGTGCGCGCCGTCGCTTGATCGATGGGGCGGTCATCGCGCTGCCGCCGGTCTCACGCTCGAAAAGCGCCGTCTCGACCAGCTCCGCGCGTCGTTTGCCGATGCCAGCCAGTGCGACGCGCCCGGCGATGCTCCGCCCATCGAGGTCGACATCGCGCTCAGCGGTCCGTTCCGGGTGCCCAGCGTCGAAGACCTTTCACGCATCGGCCCTTTCGGCGAGGGCTATCCCGCGCCGACCTTCTTGGTGGACGCCCACGTCGTCGAGGCCACCGGCGTCGGAGAGGACCAGGCCCATGCACGACTGGTCCTGCGTGTCGGCCAAGAGGACATTCGAGCCTTTGCCCCAGGCCTGTTCTCACGCATCGAGGGCCGCGAGAGCCTCCGACTCGTCGGTGAGCTTCAGCCCGACCATTGGGTCGGCGGACGGTCGGTCGAGCTGTTGGTGAAAGACGTTTTTTCTTAGCGGCCCGTCCATCGAGGCTCGCGCTTCTCGAAGAACGCGGCGAGGCCTTCCTTGGCGTCCTCGCTGCTCAAGAGCGCATAGAGCTGCTCGCGGAGGTAGGGCAAGGCTTCTTCGACCGACATGTCGCGCTGGGCGTTGAACGCGGCAAGCCCCATCCGCATCGCCGTGGGGGACTGCTTGGCGAGCTGGCTCGCCAGCTCCGCGACGCGCGCGTCGAGCTGATCGTCGGACACGACCTCGGTGACGAGCCCGATGTCTTTGGCCTGGGCTGCCGTGATTTTCTCCCCGAGCAGCATGAGCCTCAGGAGCTGGCGCGAGGGTACGACGCGGCGAAGGACTGCCGTGATCATCATGGGAAAGAGACCCCGTTTGATTTCCGGTGTTCCCAGGATCGCGCTCTCGCATGCGATCGCGAAGTGGCAGCACGCCACGATCCCCATCGCGCCACCCAGCACGTAGCCCGGGATTCTCGCGATGATCGGCTTGGTCAGCTGGTCGAACCGGAGCAGGAGATCATCGAACTCTCCCTTTTTCTCCAGCTTCCCGCGCTCGGCGGTCATCCCCTTCAGGTCGGCCCCAGCGCTGAACGCGTTGCCCGCGCCCGTGAGCACGATCGCCCGAACCTCTGGATCGCCCTCCGCATCGTCGAGCGCCCAGAGGAGCTCGTTGACCATTTCCTGGCTCAAAGGGTTCTTTTTCTCGGGCCGATCGAACGTCAGGGTGACGACGTGCCCGGCTTGCTCGACCCGCAGGGACTGGTAGTCGCGCGCCTCCATCGCCCGAGTCTTGGGCGGCGATTCCGCCTTTTCAAGCCGAATGATTCCCATCGTAAACTCGCGCGGTTGCGGCCGTTTCAGCCTCCGTGTAATGTAAGCGAAGATACAGGTGGAGGGGGCGTTGCGCTGGGAACGACTTGGATGTGCAGTTGTGCTCGTGGCAGTGATTTCACTGTCGGCGGCGCCATCGATCGCTGAAGCGCAGGACGAGGTCTTTTCGGACATTCGCGCCACGCCAAAGGGCACGATCGGTCTCGGGCTGGTCGGTGCGGAGCTCGGTCTCATCATTCCGTCTCTGTCCGGGCTGAACAACGCTTGGGCGCTGAGCGTCTTCCCCATCGTCGGCGCGACCGGCGGCGCGCTCGCCGGCTACTTCGCGCTCGACAAGCCCGGCCATGACAAGGGCTCCGTGGCCGCGCTCACCGTCGGGCTCGCGGGCGTGATCCCCGCAATTCTCGTCACCGTGCGAGGCGTGCGGAAGGAGCGGCAAGAACGGTGGGAGCCGACGCCGCAACTTCAACTCCGGACCGAAAAAGAGCAGCGGGCGTTCGAGACCGTGGAAGCGGGCCCGGGGCTCCTGCGGAGGTCGCGCTCGGGTTTGCGCGTGGCCATGCCGGGGATGTCGTTCTCCGGCCGAGCGACCGAGAGCGCCGAAACCTTGCGGATGGGTGGCCTCCGAGACCGAACCGAGGTGCGCCTTTCCCTCGCCTCGGGCGTGTTCTAGCGTTCCAAGATGCTCGTCGCGAAAGTTCGGCGAACGCTGCGCGAGCGCGGGCTCGTGTCGCGTGGCGACCACGTGTTGGTCGCGTGCTCGGGAGGCCCCGACTCCACGGCGCTCCTGCACGTCCTGCATCGTCTTCGAAACGAGCTCGGGGTGACGCTTTCCGTGGCATCGATCGATCACGGGCTCAGGCCCGAGTCCCGGCAGGAGGTCGAGCAGGTGCACGCGTTTTCGAAGAGCCTGGGGCTGCCATTTCATTCGGCGCGCGTCGAGGTGCCGGCGCCCAGCGCCTCGCTCCAGGCGACCGCCCGCGAGGTACGTTACGGCACCCTTCTCGACATCGCCGCCGCCCACGGTGCGGGCCGGATCGCCGTCGGTCACACCCAAGATGACCAGGCCGAGACCGTGCTAGCCCGCGTGCTTCGTGGCGCAGGGCTTCGGGGCTTGGCCGGGATCGCAGCACAGCGCGCCGACGGCATCATCCGGCCTCTGATCGATAGCCGCCGGAGCGAGGTGGAGGCGCACTGCGTCTCTCACGCGCTGCCGTTCATCCGCGATCCGTCCAATCACCAGCGCACCTTCGAGCGTGTGCGGATTCGCGAAGAGGTGCTGCCAGTGCTCGCAGCCGAAGACCCGCGAGTCGTCGAGCACCTTTGCGCGCTTGGTGACGAGGCGGCAGCGGTGGACGCCTACCTCGATACGCAGCTCCCGGAGCCACCGCCGCGAGGGCAGCGCACCGTGTCGATCGACGAGATCTCACCGCTCCCCCCGCCGCTCCGAGTCCGGTGGCTGCGGCGGTGGATCGCTCGGGAGACGGGCTTAACCCTGCATCGCAGCCATCTCGTCTCGGCGGATCGACTTCTTACGGGTCAGGGCGAGGTGCTGCTAGGATCGGGGTGGGCGGTCTGCCGGCATGGCGGTGGGCTTTCGTTGGAACACCATGAGCATCGAAGAACACGCAGCAATCGTTCCTGAGCGGTTGCGGAGGTTGCCAAGCGGGCTTGGCGGCCTCACAAATAGAGGAGGCGCGCAGTCCGTCTATCAAGTTGCGCCCTCACCTGGAATCGACCTTACCGTATGAAGCAAAGCCAAAAAACACTGCTCTTCTGGGTCCTCGTGATCTTGATGTGCATCGTGATCTTCAATTTCGTCGCCCGCGAGGAACAGCCCCGAAGCGTGCCTTTCAGCGAGTTCGTCACCGACGTCACCGAAGGCAAGGTGCAAAAGGTGAAAATCCGTCCGCAGGAAAACAGCGGCGAGTACACCTATTGGCTCAAGTCAGCTGACGAAAGCGCACGCCCAGGGCCGCGCGGCGCGCGTAACGAGAAGGTGACCGTTGGGATCATGGGCGAGCAGATCAACCAACAGTTGCTCGAAAACGAGGTGAGCGTCGAGTATCTGCCGGAGGATCAAAACAGCCTCTGGACGAGCATCCTCGTCACCTGGCTCCCGATGATCTTCCTCGTCGGCATCCTCCTCTTCTTCATGCGCCAGCTTCAGGCTTCGGGCGGCAAAGCGATGAGCTTTGGCAAATCGCGGGCCCGGCTGCTGAACGAGTCGCAAAACAAGGTGACCTTCAAAGACGTCGCCGGCATCGACGAGGCCAAGGACGACTGCGAAGAGATCATCGCCTTCCTCAAGGACCCGAAAAAGTTCCAGCGCCTCGGCGGGAGAATCCCAAAGGGCGTGCTCCTGATGGGCGCTCCTGGCACCGGCAAGACGCTTCTCGCGCGGGCGATCGCGGGCGAGGCCGGCGTGCCGTTCTTCAGTATTTCCGGCTCGGACTTCGTCGAGATGTTCGTCGGCGTCGGCGCCTCGCGCGTTCGCGATCTCTTCGAGCAGGGCAAGAAGCACGCGCCCTGCATCATCTTCATCGACGAGATCGACGCCGTCGGACGTCACCGCGGCTCGGGCCTCGGTGGGGGTCACGACGAGCGCGAGCAGACGCTCAATCAGCTCCTCGTCGAAATGGATGGCTTCGAGTCGAGTGAAGGCGTCATCATCATCGCGGCGACCAACCGCCCCGACGTTCTCGACCCGGCCATTCTTCGACCCGGTCGATTCGACCGCCGCATCATCGTGCCGCGCCCCGACTTGAACGGCCGTCAGGGCATCCTTGCCGTGCACACCCGCCGGGTGCCGCTCGGCGACGACGTGCAGCTCGACATCATCGCGCGCGGCACCCCCGGCTTTTCGGGCGCCGACCTCGAAAACCTCGTCAACGAGGCTGCGCTTCTCGCCGCACGTCAGGACAAGGACGTCGTGTCCATGGCCGATTTCGAGATGGCCAAAGACAAGGTCATGATGGGCTCGGAGCGCCGGTCGATGGTCATCAGCGAGCACGAGCGTAAGACCACGGCCTGGCACGAGGCGGGCCACACGCTGGTGGCGTGGATGCTTCCGAACCACGACCCGATTCACAAGGTCACCATCATTCCGCGAGGCCCCGCGCTCGGCCTCACGATGGCCCTGCCCGAAGAGGACCGCCAGAGCTACAGCGCCGAGTGGGTGCGTGACCGCATCGCCATGGCCCTCGGAGGGAGGCTCGCGGAGGAGGTGGTCTTCGGCCAGCTCACCACCGGCGCGGCAGACGACTTCAAGAAGGCGACCCAGCTCGCCCGGTCGATGGTCACGGAGTGGGGCATGAGCACCAATCTCGGCCCGCTTTCCTACGTCGAAAAAGAAGATTCAGGCTTCCTCGGGCAGACCTACCACAAGGACTATTCCGAGCAGACCGCCAAAGAAATCGACGATGAGGTCCGGCGCATCATCAACGCGCAGTACGACCGAGCGAAGCAGGTGATCGAGCAGCACCGCGACAAGCTCGACGCCATCGCTGAGGCGCTGCTCGAGCGCGAGACTCTCGGCCGCGAGGAGATCGAGGCGATCATGAGCGGCAAGGACCTTCCACCCCCGGTGGTGGTCAGCGTCCCGACCTACGCGGAGAAGCGCCGCGAAAACGAAGAAAAGCGAAAGGGCGCGATCTTCCAGCCCCGTCCGCGTGAGGTCCCGAGCGCCGGGTAGTTGACGGAGGTCCCGATGCCCGAGCTGTGGGGCGTCATCAACGTGACGCCAGATTCGTTCAGCGATGGCGGACGGTATCTCGACCCCAAGGCGGCGATCGCCCACGGGCAGCGGCTGGTCGAGGAGGGCGCCGATGTGCTCGACGTGGGCGGCGAGTCGTCGAGGCCGGCGGGTCGAGCGTACGGCGAGGGCTTTGCGCAGGTGGCGGCAAGCGACGAGATCGCCCGGGTCCTCCCGGTGGTCGAGGCGCTCGTCGGGGAGCTCGGCGCACGGGTTTCCATCGATACGGTCAAGCCGGAGGTCGCGGCGGCGGCTCTGCGCGCCGGCGCGAGTATCGTCAATGATGTGCGCTGCGGGGAGAATCCAGGCCTGGCGGAAGTCGCCGCGGACGCGGGGGCGGAGTACGTCGTCATGCACACGCGGGGCCGCGGCGAGGTACGTGCACCCCACACCGACTACCGGGATGTCGTCGGCGAAGTGCTGAGGGAGCTACAGGAAGCCGCCGACCGCGTGGAGCGAGCCGGCGTCGCGAAGGCGTCCGTCTGGCTCGATCCCGGCCTCGGCTTTGCCAAGACCGCACGACAGTCGGTCGCGCTGCTAAGTTCTCTTGGGCGTTTCCGAAAGACCGGATACCGTGTACTTGTGGGCCCTTCGCGGAAATCTTTCATCGCCGAGCTCGCGCCGAATCGCGACGGCGAAAGGCCCGCGCCCGAAGATCGACTGGGCGGGACGGCCGCCGCGGTCGTGGCCTGCGTGGCCGCCGGCGTCGATGCGATCCGCGTCCATGACGTCCACGCGATGCGCCAGGTCGTTCGGATCACACAAGCGATACGCTCAGGCGAAGTGAGCGTCTCATGATCGAGGTGCTCACCAGCTTGCTGACCGACATGAGCGATGGCCTCGTCGGTTTCTTCCAGCGCAATCCGTGGGAAGTGCTTCAGGATTGCCTCGACATCGGGTTGGTCGCGGTGCTCATTTACTGGGCGCTCGTGATCCTGCGCGGCACCCGCGCCATGCAAGTCGCGATCGGCCTCTGTCTCGTGTTCGTCGGCTACCTCTTTGCGCGACGCGTCGGACTGGTGACCGTGACGACCATTCTCGACTCGGTGCTCGCATATCTCGCGGTGATTGTCGTCATCATTTTTCAGTCGGATATCCGCCGCGCGCTCGCACGGATGGGGAGGCGGCCGCTTCTGCGGGGTCAACGCACGGCCAAGGAAACTCAAACGATCGAAGAGGCGATCAAGGCCGCAGGGACGCTTGCGCAAAAACGCATCGGTGCCCTCATCGCCTTCGAGCGCACGGCAGCGCTCGACGAGTTCATCGAGCGAGGCACCGAAGTCGATGCCGCGGTCAGCAAAGAGCTCCTTCACAGCATTTTCGTGCCGAGCTTCGAGAACCCCATGCACGACGGAGCCGTCGTGATCCGGGAGGGCCGCATTTGGCAGGCCGGCGTGTTCTTGCCGATGGCGGGGTCCGCGGGGGGCGATCGTTCCCTCGGTGCGCGGCACCGCGCAGGGCTGGGCATCACGGAAGAGACCGACGCGGTGGTCGTCGTGGTCAGCGAGGAGCGGGGGGCGATTTCGCTCTGCTTCGACGGCAACATCGTTCGAAATCTCGACGTGGCGTCGTTGCGTGACGCGCTCTACGGACTGTTTTACGCACCCAAGCCCAGCCGGCGGAAGGGTGGCGATCGTCGTACCGCCGTTCCGGCCGAGTCGGGCCGCCCACAGAACCCGGACGCGGTCATCACCGTGAAAAAGGTCGAGAAAACGTCGTGAGCTTCGTCGATATCCTCAATTCGATTCGGCTCTTCCTTACCGAGAACCTGGGGCTCAAAGCCAGCGCGGTCGGAATTGCGATCTTGATGTTCTCGCTCGTGCACGGCGCCGAGGACATGGAGCGCAACGTGTATATCGGCGTCGTGGTGCAGCCGCCCCCTGACGCGGAAGACATGATTCTCGTGACGGAGATCCCGGACAGGGTCCGCGTGCGGCTCAAAGGCAGCCGCGCCCGCCTCAACGCGATCCGTCAGGAGAATCTCCCCCCGGTCGACGTGACGCTGAATACCAAAGAGGAGTCCCGCTACTACTTCGAAAAGGAAATGTTCGACATGCCAACCGGGGTGTCGGTGATGCAGGTCGTCCCGCCCTCGCTCGTGTTCAAGTGGGTTCCACGCGCGACGCGGGAGCTCCCTGTCGAGGTGTCCATCGACGGCAAGCTCGCGCCGGGGCTCGAATGGGCGAGTGAGCCGGAGGTCTTTCCGGAGACGATCGAGGTCGACGGGCCGCGCGACGTGGTCAACTCCATGCGTACCGTGCGCTCGATGGAGGTCGACGTGAGTGAGCTCAAGGAGGGGGTCGTTCAACGCGAGGTTCCGCTAGTCGGCGCGCCCGCAAATACGACCTTCGAAGCGCAAACCGTGCTCGTCACCCTGCGGGTTCAGCCGAAGATGAGGGAGCGCGTTCTGTCGCCCCTGCGCGTCGATGCCGAGGGTGTTCTCCCTCGCGCCCTGCGTCCTCGTGCGGTCACCGCGCGCATACGCGGGCCGGAAGCCATCGTCGACCAGGTGGATCCCGCATCCGTGCTTGCGATCGTCAACCTCAGCGACACGCCGACCAACAAAGGACAGGCGGTCGTGCCGGTCGAGCTCCGCGGCCTACCCGACGACATCGACGTCCTCGAGATCAAGCCGGCGGCCGTCACCGTGCTTCTCGGCGAGCCCGCGACTGAGGACTAGCGCGCGAGCTTGATTTCGCGTTTGGCCTCCGCTGCGATGTCGTTGGCCATGGCGGTGATGCGGTCGTGCTTCGGGCCTTCGATCATGACGCGGAGCTTGGGCTCCGTGCCGCTCCACCGCACGAGCACACGCCCGTCCTTGCCAAGCGCCTTTTCGGCGGCTGCGATGGCATGGGTGGTTTTCGGAAGCTCTTTGAGCGGGCGGCGGCCGGGCAGGGTGACGTTGACCAGCACTTGGGGCACCCGATCCATGGCTTCCGCGGCAAGCTCCGAAAGCGGCCGGCCTTCGCGAAGCAGGATCGCCAGCACCTGCATGGCTGCGACGAGACCGTCGCCGGTCGTCGCGTGGTCGAGGAAAATCAAATGGCCGGACTGCTCGCCGCCAAAGTTCAGGCCCCGCTTTCGCATCGTGTCGACGACGTAGCGATCGCCGACCTTGCAGCGCAGGAGCTTGCCGTTGTCGTTCTCGAGTGCCCGTTCCAGGCCGAGGTTGCTCATGACGGTCGCGACGAGGGTTCGGCGCCGCAGCCGCTTCGCCCGGAGCATTCGCGTCGCACAAAGCGCCATGATCGCGTCGCCGTCGATCTGATTGCCCTTCTCGTCGATCATGATGATGCGGTCGGCGTCCCCATCGAGTGCGATGCCGAGATCAGCGCCTCGTTTCCGTACCTCGCGGGCGCAGGCGTCGGGGTGAAGGGCGCCGACCTTTTGATTGATGTTCTTGCCATTGGGTCGGACACCAATGGGGTGGGTGTCCGCCCCGAGCTCCGAAAACACGAGCGGGGCCGTGCGGTAGGCTGCCCCATGCGCCGCATCGACCACGATCTTCACGCCCTCGAGCGTGAGCTCGTCCGGGAACGACGCCTTCACGAAGGCGACGTATCGCCCTGGCGCGTCGTCGAGACGCTCGGCGCGGCCGACTCGAGTTCGGGTCGGACGCTTCTTGTCGAGCTCGTCGCCGAAGATCAAAGCTTCGATCTCGTGCTCGATCGCGTCGGGGAGCTTGAACCCGTCGGGCCCGAAGATCTTGATGCCGTTGTCCTGGTAGGGGTTGTGAGAAGCGCTGATCACCACCCCTGCATCCGCGCGCATGCTCGTCGTCAGGTGGGCAATGGCGGGCGTGGGCAGAGGGCCCGAGAGCAAGACCTCCCCACCGAGCGCGCACACCCCCGATGCCACCGCGGTTTCGAACAAGTACCCGGACAACCGCGTGTCCTTCCCGACCACGATTCGAGGCACGTGAGAGACGCGCCGGCTCGCCTGGTAGGCGATCGCTGCGCCGATTCGAAATGCGATTTCGGGCGACATGTCGCCGCGATTGGCGAGGCCGCGGATTCCGTCGGTCCCGAATAGCTTTCGGTTCATGGTTCAAGGCTCCCAGGTGATGTCGAGGCTCCAGTTTGCCGGCGGGGCAAACGTGCCTGTGGTCACGAAGTTTAGTGGCCAAAGGGCCTCGATCAAGAAACCCGGACGCTGCGCCTGTGCGGTCGTGTTCGGTCCGCCTTCCGCCCTGCGCGCGACGAACTGTCCTTCCACGTAAAGGCCGCGGATAGGGATATTGTCGGGAAGCACGCTGTTGACGTTGAATCCGACCTGGACCGCCGTGTCGCCCGCAGCGTCGTCGGCGAGCCCCTGTCCTTGCGTGACCCCAAACGTCGGCGCGAGCCCGCCAAACTGCGACTGAAGCGACGCGGAGAAGAGCCCGGCGGCGACTCCGGTGAGAAAGTTCGCGGTCTCCTGCGAGGCCTGCGCGGTCGACGTGTTCACGCCGCGCTGCTGCCTCGTGCTTCCCGTCACCAGCAGGGCAATGACCTGCGCTTCGCTGGTGGTGGGAATGCTCGACTTGAACTCGATGGTCGGGTCACTCAGCCGCCCCGATACGACGACGGTCACCGTGTCGTTGCTCCCACGAAGGGAATGCCGTGCGACCATGTCGACCTTGGCGTCCATCTCCGGATCTCCGTCGAACACCATGCTGCCGGAGCGAATCTCGAAGCGCTTACCGAAGACTTGGAAGTTCCCGCGCTGCAAAGTGACCGAACCATCGACCAGGAACTCCTCGGCGATTTGTGTTTCGAGCTTTGCACTCGCCTCGACATAGAAGTTCTGGTCGCGGCTCCGAATGATCACCAAGTCGTCCGAGCGAACTTTCATGCGGACCGGGTAGGGCGCTTCGGACTGTGCCGGCTCGTAGGTCTCGCCAACCAGGAAGACCTCGGGGTGCGGCGCGAGGTCCTGCGGGGTCGCCGAGCTCTCTGGAATGTCGACTTCGAGCTTCCCGAGCCGGATTTCGCCCTCGAGGCTCTCGTCCTCGAAGGTCGCGATCATTCGTGCCCTGCCTCCCAAACGAGCGATGATCGAACCCTCCTGCCGTAGTGGAAAGTCCCGCGCTCGCGCCACCACATCGACCTTGTTGAGCTTGAGCTTCCGGAACCCGACCCGCCCGTTGACCAGGGCGGACCCTCCGGTATCGGTGGCCTTCAGGTCGCTGATCGCGACCCCGTCTTCATCGAAGATCGCACGGCCGCTCACGTCTTCGAGCGTCTGTCCCACGGTCCGAAGATCGACTCGGCCTTCGGTCAGCTCTACGCTGCCGACGAAGCGTGGGTCCTGGATACGACCCTGCGCGGTCACGCTGCCTGCGAGAATGCCCTCGACGTTGACTGCACCGGCCATCCACGCCAGCACGGCCTGAAGTGGCATCCGATCGAAATCCGCACGCCCGCTCAAATCGCCCTTTTTCGCGAGCACCGGCACCGGGTTTTGGCGGTCCCAGACGAGTGGAACGCGCGCGGCGACCGTCGTTGCGCCGCCGTTCCACCAATTCATGTCGAGCGTGAGCTCGCCGACACCATCCGCGTAAGAGCCGGTGATGCGATTCTGCGCCGGGGGCGTCTCGACGATCGTATTGACCATGCCCGTGTGCCGGGCGGGCTCGAGACGCCGTGCGCGGAGCTCGTCGGACTCCATCGAAAACGAGAGCTTTGGATTGTCGCTGAACAAGTCCACGCCCCGCAGCTGTGCGGTGAGGATCCCGGCCGCAAAACGGCATAGGTAGGGTAGATTCTCCGTGGGGGCATCATAGAAATCGGCGCTCACCTGCGTGACCGGCCATGCGGGGATCTCGGCGGCTCTCAGCCAATCGTCGATTGGAGTCACCGCCGATGCCTCGAGGTTGAGCACCTTGGTGTCGCCGACTACGCCGTCCATCGTGAGCTGGGTGGTCCCTTCGTCCAGCGTGGCCCGCACCGTGGCGCGCGGGTCGGCCTCGCTGCCGCACAGACCTTCCGATGAGTCGCTCAGCCAATCGATGCTCGCAAGGAACTCGCCGCGCGTCTTGAAGGCGCCACCAGCGAGAGTGAGGCTCGCGCCCAGGCGCAAGCGGTCGGGGTCTGGAATCAGGTCTTTCACGACCTTTTCGGGAAACGCGCTCACGCGCCGGGGCGGCACCCGGACCGAAAGGCGCCACGGGGACGTCGCCAGCGCTTCAATCGCCTCGTTTGGTCTGCGCACCAAATGCACGAGGTCGACGAGGAGACTGCCTTCGCCTTCGATCAGGTCAGCCTGGTCGTCCGCCATTCGAACCTGGGCCAGCAGGGCGCCGTACTCGTACCGGAATTTCGAGGCGAGGCGCACTGGCCCCCAATTCCCGATCGTCAGATCGGGAATCCGCACATTGCCCTGGAACGCCGGCGCGTCGATCGGTCCCGAGAACTCGATTCGGGCGTCCGCGGAGCCCGTCACGTCCGGCATGTCGTCGCCGAGGAATAGCTCGAGAAGCGTCAAGTCCATCGAACCGGTGCTCAACGTCGTTTCATAGACCCCCTCGCGCAGCGCCGCGACGGCCCCTCCCGGAACGGGCTCGATGTGGCCCGTCGTGCTCAGCGTGAAGTTGCCGCGCCCGCCGAGGTTCACCTGGGCGTCAGCGTCGAGGAGCCCATCATCGAAGTGGATGAGATACGCCGCGTCGACCGGCGAGATGTCCCAGAGCTGGGCATCCGTGAGCGTGCCTTCCGCGACGATCGTGGGTTCCTTGTCGAGATCACCGCGAAACTCGAAGTGCAGGTCGACCCCGCCTTCGAAGTCGGGCGCATCCTCCGGGTAGAGGATCTTCAACACCGCGAGGTCGAAGTTCTCGAGATCCGCACGGATGTCGTCGGGACCGTCGAACTTCCATACACCTTGCGCAACGAGCCGTTGCGGGCCGTTCCCCATCAGGATTCGATCGAACGAAATCCCTTCGTCCACGTCGAGCTGGAGGTTGTTGACCGAGCCCCGCCAGGACAGCTCGCCAACCGTGAGCTCGATGGTATCCACGTCCAAGCGATAGACGCCCTCGTTGGCTTCGATGCGGGCGAGGAACTCTGCCCTCCGCCCCCCGCCCGCAACGAACGCGCCGTTCGCCGTATACTCGTCGGGCCCGCCTCGTAGAAGCGCCTTGCCATTCCCAATCGGATATCCGGCGACTCGCACCGCTGCACCGTTCAGCTCGAGGTCGACCTTCGGCTTCGTCGGGTCTCCCCAGATCCGCCCCTCCAGGATCAAGAAACGTGCACGGACGGCCCCGTAGTCGAAACGATCGAACCGGACCACGCCCTGGGTCTCGAAGCCAGCACGGACCGACTGCCGGATCCGAAGATTGAACTCTGCGCTGCCCTGGACGCCAGGAGCGTAGCGCTGGAAGTTCGGGTCCGCGCTCACTTGGGGCACGTAGCCTCGGGCATTGATCTCCGTGACGCCGGCGTATTGCACGCGCCCATGGAGGGCCAGGTCGCCCCCGGCGTACGTGGTGTTGACCGACTCGATGTCGAGCCCGTCGTTTCGGGCGCGAATCTTGGCGGCAAGCGGTGGGATGAAGAACTCCTCGTATTCGAATCCCTCGGTTTCCAGCTCGACGTGCAGGATCTCTTCGTCGCCCGGATCGGTCGCAAGCGCGATTCGGCCGCCGACTTCCACCTCGGGCACCCCTTGGATCACCTCGGCGAGCTTCAAGCGGTCGCTTGCGATTTCGATGCGGGTTGCGCCGACGTCGGGGAGCTCGCCCTTGATTCGTGCGCGGCCGCCGTTGGTCTGGAGGTCAGCCTGGAGTTGATAGTCCTCCTCGGGCCCCCAGAGGCGGACCCAGCCCGTTGCGTTGCCCTGAAGCGATTCGGCCCACTCGAATCCGACGTCGTGGAGGGTCTCGGCGCTGACGGGCTCGACCCGCACGAACAGATCGAGATCCCACGGGTCCTCCGGTGCGCTGTCTTTGCCTTGCGGCCGGTAGACCAGCTCGGCGGTCATGTGCTCGTCTCCACGGCTCGCCTCCGCCGTGACCTGCGCGCCGCGCTCGTCGGTGTGCACACTGCCCACGATGTTTTCGATTTTCGCTTCGAAGGGGAACGGGCTCACCATTCGGCCGTTGGCGGACCAGAGCTCGATGTCGGTGATCCAGTTGAACTCCATTCGGCCTTTTGCGTGAAGATCGACCACGCGAATGCCCTTCAGCCCGAGCAGCTCGCCGGTCACTTCGAGATTGCGAAGGTCCACGTCGTCCACGATGGCGTGGAACGGCGTCTCGCCTCCCGCGATGTCGAGCGGGGTGTCGTCGGCCGGATCGAATGCAGCGAGAAACGTCGGCGCGCCTTCGCCGTCGTCGATGAGGTCGACCCACCCGTTGGTGAGATGGGCGTAGTAGAAGCGCAGCTTGCCACGAAGCGCGGCGATCGGGTCGATGCCGAGCTCGACCGTCTCTCCATAGATGATCGTGTTTCCGTCGGGGTCGATGACGAACGTATCCTTGACGACCGTGCGCCAGAGTCGGAGCTGGGTGATGTAGCCAGCCTGCAGAGTGCCGTCCATCTCACCCGACACGAACTCGTTGAGCATGTCGCGACCGAGCTTACGCCCGAGACCCGTATCGAGGTGAAACAGGGCGCTTGCAATCACCGAAACGAGCGCGATGAGCGGCCAGCCGAGAAACCAACCCAAGAGGCGATTGAGCCATCGCATCAGAAGGCCTCGCCAATCGTGAATTGAACGGCGCCGGGCACGCCGCCTCGAATGAAGCGAAAGATGTTGAACGCATTCGGAGGTGCTTCACCCCCGACGACTTGCCAACCAGGAATCAAAAAGCCGAAGTCGAGACGGATCGGACCCACTGGCGTTCGGTAGCGGAAGCCGAAGCCAGCCGCCGCGCGAATGTAGTTGAATCGGAAGTCCCGCCCGCGGTTGACGTCACCGAAATCCATGAACATCGCCGTGGTAAACGCCGGGGTGATGGGGACTCGCCATTCGACGCCAGCTTCCCACTTGCGCAGCCCGCCATCGTTTCGCGCGTCGAAGCCTTCGCGGTTGAGAGAATCGACGCTTCCGGGGTCGCCGAGAAAGCCGCCGAAAAAGCCCCGATGCGTCGTGGGGCCACCGGAGCGGAGACGGTAGTTCTGCGGTCCGAGCTCCTGACCGACCAGATCGAGGCGGCTGCGGTCGCGTGAGAAGAGGAACATCGCGCCGATGCCGAAGCGAAACGCGAGCGTCGACGAGAGCGGCAGCGGCGCGTAGCCGCGGACCTCGGGGGCGACCCGAACGTACTGCCAAGAACGCTTGAGCTTTGCGGGCGACTGTTGGCTTTGGACCTGAAAGAAAAAGCCAGCTCGCGGGCTGCGCGAGTCGTCACGAAGGTCGACCACCACGGTCTGATCGACGAACACGACCTGGTAGCTCGAAGGGAATCTCGGATCGTTGTCGACCGTGATGTAGGCATCGTAGTTCAGGCCGGCTACCAGGAGGAGCCGCCCCTCGTAGAACGGGCGCGAAAGGGTTCCGCGAATCTGAAGGTCGTGCCGGCGGAAGAGCTCGAAGGGGTCGGGGCCCCAGTCGTGCCGGAATTCGATCGAGGCCGTGGTGCGCGGCTCGATGAAGGCGGGCCGCCGATAACCGATGCGGAGCTCGTTGCCGAAGATGAAGCCCCGGCCAAATCGGAAGAACGGGTCGCGGGCAACGATCTTCGGCCGGTCCTCGATGCGGAGCCTGCGAAATCCACCGATGAAGTTTCGGTGCTCGAACAAGCCAAAGAGGTGGACGTCGGAGATCCGCGTGTCGGCCTGCAGCGTGAGCGTCGCGATCTGACCGCTTTGAATGCCGGCGCCGATACCCCAGCGGATCTCCCGGCCAGGCTCGACGGCAATGTCGACGTCGACGATGCCCGTGCACTCTTCGTTCTCGTCGCGCCGTGGGGTCGAGGTTACGTTGACCGAGGCAAGAGCACCGAGCGCGTACACGGCACGCTGGGCCGCCGCGAGGATCCGGGCGCTGTAGGCCTCGCCTTTCTGCAAGTCGGCGACCGCGAGAATCGTATCGGCCGGAAGGTCGCGGTTGCCCGTGACGGTGACGTTTCCAATCGCGCTCGCGGGTCCACCGTCGACGTAGATCTCCACGAATGCCTCTTTGGCGTCGCGATCGATCTCGACCCTTCCCGAGACCCTGCCGCACGCGTAGCTGGCGTCTCGCAGCTCACGAAGGATCGCGCGCTTGCTACGGTCGTAGATCGCCTCGTCGAAGGGCGCGCCGACGCTCAGCTCGACGGCGCTTTCGACTCGGCTGCGCTTGGCGTCCTCCCAGGCTTCGTGGCCCGTCATCTTGATCGACTCGACCCGAACGGGGGTGCCTTCCTCGACCTCGATGGCGATACGTACTTTGCAGCCTTCGTCCTCGCTTTCGCGCTCGCAGGGTGCCTCTCCGCCCTCGGGCACGACGATGCGGTCATCTCGCGCCGCGGAAGGAGGATCGAACTCGGTGCTGACCACCGCAGCGTCGTAGTAGCCGCGCGCCTGGTACCATCGCTCGATCCGCTGGACGTCGCGGTCGAACACCGCTGAATCCAGGGTCGGCCACCCTTTGCGGAGCTTCTTCCAGAGGTCGAAGGACGCCCGGCGGCCATCGAACGGCGGTACCCCGCATGCGCGGTCGCCGCTGGTGCCGAACGAGATCGTGACCCGGTCGCGCTCTTCGGTGGCCAGGCAGGCACGCAGGGCCTCGGGGTCGAGCTCCTCCATGCCGCTGAAACGGATCCGATCGACGCCGTACGCATCCTCGGGAATCGTCTTACAGCCGCTCGCCAGAACGAGCAGGAGGCAGATGCATCGCCGGCGAGCCATGTACCTACGGCTTGTAGCGCGTCGGGGCCCAATTGAGCTAGCGAACAGCGTGATTTCGGCCGTTTGGCGGCCTGAGGCCTCGGCTGCTACAGCTAGCGCCACGCCGGCCATGAAACACTTCTTCGTCCAGACCTTCGGTTGCCAGATGAATGTCCACGACTCGCGCCGGATCGAGGAGGTTCTGCGCGCGAACGGCTATCGCGAGGCGACCGAGCCCGCGCTCGCCGACCTGCTCGTGGTCAATACCTGCAGCGTTCGGGACAAGGCGGAGCACAAGCTGATGAGCCTGCTCGGCACGTTTCGGCCGTTCAAGGAGGCGAATCGCGACACCGTGCTCGCGGTGGCGGGATGCGTGGCGCAGCAGGAGGGAGAACGCTTGCTGCGCAAGGCGCCGTTCATCGACATCGTGCTCGGGCCCGACAACATTCCGGAGCTTCCCGAGTTGATTCAAAACGTCGAGCAGGGCAGCCCGCCGATCACGCGGACGGTGTTCGACATGGACGATCCGCAGTTCCTCCGCGCGAAGCCGCATCGCGATCGTCCTGAAGTGACGGCGTACGTGACCGTGATGAAGGGATGTGACGAGCGCTGCACGTTTTGCATCGTTCCGTACACCCGTGGTGCCGAGCGGTACCGGCCCGCCGACGAGATCCTCGGAGAGATTGCCGACCTGGTGGAAGGCGGGGTCCGCGAGATCACGCTGCTCGGACAGACTGTCAACTCTTGGCACGAGCCGGGCGACTGGACGGCCGCCATGCAGACCCCCTCGAAGATGGCGGCGTCGACTTCGGCGTTTCCCGCGCTGCTTCGGCGAATCGCCAGCGAGGTTCCCCGGCTCGCTCGCCTCCGCTACACCTCGCCGCACCCGCGGCACGTGACGCCTGCGCTGGTCGACGCCCACGCGGACCTCGGCGTGCTTCCGGCGCACGTGCATTTGCCGGTGCAGTCGGGCTCCGATGTGCTGCTTCGGCGTATGGCGCGCCGGTATACCGCCGAGGACTACGTCGCTCGAACCGATGCGCTCAAGCGGGCGCGGCCGGGGCTCACGCTCTCGACGGATTTCATCGTGGGTTTTCCCGGTGAGACCGAAGCGGATTTCGAGCAGACGCTCGCGCTCGTGCGCAGGGTGGGGTTCGTCGCGGCGTTTGGCTTCAAATACTCGCCTCGGCCGTACACCCCGGCCCTCAAGCTCGGCGGTGAGGTGCCGGAGGACGTGAAGGACGAGCGGCTTTCGCGATTGTTTTCTCTGGTCGAGACGCAGCAGCAGGCGCATCTCCGGTCGTTGATCGGGGAGCCGCTGGAGGTGTTGGTCGAGGGGCGTTCCCCAGGCGACAGCGGGCGCTATTCGGGCCGAAGCGAGCGGAACGAGATCGTGCATCTCGTCGCGCCGGATGGGCACGATCCAACCGGGGAGCTGGTGCGGGTGACCGTCGACGAGGCCTTTCGTCACAGCTTGTCCGGGGTGATGGAGGGAGCCCCGCGGGGGGCGGTCGGCGGTCCGCGCAAGCGCCTCTCGGTGCTCGATGCGGGAGGCGCAGCCTGACGGCCGGCGCGACGAGCGACTCGTGGTGGGGGCGCCTTCGGCCGTGGCGGTTCGCGCTCCTCTACATGGCGTTGATCTTCGCGATCTCGTCGTTCGAGGTGGAGGTGCCGGGTGCGCGCCACCTTCCGTTCCGCGACAAAGGCATTCACTTCGTGGAGTACGCGGTGCTCGGCTGGCTGTGCGCGGCAGCGGCGGTACGCTCTTGGTCTGCGGCCTCGGCTTGGCGCACGTTGAGCTTTGCCGTGTTCATCTCGTTTCTGTTCGGCCTCTCCGACGAGATTCACCAGGCGATGGTCCCAGGCCGCTCGCCCGAGCTTGGCGACGTGATTGCCGACCTCGTGGGCAGTGCGGCGGGCGCCGTCGCTTGGCACCTGTTTTCGAACAGAACTGTGAGCTGATGCACCGTGGCGCCATTGACGCGCGCGGCGGGTTTCTCTAAATTTTAATACAAGAGGACGCTTCGTCCTCCCCTCCACAAGCAAGCTCCGCCGGCGGAATCCCCCCCATGAGTCCACCGGCTGTTCCCCGCCCGGTCGTGTCTCCCCCCTCCAAACGACCGGGCGACCCTTTTAAAGGGGACTGTCCCCTATATGAATTGGTGGGCCTGGACTCGTGCGGGGGGCACTCCTAGAGTTCGCGCCATGCATGGGATGGGAAGGGTTGCCGCGGCTGCGGCCTTCGCGTTGCTGTCGAGCTGTGCAAGCTCGCAAAAACCGGAGGCGAGGGAGCCCACGACGGTCGAGGCCGCGGAGGCCGTCGATCCGCTCCCTTCCTGGAACGACACGGCCACCAAAGCGCGGATCGTCGAGTTCGTCCGCGGCGTGACCGACCCCGACGATCCCGCGTTCGTCGAGCCGGCCGATCGCGTCGCCACCTTCGACAACGACGGCACCCTCTGGGTCGAACAGCCGCTCTACGCGGAGATGGCATTCGCGCTGCAGAGGGTCCGCGACCTCGCGCAGGTTCACCCCGAGTGGAAAACCCAACCGCCCTTCAAGGCCGTGCTCGAAGGCGATCGCGATACGCTCGTGGCTGCCGGTCCGCGTGGATTGGCCGACGTCGTCGTGGCCTCGCACACCGGCATGAGCACCACGCTTTTCGACACGATCGCGACGGAGTGGCTGCGAGACGCGCGCCATCCTGACCTCGAAAAGCCGTACACCGAGCTCTCGTACAAGCCTCAGATCGAGCTGCTGCGGTACCTCGAGGCCAACGGTTTCGCCACGTTCATCGTGTCGGCCGGCAGCGTGGAGTTCCTTCGACGCTTCGCCCCGGACGTATACGGGATTCCGCCCGAGCGCATCATCGGGACCTCGATCGAGACGCGATACGAGGTGCAGGGGGGGAAGCCGTCTCTCTTGCGCCTTCCTCAGCTCGACTTCATCGACGACCAAGGCGGCAAGCCCGTCGCGATTCACGAGCACATCGGCCGTCGGCCGATTCTGGCGTTCGGCAACTCCGATGGCGACTTCGAGATGCTGCAGTGGACGACGCTGGGAAGCAGCGGGCCCCGCCTGGGGCTGCTCCTGCATCACGACGATGCCGAGCGCGAGTACGCGTACGATCGCAACAGCCCCGTCGGCGGCCTCGACAAGGCGCTCGACGCCGCCAGCCAATCGGGCTGGCTGGTCGTATCGATCAAAAACGACTGGAAAACCGTCTTCGAAGACTGAGGTGAGGCCCTTGGTCCCCGCCCTCCAAAATTATATAGGGGACAGTCCCCTTTTTCATGAGTCGACTTTGAGGATGGCGTGGAAGGCGTCTTGGGGGATGTCGACGCTGCCGACGGCTTTCATGCGCTTCTTGCCCTCTTTCTGCTTTTCGAGGAGCTTGCGCTTTCTCGAGATGTCGCCGCCGTAGCACTTGGCAGTAACGTCCTTTCTGAGGGCGCGCACGGTTTCGCGGGAGATGACCTTCGAGCCGATCGCCGCTTGGATGATCACCTCGTACTGCTGCCGCGGGACGATCTTCTTGAGCTTCGCCGCGAGCGCCCGCCCGAGGTAGTACGCCTTGTCTTTGTGCACGACGGCGCTCAAGGCGTCGACCTTCTGGCCGTTCAAGAGCATGTCGAGCCGCACGAGCGGGTTTTCCCGATACCCGGCCAGCTCGTAGTCCATCGACGCGTAGCCACGGGTCGCGCTCTTCAGCTTGTCGAAGAAGTCGAACAACACCTCGGCGAGGGGCATCAAATAGGTGATGATCACGCGGTCCGTCGACGCATACTGAATGCCCTGCTGCTCTCCGCGCCGGTCCTGGCAGAGCTTGATCACCGCCCCCACGAACTCCGCCGGCACGTGAATCGACACCGTGAAATACGGCTCCTCGACCGTGATGCGCCCGTCCGGGATCTGCGACGGATTGTCGATCTCCACCGTCCCCTCACCGTCGGTCACCCGGTAGACCACGCTCGGCGCCGTGGTGATCAGCCCGATGTTGTACTCGCGCTCGAGCCGCTCCTGGACGATCTCCATGTGCAGCAGCCCCAAGAACCCGCATCGAAAACCAAACCCGAGCGCATCGGAGGTCTCCGGCTCGAACATGAACGCCGCATCGTTGAGGTTCAGCTTCTCCAGCGCATCGCGAAGCTCCGTGTACTGGTCGCTGTCGGTCGGGAAGATCCCGCAGAACACCATCGGCTTCACTTCCTTGAAGCCGGCGAGCGCCTGCTCGGCGGGCTTCCTCGCCAGCGTGATCGTGTCGCCGACCTTCGCGTCCTGCAGCGACTTGATGCTCGCCGCCAGATAGCCGACTTCCCCTGGCCCGAGCTCGTCGAGCTCCTGCTGAAACGGCGTATACACGCCCAGCTCGGTCACCTCGTACTCCGCCCCCGTTGCCATCAACCGCACTTTGTCGCCCCTACGCACGGTCCCGTCCTTGATGCGCACCATGCACACCGCCCCACGATAGCTGTCGTACCAGCTGTCGAAAATCAACGCGCGCAGCGTTCCGATGTCCTCGGTGACCGGCGGCGGCACGTACTTCACCACGGCCTCGAGAATCTCGCGCACGCCTTCCCCCGTCTTCGCGCTGCAAGCCAAGAGGTGCGAGCAGTCGAGCCCCACCACGTCCTCGACCTCCTGCCGCACCCGGTCCACGTCCGCGCTCGGCAAATCGACCTTGTTGAAGACCGGAATGATCTCGAGGTCGTTTTCCACCGCCAGATACACGTTGGCGAGCGTCTGCGCCTCGACCCCCTGCGTCGCGTCGACCACCAGCAGCGCCCCGTCGCACGCCGCCAGCGACCGCGACACCTCGTAGCTGAAATCCACGTGCCCCGGCGTATCGATGAGGTTCAGTTGATACGTCTGCCCGTCTTCGGCGTCATAGGGCAGGCGCACCCCCTGCGCCTTGATGGTAATCCCACGCTCTTGCTCGAGATCCATCCGGTCGAGCAGCTGCGCCTTTTGCTCCCGCGCGGACACCGCCCCCGTGACCTCGAGAAATCGGTCGGCAAGGGTGCTCTTGCCGTGATCGATGTGCGCGATGATGCTGAAATTGCGGATGTGCTGGAGATCCTGCGCCAACGTGCGACCTGTCTAGCGTTGCGCCCCCCTCACAGCAACGCGCCGCCGTTAACCCTTCTTTTTCGTCGGCGTGGCCTCCAGGGTCATCTGCCCCGGCAACTCGTCTTGATGCCGATCCAGCACCAGATCGATGCCCTCACGGATGTACACCGCCACCGGCACCTTGGTGCGTTCGTGGAGGAGCTTCAGTCGCTCGTTCTGCTCCGGGGTGATGTAGACCGTCGTCGAGATCTTCTTGCGCGCCATTCGGACCTCAGCCGTGGCATGAAACTACATGGCACCATATATATTGTCAATCCAACCAGTCGAAGACTTGCGCCAGCCCCCGGATCGACCCTATCTTAGACGGGCAACGATCCTCTGGGGGCCCTAAAAGTGAGCGCAAACACGAGTAATTTCGCGCACGTGCTGGTGTCGCTCGCCGTCGCGGCGTGCCTGCCTGCGCTGGGGTGCGCCACAGGGTCCAAGGGAACCGTGCCTGGGGGGTCCAAGTCTTCGGCGGCCGAATGCAAGGGGAGCAGCGTCGCGTCGACCGACGTCAACGAGGATGGTCGACCCGACATTGAACACGTGCAGCAGAACGGGCGTCGTTATTGCACCAAAGCCGACATGAACTTCGACGGAAAAATCGACGTAGAGCGTTTTTACGAGGCCGACGGGGCGACCGTGGCGCAGGAGCGGCACGACTTCGATTTCGACGGCCGCCTGGACCAGCTCACCTTCTACGAGGGCGGCAAGCTGGTGCGCAAAGAGCTCGACACGGATTTCGATAACAGGATTGATACCTGGCTGTGGTGCAGCGACGGCTGGGTGACCCGGTCCGAGCGGGACCGGCAGCGCGACGGCCGCGTGGACGTGTGGGAAGCATACGAGCAGGGGTTGATCACCGAGGCTCGGTACGACGACAACAACGACGGTCGCGTCGAGAAGTGGGATACGTTTCAGGGCGGCAAGCTCGTCCTGACGCGATACGACGACAACGGGGATGGTCAGCCCGACCGCAGCCAGGATATGCCGCTTCAGAGCATTGGCGCTGCGGACGATGCGCTTCGATGCGAAAGCGGTGCGCAGGCGGAGGTGGCTTCGTTGTTCGTCGGGGGCGTCGCGACGTTGGATGCCCGGGGGAGCCAGCTATGAAACGACTTGTGGTATGGATGGTGGGCGTCGCCCTGGTGGGGTGCGGGTCCAACGACCCGACGCCGGTCACGAGCCCCGGTGCGGGGCAGGGCGAAACGACGAGCGGCGGCGAAACCGCCGATGCGGGCCGGTGCCGTCCGGATGGGCCGGGCTACGAAGTCAGCGAATACGATACCTCGGGCGACACCACGCCCGACGTGCGCAAGCTCTTCAAGACCATGGGGGAGGGCAGCCTCGCGCGCCTGGTGTTGGTCTGCCGTGAAGCCGATTTGAACGGCGACGGCCGCAAGGACATCGTACGGCTCTACACCGACGAGGGCCGCCCGATGCGCGAGGAAGCCGACCGCGATTTCGACGGCCGCATCGACGAAATCACCCAGTTCACCAACGGGCGCATCAGCCTGCAAGAGATGGACACCAGCGGCAACGGCATGATCGACACCAAGATCTTCTATGAAGGCGGCCAGCCCGTGCGCGCCGAGCGCGACATGACGAACCGCAGCAACACCGAGACCTGGAAGCCGGACCGCTGGGAGTACTACGCGGACGGCCGCACCGTCCGCATCGGCACCGACGTCGACGGCGACGGCAAAGTCGACCGCTGGGACCGAGACGAAGAACGCCTCCGCAACTCCGCCCTAGCGAACCAAAACACCACCGACGACTCCGCCAGCCAGTAGACGCACGGTGGGAAAAGAGGGACTGTCCCCTTTTTTCGGAACGACACCCCGCGTCACACCCCGCGTCCCCGAAAAAAAGGGGACTGTCCCCTATATAATTCGCGCTACGTTCCCAATGTGGAACGCCTGCAAAAAGTCCTAGCCCGCGCCGGCGTCGCCTCCCGCCGCGCCTCCGAGGACCTCATCCGCGCCGGCCGCGTCCGCGTCAACGGCCGCATCGTCACTGAGCTCGGCACCAAGGTCGATCCACACAAGGACCGCGTCGAGGTCGACGGCAAGCGTCTGGTCGCCGAAAAGCCGGTCTACTACCTCGTCCACAAGCCGCGCGAGATGGTCACGACCCTCGACGACCCGGAGGGCAGGGCGACGATCGGCGAGCTGCTCCGCCGCATTCCCGAGCGCGTCGTCCCCGTCGGACGCCTCGACTACCACACCAGCGGCGCGCTCCTGTGCACCAACGACGGCGACATGATCGATTCGCTCCTTCGGCCCCGCTCCGGCGTCCCCAAAACGTACGCCGTGAAGTTTCAAGGCCACCTCGACGTCGAGGAGCTCGATGCGCTTCGAAACGGGGTAAAGCTCGACGACGGCTATCGCACCCAAAACGCCGAAGCGTTCGTGCTCCGGGAAGAGCGCAACCACACCTGGGTGCAGATCACCCTCACCGAAGGCAAGAACCGCCAGATTCACCGAATGGGCGACGCGATCGGCCACCGTGTCATGCGCCTCGCCCGGCAATCGTTTGCGGGCATCAGCATCGACGGCTTGCGGCCAAGCGAGTATCGCGAGCTCAACCGCGACGAGCTGCAAAAGCTCAAGAAGAACTACTTGAATCCGTATCGACGTGCCCGCGGAGCCGCCAAAGGAGCGTGAACGCGCTCGGCACCACGAACAGGGTGAGCACCGTGGCGAGCAACAAACCCCCGAGCACGATCGCCCCGACGCCGCGGTAGAGCTCGGAGCCCGAGCCCGAGAAGATGACCATCGGCAGCAACCCGGCAAGAGACGTCGCCGTCGTCATGAAGATCGGACGAACGCGCGCCTCGACCGCGAGCGGCACCGCTTCACGAAGCGTCGAGCCCGCGCGAAGGCGCGTGAGCGACCCATCGACGACGAGAATGGCGTTGTTCACGACGACGCCGATCAAAATCAAAAACCCAAGCGCCGTCATCAAATCGAGCGGCTGCTTCCCGAGCAACGCATTCACCAGCCAAAGCCCGCCGGCGCCTCCTGCCGCGGCCAACGGCACGCTCACCAGCACCGCGATCGGCGAGACGAAGTCCTCGAACAGCGCCGCGATCAGCAAAAAGCAAATGATGACGGCCAGCAGCAAGATGTTGCCGAACTGCTTTTGCGCCACCTCGAGCTTCCCGGCGGCGCCGCTCAGCCCGAGCTCGACGCCGGCCGGAATCGCGCCCTCCGCTTCCAAGGCGCCGATCACGTCATCGCGGATGATCCCGATCGCCTCTTCGAGCGCGAGATCTTCGGACGGCGACACGTTGAGGGTGATCGCGCGGCGCCGTTCGAGGTGTCGAATGACCGACGGTCCGAGGCGCTCTTCGATGTCGGCCAGCGCGCCGAGCGGGACCGTGCGCCCCGACGGCGTCGCCACGGGCGCCGAAAGCAAGGCGGCCGCATCGGGCAAGAGCTGCTGGTCGTCGGTGACGGCGCGCATCACCACGTCCAGCTTCGGCTGCCCCACCGGCGTGTACTCGCCGATGATGGCCCCGTCGATCAGGGCATCGACAACGAGCCCGAGCTCGGCGCCGCCCATTTGAAGCTGCGCGGCTTCTTTGCGCTTGGGCACCACGTGAAGCTCGGGCGCACCGGGATCGAGGCTCGGCACGGGCCGGATCTGCGCGCCGGGAAGTGCGCCCCGCAAGTCTCCAAAGAGCCGGCCGCCGACGTTCGTGAGCGTCGGCAGGTCCGAGCCCTGAATGTCGATCTCGACGACGCGCCCGCCGCCGATGGTCCGTCCAAAGAGCGATGCCTGCGTGGCAAACGAGATCATGCCGGGGATCTTCGACTGCACCCGCCGCAAAAGATCGAGCATGCGCCCGACGTCTTCTTTGTTTTCGGCCACGGCACCGGCAAACACCCGGTCCGGGCTGCCGACGAAGAAGCTTCGCCGGATGTTCGCCTCGCCGTCGGTTTCCTTCCCCGTGTACTGCGCCATCTGTCGCTGCAGACGGTTGCCGATGCTCTCGAGCTCCTCGATCGAGTACCCGGGCGGCGGAATGAGAATTCCAAACACCAAGTTGCGGTTGCCGGTCGGCAGGTATTCCATCGGCGGCAGAAGCGCCCACGCCACGAGCAGAGACCCCACGATCGCGATCGCCAGCACGGCCCCGGCGCGCCGCGTCGAGCTGCAAAGCCAGCGCACCTGCTCGGTGACCCGCGCTCGGAAGCGTCGACCCCAATCGGTGAGGCCCCCGACGTCGAGCGTCTTCCCCTGCGAAAGAAGGCGCGCCGCGAGGCTTGGAATCACGAGCACGGACACCACGAGCGACACCGACACGGCCAGCGCGATCGCCACCGCCACGTCCCGCAAGAGCTCCCCGACCTCGCCTTCCCAAAGGACGATGGGAATGAACACCGCGACCGTGGTGGCCGTCGACGCGATCAGCGCGCCCCACACCTCGCGAATCCCGCGATACGCGGCGAGCTCCGTGGTCGGCGCGCGCGTACGCCACGTGTCGATACTTTCGAGCGCCACGATCGAGTTGTCGACCACCATGCCAATCGCAAACGTGATGCCGGCCAGCGACACGACGTTGATGGTGCGCCCGAGCGCCTGCATCCCGAGCGCCGTCGCAAACGCGCAGGTCGGAATCGCGATGCTCACGACCGCCGACGCACCAAACGTGCGCAGGAACAGAAACAACACGATGATCGCGAGCGTCGCCCCGAGCAGCAGGTTCTGCTGCACCAGGTCGAGCGCGCCCTGGATGTACTCGACCTGGTCGGCGAGGATTTCGATTTTCAGTCCCTCTCGGCTGAACCGCTCTTCCTGCAGCCGGTCGACCACCTGGTGGATCTCTTGCGTGACCTCGAGGACGTTGGTGCCCGCCTCCCGTGAAAGCAGCATCACCATGGCGGGCCGGTCCTGCACGATGGCCACGCCCGAGGGCTTCCGAAGGGCGAGCTTCACCGTGGCCACATCGCCAAGCAGGATCGGCGTGCCGTCGCTGCTGGCGCCAAGCACCACCTCTTCGAGCGCGCTCGGCGTCTTGGGCGCGATTTCGGTGCGCACGAGATAGCGACGCTTGCCGAGGGTGACGTCCCCACCCGAAAGATCGCGAAGCTCGCTCCGTACCCTGTCCGCGACGCCCGCCACGGAAAGCCCACGCGCCGCAAGCGCCTGCGCGTCGAACAACACGTGCACCTCGGTGTCCTGCCCGCCGATGAAGAAGATGCCGGCGACGCCGGGGATGCGGTCGATCTCGGGTAAAATCTCGTCTTCGACCCATGTGCGATACGCCGCGACGCTGCCCTTCTGCGGATCGCGAATCGCAATGACCGCAATCGGCGGGCCCGCGCTGTTGGCGGTCTGCACCACCGGCTCGCGCACCGCGTCCGGATAGCTCGCGACCTGACTGAGCTTGTTGGTCACCCGCACGAGCGCCTCTTCGAGGTCGGTGTCGACCTCGAACTCCAGCGTGATGCTCCCGCTGTCCATGCTCGCCTGCGACTCCATCCGCGTGAGACCCTGCACGTTCTTGAGCACTTCTTCTTGCTGCTCGAGGATCTCGGTTTCGATTTCCACGGGTGCCGCGCCCGGCCAGGTGGTGTTCACGCTGATCGTCGGCGTCGCGATGTCGGGCGTGAGCTGAATCGGAAGGTCGATGACCGAGAGCGCGCCGAACAGCACGACGAGCACGATGCCCACGATGACCGAGATCGGACGCTGAATCGCGAGCCACGAAAGCCCGGTGGGCTGCTCGTCGTGCCGGGGCGCGTCATCGGGCATGGGCCGTCACTCTTCCAGCACGATGAGAGGTTGCCCTGGGAACAGTCGCTCGTTGCCGCGCGTCACCACCGTGTCTCCCGCCTCAAGCCCTTCGCTTCGAATGAGCACCTCGTCGCGCCCGCGCGCCAGGATGTCGACCGGGACCGGCTCGGCTTTCCCATCCGCCGACTTCACCACTTGAATCTTTGCGATGCCATAGACCAACGCATCGCGGGACACGACGAGCGCGCCTTCCTCGCTGCGCTCCACCGTGATGAGGACGTCGACCGCAGCGCCCGGCAAGAGCCAGGTCGTCGGCTCGTCGGGCACCAAGCGGAGACGAACCGTGCGCGACTCGGTATCGAGCGCGGGCACGATGCCCTGAATGGTGGCAGGGACGCGTTGCCCCTTTCGTTGAAGACTGGCCTTGTCGCCCACGGAAAGATAGCGCGACACCTCGGGCGGCACCGACGCCAGCACTTCGACCCCGCGATCGTCGACGAGCTCGATCACCTCGATGCCGGGATCGACCCAGTCACCCGGGTCGACGTTGCGGCTTGCGACGACCCCGTCAAAGGGGGCCTTCACGCGGTGCCGTCCAAGCGCCACGCGCGCTTCGGCTTCGGCCGCGCGGAGACGTTTTCGCTCGGCGGCGGCTCGCTTTCGCTCCGAGGTCGCCTGCTCGATCTCGGCAGCCGCAGCGATGTCGGGCCCGGCGCCGGTCAATCGCTCGGCATCACGCTGCGCTCGCTCGAGCTCGGCGGTGCCCGCGGTCTTGGAAGCTGCGGCAGCGCGCACCCTCGCCGTGGCAAGCGACGGGTCCACCTCGACCAACAGATCTCCCGCCTTCACTCGGTCGCCAACGCGCACCAGCACACGTCGCACCTCCCCGGATGCACCCGACGCAAGCCGCGCCCGCTGCAGCGCAGTCACGTCCCCGAGAAAGGACCACTGCGCCTCGATGCTTCCCGCCCGCACCTCGCCGACCCACACGCGCGCAGGCGGCGGCCCGTTCGAGCCGCTCTTCGCGGGCGCCTCCCCCTCGCAGCCAAACGCCACGACGAAGAGCCCGATCGACAGCCACCTCAGAGGTCCGAAACCACCCGAAATCATCACAAAAATCTAGCCCCTGGCCTCGTTTTGACAAGTCAAACCCCATGACTATAAAGAGGCCGCGGGGTGGAGCAGTTTGGTAGCTCGTCGGGCTCATAACCCGAAGGTCGTCAGTTCAAATCTGGCCCCCGCAACCAACGATGTTGGGCACTTAGTCTTCGCGCTGAGTGCCCTTCTTTGTGTTCGGTGCCGTGAGGGTGCCATGCGGTGGCGCAACGGGCCGCAACGACTCGACTAAACGCCGCTGCGCTCCCGACCCAAGATGCGCGTACATGTGCGTGCTTTGCTCGGATCGATGCCCCAGCTGCGCTTACACGGCCTTGATGGAGTGCCCGTGGGTGACCGCCTGGCTGGCGACCGAGTGGCGACCAAGGGCATGGTGGGTGAGCTCGCGGAGGCCGAGCGCGCGCTGCACTTCGCGGGCCGGCCGTTTGTAGCTGTCGATGTACCGGGGGAACGTCCTGTCCTTGCTGAATAATAACTCGGGGCCCCTCGTCGATGTGCCAGTGAATGCCGTCCAGGATGTCGTCGGTGAGGTCCAAGACGTACATTCGTTCTTGTCGTCGCAATCCTACACGGTTTTGCATTTGGGCATGCCGCCCGCGGCTCTGCCGCCAGCGCCACCTGTACCCCCCGGCTCCCGCGATGCCACCCGTCCCGCCCACGGCACC
>JBFGKE010000040.1:0-34829 GCA_041576815.1 Polyangiales bacterium
AAGCCGGGCGGCGCTGCCTGCGGTATTCGCGGAGGGGCTCGGCGGCGCCCACACGAGCTACTTCTGGAATGCGCGGATGCATCTCGGCGTCACCGGCTACGGCGCCGCTCCGAGGTGGCTCGTTCGAGGCGCCGCGCTCGACTTTCAGGAATCGGCGCGCCGGCCCATCGGCGGCCCGTTTGGCGCGGTGGGGCTCGAAGCCGCCGTCGGATTCGGCGCGCAGGATCTGTTTGTCGAGGTCGCCAAGAGCTTCGACGGCGACGCGGGCGGCGGCTTCGGAGCCGTCCTGCGAAGCGTGACCGCGCTCGCCGCCGCGGAGATCGACGTCTCTCTTCGCTACTTCGGCACGGCGTTTGCCAACCCGTACGCGCGACCGGTGTCCGCGCCCGATGAGCTCGACGGGCTGCGAGCCCGCGACGAAGCGGGGCTTCGGGTGCGAGCGACGGCATCTCTCGGCCCGCGCGTCGGGCTTCGGGCGATCGGCGACGTGTGGCGGAGGCACTCCTCAGGCGTCTTTCGAGGTTTGGTTTTCGCACGGACCGATCTGGAGCTCGCGCAATCGTGGCGGTGGGCGCTCTGGGCGGAGCACCGCGGCGGCGGCGGCCAGCGCCTCACCGTGGCGACCCAGCTCGGCTACGCGCCCACTTCGCGCCTCGACCTCGTCGCACAGGTTCTGCACCGCTGGGCTGCGTCTGTCGCCGCGGCGCGGCCCCGTGGGGACATTGCCGCCGTCGTGAACCTGACCGCTAGGCCCGTCGAGCGGCTCCGCATTCGGCTTCGCGTCCGCTACGACATCGAGGGCGTCGCGAATGGCGGTCACCCTCCGCAGTCCCTCTGGGCCCTCGTCGAGTACGCCGTCACGACGCGCACCCGTGACCACGTCAGAGCCCGGTACGACTTTCGGGTCTTCCTGGACGACCGTGCGTCGACCCGCGCGCGCGTCCCCAACCCAGAGCATGCGCTGTGGCTGGAGTACGCCTTTCGCTACTGATCTTGCGTCAGGAGTCCCGGAATAGGCCGTCGAGGAACTTCTGAAGCTCGGCCCAGCTCTGTTTGTCCGCGTTTTCGTCGTAGGCGATCGGCATGCCAAACTTCTTCCCGCCTTCGGTGGCGGCGGGGTTTGTGAAGGCGTGCTTTGCCCCCGGGTACTCGATGAAGGTGTAGTCGACGCCGGCCGCGTCCATCTCCTTCTTGAAGGCCGCAACCTGCTCTTTCGGGATCAACGGATCGTCGCCGCCATGGAGCACGAGCACCTTGGCTTTCACGGCGCCGGGCGCGGCAGGCCCGCCCTGTGCTCCGAGGCTTCCATGAAAGCTCGCGACACCATCTAGGTCGACGCCGGCTCGCGCCATTTGCAGCACGACGCCGCCGCCGAAGCAGTATCCGATCGCGGCGATTTGGCTCGGATCGGTCACCTCGTGCTCCTTGAGCAGCTCGTAGGCGGCCATGAAGCGCGCCTTTGCGACGTCGGCGCTGCCGATCGCCTCGTTCATGAATTTCTGTGCATCCTCTGGATGCTGCGCCAGCTTCCCCGCCCCGTACATGTCGAGCGCAAGCGCCGCGTAGCCCTCTTCGGCGAGCATGCGTGCCCGCCGGCGCACGTAGTCGTTGTGGCCCCACCATTCGTGCACGACGAGCACGCCGGGTCGCGGGCCTCGTTGGTTGGCGTCCCAGGCCATGTAGCCTTTGAGCGAGGCGCCGCCGGCCTCGTAGGACACCTCTTCACCGCGGATGTCCGGCTCACTGACGGTCGGCTCCTCGGGCACGGTGTCTTTCTCCTTCTTGCATGCCGCGATCAGCACGAAGCAAATCGCCGAGATCGAAATGAAACGAGCCATGACCCTCGCGATGGTGCCCCCGCGAATCGAAAAAGAAAAGACTACTTCTTCTTTTCTTTCCGCTCGGCGACCTCGGCCTGCACCTTTTCGAGGATGTTGCGCGGCACCGGCATGTAGTTCTTGAACTCCATCGAGAACTGGCCCCGGCCCGAGGTAGCGGACCGGAGGTCCCCGATGTAGCCGAACATTTCACTGAGCGGAACATCGGCCTTGATGCGCACGTTGGTGACGCCCTTTTCCTGGGCATTGACGATGCCGCGGCGCCGGTTGAGGTCGCCGATGACGTCGCCGACGTTCGCGTCCGGCACGAAGACGTCGACTTTCATGATCGGCTCGAGGAGCTGCGGCCCGGCCTTGGGCATGCTCTGGCGAAACGCCGCTTTGGCTGCGGTTTCAAAGGCCATCTGAGAGGAGTCGACCGCATGGAAGGCGCCGTCGTCGAGCGAGACTTTGAAGTCGAGGAGCGGATAGCCGCAGAGCGGGCCTTCCTCCATCATCAGCTTGAAGCCCTTTTCGACCGCCGGGATGAACTCCTTCGGAACGTTGCCGCCGGTGATCTTGGACTCGAAGATGAAGCCCTCACCCGGCTCGGCAGGCTCGATCGAGTAGTCGATCTTCGCAAACTGACCAGAGCCGCCAGTCTGCTTCTTGTGGGTGTAGCTGTCGGAGATCGCTTTGGTGACCGTCTCGCGATAGGCGACCTGGGGCGCACCGACCTCGACCTCGACGCCGTGGCTCCGCCGGAGGATGTCGACCTTGATGTCGAGGTGGAGCTCGCCCATGCCCTTGAGAATGGTTTCACCGGACTCCTGGTCGACCTCGACGTGAAACGACGGGTCTTCGGCGACCATCTTGCCGAGCGCCGTGCTGAGCTTCTCGCTGTTGGCCTTGTCTTTGGTGCCGACCGCAATCGAGATCACCGGATCGGGAAACACCATCGGCTCGAGCGTTGCCGGGTTCTTCTGGTCGGCGAGCGTGTGACCGGTGCGCACGTCCTTGAGGCCGACCATGGCGACGATGTCGCCCGCTTGCGCGGTGTCGACGATGGTGCGGTCGTCGGCGTGCATCTCGACCATGCGTCCGATGCGCTCGTTTTTGCCGGTGAACGTATTGACGAGCGTGTCGCCCTTTTTAATCGTCCCGGAGTAGATGCGCGTGAAGGTCAGCGCACCGAAGCGGTCCTCCATGATCTTGAAGGCAAGCGCGCGCACCGGCCGGTCGGGGTCGACGATCGCATGCTCGCCCGTCTCGTGGCCTTCGAGATCGATCTCGGGCTGGGGCGGCACCTCGGTCGGGTCGGGCAGGTAGTCGACCACCGCGTCGAGTACCTGCTGGATGCCCTTGTTCTTGAACGCGGAGCCGCAGTACGTCGGGAAGAACGCGAGCTCGCGCGTGCCTTTCCGAATGCACTTTTTGATCGTATCGATGTCGGGCTCGTCGCCTTCGAGGTACTGCTCCATCGCATCGTCGTCCTGCTCGACGGCGGTCTCGATCAGCTCGAAGCGATACTTGTCGACCAGCTCCTTCATGTCCTCGGGGACTTCTTGCACCTCGAAGTTTTCGGGCAGGCCGGAGTCGTCCCAGACGTACGCTTTACGGGTCAGTAAGTCGACGACGCCGACGAAATCCGCCTCGGTGCCAATCGGGAGCACCATCACGAGGGGCTTCGCAGCGAGGTCGTTCTTGATCTGCTCGACGACGCGGTAAAAGTCCGCGCCGAGGCGGTCGAGCGTGTTGATGAAGATGAGCCGCGCGACCTTGGAGTCGTTCGCGTACCGCCAGTTGGTTTCCGACTGCGGCTCTACGCCCCCGGAGCCGCAAAAGACCCCCACCCCGCCGTCGAGCACTTTGAGCGAGCGGTAGACCTCGATCGTGAAGTCGACGTGGCCCGGCGTGTCGATGATGTTGAGCTGGTGCCCGTCCCAAAAACAAGTCGTCGCGGCGGACTGGATGGTGATGCCACGCTCCTGCTCTTGCTCCATGAAGTCGGTGGTGGCCGCCCCGTCGTGGACCTCGCCGATCTTGTGGATCTTGCCGGTGAGCTTGAGTATGCGCTCGGTGGTGGTCGTCTTCCCCGCGTCGACGTGGGCAAAGATGCCGATGTTTCGGTATTTACTGAGGTCTTTCATCGGTCGCTCGCGCCCGCGGGTCGTTGGGCCCCCGCCGATTAGCCCGAAAGCGGGATCGTGCAAGCCCCCGGCCCTCAAGGGCTAGAAATCGGCAGGAAAGCGCAGCGGCTGCGAGCTATCGCTACCAGTCTTCCTTGAAGGGACGGACGTCGACTTCGAACGTCCAGGCGGACTTCGGCTGGGTCGCGAGGTGATAGACCGTCTCGGCAATGTCGCTCGGGCGGAGCTGGTTGCCCTCCTCGCCGGTCAGCTCGTCGGTGCCGATGCCGCCGTCCACGATGACCAGCGCGACGTGAATCCCCTCGGGACCAAGCTGGCGCGCAAACGACTGGGCGAGGCTTCGCTGGGCGGCCTTCGCAGACGCAAAGGCAGCCGTGAAGGGCTTGCCCCGCAGGGAGGCGGTGGCGCCGGTCACGATGATGGTGCCACGCCCCTTCTCACGCATCGGCCCGACGATTTCGCGCGTGCTTTGGAGGAGCCCGCGCACGTTGATCTGCCAGCCTTTTTCGAACTCGGCGTCGGGCACCTCGTCGAAGGTGCCAAACTGCCCCGAGCCGGCGTTGTAAAGGAGCACCTCGACGTCGCCGAGATCCTTGCGCACCTCAGAGAATGCGCGCTTGATTGCGTCGGGGTCGGTGACGTCACAGGCGTACGCCTTGCCGCCGAGCTTTTCGGCGAGGGGCCCCGAGTAGTCGGTCGAGCGCGACAGCAGCGCCACCGCGTAACCCTCCTTCGCGAACCTTTCTGAAAACGCGCGGCCGTTCTTCGGCCCGATTCCAATGACGACACAAACCGGCTTGTTCATCGCGACCTCCTACCTCCCTAGTAGAGCTTGACGACTTTGACGGCGTCGGTGGCTTGCATGCAGAGGTCGCAGAGGGTGCATTCGTCGACGTTGGCTTCGACGACTTCGACGGCGTTGGGAGACGCGCCGAGCTTGAAGATCTTGACGGGGCACACCTCGACGAGCTTTTCGGCGAGGCCGGGGGTCTTTTCAACGGTATTTGCGTCGACGTCGATGCGTATGAACATGGCCATGATCGCTCCTCTGTCCTCAGTTTCCGATGCCTTGCCGCACCAGGTCCGGGATGTCGCCGATCTCTTCGGCGACCGAGATCCCCGCCTCGCGCATCCGGCGCATCTTGTCGGCGGGTGAGTCGACCTTTTTGTTCACGACCGTGCCGGCGTGCCCGAAGCTCATGCCGGGCATTTCGTCCATGAAGCGGCCTGCGACGAAAGCTACGATCGGCAGGCGGCTGTCGTTGTCCTTCATCCAACGCGCAAGCTCGGCCTCCGCGGTACCGCCGGGCTCGGAGTAGACGACGACGGCTTTGGTGTCCTCGTCGGCCTCGAAAAGTGGGATCAGGTCGGCATAGGTCGAGCCGATCACCGGATCGCCGCCGATCGAAATCGCCGTGCTGACCCCGAGTCCCGAAAGCGTGAGCGCGTTGCAGATCTCGGTGGTCATACCGCCTGAACGCGACATCACCCCGACGACCCCGGGCTTGAACGCCTTGCGGCAGTCGACCGCCGGACCGCCGAGGCTCCCGAATCGGCACACGTCGGGCACGATGATGCCGAGGCAGTTGGGGCCGATCAGGCGAGCGCCGTGAAGCTCCGCATATTCGACCACCGCCGAGGCGTCTTTGCGCGGAATGCCCTCGGTGATGATGATGATCTCCTTGATGCCGGCGTCAATCGCCTCGTACGCAGCGTCCGGCGCAAAGGCGAGGGGCACGGTGATGACCGTCCCGTCGACGCGCTCCTTTTCGGTGATCTCGCGAACGGTATCGTACACCGGCACGCCGTAGACCTCGCGACCGCCCTTGCCTGGCGTGACCCCGCCGATGATCTTGGAGCCGTACTGCAGACACTCACGCGTGAAGTTGAGCGCCTCGCGCCCCGTGATGCCCTGAACGATGAACTGGAAATCTTCGTGAACGATGACAGCCATGGCTTCACCCGACCTTTTCCACGGCTCGGCGGGCCGCCTCGCTGATCGACACCGTGCGGTCGCAGTACTCGACCCCGTACTTGTCGAGGATCTTGGCCGCGTCGGCCTCCCAAGCACCGGGCACCCGGAAGATCAGGATCTTGTCCTTGGGCTCGAAGCCGAGCTCGGTAATGCCTTTGATGACCCCGCGCGCAACGAGGTCGGCCCTAGTGTTCGAAACCACGTTGGACATGACTGCGATCTTGTCGACGCCGGGCTTGCTGAGCACCAGCTTGGTGAGCCGCCGAGCTTTGTCGACACTCGGGTTGCCTCCGATCGCCGCATAGTTGGCCGGACGGCCACCGTGCTTCCGCACCGCGTCGGTCAAGGTCAGCGAGCCGCCACCGGCGCCGATCACCAATCCGATGTTGCCGTCGAACTCCGCGATGGGGCTGATGATCCCGCGCGGGTCCTCCGCATCGATGCGCGCGCCCTCGAGCTCGAACTCGGTCGGCTCCCGAACCTGCCGAAGGTCGTCTTTGGCGAAGCCGAGCTCGTCGAGCATCGGCCGCTGCCGGTGCCGCGCTTCGATCTCGAGATCCGCCTCGACGTCGAGCACGACGAAATCGCCGTCCCCGATCTTGACCATCGACGTGATGTCGAGATCGGCGAGATCATACTTGAGGAAGAGCCGCGCGAGCCCCGACACGATTCGGGTCATGCGCTTGAGGTCGTTGCCGCCGAGGGAAAGGGATTTGGCGAGCTCTTTGGCGATGTAGTCCGAAAACGGATAGAGCGCCGAGAAGTGCCGCCGCACGATGCGGTCGGGGTGCGAGTCGCCGAGGTCGTCGATCTTTCCGGCCATGTCGGCGGCTGCGATCACGGGCCGCTTGGTGGTGCCGTCGTAGGTGAAGCTCAGGCTGTACACCGCCTCGCCCGTCGGCCGTGCCTCGACCAGCATGCCCTTGGGCTTTCGGCCGCCATCGTCGATCGACAGCAGCTCTGCCGCCGCGGCCTTGGCCTCGTCGGGGCTCGACGCGCGCCGTGTAGACGCCGCCGCGAGGCCAGGCGCGATCGCCTGGGCCTTCAAAATCACCGGCGCGCCGATGTCGGACGCGATCTTCGCCGCATCGTCGGCCGTTTGAGCTACCTCGCTTTTCACCAGTGGAATCCGGTGCTTTTGGAGGAGCCGCTTCGCTTCGAATTCGTAAAATCGCATGGGAGAGCGGGGAGCCTACCGCCTCTTTTCGGCGGCGTCTACGCCCCGATCGCCTTGGCGAGCGCGACCACCCGCTCGGCGTGATCGACGTGCAATCGCTCGATGAGCTTGCCGTCTACCACGACGACGCCCTTCCCTTCGGCCTCGGCCGCGGCGTAGGCATCGATGATGCGCT
This sequence comes from Polyangiales bacterium, assembly GCA_041576815.1. Lineage (GTDB taxonomy): Bacteria > Myxococcota_A > Polyangia > Polyangiales > Houyiibacteriaceae > SG8-38. The sequence goes on from JBFGKE010000040.1 coordinate 7,295, forward strand.
GGGAAAGCCGGAGCTCCTCTTCGGAAGGTGCAAAGATCTCGTTGGCGGCTTCGAGCTGCTTTGGGTGAATGAGCGTTTTGCCGTCGAAACCGAGCTCGGCGCCCTGCCGGCACGAGTCCACGAACCCTTCGTGATCGTTCAAATCCAAAAACACCCCGTCGAGGATCGCGATGCGCGCGGCGCGGGCAGCCAGCATGCAGAGGCCGAGCGACGTGATCAGCGGTAAACGCATCGCCGTGTGCTGCGCCTGAAGATCTTTCGCGAGATCCGACGTGCCCATCACGAGGCCGCCGAGCCTCGGACTCGCGTCCGCGATCTCCTCGGCGTGCAGCGTGCCGCGCGGGGTTTCCATCATGCACCAAATCGCCATCACCGAAGGCGCGCCGTGCGATTCCAACACGGTCTCGGCTTGGCGAACCATCTCGGCGCTTTCGACCTTGGGAAGAAGGACCGCGTCGGGACCGGCCTGGGCGGCGGCGACCAAATCATCGTAGCCCCAAGGCGTATTCAAGCCGTTGACGCGAATGAAGATCTCGCGCTTGCCGTAGCCTCCCGCGCTCACGGCGTCGATGACCTGCTTTCGGGCCATGAGCTTCGACTCCGGCGCCACGGCGTCTTCGAGATCGAAAATCAGCGCATCGGCCGGAAGGCTTCGGCTCTTTTCTAGGGCGCGGGCGTTCTTACCCGGCATGTACAGCACGCTTCGGCGAGGTCGATGCTCGGTCGTCACGGGTGCTCCCTAAAACCGATAGGCCCGCTTCAGCTCGGCGTCCTTTTCGGCCAGCTTTTTTGCTAGACCGACCATGACCTGGCACTGCTTGTACGTCGCATCGTCCTGCATCTTCCCGTCGATCATCACGGCGCCGGACCCGTCGCCCATCTCTTCGATGACGCGTTTGGCCCACAGCACCTCGTCGACCGGCGGGCTGAACACCTTCTTCGCGATGTCGATCTGCACGGGGTGAAGCGACCACGCGCCGACGCAGCCGAGCAAAAACGCGTTCCGGAACTGGTCCTCGCACGCGACCACGTCGCGGATGTCTCCAAACGGTCCGTAGTACGCGAAGATCCCGTTGGCGACGCATGCATCGACCATGCGCGCGATCGTGTAATGCCAGAGGTCCTGCTGCGCCGTCACGCGCGGCGCCTCCGGGTCGTCGGGATCCGGATCCTCGCGAACCAAGTATCCCGGATGACCACCGCCGACCCGCGTGGTCTTCATGCGCCGCGACGCCGCAAGATCGGCGGGGCCGAGGCTCATCCCCTGCATGCGCGGGCTTGCGCCGGCGATCTCTTCGACGTTGGCGACCCCGAGCGCGGTTTCCAAAATCGCGTGCACGAGAATCGGCCGCTTCACGCCGCCCCGCGCCTCGAGCTGGGCGAGCAGTCGATCGACGAAGTGGATGTCCCAGGGGCCTTCGACTTTGGGAACCATGATCACGTCGACCTTGTCGCCGACCTGCTCGACGATCTGCATCATGTCGTCGAGAAACCAGGGGCTGTCGAGACTGTTGACGCGCGTCCAGAGCTGACAGTCGCCGAAGTCGTTTTCTTTCGCGATCTTCACGAACCCGTCGCGCGCCGCGATCTTGTTGTCGACTTGAATCGCATCCTCGAGATTGCCGAGAAGCACGTCGCACTTCTCCGCGATACTCGGCGCCTTGGCCGCCATCTTCGGGTTGCTCGGGTCGAAGAAGTGGATCATCCGAGACGGTCTGAAGGGGATCTCGCGGGCGGGCTCGGGCGCCCCGATGGCCATCGGTTTGAAGAAATCCTTGGGGTTCCGCATGTTGTATCCTCGGGCGCTAGTCCTAGACGCCATCGCGCGTGGATGCAAAGCGTTCATCCGCCGGGGAACGAAACGACGACGAGGAGCAGATGGAAATCGGCTTGAACCTTCCGGTGATGGCGCCGGGTCTGGACAGAGAAACATTCGCTGCATGGTGCAAGCGCATCGACGCCGGCTTTTTTTCGAGCATTGCCGCCGGTGAGCGCATTTCGTTCTACAACCCGGACATGACTGCGGCCCTCGCCGCCGCCGCGGTGCTCACCCAGCGGGTCAAGATCGTCAGCGACGTCTTCGTCCCGATGCTGCATCACCCGGTCATGCTGGCCAAGCAGCTCGCGACCATCGACGTGCTGTCGGGCGGTCGGCTCGTCGCGGGGGTCGGGGTCGGAGGGCGCGAGCAGGATTACCAATCGGTCGACGCCCCGCTCGGCCATCGGCTCACCCGCCTCGCGGAGAGCGTCGCCACGATGAAACGTGTTTGGCGTGGGGAGCCCGTCGTCGAAGGCGCGCGACCCGTCGGACCCGCGCCGGTGCAGGAGGGCGGACCCAAGCTTCTCGCTGGCTCGCTGATGGTCGAATCGATTCGAGCCGCGGCGAAGTGGGCCGACGGCCTCTGCGGCTTCAGCTTCGGGCCATCGCCTGCGGAGATCGAGCTTCAGTTCGCAGCGGCGCGTCGCGCGTGGAAAGAGCGAGGCCGGCCCGCGCCCTGGCTCGGCACCGGGTTCTGGTATGCGCTCGGCCCCGATGCGCGCTCACAGCTCGATGCGTACTTGGACCGGTACCTCAACTTCATGGCACCGGTCGCCCGCGACAGCGTCAAGCAGATCTGCATCGTGACCACCCCGCAGGCACTCAAAGACGCCGTTCGCCAGGCCGAGGACGCGGGCGCCGACGACGTGCTTCTCGTGCCGACGACGTCCGACCCCGACGACGTGCATCGGGTGACGGACATCCTCGGCTGAACCGCTACTGCACTTCGATGGCGCAGCAGCCGGTCAGACAAAACGTCGAGGGCGGACACGGCTCGTCGCCGGGAAGACCGCATTCCTGCTTACCGACTGGACAGCGCCCGCTGCCGCCGGTGCCTCCCATGCCACCCGTGCCGCCGCTTCCGCCGCTGCCACCCGTTCCGGGGAAGCAGTCCGCGGGAATGGTCGGCTTGCCGAGGCAGATCTCGCAGCGCTCGCAGGTGTTCAAACAGCTCGCCGCCGGCGTGCAGGCTTTGCAGTGAGTCGGATCGGTGACGGTGTCGAACGTACAGCCCTCTTCAGAGCCGATGTAGACATAGCCGTCTCCGCCGCTCGGGCCCTGCCCCTCGAGCTCGGGGAAGGTGCAACAGCCGAAGCAGTCACATCCGTTGGGTGTGAGCGGCGTGCAAACGTCCTCGCAAAGCTCGGACTGCGTCGGGAGCGGGCAGTCCCGTCCTCCGACCTTGCTCTCGTCGTAGAGGCACTGCGCCTTCGGCTCCAGCGGATCGCAGCTTCGGCTCCAGTGGCAGTCGTCGTTGCCCGCGCCGTTTCCGAAATCGAAGTAGCAGTCGGCCTTGCACTGCTCGCCGGTTTCTCCCCCGACCCCGGAGAGAAGCTCCTCGCCTTCGTAGTTGTCACAGGGTCCGAGGCACTCGGGATCGTCGTTGTCGACCAGACCGTCGCCGTCATTGTCCGAGCAGTCTCCGCAGGCCGTGATCCGTCCCTGACAGGAAATGAAGAAGCACTGGGTCGTGCCGCCGTCGGGCGTCGGGATCGTCACGCCGCCGTCTTCCACGGGGCACACGTCCTCGCAGGGAGGCATCGCACCGTCGACGAAGATCATGCCGCCATCGCTGGGCACGCCGCCCGTGCCCCCCCGGTCGTCACCCGGCGAGCTCGCGCTGCAGCCCACGATCCCAGCGAGGGCTAGAAGTGTTAATGAGAATACAAAAGTCCGTTGTAACTGCATTTTGATATGATAGACGATTCTTTCCCTCCTGCCCAAATGGGTCACACGGTCGACGGGATTCCAAGGGATTTGGAGGCGATCGATGCATTGCTGTGATAAGCCCGGCTCCCAGGAGGTAGTGAACATGAGAGCCATCATCCTCGCCGTATTTCTGGCCGGCGCCTTCGCGGCTGGCCTCGTCGTCACCCAAATCGACGCCGTGTCGGCCGATCAACACGACGTACCGAACAAGAGCCAGTGGCAGTATCAGTGCTTCGAAGCGGAGGGCGTTGCTCAGGTGACCGAGCTTTCCAACAAGATGGGGCAGGACGGCTGGGAGATGGTGGCGTCGGCCGGCAAGAAGAGCGCCACGATCTGGTGCTTCAAGCGGCCGCTTTGGAAGCGCGCCAAGTAGCTGCGTGAATCCGGTTCCCGACATCCGGATACGCGCGCTCAACGACCTTCCCGAAGGAGACGGGCAATACGTGCTCCATTGGATGGTCGGATTTCGGCGGCCGCGCTGGAACTTCGCGCTTCAGCACGCCGCTGCACGCGCGGAGGCGCTCGGCAAGCCGCTCGTCATCCTCGAGGCACTGCGCACGGGCTATCGGTGGGCAAGCGACCGGCTTCATCGGTTCATCCTCGACGGGATGCGCGCACACCGCGCGCACTTCGCCGACAAGAACGTCGTGTACGTCCCGTACGTCGAACCGGCGGAGGGCGAGGGTCGGGGACTGCTCGCCGCGCTCGCGGGAGACGCATGCCTGGTCGTGAGCGACGACTACCCCTCGTTCTTCATTCCAACCATGCAGGAGGCCGCCGCATCGAAGATCGAGGCGCGGCTCGAGGTCGTCGACAGCAACGGCCTGCTGCCGATCCGCGCCACGGAAAAAGTCTTTGCCCGTGCGTTTGATTTTCGCCGCTTCCTTCAAAAGACGCTCCCCGACCATCTCGGCGAGCTGCCTGCGGAGGATCCGCTCGCAGAGCTTTCCCCGCCGCCCAAGTCGTTCGCGCGCGATCTCGAAGCGCGTTGTGTGAAGAAGTGGCCCACGGCCACCGAGGCTGCGCTCGCCGGCGACACCCTCGCCTCGCTCCCGATCGACCACGACGTCCCGCCGGTCGACTTCGAAGGTGGATTCGCCGCGGGGGAGCAACGGATGTTCGACTTCCTCGACGGGGCGTTCGACCGCTATGCCGAGGACCGAAATCATCCGGACGAGGGCGCCGCGAGCGGCCTTTCGCCCTGGCTGCACTTCGGTCACGTCTCGACGCACCAGATCTTTCACGAGATCGCACAAAACGAGGGTTGGTCGCCCGACCGTCTCGCCGAGAAGGTCAACGGCGCACGCGAAGGCTGGTGGGGGATGAGCCAGAACGCCGAATCGTTTCTCGACGAGCTGGTGACCTGGCGCGAGGTCGGCTTCAACATGAGCGCGCACGAACCGGGCTACGACCAATACGAGTCGCTCCCCGGCTGGGCGCGCGAATCGCTGGAGGCCCACGAGGCCGACCCACGCGAGCACCTGTATACAATCGACCAGCTTGCCGCCGCCGAAACGCACGATGCCGTTTGGAACGCTGCCCAAACCGAGCTCACCACGACCGGACGGCTTCAAAACTACCTCCGGATGCTGTGGGGCAAGCGCATCCTCGAGTGGACGCCCACCGCGCGCGAGGCGCTTGCCGCCATGGTCGAGCTCAACAACAAATACGCCGTCGACGGCCGTGACCCCAACAGCTACTCGGGGATCTTCTGGGTGCTCGGCCGGTACGACAGAGCCTGGGGTCCGGAGCGCCCCATCTTCGGCAAGATCCGCTACATGAGCTCCGCAAACACGCTCCGAAAGCTCCGCATGAGCGAGTATATGTCTCGCTTTGGCGCTCAAGCTGAGCTATTTGACTGACGTCGAAGCAGCTGCCGGCAAGCCATGTCTCTTTTCGATGATCCACAGGTGAGGCGGAACGTCGACCGCCTCCCGATCGCCTTCGACGATTACGGCTTCGATCGCTTCGGCCTTTCGAAGAAGGCGCTCGTGCGCGCGTATTCGCCGATGGCATACATGTATCGGCACTACCTCAAAGTGACGGCGTTCGGGCTCGAGAACGTGCCGGCCGAGGGGCGCGGCCTGATCATCGCCAACCACTCCGGCGGCATCGGTGCCGACGCGGCCATGATTCTCACCTCGCTGATCCTCAACGACGAAGCCCCGCGGCTCGGCCAGGGCATGGCGGAGTATTTCTTGACCCGCTCGCCTTTTGCACGCCCCGCGCTTCGAAAGGTCGGGCATTTGACCGGGCTTCCAGAGCACGGCGAGCAGCTCCTCTACGACGAGCGATTGGTGTTGGTGTTCCCCGAAGGCGCGCGCGGCGCCGGCAAGCTCTACAGAGATCGCTACAAGCTCGTTCGATTCGGGACGGGCTTCATGCGGCTCGCCCTGAAGACCCAAACGCCGATCATTCCTTGCGCCTTCATCGGCGGCGAAGAGGCGTTCCCGCAGCTCTTCCACATCAAGTGGCTCGCCAAGCTCGTCAACGGTCCGTTCGTCCCAGTCGCACCGCAGCTCGTGCTTTTTCCGCTTCCGGTGGCCTGCCAGGTCTACTACGGCACGCCCATGGAATTCGAAGGTGACGGCTCGGAGCCCGATCACGTGATCGAGCGGCACATCGAAGACGTTCGCCATGCCATGGAGCGGCTGATCAGCCATGGGCTCGATGCCCGGCCGCAGGCGTTCATGTTCGACCGCATGCCGCCACCTGATTCACCAAGCGAGCAGCGGCCATGAAGATCTTGATTACGGGCATCAGCGGAACGCTCGCGCGCGGCGTCGCCTACAGGCTCGTTCGGCGCGGCCACGAGGTCATCGGGATCGACCGTCGCCCCTGGCCCGACGTGCCCGAGGGCGTCGAGATGCACCAGGCCGACATTCGAAAGCGTCCGGCCGAGGACGTCTTCCGAATCTCGCAACCCGATGCCCTAATCCACATGGCCACGGTGACCCACTTCACCACCAGCACCGAAGAGCGCTACCGCATCAACCTCGGGGGCACGCGAAAGCTTTTCGAGTACTGCCACGAGTACGGTGTGAAGCAGGCGGTATTCGTCGGCCGTCACACCATCTACGGCGCCACGCCCGACTCGCCGCTCTACCACACCGAGGACGAGCCTCCGCTCGCTGGTGCCGCGTTCAAGGAGCTCGCTGATCTCGTCGCCGCCGACCTCTATGCCGGAAGCGCGCTTTGGCGATGGCCGGAGCTCAATACCGCGGTGCTTCGGCTCTGCTACTTCCTCGGACCGAGCAGGGGAGGCACGCTTGCGAGCTTCCTTTCCAAGCAGCGCGTGCCTCTGGTGCTCGGCTTCGATCCTCTGTTTCAGCTCATGCACGAGTGGGATGCCGAGGAAGCGATCACGCTGGCCGTCGAAAAGAATCTCCGCGGCGTGTTCAACGTCGCCGGGCCACCCCCCGTGCCATTGTCGACCGTGTGCGAGGCTACGGGCAAGCGCGCCGTCCCGATCCCGGAGCCGCTCTACCAAAGCGTCCTCGGGCGATTCGGGTTCCCGTATCTGCCGCCGGATGCGATTGCGCACGTGAAGTACCCCATCGTCATCGACAACCGCGCATTCGTCGAGGGCACGGGCTTCGAGCCACGGTACACCGCCAAGCAAACCATGGAGGGCTTCCGGTGGAACTAGGCGACCCCCCGCCCGATCGACGCGAGCGCGAACCGGTGCCGGCACCTGCGCCGCCAAAACCGGTGTTCGACATCCATCGCGACAACATCACGCTCACCGGGCTTCTCGCACACGCGTCCGAGGCGTGGTCGCGAGATCTCGCATCCTGGGTCTTGGCGATGATCCTCTACTTGATAGGCATGGGCGTCGTCGTCGGCGCGCAGATCGCCTGGGGCCTCGTGAGTGGGTTCCAAGAGCTGAGCGGCGACGGCAGCCCGGCAATGGCCGCCCTCGACACGGTGATGGACGTGTTCTTCCAGCTTCTTCAAACGGTCGTCTCGGGCGTCTTCACCCTCGGCTTCGTCGCGATGGCCGTCCGGGCATTGAACGGCAAAAAGGCGAACATCGGTGCGCTCTTCAGCCAGCTTTCCAAAGTCTGGAAGATCGTGGTCCAGTCGATCGTGGTCGTCCTCGGCATCGCGCTGATCATCCTGCCGATCGTCGTCATCATCATCCTGATGTTCGTCGGGCCCGTGACCCTCGACACGCCAATGAGCGAGATCACGGACAAGGCGGGGCGGCCGTTCGCAATCGCCGGCCTCGTCTTCTTGCCGATCTACGTCTACATCCTGCTCGGCATCCTGTTCGCGCAGTCCGAGCTGGCCTTCAACGACGACTCCGGGCCGATCAGCGCCATAGTGTATTCGTGGCGGATCGCGCGCGGCCGACGCCTCCGCATCTTCAGCGTGGGGATGGTGGCGGCGCTCATCATGTTGGGCTCGGCGATGCTGTGCGGGATCGGTCTGCTTTTTGGGCTGCCCTTTGCCACGCTTCTCTTCGTGGCACTCTACCTCGCCCTTCGAAACGGCGCGGACGTCCCGCACGCCGTCACCGAGTCGACCCTCGGCCGCGATTATTGAAAGCCGTGCCCCGGCTGGCACGCGCTTTGCTGAAACCAAGGCAGAGGTTGCAATCGGGTGTGCCAATGTGCGCCCGCAGCTTGGAAAGGGTGACAAAAATGTCTCGGATTCGTTTCGCCTCGACGTCTGGTGCCGGCCTTCTTCTCTGGGTCGCCCTCTTGTTCTCGCCCGAGCCCGCCCGCGCCTGCGGCGGGCTTTTCTGCTCCGCCGCGGCGCCGGTCAATCAGGCCGCCGAGCGGATCATCTTCTCGAAGAACGCCGATGGGACGGTGACCGCCGTCGTGCAAATTCAATACGAAGGTCCGTCGGAGGAGTTTGCCTGGGTGCTGCCGGTGCCCGGGATTCCGGACGTCCTGGTCTCGTCGGACCTCGCCTTCACCCGGCTTCAGCTCGCGAGCAACCCGCAGTACACGCTGTCGACGGTAGTCGAAGGCGAATGTGGCGGGCGCGAAAACAACGCAGCGTTCGGCTCCGGCGGCGCGGGCGGCGCGTTTGGGGGCGGCGGCCAAGGCGGCAGCGGTCCCGACTCGGGCGTCGTGGTGCTCGCCGAGGGCAACGTCGGCCCATACGACTTCGTCGTCGTGCAGCCCGACGGCTCGTTTGAAAACGTCGGCGACGTGATGGTCGAGTGGCTCATCAACGAAGGCTACGACGTCGTGCCGCCCGGAGGAGACCCGGACGACATCTCGGCGCTGCTCGGCACGTATCTCGACGGCGGCATGAACCTGATCGCGTTCCGCCTCACCAAAGGCAACGACGAGGGCACGATCCGGCCGATTCGCATCACCTACGAGTCGGAGCAACCGATGATTCCGATCCGGCCCACGGCGGTGGCGGCCAACGACGACATGGGCGTGATGGTGTGGGTCCTCGGCGAGCACCGCGCGGTGCCGGTGAACTACCGATCCCTCGAGCTCAACGAGGCGCTGATCGACTGGCTGACGGCCGGCAGCAACTACAACCAGGTCGTGATCGCCGCAGCGAACGAAGCGGGGGGCCAGGGCTTCGTGACCGAGCGCGCCGGTTCCGAAGCCGACTACGAGAACGTCGTCGTGCTGGAGGTCGAGCGCCAGGCCTGGGCCGCCCTTCAGACCAACGCGCCCGGAATTTCCTCGGAAGAGCTCTTGCGGCAAAGCGTCATCTTCTCCGGCTGGGATGGGTATCGAGACGTGCTCGAGGACTTCCTACCGGCCGACGAAGTGGATGCGTTTCTCCAGTGCCCGCAGTGCACGCAGTCCTTCGTGCCGTTCGACAAGACGAGCTTCTTGAACGCGATCGACGCGGAGGTGATCGCCCCGATGCTCGACACCGAGGCTTTGGTGCAGTCGAGACCGTACATCACACGCCTCTACACGACGCTCTCGGCGCCGGAGATGGACGTCGACCCGCTCTTCGATTTCAACCCGGATCTCGACGCGGTGTCGAACCAGCACTTTGCAACGCGGGTCATCGAGTGCAGCCCCGACGTGTCGTTCAACGAAGCGTATTCGCGGGTCGAGCTCGAGGACGGACGCGTGGTCCGTCTGCCGCCTGGAGGGGTCTGGCCGTTCTCGCCGCAAAGCGAAGGCGCGCCGCCTGCCAATGCCATCGTGGCGCAGCTCACCACCAGTGGACCGGGGACGGTGGTGACGGACAACGGGGCCGCGATCGACGCCGCCCTCGACGCGCACAACGCCCGGATTCCGGCCCCTCCGCCCTACTCCTTCGGCGGCGGAGGCTGCGCGGCCTCGGCGGGTGGAATCGAGCTCGCCGGCTGGATGGGCCTGGCTCTCGGGCTGCTGATTTGGCGGCGCCGGCGGACCGGCTGAGCCCCTCCCGACCCTGCGGTGCCCAGACCTGGAATCGAACCAGGGACACGAGGATTTTCAGTCCACTGCTCTACCAACTGAGCTATCTGGGCCCGGAAAACAGGCGCGGAGCCTAGCGGCGGAAAGGGGGCTGTCAAGCATCAGAGAAAACTTGCGATCCGGTAGGCCTTCAGGATTACAATGGTAGGTGGATGTCTTTACGGGAGGGCAAGCCGAGTGGATGACCGCGGCGTCAGCGCGCTGCACGCGCTGTTGAATGACGGCGGCAAGGGCCCGGGGCCCAAGGCCGAGGCGCTCGAAGCCATCGTGCTGCGGCCCGTGTGGCTCGCGACCTGGGAGCCACGCGCCGAAGGTTTTCGAACGCTGATCAATCCTGCCGGTGAAGAGGCGCTCGCGGTGTTCAGCTCCGAGGCGGAGCTCAAGGCCGCCGCGCAGAAGTTCGACTGGCTCGAGCCCGACGGCGGCATCGCCACGCACCGCGCAATTGGCGGCGACATCCTGCGGCATGCGTACACGCGCGAGTATGCGTTCATCGTCATCGACATCGGGTCGGGTCATTCGCTCGAGTACGCGCGCCACGAGCTCAAGAAGCTCTTGGGCGAGATGGACGTGACGGGGCCATTCAAGACCTCGCGGCCGCCGCCCGCGCCCGACAAGCCCCCCGCATCGAGCTCGTTCCCGACCCCGCAGGAGAAACCGATCTCGACCGTGTACAGCATGATGCCGAGCCAGGCGGAAAAGCTCGATCGACTGAGCGACATGCCGACGCAGCCGCACTCGATCCCCTACGATAGCGAGCCGCCGACGCAGCCACGAGCCACCGTGGCCAAGAGCGAGCCCCCGGCTCGCCAGCGCAAGAGCTCGCGACCAGAGCACAAGCCGAAGAGCAAGCCCCCGGGGACGAAGATCGAGGAGGTCGCCGCAAGCCGCGCCGCGTTGGGCGAAAAGGGCACCTATGGCGCCGCCAGCGTGATGCCGATCGATCAACCGCCGAAGACGATCACGCCTTCGATGGTGGTCACCGAGCGAAAGCTCGGCGAGCCCGACGCGGACCACCCGGTGTCCTCGACCGGCAGGCTGAACTCGGATGCGCCGACCGCACCGGCGGCGCAGGCCCTCCCGAGCATGGAGCCCGGCAGGCTCAAGCTTCCGGAAGTGGGACCCGTGGGGGTCGGCAACGCGCCCCCGCCTCCTCCTCCGACGGCCGAAGCAAAAGCCCAGTCTCAACCCGCGCCGAAAAAGACCGAGGCCCCACGCACGCCGCAGCCGTCCCGGATTGCGGGACCGTCGATCGGCGATGGAATCCAACTCGCCGAGATGCGCGAGCGTCCCAACAAAGATCTGCTGAAGTCGCTGGCGGACGTGCTCCGCGGCTACTTCGAGGTCGAGTGGGCGTCGTACTGCGAGGTTCACCGGCCTGGCGGAAACCCGGGCCCGGCGGTCGGCCTGCGGATCACCGACAACTACCGGGACAACGTGACTGCGATCATCAAAGACGTCACCGAGGCCAGCCGAAAGCAGGACGTCGAGATCGAGGTCCTGCTGATCGACGGGCACGACATGCTGCGCAAGGCGCGCGAGCGCGGATTCGTGTTCTATCCTTGGAAGCCAAAGCAGCTCGCCTAAGCCACTCCGGGTCCGTGCTAGATCCTCGGGGTGAAGCGAGGCGAGGCTCTCCCCGAGGTACGAACCCCGATCCCAGCGGCCGCCGGCAAGGCGTTCGTCGACCGGCTCGCGGCGGCTGAATGTCCTGCGCTGACCACCCGGCGGAGGCGGCGCGAGGAGCGCACCGGGGCGAGCCACGACCCCATCGTCTGGGTCGACGCCGAAGGGGCCAATGTCACCGACGCGGATGGAAATCGCTACGTGGACCTGACCGCGGGGTTCGGGGTGGCGTTCGTCGGGCACCGGCACCCGAACGTCGTCGCCGCGGTGAAATCGCAGGCCGACCGTTTGCTCCACGCGCTGGGTGACCTCCACCCCTCCGACACGAAGGTGGAGCTTCTGGAGCGGCTTTGCGCCCTCGCGCCATGGCCGCGCGCCCGGGCCATGCTCTCACTCGGCGGCGCCGATGCGATCACCGCAGCGCTCAAGACTGCGATGCTGGCCACCGGCAAGCCGGGCGTGATCGCGTTCGACGGCGGCTACCACGGGTTGACGTATGCGCCGCTTTCCGTCTCGAGCTATGCGACGCGCTTCCGCGAGCCGTTCGAGGCACAGCTTCATTCGCACGTGCGCTTCTGCCCGTGGCCCGAGCTGCCCAATCGGTGGGATGACGTGGGGGCCGTGATCGTAGAGCCGATTCAAGGACGCGCCGGCGTTCGGATTCCGCCGCCGGGGTTTCTCGCCTCGCTCAAGCGGGCGTGCGAGCGCCACGGTGCGCTTCTGATCGCAGACGAAATCCTCACCGGCATCGGGCGCTGCGGCGCGTGGTGGAGAAGCATCGCCGACGGCGTCACGCCGGACATCGTTTGCGCAGGCAAAGCGCTTGGCGGCGGGCTGCCCGTCAGCGCATGTCTCGGGCCGGAGGACGTGATGCGCGCGTGGGGGGATCCCGACCGGGAGGCGATCCACACGGGCACGTTTTATGGAGATCCGCTCGGGGCCGCGGCCGCCCTCGCCACGCTCGATGTGATCGAGCGCGAGGGGCTGATCGCGCTCGCGGAGGCGCGAGGCGATGCGATGGCGGCAGCGCTCGGTGATGCGGAGCTCCAGGGCGTGTTGGAGGTGCGCCATGCCGGCTTGATGATCGGCCTGCAGCTCGACGCGCCGGCGCGGGGACTGGTCGTGACGCGGCGGCTCTTGGAGCGCGGCTACCTGGTGCTTCCCGCCGGTGCAGAAGGCGACGTCATTCAGCTGACCCCGCCTTCGACGCTGACCGATGCGCAGCTCCACGGCTTCGCGTCTGCGCTCGAGGCCGCGCTGGAGGCGGCGTGAGCACGCGAAGCGCGCTCCTAGGACGAATCGAAGGACTGATCGCCGCGTTCGAAGCTGGCGACGCGCCCTCGACCGAAAAGCGCGATCGGCTGATCGACGATCTCAGCGCGTGGCAGGCGACGAGGATCCCCGAGTACGGCCGCCTCCGCCGGCGAGGCCCGTGGCCGCCAGCGCTTCCAACGGACGTGTTTCGGTTCCGGAGAATCGCGGTGCATCCCGAGTCGGAGGACCAGCGGGTGTTTCGAAGCTCCGCTACGACCTCGTCGGATCGCAGCGCGCACGCCTACCGCGACCTGCACCTCTACGACGAGGCGGCTCGCGCAGCCGCGCGGCACATGCTCTTTCCCGACGTCGACCGTATGGCGCTCGTCGTGCTCGCGCCTCCGGAGGATGAAAGCCCCGACTCGTCCCTCGCCTACATGCTTGCCCGATTCGCCGACTGGTTCGGGTCCGAGCGTACGTGGGTCTGGAAGGGTGGCGCCCTCGATACGAGCGCGCTGAGCGACCGGCTACGACGCGCGGAGGCGTCGGAGGAGCCGGTTGCCCTGCTCGGCACCTCGTTTGCGTTCGTTCACGCCGAGGATCGGCTCGGCCGCCAGAGGTTCGCGCTTCCGCCGAAGAGCCGCATCATGCACACCGGAGGATACAAGGGCCGATCCCGCGAGATCGAGCCTGAGACGCTGCTCGAGCTGTTGAGCGCGCGGTACGGCGTGGGCCGGGCCACGATCGTCAACGAGTTCGGCGCCACGGAGCTTAGCTCGCAGATGTACGAAACCACGCTACGCGACGCATTCGAAGGAACCGACGGACCAAGACGGCTCTGGGTGCCGCCGTGGGTCCGCGCGACCCCCGTCGACCCCGATACGCTTCAGCCCGTCGAAGCCGATGCGATCGGCATCCTGCGAATCGACGACACCGCGAACTTGGACTCGGTTTGCTGCGTGCAGACCGCCGACCTCGCGCGCCGCGTCGGCGATGGCATCGTGGTGCTCGGCCGTGCGCCGGGCGCAACGCCGCGGGGATGCTCCCTCGCCGCCGACCAAGCGCTGGGGGGGCCGTGACCGACAGTGCCCCGAAGGTTCGCGACCGCGCGCGCATCGTACGGAGGGCCGGCGCGCGCCTTGTCGCGGCGACGGTGGACGAGCGCGCCGACTGGCTCGAAAACGCAGGCGCAGCGCTCCGGGCGGCGGTGCAGAGGCGGCTCGAAGATCTTTCTGGTGCCACGGGCCTCAGCGCGCCGATGGTGACGTGGGCGACCCGCACGACCCTCGATACGATCCGTCACGACGCGATGAAGGCGCTCGTCCTCGACGCCCAGCGGGCGGGCGAACCGATTGGCATGCTCTCCGTGGTGCTCGCCGGCAACGTCTTCACTGCCGCGGTACGGGCGGTCTTCGTGCCGCTGCTCTTTGGTGTGCCGGTCCTCGTGAAGGCCTCGTCGCGGGAAACCATGTTTCCGGCGATGTTGCGCGATGCCCTTCTCGCGACGGACCCGGAGCTCGGCGCCGCAGTCGAGGTGGTCGTCTTCGAAGGCGGCGATCTGAAAGCCGAGGCCGCTCTGGTGGAAGACGCCGACGCGGTGTCGGTATACGGCTCGGACGAGACGGTCGAGGCAATTCGGAGACGATTGCCGCACGCGCCGCTGATGGCCCACGGACACGGCGTCAGTATGGCGTACTGCGGTGCGGGCGCCCTCGGGAGCGCTGCAATCGAAGACACCGTCGCGCGACTCGCGCTCGACGTCGCCGCGTACGACCAGCGTGGATGCCTTTCGCCCCAGCTGATACTCGTCGAGCAGGTTCCGGACGGTTCCGCCGAGGAGCTCGCCAGGCGTCTGGCCGAGGACGGGCTTCGGACGATGGGAACCGAGCTTCCGCGTGGCCCGCTGCCGCCTGCGATAGGCGCGGCGCAGGCGCAGTGGCGAGGCGTGGCCGAGGTCGAGGGCACGCTGGCGTCGGGCGCGGACTACGCCGTCGCGATTCGCAGCGCTCTGCCGATTCGCTGGAGCCCTGGCTACCGCAACGTGACGGTCTCCCCGGTCGCCGGCCTGGGCGAGGCGATGACGGTGATCGAGCCCCTCGGCAAGAACGTGAAGTGCATCGGCACCGACCGGGGCTCGCTCGCAGACCTGATCGCCTACCTCGACCGAGCCGACGCGCTCGCGGCCTACGCGTGCCCCATCGGCGAAATGCAAACGCCGCCGCTCGACGCGCCCGCCGACGGACAGCCCGTTTGGGCCGGGCTCACACGCCGATGAAAAGGCGCTGACCGAAGTTGCGCTCGAGATTGGCATCGAAGATCCTCGACGCGGCACCCTCGATGTCGTACTCGATGCGCTTGAAGTAGAAACGGCGCGAGTCGCTGTCGTACACGGTGTAACTGGCGCGGTTGTCGTAGTCGCGCGGCTGACCCACCGAGCCGACGCTGACGATGTACTTCGTCCCATCCTCGAGGGTGAAATCCTCGGGCGGAAGCTCCTGGACCTGCCCCGGCCGAAGCGCAAACACCTTGCAGAGGTGCGAGTGGCCGATGAGGGTGATGTGCCCAAGCTCGTTCAAGATTGGAAGGCACTCGGCGGCTTGATCGGGGGCGAAAATGTACTCGAACTCCTCGAGCCGGACGGGAGACCCGTGGCAGAGGTCCACGCCGATGTCGTCTAGGCAATGCTTGTAGGGAAGCGCCTTCAGCCATTCCATGTTTTCCGGCGTGAGCTGCCGGGCGTGGAGGTCGAGCGCCTCGCGTGCGGCTTCGTAGTAGTACGAGTAGTCCATTCGACCCGCCACGGCTGCGTCGTGGTTCCCGAGAATGGTCACCTCGGCGACTTCACGAATGATGTCGGCGCATTCGTTGGGGCTACCCCCGTATCCGACGACGTCGCCAAGGCAGTAGTACGTATCGATGTCCTCGTCGCCGTATGCCTCCATGACGGCGGACATCGCCTCCAAATTGGCGTGGACGTCGCTGAATATGCCGAGCCGCATTGGTTCGTCAGTTACCCCGAAAGCTCATGGTATACGAAAAGTCAGGCCCGGTCGAAGTACCGTGCAGGCTAGAAAGCGCCTCTAAAGCCTCTAAATTGGAGCGAATCTGGTTCGGGTCGAGCCCGTGTCCGGACGTGTCGGACAGGGTTTGCTGGAACCGATCCACCAACGACGCGATGAGCGACTCGGCGCTGCTGGCAAAGCCAAAGCGAACCGCTTGGAGCACCAGCGCATCGGACATCGCCAAGCCGAACCGAATCGCATCGGCGACCACCTGACGTCGTGAAAGCTCGAAGACCGGGCGCGGAACGCTCGCGCCGAGAAGCGCTTCGTCGATGCGGTCAGAGCTGTTCCAGGCTTCGAGCTCACGCAAACGGTGGAGCGCAGCGCCGGCGCTCGGGGCTTCGTCTCGAAGCACGAAAGGGTGCGCGCTCGCATCGATCGATGGGGGCGCGGCGCGGCATGCCTCGATCGCGGCACGCCATCGCTCGAGGGGAGCGGTCGGCGCGCGATCGATCCTTCCGAGGATCATCGCCGCGTTCGCCGCGCGCGGCGCCTCGAGCCGAAACGACCGGAGAAGCCTCCCGTGCTCGTCACGCACCACCACGGTGGCGCGAAACTCGCGCCGAAGAGCCTCGACGATGCGGCCGTCGGCCGAGCGGCTCGGATTGAGATAGGCGCGGCGGGCCGCACCGCCGAGCTGGTCGACCAGCGCAAGAACGCAAATCGGCAGCTGGTCGACCGTCTTCAGCTGGACGAGGAGATCTGTGCTGGCCTCGGCGAAGGCATCCTGCTCGGCCTGCGGCACGCTGACGAACAGCCAGAGCTCCTCGTCGTCGATGAGGGGCGCGAGCTCGGTCGAAGCCCGGGCGCCAAAGCCGGCCGGGGGCACGAGGCCAGCCAGGCGCGGGTAGTAGCTCGCCACGACGGGCGCATCGATCGGCTCGAGCTCCGCGACGTCGACCTCCATCGTCTCCGATTCGTCGACGTACGCAGCAAGGCCCTGATGCCCGTACACGATGGCGAAGTGGCGCACGTACTCCGGCACTTCTTCTTCGTGCTCCTTCATGAGGGAATCGAGGAGCCGGGCACGCTCGGAGAGCTCGCGCCCGCGCGCGCCGGGCGGAATCACCAGCGCGAACTGCATCGCATCGGGGTCGTGATAGACGAAGGGCACGTCGATCGGCTCTCCGTCGTCGAGCGCGTGCAGGTTGCCCTCGAGCGCCGTGCCGCGAAGCTCCGGATGCTCGCTGACGTTCAGGACGCGAAACACTTCGACCTCGACCGGCTCGCTGTCGGCGCGAAACACCCGAGCTCTCTCGATCCGGGTACGGCCCGAAGGCCCGCTGTACGGTTGATCAGCCACCGTGGCTCCGGGGTTCGGACTACTGCATTCACCGATGGATGGCCAGCGCGCGAAGACCGGGTAAGGTAGCCAGAGATGCAAGACAATGCCGCGGTCCGAGATCTCGCCATCGCTTGCGTGACCTCGGTCAAGAACGCGACGGGCATGGAGCTCGACCTGACACAAGAGACCCTGCCCATCCTCGACCACTACGCGGCGCTCGTCGATTCGTCGCGCGACGAGATCGTCTCGCTTCTCGCACCGATGGCCGGGGCGTATGTCGGAGAGCTGGTCGTGCGTCAGCTCGGGGACGGTACGTGGCTCACCCCTGGCGACGACTACGCCGAATGGCGTCTGGAATTCGAGCGATGCTCCTTGACCTTCAATCCAGTCGGGGTGGCGCTCGAGGTGCTCCTCCGGCAGGACATCCCCGAGTGGGGGGCTCACCTGCAGACGGCGGCGGCCGATCGGGCACGGGTGAAGCAAGCGCTCGATGTGTTTGGGGATGTACGGGACCGCGACTATTACACTTTCAGTGTGCGCGTGGAGGCGATCGAGCAGGCTTATCTCGCTTTATCCAATGATCCCGGAGGCCTAGAGCCATAGGGTTGACATGATCGGGCCGGCCTCCATATTTCCCCAAGCTCCTGGAAACACTGGCGTTTTCGAGCTTGGTGCGGTGGCGGATTCACAGATACCAGCGGTCGACCAACCGGGTTGCGGCGACCTGCTCACGACCGGTGACATGGCGCGGCTCAGTCAGAGCACGCTACGCACCGTGCGCTTCTACGAGCAAGAGGGTCTGATCGAGCCGGAGCGAAGGAGCGCGTGCGGCCATCGGCTCTTCTCGGGGCGCGAGTTGATGAAACTGCAGCTGGCCCTAGACCTCCGGGAAGCCGGGCTGTCGTTGCAGGACATCAAAGACCTGTACGAGCTCAAGTCCGACTGCGACTGTCCCGAAGAAGCAAGCCAACGGATGTCTCATGTGTTGACTCAACAGCTCGACACCATGCAACGCAAGATTGCGAAGCTCCGGAAGCTGCGAGAGGAGCTGACCGCGATGGTATCCGTGCTGACTGAATGCCGAACTTGCGAAAAGGGCAATTTCCCGGTCGCCTGCGAGAGCTGCGACGTGCTCGGAAGCCCCGAGCCGCCGAGAGCCCTTCAAGTCCTCTGGCACGAGCCCGAGTAGAGGCTCCGATGGAGTGGCAACCGAGCACGCCGCTGTCGGCCGAGGAGCTGGCCAGGCTTCCGATTTTCCCGCTGCCTCGCGTGGTTTTCTTTCCCGGCACGGCGCTGCCTCTGCATCTGTTCGAGCCACGGTATACGCGGATGATCGAGGACTGCCTCGATAGCGGCTGCACCGCGATGGCCGTCGCCCTGCTCGCACCCGGCTGGGAAGACAACTACGAGGGGGATCCAGCGATTCACGACGTCGCGGGAGCCGGGCGCATCGTCGCCCATCAAGAACGCGCCGATGGCACACACGACATCATCCTGCACGGGTTGAATCGCGTGCGCCTGCACGAGCTCGACAGGGATTCGCGGGTGTATCGCTGCGCGCGAGCCGAGCCGATTCGAGACGTCGGAGAGGCCACGCAGACCGACGTGATGGCGATGATGGCTTGCGCGACACGAGTGGCCGCGAAGGTGCGGGAACGCCAGCCGGACTTCGCGCTGCAGGTTTCGACGGAGCTCGCGCCAGCCCGGTCGGCCGACGTGATCGCCGATCAGCTCGTCGTCAGCCCCGAGGAGCGGCAGCGCATCTTGGAGGCGGCAGACGTCAAAGACCGCGTAGCGCTGGTAACGGAATCCGTGGCCGGCCTGTTGGCACAGCTCAGTGAAGCGCACGCGCCGTCCTGAGCCCGTAGAGACGCCGCGTTGCGGCGTCCATGGGGCCTTGCCCCATCCGGTTTTGCCATGGGGCGGCGGGGTTGCAGGTTCCGGGCTCAGTTGTGCGGCGCTGGATGGTGGGGACCGCCGCCGTATGGTAGCGAGAGACGTCGCATGAAGACTTCGAACAAGCACGATTTGACGGTGAAGCGATATGCGGAGGCCGAGCTGCCCACGCGGTTTGGCACGTTCGGCGTGGTCGTCTATCGCGAGCTAGACGGCGACAAGGAGCACCTCGCGGTGGTCGCCGGCGAGGTCGACGGGGCCGCGGACCTCTTGATTCGCGTACACAGCGAATGCCTAACCGGCGAGGTGTTGCACTCGCTGAAATGCGACTGCCGGGACCAGCTCGACCTGGCGCTCGAGCGCATTCAAACCGAGGGGCGCGGCGCGGTGCTGTACCTCCGGCAAGAGGGGCGCGGGATTGGGCTCGGCAACAAGATCCGAGCCTACGCAAAGCAAGACGAAGGCCTCGACACCGTCGACGCCAACCTCGCGCTCGGCTTCGAGGACGATCAGCGGGGCTACCACGTCGCCGCAGACATGCTCCGCGATCTCGGCGTCCGATCGGTCGCCGTGATGACCAACAATCCGCGCAAAGTCGAGGGCCTCCGAAAACACGGGATCGAGGTCACCCGCCGCGAGCCCCACGAGGTCGAAGCCCACGAGCACAATCGCGACTACTTGAAGACCAAACAGGACCGCCTCGGCCACTTGGGCAACAACGGCGACGAGGGCTGAAGCACGGTCTCGGTCCCGGGCGGGCGAAGAGAATTCAGGCCCCTTTTTCTTCAGTGTTGGGTTTGGGTGCGCATGAGCTCGGCTTGGTGGTGGTTTCGCAAGGCGGTGAACAGGTCGGCGAGCTCGCCTTCCATCACGCGGTCGAGGTTGTGGAGGGTGAGCTGGATGCGGTGGTCGGTGATCCGATTCTGGGGGAAATTGTAGGTCCTGATCTTCTCGGAGCGTTCGCCCGTACCGACCATGCTGCGGCGCTCCGAGCTGATCGCGCTCGCCTGGGCCTCCCGCTCGATTTCGAGGAGCTTTGCAGAAAGGATTTGAAGTGCCTTGGCCTTGTTTTGGTGCTGTGAGCGCTGCTGCTCGGAGCGGACCATCAGGCCGCTCGGGATGTGTTTGATCTGCACGGCCGAGGCGGTGCGATTCACGTGCTGGCCGCCGGGGCCGCCAGCGGCCGTCGCGGTGATCTCGAGATCGTTGGGGTCGATGTGCACCTCGTCGACGTCCTCGACCTCCGGCAGCACCGCCACCGTCGCCGTCGAGGTGTGGATACGCCCCTGCGATTCGGTCGTCGGGATGCGCTGCACGCGGTGCACACCGCCTTCGAAGCGAAGCCTGGAGTAGACGTTGTCGCCCGACACGGCCGCGATCACCTCTTTCAGCCCGCCCGCCGACGCCTCGCTCATCGACATCACGTCGACTTTCCAGCCCTGCGACTCGGCAAAGCGCGAATACATGCGAAAGAGGTCCGCCGCAAACAGCGCAGCCTCCTCGCCGCCGGTTCCGCTTCGTATCTCGAGAATGGTGTTCCGCTCGTCGTTCGGGTCCTTCGGGAGCAACAGAAGATTGATCGCTTGCTCGAGCCCGTCGAGCTCGGCTTCGAGCGCGGGGATCTCCTCCGAGGCGAGCTCCCGAAGGTCGGGGTCGGAAAGCGCCTTCTTGTGGCCCTCCAGATCCACGACCACCTGGCCGTATCGGGTGTACGCCTCGACGACTTCCTGGAGCTCGGCTCGCTCCTTGGTGAGCCCCGTGTAGCGCTTCGCGTCGGAGACCACGTTCGGCTGACACAACAGCTCCTCGATCTCGCGATAGCGAGCCGCAAGCGACTCGAGCTTGTCGGTGGGAAGCATGGCTGTTTACGCAGCGCGGGAGGCGCCGAGCGACCCCTCCCCACTCAATACTTCCCTGAAGCGGGCGAAGCTAGCAAAGACGATGGGCTCGTCGCCGTGCGGCGCCTGCTCTTGGATTTGGTCGCGCCACGCCGCTGCTTCCATCGCTGCAATCGCGATTTCGATCTGGTCGTCCTCGGGCTCGCGCGTCGTGATCTTCTGAAACAGGAAGCCCGGATAGAGGAGCACACGCCGCCAGCCCGTCGTGCAGTAGCGTGCGCTGAGCTTCTGAAGCTCGTAGGAGACCGCAGCGATCAGCGGCAAGAGACCGATGCGGATCACCAACAGGGCGAGCTGGCCGAGGAAGCCCTCGACGTCGGGCATGAGCAAGGGTGCCGCAAGCGAGCCGAGAATGATCGACACCACGATCACCACGACCAGGAACGTCGTCCCGCAGCGAGGATGCAGCGTCGACTGCGCCTGCACGCTGTTCACGGTCAGTGGAAGCTGCTTTTCGTATGCATGGATCGTCTTGTGCTCGGCGCCGTGATACTGGAACAGCCGGCGCACGTCCGGAATGCGGCTGATCGCGTAGAGATAGCCGACGAAAATCAGGAGCTTGAACCCTCCGATGAGCACGTGGAACGCGGTGTCGGTCAGGCCGAGCTCCCAGCCTGCGCCTCTTGCGGTGAGGCTCGCCAACCCCTGTGGAAGCGCGATGAAGAGCCCCAGCGCGAGCAGGGTCGAAATCGCGACGGCAATCCGGCCCGAACCCTGGTCGTTGGCCAGCTCCTCCTCGGTCATCTGCTGCTCGGCAGAAAACTGAAGCGCCGCAAAGCCCATGGTCAACGACTCGACGAGCATCGCGACTCCGCGAAACCCCGGCAGCTTCCAAAGCTTCTTCGACCATCGCGAGCGGTACGGCCCCTCGCGCATCGCGATCGTGCCATCCGGACGGCGCACCGCCACGGTCAAACATCCGGGCGCGCGCATCATCACGCCCTCGATCACGGCCTGACCTCCGATGTAGGGCTGCGCCATCGTGGCCAGTAGGGCGCTCTTGGTCACGGCCTAATTGTCGGCAGGCGCGTCGGGCGCCGGTGCCGCCTCGGCCTTCTTGCCCTTCTTCGCGTACTTCTTGCGGAAACGCTCGACGCGGCCGGCCGTGTCGACCAGCTTTTGCTTTCCCGTGTAGAAGGGATGGCACGCCGAGCAGATGTCCACCTGTTCGATGCGCTTGGTCGAGCGCGTCTCGAACGACGCACCGCACGCGCAGTGCACGGTGACCGTTTGGTATTCAGGGTGGATGTCGGCTTTCATGAGTCTCGTGCTCCGTGCTGGAAGGAGAGCTACCTAGCGTAGCCTACCCCCAGCGGCAAATCATCGAGCCGAGCGGGCTCGAGCGCAAGGCGAGCGACCGGATAAGTGCGTGATTTCAGTCGTTTTGGCGCTTCTTGCGCCCCTGCTCGACCTCCGAAGTCGCCTCGACGCCGACCTCCTTCTCGAGCACCACGCGTACCTGGGGCCCGCGTGCGTCCGCGAGCTCGCGAAACACGTAGTGAATCTCGCCCTCATCGGTGACCTGCATCGAGACCCGCACCTCGTCGACCAGCCCGTCGAGCAGCGCCTCGGCCTCGCTGCTCTTGATTCGCAAGCCTCGCGCCACATCCGACACACGAAGTGTGCCTCCCTCTTTCTCGGCCAGCGCGAAGAGCTTCTGCTCGGACAGCGTGCTCTCGAGACGCGTCGCGCGCTGTCCAAAGCGGCGACTCTCCCAAAGGCCAAGCCCTCCGGTTGCCACACCGGTGCCGGCGATGAGCGCGGCGACGGCAAGCCCCGCCGCAGAGCCCGTCGCCGCGGCAACGATCCCGCCGATCAGCAGCCCTGCACCGAGGGCCGCAATGCCCGCGATGTAGAAGCCGGTCGACCACCCGCGCGCCATGCGCGCCTTGGCCTTGATACTGCGGAGAGGACGGGTCACATCACCGATAGCTCTAGCGCTGCCCTGCCCCTCGTTTCAACCCCCGATGTCGCGGACCGCTAGCGGCTGCTCTTTTGACACGTTAAGTTGCGCTCCGTGACTCCGAGATGGAAGCAGGCCGTGGGGGCGATCGTCGCGCTTTCCCTGAGCGCCGCAGTATCGCCCGCGCTCGGCTGCGCGACGACCCAGCCTCAGGCGCAACCCGTGGCGGCGAGCCCGGAGCCAGCGCCCGCGCCCGCGTCGACGTCCGAGGTGGCGCCAAGGCTCGTGGTGCTCATCGTGGTCGATCAACTCGCAGCCTGGGTGCTCGACGGTCAGCTCCAGATGCTTCCAAGCGACAGCGTGATCCGGCGTGCCCACGAAGACGGCACCTCACTCACGGCCGAGTATCCGTTCGCCGCCACCCAGACCGCCCCCGGCCACGCCTCGCTCACGACGGGGGCGCCCCCGGCGGTCCACGGCATCGTCGCCAACGCGATCTACGATCCCGAGCGTGGTTCTCGCAAGACGGTCGATGACCGTACGCACGCAGTGATCGGAAACCCCGATCGGTTCATCAGCCCGACGCAGCTGCGGGCTGAAACGGTTGCCGACGTGTTGCATCGCGAGACGGGAGGCAAAGCGCGCATCGTGAGCATCTCGATCAAGGGCCGCTCCGCCGCGCTTCCGGTCGGCCAAAAACCCACGGCCGTGGTGTTCTACGACGCCGTGGCTCGGTCGATGACGACGTCCCGGTACTACGTGCGGAACGGCCCGCCCCCCGAGTGGCTTCGCGATTTCACGAAAGCCAACCCGGTGGACCTCCTCTTGCAGACCTGGGAGCCGACGGACCCGACGAAGCTCGAGACGTGGCTGGGCGCCGATGCGGTACAAGGCGAGATGTATCCGTCCTTCCCGCACGACCCCCGCGAAGCCAAGGATCCGTATTACGCCTTTGCCGGAACCCCCGAAGCCAGCGAGTACCTGATGGCGGCGGCGTATGCGGCCGTCAAAGCCGAGCGTATGGGCGTCGACGACGTGCCGGACCTGCTGGTCGTGGGCATCTCGGGCACCGATCTGGTCGGGCACGTGTGGGGCGCCCGGTCTTGGGAGTACGCGGACAATCTGCAGCGGATCGACCGCGCGTTGACGCACTTCGTCCGACTCGTACAAGCCCGCGGGCCTGTGTCGTTCGTGCTCACCGCGGACCATGGAGTCGCAGAGCTTCCGGAACGGGCCCATGCCGAGGGGCGGGGCGGCGGGCGTCTCGCGCGGGCGACGCTCATCGCGGAAGCCGAGCGCGCGGCGGACGAAGCGCTCGGCCCCGGGACGTGGATCGCCGGGTACGTGCCTCCGCTCTTCACGTATACCGAAGCCGGTAGAGCTCGCCGCGCCGAGCTGACCAAAGCGCTTCGCAAAGCGATGCCTCGCGTGGAGGGCATCGAGGCCGTGTTCGATGCGCACGATGGAGCCAACCTTCGTTCGCAGGGTAACCGGCTCGAACGTCTGGTCGGGGCGAGCCTGCCCGACGACCCGCCCGGAGATCTCTATCTCGTCACGGAGCGCGGCTGGTTCGACGGCATCGCGGAACGGGGTGGCACCAATCACGGCTCACCCTGGGACTACGACCGGCAGGTTCCGGTGTTGATGTGGGGTACGGCCGTCGAGCGGCGAACGAGCCGAAAACCGGTCGACGTGCCGCGGGTTGCCACGACGCTGGCGGCGCTTCTCGGGATCCCGGCGCCGAAGCACGCCCCCACTAGACCGCTCCCTGGTGTCATGAACCTTCCCGATTGAGTATGCTCGCGGCATGAAGCTCGCGATTGCAGTCGGCAAAGTCCTGGTGTTGGCAGGTTGGGCGTGGGGGCTCGTCGCGTTCATCGCCCCGGCGTCGGTGCCGGCACCCGAGATTGGCAAGATGGTGGTGCTCGGCCTGCTTGCGGTCCACGTCGCGGAGGCGTTTGCATTCGCAAGAGGGCTCGCCGCCGAAGACGGACGACCCGCCGGCAGCCATGTCGGCCCGCTCCTGGTTTTCGGCTACTTCCACGTGCTGAGCGTCCGCTACGGCTGAGGTTTGCGACGCCGAGACGATGGGCAATAACTGAGCCATGGGCCAAAAGCGCATTCACCTCGTCGTCCGCGGGCGCGTCCAAGGAGTGTATTTCCGGGCGACGGCGCAGCGTGAGGCACGACAGCACGGCCTTTGCGGCTGGGTGAAGAATCGCCCGGACGGCTCGGTGGAAATCGTCGCCGAGGGTGAAGAGGACGACGTCAAAGACTTCCTCTCGTGGGCGCACAGCGGCCCGTCGACTGCGCGCGTCGACGACGTCGACGTTCGCTGGCGAAGCTATACCGGCGAGTTCACGGATTTTCGAATCACGCGCTGAGCATCATTCGGCCGGCTGCACCCGGCTCGGTGCGAGCGCAGTGGGCGCGGTCGCGCGCGGCGAGTGGCCGGGCGGCCGGTATATGATGCCGCGGGGCACGTCTTCGTAATCGATCGTGGGGCTCCGGTAGGTGCCCACGATGCGGTCCCAGAAAGTGAAGTATTGGCCGAGGTTGAAGTCGCTGTACCAGTGATGGAGCGTGTGGTGATCGGTGTAGTTGAGCCACGGCCACCGGAAAAAGCTCACGCGGTCGTGGATGCAGACCGCCCACAGGGTGACGAAGCTGACCGAAACCAGGTACACCCCCGCGTGAAGCGGGAAAAAGAACGCGGCCAGGTGGTGCGGCAGCGCCTGCAGAAACGAGTCCATCGGATTGAAGGAGAGCGCCGAGTAGGGCTGAGGCACGCGGTATTTGTGATGGCGCTCGTGAACGTGCTTCCACAGCCAGGGGACGCGATGAAAGGCGTAGTGAGTCCAGTAGATCAAGGTCTCGGTGAACACCAACAGCAGGACGACCTGACCGACCATCCAGGCCCAGCCGTGCTCGGAGACGCCGTAGTACATCTTCGAGTAGTCCTTTGCGATCAGCACGTGGATCGGAAGCATCAGGGCGGCGTTGCCGACGATGCCGATCACGACCCACTTGATCGCGGACTTCATTTCACGGCGATCGAGGCGATAGTCCGGGTGGAAATGCGCCCTGAACTTCTTGAAGTAGAGGAAGTAGGCGATCGAGGCGAGCAGGAAAAAGTAGAGCATCCCGAACACCACGAAGACGACGAACATGACGCCGGGTGTGTCCGGCAGACCAAGCACATGCGCGATCACAACGGCGTTAATATCGGCTTCGCAACTCTTGTAAAGAGGCCGACGAATCGAGCAGCCGCTCGGATGTTGCCGAAGGGCCAGGCTTCTTTCGGCAATCGCGCTGCAGGCGGGACCGCTCGACCCTAGGTGCGAACCGCTCACCCGGCGGCCCCGACCGTTCAGCCGGTTTTTCGGACGGTCGACATCGATGAGCCTATCTTCGCCTGCGAGTCACCTTCGGCACCTGACGGCCGGAGCGAAAGAGTAAGAGCTTGGTCGAGTCACTACGCTTTCCAGGGATTCCTATGGGCTGGTTTGCCGTCGCAACCTCGAACGAGGTGCGTCCGGGCAAGGTCCGCAAAGTGAAGTATTTCGGCGAAGAGCTGGTCCTGTACCGAACCGAGTCGGGCGAGGCCAGGCTGATCGGCGCCTACTGCCCTCACATGGGCGCGCACCTCGGAGACGGCCGCGTTCGAGGCGAGAACCTGCGATGCGGCTTTCACGGCTTCGAGTTCGGCGGTGACGGACGCTGCGTTCGCACTGCGTATGGAAAGGCCGTACCGCGCAAAGCCAAGCTCAGCACCTGGCATGTGGTGGAGCGCAACGGCTACATCTTCGCCTGGCACCACCCCCAGAGCACGGCCCCCGAGTGGGAGATCCCAACCCTTCCGGGCCCCAAACAGGGCTGGTCGACGTTCAGCACGCGGGTCACCGCGGTTCGCAGCCATCCTCAGGAAACGAGCGAGAACAGCGTGGACATCGGACACTTCGTCGAGGTGCACGGCTTCGGCGGTGCATGGACCGAGGGAGACCTCGAAGTCGATGGCCACGTGCTGAAAGGCGCATATGGGATCAGGTACTACCTGGTGCCGAAGAAGGTTTCCTTCATCGCGAAATTCAACGTCGAGGTCCACGGTCTCGGGTATTCGCTCGTACGAGTTCACGTCGAGCGCTTCAGGATGAAGATGAACCTGTTGGTGCTGTCCAGCCCCGTCGACGGTGAGAACATCCTGCTGCGCACTGCCGCGTCGTCGAAGAATTGGGGCGGGCCATTGACGTACCTGCTCCGCGAAGCGGCGGCATGGGACCTCAAGCGAGAGGTGGACCAGGACGCGCCGATCTGGGAGGCGAAGCGCTACGTCGAGCGCCCGCTCCTCGCCGATGGCGACGGACCGATCGCGGAGTACCGTCGATACTGCCAGCAGTTCTACCCGAAGCCGGGAGTGACGGCGAAGCTACCCATCGTCGCCGTCTAATTACATCCGCCCGCCCACCCC
>JBFGKE010000041.1:0-33846 GCA_041576815.1 Polyangiales bacterium
CCTCCCGACGCTGCAGGAGTTCAGCGAGCTCACCGACGAGCACAAGGCGCTCTTCGAGGAAAAAACCGGCGAGTCGATCGACCTGGCGGCCGCGGAGCGGGCCGCGGCCGAAGCGATGGAGGAGGCCGAAGAGGAGCTGCTGGCGCAGGAAGAGGCAGCCATTGCGGCGGCCGAGGCGGAAGCCGAAGAGGATGAGGACGATTACGAGGAAGACGAAGGCGAAGGCGAAGGCGACGAAGACTGACGCGGCTAGATTTTTTTACACCGCCCGGGTTTAGCGCCAAGGCAGAGCGCAGCGAATGCCGCGGCAGCGCCCTCATGCCACCCCAGCAAGCCTCATGCTACACACCCTCGTGACCTTCCAAGAGCTCATTCTTGCGCTCGAGCGGTTCTGGGCCGAGCGCGGTTGCCTCATCGTGCAGCCGTACAACTCGGAGGTCGGCGCGGGCACGTTCAATCCGCACACGTTTCTTCGTGCGATCGGACCCGAGCCCTGGAACGTCGCGTACGTCGAGCCGAGCCGGCGACCCACCGACGGACGATATGGTGAGAACCCGAACCGGCTGCAGCAGTTCCACCAGTACCAGGTGATACTCAAGCCGTCGCCGCTCGACATCCAGGACCAGTATCTCGAATCGCTTCGCGCGCTCGGGACCGACCCGAGCCGGCACGACATCCGATTCATCGAGGACGACTGGGAGTCGCCCACCCTCGGCGCGTGGGGGCTCGGCTGGCAGGTGTGGCTCGACGGCCTCGAAATCAGTCAGTTCACGTACTTCCAGCAATGCGGCGGCATCGACTGCAAACCGATCAGCGGAGAGCTCACGTACGGGCTCGAGCGCATCGCGATGTATCTGCAAGACGTCGACGACGTATACGAGCTCCAGTGGGCGCCCGGCATTCGCTACGGCGATCTCTACAAGCGCGCCGAGTGGGAGTGGAGCACGTACAACTTCGAGCAGGCCGACACCGATCTTCAAAAGACGCTGTTCGGCGAGTACGAAAAACAGGTGGCGGTCCTGCTCGGGCTCAGCCCGAAAAAGGGGAAGGGCGGCGCTTTGAAGTTCGATCGCGCCCCGCTCGAACGCCTGGTGCTCCCAGCCTATGACGCCGTGATCAAATGCAGCCACTACTTCAACGTCCTCGATGCGCGCGGTGCGATTAGCGTCACCGAACGCCAGCGCTACATCGGTCGCGTCAGGCTGCTCGCGCGGGCAGCGGCCGAGTCCTGGTACGCACAGCGGGAGGCGCTCGGCTTCCCGCTGCTCGAGCCAGCTGCCGCAGCGCAGTAAGGCGCCTGGCGGGCCTTGCCCCGTTGCACCTGCGGATCCCGTCTGGTAGCAACGCCATTCGATGTCGTCCGAGTTTTTGCTGGAGATTGGAACCGAGGAGCTTCCGTCGTCCTTCGTCACGCACGCCCTGCGCTCGATGAACGACGCCGCGATCGAGCTCGTCGGGCAGGCGCGGCTCGGAACCGAAGCGCTCGAGGTCCACACCATGGGAACGCCACGACGGCTCGCCCTTCGGCTCCGGGGGCTCGCGCCGAGCCAGCCCGACCTCGACGAAACGGTCATGGGCCCGCCGTGGGCCGCCGCCTTCGACGCCGATGGAGCACCCAAAAACGCCGCGAAGGGGTTTGCGAAGAAGCACGGTGTTCTCGTGGACGACCTTCAGAAGACCAAGACGGACAAGGGCGACTACGTCAGCGTCCGCGTGCGCCAGGAAGGCAAGCGAACCGCGGAGGTTCTCGCCGAGCTGCTGCCCGAGCTCTGCCAGCGGATCACGTTTCCCAAATCGATGCGCTGGGGAGAGGGCAACATCGCTTTCGGGCGGCCGATCCATTGGATCGTGTCTCTGCTCGGACCCGACGTGGTCGAGTTCGAGTTTGCCGAGCTCGCGTCCGGTCGCACGACTCGTGGCCATCGCTTCCTCGCGCCGAACACGTTCGCGCTCGACGACGCCAACAGCTACGAACGAGAGCTCGAGCGCGCACACGTGCTCGTCGATCTGGAACACCGCAAGGCCCGAATGATGAACGGTTTGCTCGACGCAGCGAAATCGCTCGGCGGCGTCCTCGAGCAAGATGCATTTCTCGCCGACGAGTGCGTGTCGCTCGTCGAGGAGCCTTTCACGGTGCCTGGCAGCTTCGACGAGTCTTTTCTCGCGCTCCCCGACGCAGTCGTGGTCGCCGTGATGCGCGACCACCAGCGTTATTTCGCCGTGCGCGACTCGGCGGGGGGCGAGCTTCTGCCTGCGTATCTCAACGTCGTCAACACTGCGCAGGACCCGGAGACGATTGCCACCGGCAACGATCGCGTCCTGCGCGCGCGGCTCGCGGACGCTCGCTTCTTCGTCGAAGAGGACCAAAAAGCGCCACTCGCCGATCGGCTACAGAAGCTCGACTCGGTCGTGTTTCAAGCGAAGCTCGGCACGATGGGGGCGAAGGTCCGACGCCTTCGAAAGAACGCCCGCGCCCTCTCGGAGCGAGCAGGGGTCGACCCAGCGGCCAGCGAACGGGCAGCCATGCTCTGCAAGGCCGACCTCGAAACCCTGATCGTGTACGAGTTCCCCGAGCTCCAAGGCGAGATGGGCCGGTGGTACGCCCTTCGCGAAGGCATCGACTCGGCCGTCGCCGACGCCATTCGCGATCACTACCGACCGCAGGGGCCAGACGACATGGTCCCCGCGGAGCCCGTCGGCGCAGTGGTGGCGGTCGCCGATCGAATCGACACGCTCGTCGGCTGCTTCGGCATCGGGCTCGTACCGAGCGGCTCCGCCGATCCGTTCGCGCTCAGGCGCGCGGCACTCGGCATCATTCGCATCGCGCTCGAGGGACCGATCGACGTCGACGTTCGTGCGACCATCGAGCAGGCCCACGCGGCCTACGCAGAGGATGCCGAGCTCGCGCCGCTCGACGAGGTTCGGACCGCGCTCGACGAGTTCTTTCGTGGCCGCATTCGTGCGATGCTCCGGCCCCAATACGGTGCGGGCGTCGTCGACGCGTGTCTCGGGGCGTGGAACGGCACGTCGCTTAGGGACTTGCGCACCCGAATCGAGGCCGTGGCTGAGCTCGAAGCTGCCCCCGAGTTCGAGGCCCTCGCCGTAGCGTTCAAACGCGCGTTCAACATCACGAAGGAAAGCGACCGAGGCCCGGTCGATTCCGGACTCCTCGAAGCGGGGGCCGAGAGCGCGCTTGCCGAGCGCTTTGGCACGGTCCGAGCCGAGATCGAGGAGGCGACCCGGCAGAGGCGCTATGCCGATGCTCTTCGGCTCGTCGCCAAGGAGCTCGGCGCGCCGATCGACCGCTTTTTCGACGAGGTCTTCGTGATGGTCGACGACACTCGAATCCGGGAGAACCGGCTTCGCCTGCTCGGCGAAATCGCCGACACCGTCAACGGCATTGCGCACTTCCACCAGCTCGGGACAAAGTTGCAGCGCCGTGACCCTTCTGTATCCGTTTGACGCGCAGCTCGACTCGGCCGACCGGCTGCGGCTCGTAGGAAGCAAAGCCGCTGGGCTTCAGGAGATGACCCTGCTTGGAATCCCGGTTCCGCCGGGATTCACGATCACGACCGAGGTGGGCCACTACAGACGAACGCAACGCGCCTGGCCGGACGGCCTCGAAGCCGCCGTCGAAAGCGCGCTCTCCGCGATCGAAGACGGGCTCGGCCGCACTTTTGGAGATGGCGACAAGCCGCTGCTGCTTTCGGTCCGCTCCGGGGCGGCGGTGTCGATGCCGGGGATGATGGACACGCTTCTCAACGTCGGTTTGAACGAGGAAACGCTTGGCCCGCTTGCCGCCCAGCACGGCGACGAGAGGTTCGCGCTCGATGCGTATCGCCGCCTCATCCAGATGTACGGGAGCGTCGTCCGCGGAATCGGCGCCGACCGCTTTCAATGGGTCCTCAGCGACTTGAAGTCCGAGCTTGGCCAACCACGAATGCTCGACTCCGAGCTGCCGGCGAGCGCCCTGAGGAAGCTCGTCGCGTCCTACCTCGCCGTGATCGAAGAGGGTTCGAGCGCACCATTCCCCCAAGATGTCCGGAAACAGCTTTGGGAGGCGATCGATGCCGTGTTCGCGTCCTGGGACAACCCGCGCGCGATGCGCTTTCGCCGCATGCAGGGGATCGGAGACGGGATCGGCACCGCGTGCACGGTGCAGGCGATGGTGTTCGGCAACACCGGCGCGCGAAGCGGCTCGGGGGTCGCATTCACCCGCAACCCGTCGAGCGGAGATAAGCATCTCTACGGGGAGTTCTTGCCGAATGCGCAGGGGGAGGACGTCGTCGCCGGAATTCGAACGCCGGTCTCGCTGACTCGTGCCGCGGCGCCGCCCGGCCAAGAGGCGTCGAGCTTGGAAGCGTCGCTTCCGGAGGCTTTCGAAGAAATCGCGAGCTACTGCGCGTCGCTCGAAAGCCACTTTGGCGACATCCAGGACGTCGAGTTCACAATCGAGAATGGGCGACCTTTTCTCCTGCAAACGCGGGCTGCGAAACGCACGGCCGGCGCTGCGGTGCGCATTGCCGTCGACATGGTCCACGAAGGCGTCCTCAGCGAAGAAGCGGCGCTGCTTCGGGTCGATGCGCGCTCGCTCGAGCAGCTTCTTCAGGCACGGCTTCCAAGCGAGTCCGAGCTCGCCGCAACCGGGGTGAAGCCGCTCGTCACGGGGCTTCCGGCGAGCCCGGGCGCCGCCACCGGTCGGATCGTCTTCCACGCCGACGATGCGGTTCGGTGGGCGGCCGAAGGACAGGACGTCGTCCTCGTGCGCCAGGAGACCAGCGCCGAAGACATCCACGGGATGAAAGTCGCCAAAGGGGTCGTGACCGCCGCAGGGGGGATGACCTCGCACGCAGCGGTCGTGGCGCGTGGGCTTGGAAAGTGCTGCGTCGTCGGATGCGGCGCACTGCGGGTCGACCTCAGAGAACGCTGCCTCCGCGTCGAAGGCAACGACGCGGCCGAGCCGCTTCGCGAGGGCGACTACCTCACGCTCGACGGCACGATCGGGAAGGTGTACGCGGGCGCGCTCGACGTGATCGCGTCGACGACCGTCGAAGAGTTGAGGGAGCTCATGTCTTGGGCCGATCGGATACGGCGGCTTCACGTCTACGCCGAGGCCGACACGCCGCAGGCAGCGCGCGCAGCGCTGAGCTACGGCGCCGAGGGCGTGGGCCTTTGCCGCACCGAGCGCATGTTCTTCGCCAAGGATCGCCTCTTTGCGATGCGATGCGCGCTGCTTGCAACCGAAGGGGCACACCGCGCCGAGTGGCTCGAGGTACTCGAGCGTGCGCAGCGAGATGACTTTGCCGAGATGTTCCGTGCGATGAACGGCCGACCCGTCACCATCCGCTTGCTCGATCGTGCGCTCGAAGAGTTTCTTCCGCACGATGAGCCTTCGCTACAGGCGATTGCCGACGCCCTCGGGCTCGAGCTGGCCGAGACGCGTCGAGCCGCAGAGTGGCATCGAGAGACGAACCCGGCCTTCGGGCATCGCGGCGTCCGGGCCGGGCTGACGGTGCCTGGGCTCTACGACATGCAGCTCAAAGCCATGCTGCTCGCCGCGCGCGACTGCTGCAACGAGGGCCTGCCGGTGGAGCTCGAGGTCTTGATCCCGATGGTCGCGTTCACCAGCGAGGTCGAAGCGCTGTGCACGACCTTTCGCGCCCTACGCGAACGGGTCTTCGACGAGTCGACCGAGCTGCTGACGTGTCGCCTCGGCGCGATGCTCGAGCTGCCCCGAGCCTGCTTGATCGCTGGCGAGCTCGCGGCGCACGTCGAGCTCATTTCCTTCGGCGGGAACGACCTGACCCAGTCGGCACTCGGGGTGAGCCGGGACGACGCAGGGCGGTTCCTGCCTCGCTATGCAAGCGAGCTCGGCCTCATCGACCGCGACCCGTTCTCCCACTTGGACGACCGCGTTCGCGAGCTGATCGCCCTCGCGCTCGAGCGCGCCAAGTCCGTTCGGCCCGACCTCATCGCGGGTCTTTGCGGCGACCAGGGCGGCAGCCCCCCGTCGATCGCCGCGTGCGAGGAGCTGGGCCTCGATTTCGTCTCCGCGCCCCTCTCTGGGCTCCCAGGGGCCCGTTTAGCGGCTGCGCAGGCGCGGCTTCGATGAGAAACACCCGCAAAAACCGAGGAATCGAGGTTTTTGTGGTTGCTGGCGAGGCCAAGCCGTGTTGGAATGAACGAGGCTGCAACATTTTGACAAGACTGTATGTCGGATAGAGCGACGAAGATGGAGGATCGCGAGACGCGCGGTGCGCATTCCGGGGTAACCCGCGCGGCGGATGGCCTACTCGGCCGGACGATCGACGGTCGCTATCGTATCGACGCGCTGCTTGGAGAAGGCGGGATGGGGCTCGTCTATGAAGCAACCCACACGCGCCTCCAAAAGCCGCTCGCGATCAAGGTCCTTCGCCGGGAGAACACCAAAGACGTAGAGGTTCTCCAGCGCTTCCAACGCGAAGCCGAAACCGCCTCCGCGATCGGCAATCAGCACATCGTGGACATCAGCGACTTCGGGCTGCTCGACGATGGGTCCACGTACTTCGTCATGGAACGGCTGCACGGCGTCGATTTGATCGACGCGATCGATCTCGCCGTTCGCATGCCGGAGGGGCGCGCGATCCGGATCGCCAAGCAGCTTTGCCGCGCGCTTGGCGCCGCCCACGACGCGGGCATCGTCCATCGAGATCTAAAGCCAGAGAACGTGTTTCTCATCGAGCGCGACGGCGTCGAGGATTTCGTGAAGGTCCTCGACTTCGGCATCGCGAAGGTCGCGCATGGCCCCGACCGACTCACGCGGCCCGGCGAGGTGCTTGGAACGCCACACTACATGTCCCCGGAGCAGTGTGAAGGGGAGGGCATCGACCACCGGACGGACATCTACGCCCTCGGGGTCTTGCTCTACGAGATGCTCACCGGCCACGTTCCACACGACGCAGATACGATGATGGGCATTCTGACCAGGCACCTTTACGAAGACCCGGTTCCACCGAGGACGCGCATCCCGGAGATCTCGGCGGAGCTCGAGCAAGTGATCCTGCGCTGCCTCGAGAAGAAGCCCGAGCATCGCTATCAGACCATGCACGAGATCCTGGAGGACCTCGAGCGCATCCAAGGGGGCGAGCTGCCACACGGCCCACGAACGGTCACGCTTGCCATGAAAGGCCCGCGGACGAAGCAGGCCGCGCCAGTCGTCGTGGGCAGCGTCGCCGTGGCGGTCTTGGTCGTGGTCGGGGCGCTGGTATTCGGCACGCGAACCGAGCCCGACGCGGAGGCAACCGCGCAGAGCGCCGATCCGGTCGAGACCGCTGCCACGACGGGCGAAGCGCGTCGAGCACAGGACTCGACCATTGCTCCGGTCGAGAGCGAGGATGCGACTCTTTCGCCCGGCGCCGCTCCCGACGTGCTCCAAGAACCAGAGGCAAAGCCGGCACGCGCGAAGCCGGTCCAAAGAAAGCCTCGGCGGCGGCCCAAGCCCGCACCGAAGCGCGACTCCGCGATCCTCGATCCCTGGAATTGAACGCCCCTGAGGCGGTTGCCGGCCTTTTGGCGAACGGCTAGGGTGGCGCCCCATGGGGTCGCGATTCGGCCCGCAGAGTGCCGCGATCCGGTTTGCTCTGGGGTTCTTGCTTATCTCGGCAACGGTTTCGGCCGGCTGCGTCAACAGGTCAGGAGACGCTCTCCCGGAAGCCCTGATGTCGTTTCCCATCGCGGTCGAGCTCGCGC
This sequence comes from Polyangiales bacterium, assembly GCA_041576815.1. Taxonomy (GTDB): domain Bacteria; phylum Myxococcota_A; class Polyangia; order Polyangiales; family Houyiibacteriaceae; genus SG8-38. The sequence goes on from JBFGKE010000041.1 coordinate 7,729, forward strand.
CCGATGTCAACGCCGAGGGGGACCCGCGGTTTCTCTACGTCACGAGCTCGAACTTCGCGCTCCAGTACAACGCAGGAAACGTCCAGTCGTACGACTTGGAAAAGCTGGTCGACAACGTCGTCACGGGCTGCGTCGCCAGGTGGGTGCTCGACCGCTGCTTGGCCGAGGGCGACGACCCTACCTCGCCGGCCTGCCAGTGTGAGCCGCTGCAGCGGAGCTGCACCCCGCTCCCCCCGGGCATCCGGTCCGAATGTCTCCAGCCCGACTTCGAGCGAGATCTGAACGACCCGAGCTGCGACTGCGACCCGCTGATCGACCCGAGCTGTCAAGCGATCCCGTTCGACCGCTGCTCGGTGATCGACGACAGACTGATCTTTCGAGACCTGGGCATCGCGCTCCGGCTGATTCGAGTCGCGGATCTCATCGTGGGCGAGGTGGAGATCGGGTCGTTCTCAGACGGGCTCGCCGTCGCCACCAACGGGCGCCGGCTCTACCTACCCGTTAGAAGCGACGCAAACCTGACCTTCATCGACGTGAACGAAGAGGGTCAGCTGAGCTGCGGCGGGCCGTTTGGCACCCGGCACACGTGCACCGCACCGTACCGTTCCGGGAGCGCCGAGCTCGTGAACCCGAGCGTCCGACTCGACCTCCCGTCCGATCCCGTCGACCTGTTCGTCGGCAGCCTCTCCGAAGATTTCGAGCCGACTGGAGACCCACAGGGGGGCGACTTCAGCGGCGACTACATTTTGATGGCGCACCGCGAAGGGAACGCGAGCATGTTCTTCGACCAGGACCGTCCTGGCGGCCCCGAGCCAACCCGGCGGCCACGGCTCGCGGCGACCCTCGGCGGCCTCGCGCCGGAGCAGGTCACGATTACCTACGAGCCAGGCGCCAAGCGCGCTTGGATCCCGAGCGCCGACCTGCGCGCGATCGTTCGATTGGGCATCGCGATCGACGGGGACCCGACGCAGAGCTTTCTGTTCGATGCGGGCTTTCTCGTCGTGTCGGGCCTCGACGACGGAGGCAGCAACCGCGACATCCGCTTCGACCCGCGTCCGGGCCGCAACCTCGCCTACATCGTCTCGCGGGCGCCCGAGGCCCTGGTCGTCGCGCGAAGTGACGTCGCGGGCGGCGAGCTCGACATGGTCGCTCAGCTTTCCACGTGTCGGGACCCGTCGCGCATTCAGGTGGCAGAGGTCCTGGCGCGGAACGGTTCGGCTCTCCTGGCGTTCGTGAGCTGTTTCTTGGCCCGAAGCGTGCAGGTCTTCGACGTCGACAAGCTTCAGGGCATCACGATCGTCACGAACATCAGCGGCGCGTTCGAGTTCGCAATCGATGGGCCCCGGCTCCTCATGTACATCGCGGACTTCAGCACGTCGGTGCTTCGCGTCGCCGATCTACGGCCGCTCGTGGACTGCCTGGAGGCCGATTCGATCGAGTCCGCGGAGTGCTCGCCCCGCGTCATCGGTCTCGTCGGCGTGCCGCAACCCGTCTCGGAGCTGCCAAGATGAAGCGCTTGTCGCTTCTCCTCTCGTGTGCCCTGCTGCTCGCTTCCTGCCGGCAGGGAGGCCGAAACGTCGTCCTCGCGTCCCTCAACCGCCCGGCGAAAATTCAGCTGCTCTGCGCGGATGTCGTCCCCGAATCTGGCAATCGCTTCGAGCTCCGCGGCCTCCTTCCAGCGTCGCTCTGCGACGCGGACGCCAACGTAGTCGACGCGATCAGCCCCAATCTCCTCGGCACCGTCACGCAGTCGCAAACCGGCGAGATCGCAGTCGTCAACTTCACCGACGACTCCATCATCGATACCAACCGAACCGTCCCCGGGGTGACCTCGGTCATCGTCGGCGAGCAGCCGACCGGCATCCAGATCTCGCCGTACGAGCCGAGCTTCACGTACGTGAGCAGCTTCAGCCCGCGAACCGTTCAGGCGATTCCAACCGACGCGATCATCGTCGGGGCCTCCGAACGCGACTTCGGGGAGGTCAGCGTCGGCGCGGGGCCGACGGACCTCGCGCTTCACGAGCGGGCTGGCGCGCTCCCCACGTTCGACGAGGAGGGCCGGGTGACCGGCGCCGTGACCGGCTTCGAGTACCGCAACCTCTACGCCGCGGTTCCGGAGCTCGGCCAGGTGGTGCAGATCCCGGTCACCAACGGACCCGACGGCAAGCACCAGGCGCTCGGTGAGCCGCAGCGTCTCGACCTCGGCACGTTCGACTGCGAAACGGTCACGGTCGTCCCTTCACCAGCGTCGACCGCGGACGACTACCATCGAATCTGCCCGAGCAACGAACGGTTCATCAAGACGGTTCGAACGACCCAAACCTGCGTCGATGGCGACGGGAGCGGGCCGCAGCCGGTCGCGGTGACCGTCGACTACGGCGCCGAGGAAGGCGCGCTGCCCGAGGACGACTCCGGCGACGACAGCGACGATGTGCTCTTGGTCGCAGACGCCAACCAGCCCGTGATTCATCGCTTCCGGTTGAGTGAGAGCGGCGCGGTCCCGCTCGACCCGATCGTGACAGGCGTCCCGACCACGCAGGTCGTGGTCACGCCACTCGTGCCGGCGACCTCCGATCCCGGCGACCTGGCCGCGGTCGATCGCTATCTCTACGCGGTGAGTGCCGTCGACGCGAGCGTCTTGGCGGTGGAGTATGCCGCCGCCAGCCCCGACTTCGGCGCTGTGCTTCCCGTGCTGGCCGGCGTGTCCGCGAGAGCCAACGAGGAAAACGTCGAGTCGCGCAACCGCCTTCGGTCGGGTTTCGTCAACGCGCGCGCCATCGAGATCATTTCGCCTTCGTACGGCCTGACCATGGCCAACGGCAGCCCCGAAGTCGACGCCGACGACATTTGCACCCCCGCCGATGCCGAGGAGTTCGCGTCTCCGACGACGCCTAGCAACATGCGCGGGGTGTTCTTGGCGGTGAGCTATGCCAACGGTCTGCTCAATTTCCTCGACATCTACGACCTCAACGCGCCGTGTCGCGGCGGTTCCTGCTTCGAGACGCCCCAGACGGAGCAGGACCGGTATGCCAGCATTCGAAGACATCGCCGGCGCTTCCGTATCCAGCCGACGAGCGCCCCCATCGTGATCGAGGGGACACCCTCGCTCCAATTCGATACGCAGTCGGGGCAGATCGACGAAGGCACCGGCCAAACACCGACTTCCGACGGCCCTGGGTTGGCCGCAATCGAGTGCCCGGAGTCGATGCTCACCGTTTTCGGGGGAGAGCCGGAGAGCAACGAGGGTTTCATCTGCGCCTCCTCTCAGGTGTGGAGCAGCCTCAGCCAACGCTGGGACGCGACCTGGGAAGGCCTCATTCCCGAGTCCGAAGGGGGTCTCGGGCTGTTCGCCGACGAGAGCGAGGGCGAGCCAGGCGAATGGTTCATTGCGGGAGACGTGCCGTTTTGCCGCGTCGGCGTTCTCGGCGAGGACACGGACTTGGGGGTCGGCCTCGCGGAGCCGTACGGCGGTGACCGCCTGCTGATCACCGGGGACCTTCCGCCCGAAACTCGCGACGACCTGGACTGCGCGGATTTCGTCGACCTCGACGAGCGAATTGCGGAATTCCCGGTGTGGTTCCCAATCGTTCGCGCATTCAACGACCGGCTGCTCATCCGCAACCCGCCATCGCCCACGTCGCCCGATCGCTACACGCTGGCTCAGGTCAAGCGTTGCTTCACGCAGTTCAACGAGTACCAAGTACATACGCGGGGCGCTTACGCGGTCGAGGGCAACCGCACCGGGTTCATCCACCGGGTGATTCCAGGTCCCGACGACGAGTGCGTCCTGGACGCCGCGCGCCCGGTCGAGCCCGACGACGTCGATACCTTTCTCACGGCGCGCGCGTTCGAGGGGACGCAGTACATCAATCCGCTCGTGAGCTTCCAGATCGACCCGTTCTCCGATGAGGTCGCCGTGACCGACACGACGATCGCCACGCTCACCTTCAACGTCGTGAATCAGTTCGGCATCGAAAGCTTCGATACGGGCGTCGCGTCGTTCTCGCTGCCAGCCTCGATGTCGTTTTCCGCGGCGCAGGACCAGCTCTTTTTCGTCGACTTCGAAGCCGGCCTCTGGCGCATCGGTTTTTCTCCGCTTTCCAGCATCCAGATTTTTGAGTAGACCCGATGCATGGGTCGAAGGGGGACGACGCGAAAGAGGGAGCATACCCCGGTCATGCGCCAATTCCTGCGCGCCAAGGGGCAGCACCCCGACGCGATCGTGTTCTTCAGGCTGGGTGACTTCTACGAAATGTTCTACGAGGATGCGGCCCGGGCGGCCGAGATCCTCGACATCGCGCTGACCTCCCGGGGCACCGGGCCCGACGGCCGCAAGATCCCCATGGCAGGCGTGCCCCACCATGCAGCCGCCGGCTATCTGGCGACGCTTCTCCGTGCCGGGCAGAAGGTCGCGATCTGCGAACAGATGGCCGAACCGGCCTCGGTTCGCGGCGTCGTTCCGAGGGAGGTGGTGCGCGTCGTCACCCCCGGGCTTTGCCTCGAACCCGATGCCCTCGACGCGCGGGCAGAAAACTTCCTCGTCGGCGTCACCCAGGACGGCGGGATCGCTGCGCTCGAGCTCTCGACCGGCACGCTGCGCGCGTGCGCGCTCGACGTCGGCCCGCAGTGGGTGGGCGAGCTCGTTCGGCTCGATCCCGCCGAGGTGCTCGTCGAGCCGGGGGAGCAGGATCTCGACGCGCTTTGCGGGCAGAGCCTTCCGACCGCCGCGGTGCGCCGTGTCGAGGTCGAGGGCGACGCCGTGCTCCGGGACGCGCTCACCGAGGACCAAGCCACGACGCTTCAAGCCGACCCGCGCGCGGCGTGCGCCGCATCGCTGGTGCTGACGTATGCGAAGGCGCACCTGGCCGACTCGCCTATTCATCAGGCCGTCCTCTACGACGCGGGCAGCCGTCTCGTGCTCGACGACGCGGCGGTGCGCAACCTCGAATTGGTTCGCACCTTGGATGGAGAGCGGCGAGGGTCGTTGCTGCACCTCATCGACGAGACCAAGACCGCCATGGGCGCCCGCGCGCTCCGCGCACGGCTGCTCGAGCCGCTCACGGACATCGAACGCATCCGCCGCCGCCACGACGCGGTCGACTCGTTCTTCATGGACGCGCGCTGCCGTGACCAGGTGAGGGCGGCCCTCGGCGCCATCGGCGATCTCGAGCGCCTCGCGGTGCGGACCGCGGTCGGCCTCGCGTCGCCCCGCGACTTGGGCGTCATTCGAGACAGCCTCTCGGCCGCCGCAACCCTCTACGAGCTCCTCGCCGCTCGGACAGGCGGCGTGCTCGATGATTCGATGGCGTCGATGCGCGACGTCGATCTTTGCGGGGACGCCCTTTCACTCTTGAAGAACGCACTCGTCGAGGAGCCACCGGCGATCGACCGCCAAGGGGGAATCTTTCGGGAGGGATACGTGGCCGAGCTCGACGAGCTGCGGGCGCTCTCGACCCGCGCCAAAGACGTCCTCCTCGACCTCGAGCAGCGCGAGCGCGCGCGAACGGGGATCGGCTCGCTCAAGATCCGGTTCACGAAGGTCTTTGGCTATTACATCGAGATCACCAAATCGAAGCTCGATGCGGTGCCCGACGACTACGTCCGCAAGCAGACCATCGCCAATGGCGAGCGCTTCATCACGGCGGAGCTCGCGGAGCTGCAGGACCGCATCCTTCATGCCGACGAAAGAGCGCGCGCAATCGAATCGGCCGCGTTCGTCAAGCTTCGGCGCACACTCGGCGACGAGGCCGCGCGGCTGCACCGGCTGGCACGGGCGATTGCCTCCGTCGACGTGAGCGCGGCTCTCGCGGAAGCCGCCTCGGCCCGGGGGTATGTACGCCCCACGGTCGACGGCAGCCGCGATCTCTTTCTCGAAGACAGCAGGCACCCCACGGTGGAGTGCTACGCCGCCGGCGATGGTTTCGTCCCGAATAGCATTGCGCTCGAGGGCGACGGCACCCGCTTCATGCTGCTCACGGGCCCCAACATGTCGGGGAAATCCACCGCAATGCGGCAGGCCGCGCTGGCGGTGATCATGGCTCAAGCCGGCAGCTTCGTCGCGGCCAAGCGGGCCCAGCTCGGCATCGTCGATCGGGTGTACACCCGGGTCGGCGCGAGCGATCACCTCGCGCGCGGACAAAGCACCTTCATGGTCGAGATGACCGAGGCGTCGGCCATCCTCCGCGGCGCGACCGACCGCTCGTTCGTCATTCTCGACGAAATCGGGCGCGGCACCAGCACGTACGACGGCCTCGCGATCGCGTGGGCGGTGGCCGAGCACCTTCACGACGTCACGGCCTGCAGGACGATCTTCGCCACGCACTACCACGAGCTCTGTGCGCTCGCCGATCGCCTCCCCCACGCCGCCAACTTCAACGTCGCGGCAAAAGAGCATGGTGACAGCATGATCTTGCTGCACCAGCTCGTGCCTGGGGGCTCGAATCGAAGCTATGGCCTGGCCGTTGCACGGCTCGCAGGCGTTCCGCCGATCGTCTTGGCGCGTGCGAAAAGCAAGCTCCAAGAGCTCGAAACGGATACGAACGAGGCGCCGAAGCCTCAGCTTCCGCTGTTCGGCGGCTCGACGCGGCCGGTGTCGGAGGTCGATGCGACCCTTCGTGCGCTCGACGTCGAGCGCATGACGCCGGTGGACGCGCTGGTCACGCTTGCACGTCTCCGCGATCTGGCCGGCGTCGACGACGACGAGTGACCCTGCGTCTCCCGCGGCGGTATACCTTCCGACACGGGGCTGTTACCATCGCACCATGAGCGACCGACTTCGCCGGATCACCGAAGCTCTCGAAGAAGCCGACCGGCAGCTCGTCACCGCGCTCAACGCCCGCGCCAAAGCGATTCACGACTTCACGGCGCTCAAAGCAGAAGAGAACGACGAGCCGCTTCGCCTGCCCAAAAAGGCGACCGTGATCGAAAGCGCGCGCGCGCTGGCGAAGGAGTTCCCAGCGAGGAGCATCGAACCGGTCTTTCGAGAGGTGCTGTCGGCGTGCACCGAGCTGATCGCGCCGGACGTCGTATCTTATTTCGGCGCGCCCGGCGGACTCGCGCACGCTGCCGCACGGGACTACTTCGGTCATGCGCCGAGCTTCCGCCCCGCCGATTCGGTTTCGGCCGTGCTGCAAGAGGTGCTTCATGGTCACGCCACGTTCGGTGTCGTCCCGCTCGAAACCTCCACCGACGGGGCAATTACCGCCACCCTCACCGGGTTGGTCGCCACGGACGTGAGGCTTTGCGCCGAGCGCATCTCTCCGCTGCGCTACCAGCTTCTTTCGCAGTCGGGCGACGCGGCGCAGGTGCTGAAGATCTATGGCGCAGCGCCCGCCATCGCAGCATGCGAACGCCAACTCCGTTCACGGTATCCCGACGCAATCCTGGTCGACGTGCAGTCGGGAGAGGCCGCCGCGCATTTCGCGCTGGGCGACGATCAATGTGCGGCGCTTGGCTCACCCCTCTTGAAGGGGCTCCACGCCCTGCAGCTCGTCGACGACCGCTTAGAAGACGATTCCGACGTCGTCATGCGGTTCGGCATCATCGGCAACCGATTGCCCGGGCGCACGGGACAGGACCGCACGGTGCTCGCGATGGCCCCGGGCGACGAGCCCGGCGCCCTTCACCGCGCCCTTCGCCCGCTTGCCGACAGGGAGATCAACCTGACGCGCATCGAATCGCGACCGTCGCCCGGCACGCAATGGCGGCACGTGTTCTTCCTCGAGATGGACGGACACATCACCGACCGCGCCATCCTGACAGCCGTGGAGGAGCTGCGCCGCATCGCGCGCTATGCCAAGGTCCTCGGAAGCTATCCCCGCCCTAGCTGACGAGACATGCGCGACCTTGCTGCCCCCCACATCTTGGCGCTGACGGCCTACGAGCCGGGCAAGCCCGAAGAAGAGCTACGGCGAGAGCTTGGCATCGACCAGGTCACCAAGCTCGCGTCGAACGAGAACCCGTACGGTCCCTCACCTCGTGCCGTCGAGGCGCTGTCGAAGGCTTCGAACCGGCTGCACCGCTATCCGGATCCGCGAGGTCACGACCTCCGTCACGCGCTCGGGGCGCATCACGCCGTGTCCGCCGACCGCATTTGCCTCGGCAACGGGTCCAACGAGCTCATCGATTTGATCTGCCGGGTATGCGCGAGCCGGGGCGAGCACGCCGTCTTCGGGCACCCGTCGTTTCCCTGCTACCGCATCGGGGCCGTGGCGCAGGAGCTCCGCTTCACGCCCGTGCCGCTTCGCGATCACCTGCACTGGAGTGTCGACGATCTGCTCTCGGCCGTCACCCCCGAGACCAAGCTGCTCTTCGTGGCCAACCCGAACAACCCGACGGGAAGCTACATCGGCCGAAGCGACCTCGACCGCCTTCTCCGCGAGCTTCCGGAACGCGTGCTGGCGGTCGTCGACGAAGCGTATGTCGAGTACGCCGACGCGGCGGACTTCACGCCATCGACCGTGCTCTTCGACACCCGCGAGCGGTTAGCGGTTCTGCGGACGTTTTCGAAAGCCTACGGGCTCGCCGCGCTACGCGTCGGATACACGATCGGTCGCGCCGAGCTCACGACTCATCTCAACCGTCTTCGCGCTCCCTTCAACGTCGGTACCGCGGGGCAGCTGGCCGCGATCGCCGCGCTCGGCGATCGGGCACACCTCGACCGCGTCGTCGACGCGACGATCCGGGATCGCCAAAAGCTCGCCGAGGGCCTCGCGCGCATGGGGCTTCGCGTTGCACCGAGCCAAGCGAACTTCGTGCTGGTCGAGGTCGGGCGGCCGGGCCCCACCGTCTACGCGTCGCTCCTCGAAGAGGGCGTGATCGTCCGCCCGATGGTGGAGCCGCTCGACACTTGGGTCCGCGTGACCGTGGGGCTTCCCGAAGAGAACGAACGCTTTCTGCGCGCGCTCGGGCGCGTGCTAAAGGACTCCCGTGCCTGACGCGCCGAAGCAGTATCGCGTCCGCCGCTCGGGGCCGCTTCAGGGGAGCGTTCGCGTCCCAGGTGACAAATCGATCGGCCACCGGAGTCTGATCTTCGCCGCCCTCGGTCGGGGGGTCTCCCGCATCACGGGGCTTTCCGAGGGCCTGGACAATGCCGCGACGCGGCTCGCATTCAGCGCGATGGGCGTGGAGATCCAATCGAGCGACGACGCCACGCGGGTGCACGGGGTAGGGCTTCGCGGGCTCCACATGCCTTCCGACGTAATCGACTGCGGCAACTCGGGCACTACGATGCGGCTCCTTGCCGGCCTGCTGAGCGGGCAGCGGTTCGGGACGCGAATGGTCGGCGACGCGTCGCTCACGAGGCGTCCGATGGGCCGCATCATCGAGCCGCTTCGCGCGCGGGGTGCTCACATCGCAGGCACGGCGGGGGCCAAGCCGGACGAGCTCTACCCGCCGATCTCGATCGCGCCCTTGGTCGAGGGGGAAGCATTGAAAGGCATCGAGTACGCGATGCCGATCGCAAGCGCGCAGGTGAAGAGCGCCCTGCTGCTGAGCGGTCTCTACGCCGGGGGCCCGACCGCCATCGAGGAGCCGATGCTCTCCCGCGATCACACCGAGCGCATGATGCTCGCCCTGGGCGTCCCGCTTCAAACTGCTGGCGCATCGGTGGTTCTGGACCCAAACCTCGACTGGGCCGGAGGTTGGGAGCCCTTCGACTGGCACGTACCAGGCGACCCCTCGAGCGCGGCGTTCCCCTTGATTGCGGCCGCCATGATCCCGGGCAGTCGGGTTTCGATCGAGGATGTCTGCGTCAACCCGACGCGAACCGGTTTGATCGAATGGCTTCGCCTCGTCGGCGTGGACGTCTCTCACCGTCCCAGCGGACACGGTGCCGGCGACGAGCCGATGGCGGAGATCCAGGTCGCGCACCGCCGGGTCCGAGGCTCGGTCGCGGGTGGCGAGCTGATCGTACGCATGATCGACGAGATCCCGGCGCTCTGCGCGCTTGCCGCGGTGAGCGAGGGCAAAACCGAAATCCGTGACGCAGCCGAGCTTCGCGTGAAGGAAAGCGATCGCATCGCGACGATGGCCTACGTCCTAGGGGCCTTTGGCGTCGAGTGCGAAGAGCTTTCCGACGGTCTGGTGATCACGGGGGACGCCCCCCTTCGCGCCGCGCGCATCGACAGCCGGGGCGATCATCGCATCGCGATGTCGGCCGTGTTGCTCGGCCTGGTGGCGGACGGGGAATCCGTAATCGACGGCGCCGAGGCGGTCGACACGAGCTTCCCCGGCTTCGTCGCCCTGATGCGCTCCCTCGGCGCAGACATCACGGAGCAAACGTCGTGACCCGGGCGCGACCCGTCATCGCGATCGACGGCCCTGCAGGCGTCGGAAAGAGCACGACGGCCCGCACGCTGGCAAAGCGGCTCGGCTACACGCTCGTCGACACGGGAGCGCTCTACCGAGGGGTCGCGCTGGCGGCGCGAGAACGCGGGATTGCGTGGGAGGACGAGGCCGCCGTCGTTTCGCTGAGCACCGAGGTCGAGCTCGGCTTCGTCACGCAAAGCGACGGCACGCCGCGCCTGTGGCTGGACGGCGTCGACCGCGCAGACGACATCCGAACCCCCGACATGTCCGCCGGGGCCAGCGCCGTGAGCGCTTATCCGGGCGTGCGCCGCTCGCTTCTCGAGATACAGCGGGAGCTCGGTCGACACGGGGGTGTCGTGCTCGAAGGCCGTGACATCGGAACGGTCGTGTTCCCAGATGCCGAGGTGAAAGTGTTCTTGACGGCGTCGGCGGAGGAGCGGGCACGGCGGCGCGTTCGAGACCTCGCCGAGCGTGGAATCACAGCGGATTACGGGGAGATCCTGGCCAAAATTCGGGCTCGCGACGAGGCGGACTCGACCCGTGCCATCGCCCCGCTGCGCCCCGCCGAGGACGCGGTCATCCTCGACAGCACCAGCCTCGGCCTCGACGCGGTGGTGCAGCACGTGCTCGAGCTGGTCGAGTCATGCTGCGGGCCGGCCATTGACACCCCTTAAGTCCCCTGCTACCCACGCACTCCCCTGCGTTTCCGGGGGTGTTTCGAAGGTCGGCCCTAGGCGGCCGGCACGCGCAAACGCTCCGAAACCAGTGATTCATCCATGACCGAGACCTCAGAAGTTCAAAACGAAAATCCCAATCCCGAGAGCTTTGCCGCTCTGTTCGAAGCCTCGGCCACCCGCACCGACCAGCTTCGCGAAGGCGACATCGTTTCCGGCACCATCCTGAAGGTCGGCAAAGATTCGGTCGTCGTCGACATCGGCTACAAATCCGAAGGCGTCATCTCGCTCCACGAGTTCATCAACGCCGAGGGGAACATCGCAGCTACGGCCGGCGACCAGGTCGATGTGCTGATCGAGTCCAAGGAGAACGAGGACGGCCTCGTGATGCTCTCCAAGGAAAAGGCGGACAAGCTCAAGGTCTGGGACGAAATCAGCGCGGCTTGCGAGCGCGACGAGCTCATCGAAGGCACGATCACGCAGCGGGTCAAGGGCGGCCTGGCCGTGACGATTCGCGGCGGGGTGAAGGCCTTCTTGCCCGGGTCACAGGTCGACCTCCGACCGGTGCGCAACCTCGACCGACTCCTGGGGCAGACGTTCCAGTTCAAGGTCATCAAGTTCAACAAGAAGCGCGGCAACATCGTGCTTTCGCGACGCGTGCTCCTCGAAAAGGAGCGCGACCGGCTCAAGGAAGCGACCCTCGAGAACCTTCAAGAGGATCAGGTCGTCACCGGCACGATCAAAAACATCACCGAGTACGGCGCGTTCGTCGACCTCGGCGGCATCGACGGGCTTCTTCACATCACCGACATGAGCTGGGGCCGGGTCAACCACCCGTCCGAGGTCTTCGAGGTCGGCGACGAGGTCACCGTCAAAGTGCTCAAGTACAATGCCGACACGGAGCGCGTGTCGCTCGGCCTGAAGCAGACCATGGAAGACCCGTGGAACGTGGCCACCGACACCTACGTCGCCGGCAAGAAGGTCAATGGCAAGGTCGTTTCACTCACCGACTACGGTGCTTTCATCGAGCTCGAGCAGGGCGTCGAGGGCTTGATCCACGTCAGCGAAATGACCTGGGCCAAGCCCAAGCACCCCTCGAAGGTGCTCGAGGTGGGCCAGGACGTGGAGTGCGTCGTGCTCGACCTAGACGCGCAGAACAAGCGGATCAGCCTCGGTCTGAAGCAGCTCGAGCCCGACCCGTGGACGGTGTTCACGCAGAAGTACAATCCGGGCGACATCATTCAAGGCCGGGTTCGATCGATTACGGACTACGGCGTGTTCGTCGGCATCGAGGACGGCGTCGATGGCATGGTGCACAAGTCGGACCTCAGCTGGACCCAGCGCATCAACAACCCGGCCGACCTCTACCGCAAGGGCGACGAGGTCGAGGCGATCATCCTGTCGATCAATCACGACGACCGCAAAGTGAGCCTCGGTATCAAGCAGCTCTACGAAGACCCCTGGAGCTTCGTGCCGGAGCGGTATCCAGAGGGCACCGTCATCGAGGTGCGCGCGACCGGGGCCGACGAGTACGGCGTGCACGTCGAGCTCGAGCGCGGCGTCGAGGGCGTGATCCCGCGCGGCGAGATCAGCGCGGACCTCAGCCAAGAGCCAACCGAGATCGTCAAGACCGGCGATATCGTGAAGGCACAGGTCATCCGGCTCGACGGCGAGGACCGAACGATCACGCTGTCCCTGCGCGCAGCCGAAGGCCAGGACGTGAATCAGGTCGCCCGCCCCGAAGAGGCGCAGAAGCGCGTCGCCCCGCGCAAAGTCGGCCCGAGCCTCGGCGGCGCCCAAGCGACGCTCGGCGACGCCCTCAAAGACAAGCTCGGCTCGATCGCCCTGCCCGCCGACGAAGACGGCGGCGAGGAATCGCCCTCCGGCGAGGAGCCCCCGCAAGACGACGGGTGAAAAAGGGGTCAGGCCCCTTTTTGCTTCTTTTACCCACGCGACTGTTCACCGGCGGTAGCGGGAGCCCGCAGGGCGAAGCACGGCGCAACGCGCCGCCAAGGCGGAGCGAAGCTACCGCCGCGGAGGGCCCTAGCGGCAGTTGACTACGACGGCTGTGATGTTGTCGCGGCCGCCGCGGGAGTTGGCGATGTGGATGAAGCGCTCGGTCGCGCCCTTCGGACCCATGTCGATCACGTCCGGGATCTCGTTTTCCTGGAGGTAGCCGTGCAGACCATCGGAGCACAGAAGGAACGCGTCCGAGGGTTGGATCTCCAAGAACCCGGTGTCGACCTGAACGTATTCGCGACTTCCCACCGCGCGTGTGATCACGTTGCGGTGCGGCGAGCGGGCGGCTTCTGCTTCGGTGATGATCCCCTGTTTGAGCTGCCACGCCACGAGCGTGTGGTCCTCGGTGAGGGGCTCCGCGCTGTGGCCGCGAATCAAATAGATGCGGCTATCGCCCACCTGGGCGGTGATGCCGTAGTTCCCGCACATCGCGAGCACAGATAGCGTCGTGCCCATCCCTTGCTGATTCGGGTCGTGCTGGGCGAGCCCAAACACCATGTAGGTCGCGGCCTGGACGGCGCTTTCCACGATGCGGATCGCAAGCCGGAGCGAGTCCTCCGACGTGTCGCCCGCCGCGACCCGCTCGAGCGCATCGTGACCTCGGCTGACCATCCCGTGCACGGTGTCGACCGCCTCCTGGCTTGCGATCTCCCCCGCGGCGTGGCCGCCCATGCCGTCCGCCACGACATACAGCCCCAGAGAGTCGTCCACCAGGAACGCGTCCTCGTTGAGCTTCCGCCTCTGGCCGACGTCGGTCAGTCCCGCACTGTGGTATTGCACCGCATCCCCGTTCAGTGAGTGGCGGCCCCCGACCGGCCCTCGCTCTTGTCAGACTAGCGAAAAAGGGCGCGCTCCACCAAGAACGGCGCGGCCCGGGCCCTCGGGGCCCACCCAGCGCTGACATCGGAAGGGTGGCTGCTAAGCTCGGCCGGCATGAGCGAGGGCAAAACGGCCGAGGACCTCGAGTCGGCGTGGAAAGCGGTCCTCGCACGTCGAGAACAGCTCTCGACCGACGCGACATTGGCCGATCTGGCGCTGCGATTGATTCGCGAAATGGGCAACACGGCCGCCCACCGCGACGTCCTCACCCAGCTCGTGGAAGCCTGGAGCGCGGATTGGCGGTTGACCCTGGCCGGAGCCGCGCTGCTCATCGAGCAGGCTGGAAGGCGAGGCATGGACGAGCCACCGCTGGCCGAGGACGGGCTCGCGCACCGCGCCGCGGCGGCCCTCGAGCGGGGCCTCCAGGCACTCGACGCTGCCGAGCAGCGGGATGCCGATATCGCCGGCAACCTCTACGCCATGCTCGGTAACGCCTTGCGCCTATCCGGCCCCGGCCGCGACGCCGACGCGCAAGAAGCGTTCACCCGCGCGATCGAGCTCGACCCCGAGCGCGGCGAGTGGTGGTACGACGCCGGCCTTCTCGACAAATGGCGCGGCCGGTTCCACGAAGGCTACGCGGCGAACGAACAGGCGCGTATGCGTCTCGGGCCGAAGCGGCCGGTGCTTTGGAACCTCGCGATCTGCGCAACTGCGCTTGGAAAGGCCGAAGAAGCCGTGGAGGCCTGGGACGAGATCGGCGTGGCAGCGCGCCTCGATCGTTCCCGGGGCATGCCGTACGTCGCGGGGCTTCCGCCGCTGCTTCTGCGCGTGCTCTCACGGACGCCAGGCACCGATGCGACGTCCGAGCTCCCGGACAACGCGGTCGGCTTCGAGCTGACTTGGGTTGCGCCACTGAGCCCGTGTCACGGCGTCGTGCAGTCGCCCACCTTTCGCGACGCGCCGATCGACTACGGCGACCTCGTGCTGTGGGACGGCGCACCGGTTGCGGCACACCGAACCGAGGACGGGGATCCGGTGCCTGTGTTTCCCCTGCTCGAAATCCTGAAGCGCGGGGACGAGCACCGCTGGTCGTTCGTCGGTCTCGAGCGCGAGGCCGGGGCGTTCTCGGACCTCGAAGAGGCCCTCCCGGAAGGCACGCGGGTTTTCATCCAGCAGGAGCGCGTGGAGCACCACTGCGCGGCGTGCGAGTCAGGGACGCCGCATGCGCATCATACGGCGTCAGAGTCAGGGCCAGCGTCAACGTCAGCGCCTCGCTTGGTGCGCGGGAAGGTGATCGTGCCGGCGTACGAAAACCTTTCCGCGTTTCGCACGGTCTGGGAAGCGGCGATCGGCGCGCGCGCGGTCTCGGCGGCGCTTCCCGCGCTGTACGAGACGCTCGGCGATGCCAAGCAAGCGGGTCTGGAGCATCAGGCCTGGCGGGGAATCGAGGGCAAAGCGCTTCGGCAAAAGGCGCGTTCGTGAGCAAGGGCCCGCACGGGCTTCTGCCGTCGGATCAGTATCGATTCGAGGGGCTTCCCCGCCTCGACGAGGTCACGATGCACGAGCGACGCCAGTTGGTGTTCCTCATTCTGTCGGGATTGTTTCTCGGCACGCTCGCGATGCTCAACATCCTCGGCGTCACGCGCTTCATCGACCTCAGCTTTCGGATCCCGGGCACGACGCTCACGGTCCCGATGCCGCTCGCGGTTGGGGTCTTGCCATATCCGATCACGTTTCTGTGCACCGACTTCATCTCCGAGCTCTTCGGCCGCCATCGCGCAAACCAAGTGGTCTGGATGGGCCTTGGGCTCAACCTCTGGGTGATTCTGATCCTCTGGGTCGGCGGTGCGCTCCCCGGCTTCGAGCCCACCGACCAGCCGCAGTCCGGTGTGTTCTTCGAACTGCGACGCCTCGCGTTCAGCGCCGTGACCGCCTCGATGATCGCCTATCTCGCGGCGCAGTTCATCGACGTCCAGATCTTTCATTTCTGGAAGCGTCTCACCAACGGCAAGCACCTCTGGCTCCGGAACAACGGTTCGACCCTCGTCAGCCAGCTGATCGACACCATCGCGGTGATTCTAATCACCCACTTTCTCGCCAACGGCATCCCGGTGGACGACGCAAAGCCGCTGTGGCCCCAGCTCGTCACGTTCATCGCGGCTGGGTACACCTTCAAGCTCACCGTCGCGCTGATCGATACCGTGCCGTTCTACCTGGGTGCTCGGCACCTCGGACGCTACCTACGCATTGATCCCGTGCACGGGACCGCGGCTCACTGATCGGGGCTGGGGTCGACTCCGTCCGCATCGTCGGCGGCGGCGGGCGGTTCGGCCTCGAGCGGCGTCTCAGCCTCGGCTTCAGCGGCGGCCGCTTCGTCCTCGGCGACCTCGACCTCGGCCGCAACCTCTTGGGCTGCGGTCTGTTCGCGGACGGCGCGGTCGAGCGCCTGCTCACCGGACGACGAAAGAAACGCGAGCCACACCGAGATCACCATGAACAAGAACGCCGATCCCGCCGTGAGCCGCGTCAGGAGGTTTCCGGCGCCTGCGCCGCCGAAGATCTGCTGGCTCGCGCCGCCTCCAAACGCCGAGCCCAAGCCCCCGCCTTTGCCCGACTGAAGGAGCACCACGAGGATCAAAAACAGACAAACGAACACGTAGACGATGGAAATGAAGGTATACATGGACTCAGCTCTCCGCCCGGCGGACGCCGGCCTCGATGATCGGGATGAAGCTTTCAGCGGACAATGACGCGCCCCCGACCAGGGCGCCATCGACGTCGGGCTGCGCCAACAGCTCGTCGGCGTTGCCGGGCTTCACGCTGCCACCGTAGAGCACGCGGACCGTGCTCGCCCACGAATCGCCCTTGAGCTCGGCCAGGCGCGCGCGAATCGCCGCGTGGACCTCCTGTGCATCTTCGGCTTTGGCCGTGCGCCCGGTGCCGATCGCCCAAATCGGCTCGTAGGCGATGACCAGCGGAGCGAGCGCGACGGCATCCAGGCCCTCGGTGGCCGCCTCGACCTGGCCAAGCACGACGTCGAGCGTCTCGCCCGCCTCGCGCTGCTCGAGGCTCTCGCCCACGCAAACGATCGGCACGAGCTTGTGCACGAGGAGCGCGGCAGCCTTCTTGCGCACGCCCCGATCGGTCTCGCCGAAGAGCTGTCGCCGCTCCGAGTGGCCGATGATGCAGTGACTGCATCCCACGTCCATCAGAAGCGTCGGGCCGAGCTCACCGGTGAACGCGCCAGAATCCTCCCAGTGCGTGTTCTGCGCCGCGAGCCCCACGGCCGTGCCGCCGAGCGTTTCGGCCACGGCGGACAGCGCGGTGGCCACAGGAGCCACGACCACTTCGCACGCGAGCCCTTGACCGACGCGAGCGCCGATCGCACCCGCGAGCGCTTCAGACTCGGCAATGGTGTTGTTGAGCTTCCAGTTGCCGGCGATGAGGGGTGTGCGGGTCACGGCTCGAGGGCCTCCACGCCCGGAAGAGGGCGGCCCTCTAGATACTCCAACGAGGCGCCCCCGCCAGTGGACACGTGATCGAAGCGGCTCGCGAGGTCAGCCTGCTGGACCGCGGCCACGCTGTCGCCCCCGCCCACGACGCTGAAGCCGGGACAATCGGCTGCCGCGCGCGCGATCGCGAGCGTGCCCCCGGCAAACGCCGCATTCTCGAACAGCCCCATCGGGCCGTTCCAAAAGACCGACTGCGCCCTCCGAAGCCGTTCGCGGTAGAGCCTTTCGGTCTCGGGACCGATGTCGAGCGCGAGGCCATCGCTCGGAATTTGATCGACCCCGGTCACGCTGGCCTCCGTCGATTCCACGGCGGACCCGACGCGAACGTCGAGAGGCAGGAGCAGCGCGACTTCCTTCTCCTCGGCCGCCGTCATCAGGCTGCGGGCGAGGGCGAGCTTGTCGGCTTCGTAGAGGCTCTTTCCGACGTCGAGGCCGCGGGCCGCGAGGAAGGTGTTGGCCATCGCGCCTCCCACGAGGAGCGCGTCGACGCGCTCGAGAAGCGCTTCCATGACGCCGATCTTGTCACTGACCTTGGCGCCGCCGAGCACGGCGACGTACGGCCGAGGCGGGTCCGTGCGGAGCTTGTCGAGCACCTCGAGCTCCCGCTGGAGCAAGAAGCCCGCCGCCCGCTCTTCGATGAGACGGGGCAGGGCGCTGACCGAGGCATGCGCACGATGCGCCGCTCCAAACGCGTCGTTGACGTAGGCGCTGCAGCCCAAGGCGAGCTCCTTGGCGAACTCGACGTCGTTGGCCTTTTCCTCCGGGTGGAAGCGAAGATTTTCGAGCAGAGCCACCTGGCCGTCTCGCAGATCTTGAACGACCTTGCGCGCGCCGTCCCCGATGCAGTCGTCCGTGAGACGCACCTCGCCCGACTCGAGAAGCTCGGCCAGCCGCAACGCTACGGGCTCGAGCGACAGCGACGGATCGACCTTGCCTTTGGGACGTCCGAGATGCGAGGCCAGCACGACCCGCGCGCCCTGCTCGAGCGCGTAGCGAATCGTGGGGAGGGCCGCCCGGATGCGCGTATCGTCGGTGACGGCGCCGTCTTTCAGGGGGACGTTGAAATCCACCCGGACGAACGTGGTCACGCCGTCGAGGGTCAGATCCTCGATCGAACGGATCGCCTCCGCCATGCGCTCAGTCCGCTTCCGACACGATCCGCATGAGATCGACCATGCGGTTCGAGAAGCCCCACTCGTTGTCGTACCAGCTCTGCACCTCGACCAGGTCGCCGCCGACGACTTGTACTTGATCCGCATCGACGATCGACGAGTGCGCGTTGCCGACGTAATCGATCGAGACCAGCGGTCGTTTCTCGACGTCGAGGATGCCCTTGAGCGGGCCTTCGGCCGCTTGCTCCATGGCCTGCAAGACGCCGTCGCGGTCCGTGGTCTTCGAGACCTGGGCCGTCAGGCACGTCAACGAGACGTTGGACGTCGGGACGCGGATCGCCGTGCCGTCGAGCTTGCCCTTCAGATCCGGTAGAACGAGACCGATGGCCGTTGCCGCCCCGGTCGACGTGGGAATCATCGAAAGCGCCGCGGCTCGGGCGCGCCGCATGTCCTTGTGTGGAAGGTCGAGAATTTTCTGGTCGTTCGTGTAGGCGTGAACCGTGACCATGTGCCCTTTCACGATGCCAAACGAATCGTTGAGCACCTTGGCGATCGGCGCCAAGCAGTTCGTCGTGCAGGATGCACAGCTGATCACCCGATGTTTGGCGGGGTCGTACTCATCGCTGTTGATGCCCACGACGAACGTCCCATCGATGTCCTTGCCCGGTGCGCTGATGATCACGCGCTCCGCACCCGCCTTCAGGTGCGCGCCCGCGGCCTCTTGCGTACGAAACAGCCCGGTGCACTCCAGGACGACCTCGGCGCCAAGCTCTTTCCACGGCAGCTTCGACGGATCGGGCTCGGCGGACACCGGAATGCGCTGGTCCCCAATCCAGATCGCATCCTTTTCGGCTTTGACAGGATGGTCGAAGTGACCGTGCACCGAGTCCCACTCCAGCAGGTGGGCAAGCATCTCGGCACTGGTCAAATCGTTGATGCCGACGATCTCGACGTCGCCTCCGCGCTCCGCAATCACCCGAGCGACACATCGCCCGATTCTTCCGAAGCCATTGATTCCGACTTTCGTGGCCATGCGCTCGACTCCTTCGTGCGTCTACTAGAGTGTTCACGATGCCGCTGCGTCCGAGAGCGTCACCGCCGAGCGCGGAAGGTAGCGCGGCCCCGTTGCCGGTCAAGGAGCCAAGCGCGCGAATCACTTGCGCTTTTGGAGGAAAGCCGACGTGCGCGAGGCGCTACTCGGCGGCTTCTTGCGCGTCGCGAAGCTCGGTGGTCACCAGCTCGAGGACGGCGTTGGTGAACGCAACGATATCCGAGCGGCTATGCCCGCTGTTGCGAAGCTCGCGGTACACCGACTTGGCGATAATCCGCACGGCCCGTTGATCGGTCGTCGGCGCCTTCGGCTCTGATGCTCGGGTGGCCCCCATCGTGCCCGAGCATGATGCAGTTTGCGTGCCACTCGAAGAAACCCGCAAAACCTCTGCATTTTCGCCCGCGGTTTACACTGCTTTTTACAAGGCCGGGCGCCTTTTGCAACACTCCTAGGTGAAAAGGGCACACCTCGGCGAAGTGCGCAACGCCTTTCGCGTTTGGGGCCCAAGCGCGTACCAGCCTGCGCACGCCGCCGACCCGGAAAACCCGGATTCCGGCCGAACGGCCGACTAGGGGCCCGAGTCGAGGGCGCGGCGCAGCTCGCGGAGAGCCTGGGTGTGCAGCCGACTCGCCCACGACCTCGAGATCCCGAGGTCCCGTGCGACGGCGTCGATCGAGCGCCCCTCGAAGTAGAACCCGCGAATCAGCACGCGTTGGCGCGGCGACAGCCGGGGCATGGCCTGAAGAAGCCGGGCGATGGCCTCGTTCCGAAGGAGGACTGACTCGGGGCTTTCCGTCCCGAAGCGACCCTGGAGCACGGTGGCGGTCGTGAGGCCCGCCCCCAGCCGCGCAAAGCCCTTGTCGAGCTCGGTCGGGGCCGCGGTGGGGCTCGGTTCCGCCTCGGCGCGCATGCGCTCGTGGGCGCGGCGGGGCAGCTCGGTCATCTTTCGAACCCCGTCGAGCATGGCGCCGCGGACGCGGTGATACGCGAAGGTCTGAAAGCGGACGCCGCGCGTCGGATCAAAGCGGGCGCGAGCCTCGAGCAGACCCCCGAACCCAAAGGCGATTAGATCGTCGAGGTCGCCGCGTAGCGAGAGCTCCCTGCGCAACCGCGTGGCCAGCCCGTGGACCATTCGCTCGTGCTCTGCGATGAACTCTGCGCCTTGCATGCTCCCGAACGACGTGGACCTAGCTAGGTAGGTATGTGAAGTCAAATAGAATACGTTTCACCACATCAGGATGCGCTGGGCGAATGGGTCACCGTGCGGTATGAGGGGAGCCGGTGAAACGAGCAGGACCAGGCGTGGCAGGGACCGATCGTGCGCGATCAGGGCCCTTTGCGAGCCTTCTCGACCAGGTTCTCCGCGACGACGAGGCCCTCGAGGCCTTGGCCTTCGCCTACAGCGAGCTCGACGACGCCGAGGGTCGGAGCGCGCTCGCCCAGGCTGTGCTGCAGGACGCCGCCGACCCCATCCCCGCGCTGAGCATCATGCTGGCGGTCGAGCCGACCCCGTCGCTTCGGCACCGGCTCGCGGCTTGGATCGGCCTACGAGGGCGCGTCGAGCGGGTCGCGCAGCTCGAGGGCACGGACGCAGAGGGGTCCGCGCGGCTCATCCAGCGGCTCCCAGGGCTCGAGCCCGAGGCGCTCACCGTGGTCTGGAAAGATCACGACATCGAACAGATCGAGATTGAATCTGCAAACGGCATGAGCTTTGTCGACCCGATCGAGGTTTCCAGCGCGGAGGTCGCCGCCGAGCGGCTCACGCCGCTTTTGTGGCGACACATCCGATCGGGGCGCGGGCTGCCCGAAGGCATCGATCGATTCGCACCGTTCTTTGCGCCGACGCCCGCGACCGACCCCTAGTGGTACCCGTTGCCGTTGCCGTTGCTGAGCAGAGCGCCTTCGAATTTCGTCGTCTCCATCAGCGAGCCGTCTTCCGCATCGCGGCGCACGATGAAGTAGTGCCGCGCCACCGAGTCGTTGTCCTCGCGGGCCACGACCATGATCGCGTTGATCCCGGGGTGCACCGGGATTTCTGCCTCGAACTCGAGCTCGCGCGGGGTGCTGCTCGACTGGTTCGACTCGTAGTAGACCTTGTGCCGGCTCGTGGAGATATACAGGTCGCGAACGCGCTGCGCATCGAACGCCCTGCCGCTCACCCGAAATACGTCGTCTCGCGTGACGTAGCTGTCGATCTTCGCGAGCTCGATCTCCGGTGCGGCATGGTCGGTCGTCCATGCGATGGGCGGCGGCCGCGTCAACTGCCCCTGCGCCCGCGAAAGCGAGCTGGCCGAAATCCAGCCCGGCCGACCGTCACCGAGATCCACGGCGGCAAACGCGCCGCTCTTGGCGGTTTGAAGAACGCGGGCGGGCTGCTCGACCGTGGCGATGATCGGAGCGTCGGCGCTCGGCCGCTCGCGAAGCTGCGCGCCCGGTTCGAGGCGAACCACGCGTTTCTGGGCGAGCCTGTCGACGGCGCCCGCTGCCGCGGCGATCGGGATCGTGAGCTTTTGTCCGGCCGACACGCCGAGCTCGGTGTCGGCGACGCCCAGCATGAGCTCTGCTTCGCTCTCGGTATAGCCCGGCAACACCTGAAAGCTAAACGGCACGACCCACGTCTTCCCCGCAGGAATCGAATCGCTTTGAAAGCGGCCATCGTGAAGCAGCACGCCCGCCCCGCTCTTGTTCTGCAGGTTGGCTTGAACCTCGAAGCTATCGACGTCGCCGATGTTCTTCACGTTGAAGTAGACCGTCACCTGCTCGCCGGGCTGCACCACGCCGTCGCCGTTGCCGACCACGTTGTCCGCCACCTGGATGCCGTACGCGAAGCGCGGGGGTGGCAGGGCCAGAATGACGGTACGCACTTCGGCCGGCTCCGGGGCGTGCCCGTGCGCCTCTTCGAGCTCGATGCGAATCCCGTCGGCGCGGTCGATCATGTTCCGCGGGATGCGGCAGACGCGCTTTTCGTCCTCGGTGGTGCAGCGGCCGAGGGTCGTCGTCCACGCGCGGGTTTCGCCTGGTGCGAGCTTGCCAAACACGAGCTCGCGCCCCTCGAACCAGGGGTTGTCGCTGCGGGTCGTTGCGCGAAGCTGGTAGAGCGTGTTGTTGCCCTCGTTCGTGACCTGAACGCGCAGCGAAAGCGGCTCGCCCGCGCGCACCGGCTTGCCGCCCGCGCTGGTCTTCGCGACGACGCGTACGCGGCTCGGCCCCTTGTCGGGACCGACGCTCCAGTCGACCCCGAGCTTCTTCAGGTCGCGCACGACCTTCTCGGTCTCCTGCTTTTGCACGCGCGCGATGATCGGGTCCGCCTGGCGTAGCATCTGAGGTCGCTTGTACGACTTCGCGTTGAGCACGAGATTCTTGGAGAACCGGATCAGGAAGTTTTCCTGGTCTTCGTTTTCTTCTTCGTCAGGCTCGGCCTCGAGCAGACGCTGCCTGAGCTCCGGGTTGAGGTAGTACCCCATCATGACCGCCGGACGCTGCGACTCGGTGGCGCTCGCATGCGTGAGGTGCGCGTCGAGGTCGCCCTCGCGGAGAAAGAGCTCGTCGCCCTTGAGGTCCATGTTCTCTTTGTCGACGGTCATCGGGCTGATCGCGATGTCAGGCACGATGCCCACGCCCTGAATCGAGACGTCGCCCGGTGTGAGGTACTGCGCAACGGTGAGCTTGAGCGCGGACCGATCCTGAAGCCTGTAGAGGACCTGCACCGAGCCTTTGCCGAAGCTCTGCTCGCCCAGGATGAGCGCTCGGTCGTGATTCTTGAGGGCGCCGGCGACGATCTCGCTGGCGGACGCGCTCTGGCCGTTGATCAACACGACCATCGGGTACTGCGGCTCGGTGCCGCCCGGCTCGGCGTATTCCTCGGTGCGCTCGCGCGGGTCCTGCGAGGAGGTCGTGACGATCGGCCCCTCCTCGAGGAAGGTGTCGGCGACCTGCACCGCTTGATCGAGGAGACCGCCCGGGTTTCCGCGGAGGTCCAGCACGAGCCCGGTCATTCGCCGCTTGTGGAGCGCGGCCAGCGCACGGCGAAGGTGGCGCTCGGTGTTGCCCTGAAAGTTCTTGATTCGAATGTAGCCGACGTTGTCGCGCAGCATCCGGTGCTCGACCGATTCGATGTCGATGCGGGCGCGGGTGAGCTTGACCGGCCGCGCGGGGCCGTAGTTGCCGGTCTTGCCCTTGCGGCGGATGAAGATCACCACGGTGGAGCCCTTGCGGCCGCGGAGCCGATTGACCGCCTCTTGGAGGGGCATGTTGAGCGTCGACTCCTCGTCGATCTTCACGATGCGATCGCCGCGCTGGAGGCCGGCGCGAGACGCTGGCGTGTCGTCGATGGGGCGGATGACGGTGAGATGGCCGTCACGAATCGAGATCACGATGCCGAGGCCGCCGAATTCGCCTCGCGTGCTGGTCTGCATCTCCTCGAAGACCGCGGGCGGAAGCAGGATCGTGTGCGGGTCGAGCGTCTTGAGCATGCCGTTGACGGCCGCATACTCGACCTCGTTGAGCTCGATGTCCTCTTCGTCCTGGAGCTGATCCTGGAGGAACGCGAAGACGTCGCGGAAACGGCGAGCGAGCTCCCACGGGCTCGACACGTCGGTCTCGAACTCGCTCTCCGCGCTGTTGACCTGCACCTTGAGCGTCTCGTCACCTTCCCGGTAGTGGACCAGGACCGGCGGCACGTCCTTTTGAATCGCGTCGAGGCCGGCGAGCATCATCCGCTGATGGTCGATCCGGCGTGGATCGACGTAGTCGTCGTTGACCTGGTGGATCACCCGGTTCATCACCTGGAGCTTCGTCAGGTCCCAGGGCGTTTTGGAGCGCGCTGCCTGGGCCCGCGGCGAGGTGTCGATGTCGATCTGCAGGCCGTTTTGAATCGGCCAGCCGAAGGAAATGGTGAACGCCGCGAGGACGACGGCCAAACCAAGCAAGGGCTTCCAGAGTCTTCTCATTCGGATGTCGGGGGACAGGGGGGCAGTCTACGGAGTGTAGCGTCGTTGGCCGTTTGGGCCAATTGCGCTCCTTGGACCCTAAGGTTATCGAAGCCGAGTGCCACACCGCATTCTCCGCCAACAGATCGCCCGGCCGGTGCTCGATATCTGCAAGGAGCTTCGAGGCGCGGGCGAGCGCGCGTGGGTCGTGGGCGGGTGCGTCCGCGACACGCTCCGGGGAGAGCGGGTGAACGACTGGGACGTGGCGACCACCGCGCGTCCCGAGAAAGTGAAGAAGACGTTTTCGAAGGTGATCCCGACCGGGATCGACCATGGCACGGTGACGGTCCTCTGGAAGGGGCAGGGCTACGAGGTGACCACGCTGCGCGGGGAGGGCGCCTACAGCGACGGGCGGCGGCCGGACAGCGTGGAGTTCGTCGAGGACATCGACCGGGATCTGGCGCGGCGCGACTTCACGGTGAACGCGATCGCCTACGACCCGGTGGATGGGCACGTGGTCGACCCGTTCGGCGGGCTTCAGGACATGCGCGACGGGGTGCTTCGGGCGGTCGGCAACCCGGAGGAGCGCTTTCGGGAAGACGGGCTTCGCATCCTTCGGGGGGCGCGGTTCGTGGCAACGTTGGGGTTCGAGCTCGAGGAGTCGACCGAAGCGGCGTTTTCGGGGGCGCTCGACACGTTTCGGAAGGTGAGCCCCGAGCGCGTGCGCGAGGAGTGGATGAAGACGATGAAGGCCGAGACGCCGTCGCGGGCGTTCGAGGTCATGCGGCGGACGGGGATCCTCGAGGTCACCTATCCGGAGCTCCTCGAGCAGGTGGGCTGCGAGCAAAACCAGTGGCATGCCTACGACGTGTGGGACCACACAATGCGCGTGCTCGACGAGTCGGAGGGAGGCCCGATCGAGCGCGTCGCTGCGCTGCTTCACGACGTCGCCAAGCCGCGGACGCGGGCGCGCTCGGACAAGACCGGCGACTGGACGTTCTATCACCACGAAACCGTCGGCGCCGACATGGCCGACCGCTGGCTTCGCGACTATCGGTTTTCGAACGACGAGCGCGAGCTGGTGGTCGCGCTGATTCGGCATCATCTGATTTGCTACTCGAGCGAGTGGACCGACGCCGCCGTTCGCCGTTTCATCAAGCGCGTCGGCCCTGAAAACGTCGACCCGCTGCTGCGGCTCGGCCATGCGGACGCGCTCGGCAAAGGCCGCAACGTCGAGAGCGAGCTCGCCGCCCTCACCGAGCTCCAAACCCGCATCGACGAATCCTTGGCCGCGGGCAGCGCGCTCAC
Source organism: Polyangiales bacterium (assembly GCA_041576815.1). Classification (GTDB taxonomy): domain Bacteria; phylum Myxococcota_A; class Polyangia; order Polyangiales; family Houyiibacteriaceae; genus SG8-38. The sequence continues at coordinate 33,460 of JBFGKE010000041.1, forward strand.
CACCCAAGACCTCGCCATCGACGGAAACGACGTCGTTCAGCTCCTCGACGGCGAAGCCGGCCCGCGCGTAGGCGAAATCCTCCGCACCCTGTTGGACGAAGTCCTCGAAGACCCCTCCCTCAACACGAGAGACAAGCTCCTCCCCCGCGCCGAAACCTTGGCGGCTGAAGAAACGTAAGAAGTCAGCGGGAGATCGGGACGGAAAAAATCGCGATATGAGGCTACGCCGGACGGGTCGGCTTGCAAAGGTGGCCGAGATGACTGGGGAGCTTTGGCCACGCAAGCCTCCCCTCGGCGCTCACGCCAATCGGCGGTGGTTGCATGCATGGCCGATTGTCACTCGCGACGCCGACTCCGCCCCATATCGCGATTTTTTTCGCCCCTCCA
>JBFGKE010000042.1:0-33332 GCA_041576815.1 Polyangiales bacterium
AAGCCCGAGCGCAAGCGATGGGCGCGCAGGGAGGATTACGGGTGGGGGTGGGCGGGTCGGATGTAACAAAACCAAACCAGGCCCCCAATCCCGCGACCACCCCCTCACGCCACCCCCGGCAGCGCGAGCCGAGAATTAACCCCTTCAAAAAGGTGCCTGACCCCTTTTTAGTCTTGGGCTTTGCCGGTCATGGGGACGAATCTCACGGGGAGGATCGATTCCTCGTGGAAGTCCTTTTCGGTGCGGGTGATTCGGAGGAGGCGTTGATAGAACTTGCCGACGGGGATCACGAGCCGGCCGCCGACTTTTAGCTGCTGCTTGAGGGGCTCCGGGACCTTGGGTGGGGCCGCGGTGACGACCACGGCGTCGAAGGGGGCGTGCTCGGGCCAGCCGGCGTAGCCGTCGCCGTGGCGTACCTCGACGCGGTCGCCGTAACCAAGCTCTTTCAGGGTGGCCGCGGCGCGCTTGGCGAGCGGCTCGACGATCTCGATCGAGTAGACCTTCACGCCCATCTCCGCGAGCACGGCAGCCTGATAGCCCGACCCGGTCCCGACCTCGAGCACGGTGTCGCCGGGCCCCACCGCGGCGAGCTCGCTCATCAGCGCTACGATATAGGGCTGGCTGATGGTCTGGCCGCGCCCGATCGAGAGCGGCCGGTCCTCGTAGGCGCTCGCCCGCTGCGACAGCGGCACGAACCGGTGGCGGGGCACGGCGCGCATCGCCCGGAGCACGCGCGCGTCCCGCACGCCGCGCGACTCGATCTGCCGCTGGACCATCGTCAAGCGTTCCTGCTCGCGGGGCTGGTCTTTGGACGGCGCGGCGTGCACGGGCTCGGGGCTCGGGTTGCACGCGCTCAGCACGACGAGCGCAAGCCATGGCGCACTACGCATCGACCGAGGCATACCACCCATCCCGCGGAAGACGAGCGGTGGTTGCCGGCCTCGATCCCGCCGCTATCCTTCGCCGCCTCATGAGCCTGGTGGTCCAGAAGTACGGTGGCACGAGCGTCGGCTCGCTCGACCGCATCCGCACGGTCGCGGAGCGCGTGGCGGCGACCTATCGCGAAGGCCACCAGGTCATCGTGGTCGTCAGCGCGATGGCCGGCGAGACCGACAAGCTTCTGAGCATGGGCTGGGAGCTTTCCGACGGCCCGGCCGAACGCGAGATGGACGTGCTCGTCTCGAGCGGCGAGCAGGTGAGCGCGGCGCTCCTCGCGATTCAGCTCAACGAAATCGGCGTGCCGGCCCGGTCGCTCCTCGGCCATCAGGCGCGCATTCTGACCGACAACGTGCACCGCAAGGCCCGCATCCGAACGATCGACGGCACCGGGCTTCGGTCCTCGCTCGAGACGGGCAACGTCTTGGTCGTCGCCGGCTTTCAGGGCACCGACGCTTACGGCAACATCACGACGCTCGGCCGCGGCGGCTCGGACACCTCGGCGGTTGCCATCGCGGCCGCGGTGAAGGCGGACGTGTGCGAGATCTGCACCGACGTCGACGGCGTCTACACCACGGACCCGGGCGTCTGCCCGAGCGCACGAAAGATCGACCGCATCAGCTACGAAGAGATGCTCGAGCTCTCGTCGCTCGGCGCCAAGGTCTTGCAGATCCGTTCGGTGGAGCTTGCGATGAAGCACCGGATGCCGTTGCATGTGCGCTCGAGCTTCTCGAACGCGGAGGGAACCATCGTGACCGACGAAGAACACCTGCTCGAAAAAGTCATCGTGGCCGGCGTGGCCTCCGACAAGAAAACCGTGAAGCTCACCCTGATCGCGCTCCCCGACCACCCCGGCGTGGTCGCGAGCGTCTTCGAGCCTTTGGCCGAAGCCAACATCTCGGTCGACATGATCATTCAAAACGTGTCGAAGCAGGGCCACACCGACGTCACGTTTACCGTGAGCCGCGAAGATGCCGACCGCGCGGCGAGCATCGCCAAGCAGCTCGTCGAAAGCGTCGATGCGCAGGGCGTCGTGCGCGACGACGAGGTCGCCAAGGTGTCGATCGTCGGCGTCGGGATGCGAAACCACGCCGGCATCGCGGCGCGCATGTTTCGGCTCCTGGCGGACGCGGGCATCAACATCGAGGCGATCAGCACGAGCGAGATCAAGACCTCGTGCCTCATCGAAGCCGAGCACGCCGACGCGGCGGTAAGAGTGCTCCACGACGGCTTCGAGCTCGCCAAGCCCAAGGCCTAGCAGCGGGGCCGCAACGCGCGGCGGTCTTGGACGATAGGAAAGACGTGGGCCAGACGCGCCAAACGGGATCGGTGCGCGCCGCGGCGTGGGTGGTGGTCGCGCTGGCTGCGAGCGCGATGGCGACGGTGCAGCCGCTTCGCCTCACGCCTTCAGAGGTCGAAGCGAACCCCGATGCGCACGCCGCCTCGCACCACGAACGGGTCGAGCCGACTGCGACCGTGGGTCGCCACCCAGTAGCCCCGGACGTCGCCTCCGAAGATCAGCCGACGGTTGATCAGGAAATCGAAGCCCACCAGCAGGTGAAGCGCGAAGTCGCCGAGCGCGCGACGCTCGCGGACGCTGAGAATGCCGTCGAGGCCGAAGCCGATCAGGGGGACGAAGCGCACGATGTCGAGCGCGTACACCGTCTCGAGCCCGACCGTGCCGAGCTTCGTCCGCCGATCGCCAAGTAGCGCGCCGAAGCTCAGGAGCCCCTGCACGTTCCACGCGTCGCCGAATCCGCGGCCCGCGCTCACGGCGCCATCCACGCCGTGCGGCGGCACCGCGCCATCCCCCGGCACCCCGAGGTAGCCCACGGCCACGCCAAGCGTCGCTTGATTCTCGTACGCGTGGGCCGTCGTCGGGAGCGCCGCGATCAGCGCGAGGCTCCCGCAGATGAAGGCCGAGCACCGCACAGCGAGCCCTCTAGCACGGGGGCTCGGGGCCTCGCGAGGCTACGTTGACTGCGGAAGGGCCGCGTGTATAGTGCCGACCCGATTTGCCGGTTTTTGCCGGTGTTTTGGAGAACCCTTGGCCAACGACTCCGCCCAGAACGAAAAGCAAGGTCCCTTGACCGCGGGCCAGCGCCTCGCCGCGCAGCAGGCCGCCAAGTCCGCGCGCAAAGCCGCCGAACGGGGACGCGATGCCGTGCTCGTCGAGGAGAAAGCGCTCGCACAGGCCGCGGTCGCCAAAGACTGGCTGCAGGAGAACCTCCGGCCCCTCGGTCTCATGGCGACCGGGGTGCTGCTGGTTGCCGCAATCGGAATCGGCTGGTCGACGTTCACTCAGCGCACGAGCCAAGCAGCGGGTGCGGCGCTTGCCGCAGTGCTCGAAGAAGTCGACCCCGACGATGCCGAGACCCTCGCGACCCGCTACGCCGCGGTGGCCGATGCCCATCCCGAGACGCCCGCTGCAGCCTGGGCGCGTATCGGTCAGGGAAGGGCGCTCTATGCGCAACAAAAGTGGGAGGAGTCCCGCACAGCCTACGAAGCCGCACTCGGCAATAGCGACGACGAGGGGGTGCAATGGGCTGCGCTCGAAGGCATTGCCTACGCCTACGAAGCGGAGGAGGCGTACGACGAGGCGCTCGAGCGGCTCGAATCCCTTCGCGAGCTGAGCGACACCATCGCGCCGATCGCGGGCTACCACCAGGGCCGCATTCTCGCGGATCGGGGCAAGCTCGACGATGCGAAGCGCAAGCTCGAGGGCGTGCTCAACGACCTCAAGCAGCCGAATGCGCCGCTCCTGCCGTACACGCAAGAGCAAGCGGAAGCCCGGCTCTCGATCATCGACCCGCGTACCGCACCCGCCACCGGTCTCGACCCCCGCAAAGCCGACGAGTTCATTCGACAGATGAACGAGATGCTCGAGGGTCAGCCCTCGCAAGAGTAGGCGGCGCATGCGCGGATTCCTCGTAGCTTGGCTCGCCGTCACCGTCGGGTTGGCGAGCGTCGCAGGCTGCGGCGCCGCGGGAAAGCCGAGCACCAATGCCGACCACTTCGGATGGGTCGGGGAGGGTGACTCGTTCGCGCGCCCCGGCGAGGGCGGCTTCAGCGTTCGTTGGTCGAAGCAGCTGACGGATCGCCGCGCCGCGCGCTATCTCCCGGTCGAGCTCAGCTCGGCCGCCTTCGATCGCAAGCGCCAGCGCGTCTACATCGGCACCACCGAAGGCAATCTCTTCGCGTTCGCGCTGAATGGCCGCCGGGCCTTTTTCTACGACGCCGGCGCGCAGATCGAATCGCAGCCCGCGGTGGATCCGGAATCGGGCGACGTGTACTTCCCCACGGTCGATGGCGCCGTCCACGCCCTCGCGCTCGACGGCAGGCTCAAGTGGCGGACCAAGCTCATCGGGGCGATTCGAACCCAGCCCGTGATCTCTGCGGACGCGATCTACGTCGTCGGCGAAAGCGACGTCGTGACGGCCCTTGGTCGCAGCGATGGGCGCATCCTGTGGACTTACGACAAGGAGCCCGTCGAAGAGATCACCATCGCCGGACATGCGGGCCTGCTCCTTCGCGACGGGCGCCTCTACGCGGGGTTCACGGACGGCGCCGTGGCGGCGATCGACCCGACGGACGGCCGACTGTTCTGGGAGCTCGAAACCTCAGTCGACGTCGAGCTTCGGCCCGGAGACGTCCCGCAATTCCTCGATGTCGACACCACACCGGTACTGCTTCGAGGCACCCTCTACGTCGCGTCGTTCACGGCCGGGCTCTACGCGCTCAACCCGACCAACGGCACCGTCGTCTGGCGCGATCCGACCCTTCGCGGGGTCACCGGGATCGCAGCGGCCGGCCGCATGCTCGTCATCTCGTCCGCCTTTCGCGGGGTGCTGCTGTTCGATCTGAGGACGCGCCGCGTGCGCTGGGAGAAAGCGCCGGAGCGTGGCGCTCCGACCGCGCCCGTCGTGACCCAAACCGGCACGGTGATCTACGGCGAGACGCAAGGGTCGCTGCTCGCGCTGTCGCTCTCGGACGGCCGCGAAATCGCCCGAGCGGAGGGTGGCGCAGGCTTCTCCGCGACGCCTACGGCAGCCGGCCGCTACGGTGGCGCGATCTCCAACGGCGGACGGTTCTTGTGCCTCCGAATCAACTGAGAATTTAGCGGGGCGAAGGCCACTGCTCCGGTGTTCCGTGCGCGCGGATCGAGTGGTCGCGCCACGATGCCGACTGCTACGATGATATCGGGGTGCCGCGCTTTCGATTGCGATATCAATCGACCAATCTCGAGCTCACCGTGGGGGAGTTCGTCATCGGCCGAAGCTCGTCCTGCAACCTCGCCTTGGCGGACGGTCTGGTCTCGCGAAAGCATGCGGTTTTTCACGTGTCGCCCGACGCCGTGTTCGTGGAGGACCTCGATAGCCGCAACGGGGTCGCCGTCAACGGCATCCGCATCAATGGGCCCCGCCCGCTTGCACACATGGACCGGGTTTACATCGGCTCGCAAGAGCTTGTCATGATCGATGCCGCCAAGATGACCGACCGGCAGACCACCGATCCGTATGTGGTCTGCGGGACCTGCGGTGCGATCAACGGGGTCGTCAAGCGCCGCTGCGGCGAGTGCGGAACGCGGCTGGCCGACGCGGGCCAGACCTACAAAGAGCCCAGCCGGGTCGACTCGGCGTCGCACGCCTGGGGTGGCCCCGAGGACACCCGCACGGAGCGCGCCCGCGACGTGATCGGCAGCATCGCGGCCAAAGCGATCACGATGGGCCGGTACGATGAAGCCGAGCGGATGCTGATTCCGCACCTCGACACGCTCCTCGAGCGAGCGCTCCGCCGTCATCCGCTGGGCGATTCGGCCTCAGACGACCCGGATACGCTCTTCGCCACGGCGACGACCTACGCGCTGCAGCTCGCCAAAGGCCTGCAGAATGCAAAGTGGATCGACTGGATCTTTCGCATGCACACCGCGACCGGGCGCCTGATGGAGGCGGAGACGATCGAAGCGCTACACGAGCTGGTGCGGAGCCACGACTACCATCGGCGCAAGTACGTACGCGCCTACCTCCACGCACTCGAGTCCAAAGGCGACGACTTCGGACCCTCCGAGCGTTTTCGCGCGCGGCGCGTCGAGGGGCTTGCCGAGATGATCTTGGCGCGGTGAACGCCTAGCCAGGCTGGATTTGCCGTCCTCGCCTCCGATCCTCTACCTTGAAAGAGTATGGAAGGGGCTAGGGGGACCGCGCTTCGCGTCGCTTTGGCGGCGGGCGTCGTCGTCGCAACGCTGACCTCTGCAATGCCGTTGGGCGCGCAGAGCAAGGCCGATGACGCCGCTGCGAGGGAGCACTTCGAGCGCGGGCGCTCCGCCTTTGCCAAAACCGATTACGAACAGGCGCTGGTCCACTTCCGTGAGGCGTACCGGCTGAGCCGGCGGGGCCAGCTTCAGTACAACATCGGCATCACCGCCGACCGGCTCCGGCGCGACGACGAGGCGCTCGAGGCATTCGAGCACTATCTGGCCGAGACCGACAACCCGACACGGGAGCAGGAGGTCCGTAAGCGCATGGCCGCGCTTCGCGACGCGATCGCGGAGCGTCAACAGCGCGAACAGGCACTTTCCGAGCCGGCAGCGGTGCCGCGTGAAACGGCGACCCCCGAAGACCCCGGACCACGCCGAGTGCCCAAGTCGGCCATCATCGGGTCGTCGGTGCTGGCGGGAGCCGGTGTGGCCGGCGTCGTGACGATGGGGGTGGGGCTCATGCGAAACGGCCAGTGCCTAGAGCGGGACACGACCGGGGCCTGCATCACCGAACGCACACCAAGCCCGTGGACGGCGGTCTACGGCGGTCTCGGCGTTGCGGCGCTCGCGGGGGGCGTGACTTGGTTGGTCGTGAGCAGCAAGCGCTCCAAGCGGACCAAGCGGACCACCGCATGGCGCCTCACGCCGACGGGCGTCGTGGTGTCGGGCTCGTTTTGAGCACGATGAAGCTCAGCCGCCGCAATACCCGGCGCAGCTGACGTTGCTTGCGGGAGTCGAGCACTCGGTATCGTCGGTGCACGCGTAGGTGCACGCAAACTCAGTCTTATTGCCGTTGACCGCGATCGCGCGGCACAACCCGCCGGCCGGGCATTCGTCATCGCGGCCGCTCGGGCAGAGTAGCCTGTTGTGGAAGGCGCGGACTGCAAGGCACGTCGTGATCGTTTCGTGGATGCCGCAGTACGACTGGGTTGTTCCGCCGGACGGGCTCTCTCGGTCGACGAGAGGCACGGTGAACGGGGGCTCGCAGGCTGACCCGCCGTCGACCGTAACGACCGGCTCCGAGACTTTCAGACAGAACCCCGCCTGCTTGTCGGGAAACGGTTCGCCTTGATAGGTCATCCATACACAGCGGTGATCCATGCTTGCGCAGTTGCTGTCGGTGAAGCAGGACTCGCACGTGGCGCGGCTCGCCAGCATCATCGTCGTACAAGTGAGCGTCACGGGATCGCAGCTCGTCCCCGGACAGCTCGACCTTTCGGTTCCTGGAGTACACGCCGGCTCGACGAAAACGACGTAGGTCGAGTCCTCGGGTCGGACCTGGACGATCGTGTCGGGCGTGCTGGTGTCGGTAACGGTTGGGTCGGACACCGTCGGGTCGGACACCGTCGGGTCGAGACCTGCGTCCTCGACTCCGCCGTCACCGCTACCAAAACCCGCGCCGTTGCCCTCGAGCCTTCCGTTGCCCGGCCCCGAGGGATGCGATTCGAAAGCACATCCACCGCTCGCGATCACGACCAAGAGAGCAACGCTCCGTGAGATATTGCGCATCACCTAGTCCACCGGCCGAAAGACATACCGGGCGACGAACACATCGACGCCGCCGTCGCCGTGCACCACCTGGCCTGCAACCAGCAGCCTGCCCTGGTTGTCGAGCGCGGCACCCTCGGCATTGAGGCCCCCTCCTTCGATCCCGGTGAGCGTCTTGTAGCCTGTTTCCACGGGCTCCCCGTTCGCGGTCAGGTGGGCGATCGCGATCTGCCGATCCCACAAGAAGGGAAGCGTTTGGCCGACCGCCACGAGATTGCCATTGTCCCGGCGCAACACCTCGACGGCATCCTCGGAGTCGCTGCCGAAATCGATCAGGACCGCGCCGCCATCGCCGAACGATTCATCGAGCGCACCGTTCGAGTCATATGCGGCCACGAGGAAGTCGTAGGCAAAATCCCACGGCTCGGAGTAGTTCGGCAGGAGCTGCGCCCATCCCGCTGCGACGACGCGGCCGCTCGGCGCGAGCGCCATCGCGTGCAAGCCCTCCGAGCGCCCCGGCGAGCCATCCCCAAAGTCGGTGACCACCGTCCCTCCATCGCCGAACGCATCGTCGGTCTGGCCCGCGTCGGTGAGAGCCATGATCGCGAAGTCGAGGTCTCCGGTGAAGCCCAGCTCGCCAACGCTGCCACCGACCAAAACTCGCCGAGCGCCGAGCGCATCGCGGGTCAAGAGCAGCTCGTCGCCGTAGCCATCGCCGAGGAGCAAGACCCCGGCGCTGCCGAACTCGTCGTCCGGCGCACCGTCTGGCATGACGCGAATCGCCGAGAAACGTTGGTTCCAGTCGCAAGCGGCGCCCGTGGCCACGATGCGGCCGTCCGTTTGGATCGCAAGGTCGGTGCCTTTGACGGCGCAGGGCTCGGAGAGCTGCGTGACCCCGGCGTAGGTTGGGTCGACGCCAAACGTAGTGTCGCGAGATCCGTCCTGCAGATAACGGACCAAGGTGAAAGACGTGTCTTGCGTCGGCCACACCGATTTCGACCAGCCTGCGACCACGATGCGCCCGGCGCCGTCGAGCGCGAGGGCGCTGAACTCGGTGTTCTGGTCGAAGTTTTCGTCCACGATCCCGTCACCCTCAGGACCGAACGACCCGTCGAGCGCGCCGTTCGGGTGCAGCATGGCGGCAAAGCCCTGGGTGGGACCGAAGGTCGAGCCGGCTTTCGTGCCGACGACGACGATGCGATCATCGGGCAACACCGCGAGCGCGCGCGCGGCCTCGGTGGTCCACAAGCTGTTCGTGTGCACGCTGAAGATCTGAATACCGTCCGTTCCAAAAGTCGGGTCGAGCTCGATGGCTTCCTGCATGGGAGCCCCAGCCGCGCCGCCAGCGCCGCCACTACCGCCAACACCACCGTCGCCGCCAACACCGCCGATTCCCGCCGCGCCCCCGCTACCCCCGCTCCCGAGCCCGCCGCGGTTCGCGCCCGAATCGCGGAGCTCGCAGCCCACGACGGTGGCCAGAAGCGCGATGACGGCGGCCGTGAGTGTCGATGTGATGGTCCTTGGTTCTCTTGGCATGATGCGCTCCATGTCCTCAGGCGCCGCCGCAGTACGCGTCGCAGTAGGTGGCTTGGTCATCGATCCTCGGGCATTGGTTGTCCTTGTCACACGCGAACGTGCAGCAGTTGACGGCGCCGGATCCGTGATCAAAGGCCCGACAGACAGAACCGTCCGGGCACTCCTCGTCGGTTCCGTTCGGGCATGGCTCCAGGCTTTCGAAGGCGCGTAGCGCAAAGCAGGTCGTCAGATCTTCTCGAAGGCCGCAATAGCTCCTGGTGGGAGCACCGGACAGACTCGGTCGTCTGACCAGCACGGTCCTGAGATGCCGAGCGCAGTTGCTTTCGGCGACATCGTCGACCACGTCGACGCCATCGTCGATCTCCGTCTCGATGGGCACGCCCTCGACGAGGGCAACCCGCAAACAGAACCCGTGCGTCTCGTCCGGGAACCGTTCACCCTGAAAGTACATCTCGACGCAGCGGTGGTCCGGGGACTCGCAGTCGGTGTCGCTCACGCAGGTCCAGCAAGCCGGTCGGCTCGCCAGCTTGAAGGTGCTGCAGCGCATCGTCGCAGGATCGCAGCTCGTGCCCGGGCAATCGGTTCGTTCCGTCGCCGGCGTGCACGTGGGCAGCGGCATCACGTCCACACCGCCGACGCCCCCGGCACCGCCCGCGCCACCCATGCCGCTCGCACCCCCGACGGCTCCCGGGCTGTCGCCGGCGGCGCCCCCTTGACCCTCGAGGCCTCCGCGGGCGGCGCCCATCGAGCGGGCGTCGAACGCACATCCCACGCAAAGTACCGAAAAGACAAGCGCTGTGGCCCACTTTACCATCTTGACATATTTTTACATTTTTGTGTTCAGAATGCCAGCCTTATTCAGGGAGGCGAGGTAGCTCACGGGCTACCCACCGCAGTAGCCCGCGCAGCTCACGGTGCTCGACTGAGTCGAGCACTCGAGCGAATCGGCGCAGGGATAGGTGCAGCGGAACTCGGTTTGATTGCCTTGCGTCGTGACGGCGCGGCAAATGCCCCCGAAAGGACACTGGTCGTCGCGTCCGGTCGGGCAGACCGCTGCCGTATGAAACGCCCGTACGGCATCGCAGGTGGTGAGCGCCTGCTGGATCCCGCAGTAGCTCTGAAGCGGAGGCCCCGACATGCTTTCGCGATCCTGAAGAACCACGACGAAAGGCGGTGTGCAGTTGGCGCCTTCTGGCTCTGCGAGCGGAAGACAAAAGCCCGTCGTGCTTTCGGGATAGGCGCTTCCGGCGTAGCTCATCTTCACGCAGCGGTGGCTGGGGTCTGCGCAGTTGCTGTCGGCGTAGCACGCATCGCAAGGGCCACGGCTTTCCAGCTCCATGGATGTGCAGACGAGCGTCACCGGATGGCAGCTCTTGTTGTCACACGCGCTTCGTTCGGTGCCGGGCGTGCATTCGGGCTCGACCTCGCCTCCATGGCCCCCATTTCCCCCGCGACCGCCCCCGCCGCCGTTGCCGGCTTGGCCGCCGCCGTCGGCCCCGCCAGCTCCTGCGGGCCCCACGCCGCCGTCGCCGACGAGCCCACGAGACGCGAGCGATCGCGTCTCGAACGCGCAGCCCGAGCTAAGCGCCAGCATCATGAGGAAAGCGGCGACCCGGGTTTCCATAAAAATGGATTATTACAATGAAAGTGCCATGCGGCCAGCCCTGTTTGGAGACGCGCCGGCCCATCGTGGGGTAGGGGCCTCGTTCAGTCGCCGGCGCCCATCTCCTCGCCACCGAGCCAACACGCGTCCTCCGCCGCCCGAAACGCTTCGATCAGCGCGAGGCTCTCTTGGGAAAGCTCGACCTCTGTCGGCGGAAGACCGAAAAGAGTCGCGGTTTTCGCGCCCGAAATGGAGAACTCGGGCGCATAGCAGAACTCGCCTCCGCCAGGACGCGGTCCGCAGAGGAAGACCTCGGCCGCGATCGATGCCTCGGTGTCGGCCTGGTATTTCGGCAAGCGGGTCTCGTCGAACATCAGGTCGATGAGCTCCTGGTGAAGCGCGGGCTCTAAAGAGGCTTGCTTCCACGAAGGGGAGCTTCCCAACGGAAGCGCGGCCTCCATGCATTCGGCCGGGACGTCGGCCGTGCGTTGCACTCGGAGCACTCGACGCTCGAGCTCGAAGTCTTGGGTCAACGTGTAACCGGTCACGTACGAGGACCCGCTTGGTTCCTGAGACGCGCATGCGCCCGCCGCGAGAGCAGCGACCCAAGTGGCGATCGCGATGTGTTGAAAAGACAGTTTCGTTCTAGCCATGTTGGTCTCCACTAGTTGCCGAGCCCGAAACAATAGACGGGCTTTTCCGGGGACTCGGAGCAGGGTGCGCGGGTGGCGAAGAACTCCGGGTCCTCGTTGATGGTCTTGAGGTCGTCGAGGGTCCACTGCGGCTGCTCGACGAATGCGTCACGACGACGGTCGTAGAAGAGGGTTTTCGCCCGTTCCCGTCGTGCGGGCGTGAGAAACGGATTGTCGGCAGGGCCCCAGTAGAACGCCGCGAGCCAAAGCATCTCGAAGGTGTTCGCGCCGTTGTCCGACCACCTCCGATCGCACGAATGGTTGCGCGGACAGCCGGCCCCACCTTTGTGCGGCAAATCGTGCCGCGCGTGCCTCACCTCGTGGACGATCGTGGAGGCCCGGTATACCGAATCGATGTCGTAGTAAAAGGTCTGAAAAAAATCGATGTAGTCGTTGCGGAACGGGCCGGACACGGTGCGCGCGATGACGCACATACCCGAGTCATCGCATTTCCGGCTGCAGTTGCCGTTCACCCGGTAGGTGCGCTGGAAAACGTAAGCCGAGACCCACTTCAAGTACGTGTCGTAGTAGTCGAAGTCGGAGAGCGATCGGCTTCGGTCGACCTCGATCCCCTCGACGCTGGCGTACACGATGTTCGCGTAGGCGCTGTAGGTGCGACCGAGAGGCGTATCGACCTCCAACGTTTTTTCATCGCAGCTTGGAACGTCGGCACGCCCCATGTGCGCCCAGTGGTGGCCCTGCGTGATGCCGAACCCGTCGAGGTAGGCGCGTGCGTCCTCCCTGAACCACCAGGGGTTCATCAGGATGTTGTCGAAGACGTGGCACTCTTCCTGGCCGGCCGGCCAGTCTTCGTAGAGAGGCCAGACCACGTGGCCGTCCTCGGCGGCCGCTACGGCGTGGCAGAGGGTGTCGTCCTCGTCGGCCACCCAAATCGCGCAGCTCGGCATCAACGAATAGAAGAGGGCCCCGACGCCGAGGACGACCACGAGCGCGCCGAGTCGCCGGGCGCTAGGGCGCGAAATCATGCCGGCACGGTAGGAGCATTTCGCACCGTGGGCCATACGTAATTATCGAGATGAATCATGCATTTGGCGCGCAAATCCTGCACAGGGCCGCCCGAGTCCCAGCCCACCGGCAACTTCGCAGAACGCATATTATGTCAACTTAAAGCGAATTGCGCCTGGGCGCTGAGCCCGACCCAGGCCCCGCCGACGCTGCCGCTGCCCGCGCCTACGGGGCGCCGGGCGCGAAAACGAATGGGAACGTGAAGCGGAGACTCTTGCCCGTACGGCGGGTCGGGAAGCGGATGGCGCGGACCACGCGGGTCACGCATCGCCCGACCTGCTCGTTACCCATCGTGTTTTCGATGATGTGGACGCCCTTGACGTAGCCCCTGCGGACGACGGCAAACCGCACCGACACCTTGCCAGCGAGCTCGGGCTCGTACCGCAGCGCCGACTCGTAGCAGCGGTGAATCTTGGGAAGGTCCTTTTTGATGGTCTTTCGCACCGTCAGCGCATCGACTTTGCCGTACGAGCCGGCATCGACGGGCGCAGAGACGAGTAGCGCCGTAGATACCACGAACGCCACGAGCCACCTCGCACTGGAACCCCCCCAAGTCACCTTCCTGGGATACGATGGCCCCCGCAGCGCGGCAAGTTTATGTGCCCAAACGGGGCAAGAGATCACGGAAACACGGTAGATCCGCGGGATCGTGATACAAATGAGCTTTGATGACGCATCGAGCCACACGCGCCTCTTGGTTCCGCCGGGTCCGCAAACGGCTGCGCCGGCACGTGAACACCCTGGTTGGCCAGGGTTTCTTCGGAACACTCTCGCGCGTCGGCCGCCTTCACCCTCTCGCGGACCCCGCGAAGCATGGTGTACAGGTGATCAGGGATGTGGATTACCGCGGAACCGGCAATCCGCGACACCGGCTCGACATCTATCGCCCAACCGGGCGCAGCGGACCCCTTCCGATCGTGATGTACATGCACGGCGGCGGGTTCCACCTGCTCTCCAAGAACACGCACTGGCTCATGGGGCTCGCGTTTGCTCGCGCCGGCTATCTCGTCTTCAACGTCGACTACCGGCTCGCGCCGCAACACCCATACCCGGCGGCCGTGGCGGACGTCTGCGCAGCCCTCGAGTGGCTTTCCATCCACGGCGAGGCCTACGGCGGCGACCTCAGCCGCCTCGTCTTTGCCGGCGAATCTGCGGGCGGCAACCTCGCGACCGCGCTCACGATTTGCTGCTGCTACAGGCGTCCCGAATCGTTTGCGCAGCGGGCGTTCGGCGCCGGGCTCGTCCCGACGGCGGTAATCCCCGCGTGCGCGCCGCTGCAAGTCACCAACCCAGCCCGCCTCAGCCGCAAGCGAAGGCTGCCGAGATGGGTCAACGACATCCTCGAAGGCATCAACGAGGCCTATCTCGGAAGCCTTCACGACCCGGCGCCCGGGGAGCTCGACCTCGCCGACCCGCTTCACGTGTTCGAGCGGCGCGAACGGCCGGACCGCGCCCTCCCCGCGTTTTTCGTTCCGATCGGAACTCGCGATCCGCTGCTCGACGACACGCGCCGCCTCGACCGCGCACTCAAAGCGATGGGCGTCGAATGCGAAGCCCGGTACTACGAGGGCGAGCTTCATGCGTTTCACGCGCTCGTGTGGCGGCGCCAAGCACGGCGGTGTTGGCGCGAGCAGCTTTCGTTTCTCTCGCGGGCGCTCGAGCACCCCCGCGAGCCGCGTCAAGAGTTCGTCGCGTCCGCTTAGGCGCGAGTCTCGGTGCTTGCCGGAAGCGCCCCATGCGACTGTCGAAACGTGCGTCGCCGCACCAAGCCTAACTCGCGACCGAAATGCGCTGTCAGCGCGGCCCACGCGCCCATGTCGTCCCGCGGCTCGCGCCCCTCGCTGAGCTCGATGAGCTGCTGGTAGAACCAGGCGACCTCGGCCTGCCCGTTGAGTGTTCGCAGCCCGTGAATCGGGCTCGTCGGACCGAAGATGCCCGGGCCGAGCCGCAACGAGCGCTCGGGGGACGGAAGCTCCGCGAGCTCGCCGCGGAGGATCCGAGCCGGGAGATCCGGCACGACGCAAAACGGTCGCGCGATTCCGACCATGTCGAGCTGCCCTGACTCGACGGCCGTCTGCATCCCGTCGACCGCGCGGAAACCACCGGTGACCATGAGCGGGAGGGACGGGGCCGCCTTGCGGATCAGCTGCGCGTACTCGAGGAAATACGCCTCGCGCCGTCGCGTGCTCTCTCGTTTTCGAGCGTCGTCCGAGCCCAGGCGGCCCATCAACGCCATCTGCTCGTAGTTCCCACCCGAGATCTCGAGGAGATCGATGCCGAGCTCCGAGAGCCACTGCGCGACCTGCGCCGCGTCTTCGTTGGTGAAGCCTCCCTTTTGAAAGTCGGCGGAGTTGAGCTTGACGCCAATTGGAAAGCCCGACCCCACGACGCCGCGAACCTCACGGACGATCTCGCAGAGCAGACGCGCCCGGTTTTCGAGGCTCCCTCCCCACTCGTCGGTGCGCCGATTGGTTCGGGGCGAAAGGAACTGGCTGCAAAGATACCCATGCGCGCCATGGATCTGGACGCCGGTGAAGCCGACGTCTTTGGCGACCTTCGCCACGTGGGCGAACCGGCGAATGACGTCGCGAATCTCCTCGGCCTCGAGCGCGCGCGGCGCCGCCATGAGCCCGAGCATGCCCCGCATCTTCACCGCGGACGCGGAGACGGGACGGTTACTCGACATGCGTGTGCACTGGCGGCCGGGGTGGCTGATCTGCATCCACAAGTGCCCGGCGCCACGAGTCCCCGCCGCGGCCCAACGACCCTGCGCATCGACCCCGCCGTTTTCGTCGATGACGACGTTGCCGGGCCGCTCGAGATAGCGCCGGTCGACCATCACGTTGCCCGTCACCAAGAGGCCGGCCCCGCCATCGGCCCAACGACCGTAGAGCACTTCGTGCCGCTCGTTCGGACGGTCCTCGGCGTCCGCGAGGCCTTCGGTCATCGCCGATTTTGCGAGGCGGTTGGATAGCGTGGCCCCGCAGGGCAGCTCGAGGGGTTGCGCCAGTACGTTCATGGCGACGCAGTCTATGGCTTTCCGTCGCTCCCGAGCAAGACGTTCATGAGCGGGCTGCCATCGACCTTCGCGTCCTTGACCAGCGTATCGAGAAGCTGCTTGCCGAGCCGAGCGAGGTCGAGCAGCTCGCGGATGCGCTCCTCTTGAAACCGCGCCCTCCCCCGGTCCTCACCGGATTTGGCCTTGTCGCGAAGAAACTCGAGCGCGTCCTCCATGGTGTCGATCGCGTCGAGCACCTCGACCCGTTCGCGCTCGTTGAAGACTCTGGAGATCATCTTCCAGAAGTTCCCTTCGGCGGTGTAGTGGTCGCGGCGCTCGCCCTGAATCCAAACCTTCTTGACGACGCCCCAACGCGTGAGCTCGTTGAGCGTCATCGAGACCGCTCCGCTGCTGAGCTGAAGCCGCTCCTGAATCTGAGGCGCGCTGAGCGGGCGATCCGACAGGTAGAGAATCGCCCAAAGGCGCCCCATGTTGCGCTTGAAGCCCCAAAACTCGATGAGGCGGCCAATCGAATCGCTGACCAGGACCTCGCTTTGCCAGAGCTCCTCCGCGTCCTTCGCCACGCTAGCGCCCTACCCCGAACCTCCATGCTTGACCAGCCGGCCCGTCCCATCAAAGCTCCGCCGCATGGAACGACGTACGTTGGAGGCCATGCTCGAAACCGCGGCTGGCGTGGTGAGAACGGACGACCGATACGATGTGGCCGACGGGTACAGCATGTCGATCTACATCGGCGACCCCGGTCAGGCCATGGAGGTTTCCGAGGTGGCCCAGCTCGCGCTCAGCAGTGCGGCGTTTTGCGAGGCCACTTCGCGCGAGCACAATGCGACGTACTACGTGGAGTACAGCAGCGTACACGGGCTCTGCGTTCGACCCCCCAGCGGGGGCGGCGGCCGTCGAGCCGGTTTCAGGGACTAGCCTCGCCCGTCGCTCTCATGGCCCGATCCCTGATTTGACGTAGGATGTAGACGGGGGTCCAACCTTTGTCCGCTCGCATTCTCGTCTGTGATGACGAAGCCAGCCTGCGCGAGATGCTTCAGATCTTGCTGCGGCGCGAGGGCTATCGGGTCGATGTCGTCGAGGGCGTGCACGCGGCGCGCGAGCAGCTCGGCAGCGCCGACCCGTACGATGTGGTGATCACGGATCTCGTGATGCCGGACGGTACGGGCATGGAAGTGCTCGAGGCGGTCCGAGATCGCTCTTCCGACAGCCAGATCCTGATGATCACCGCGTACGCGACGACCGCCCAGGCCGTCGAGGCGATGCGCAAGGGCGCGTACGACTACGTGCAAAAGCCATTTAGAAACCACGAGCTGCTCGCGACGCTGGAAAAGGCGCTCGAAAAACGCGCGATCGTCGCGGAGAACGAGACGCTTCGCGCGCAGGTCAAAGCCCGCTGGACCGAGGGGCAGCTGATCGGCAAGAGCCCGGCCATCGAACGTCTTCGGGACTTGATCAAGCGGGTCGCCAACGCGACCACGAGCGTCCTCATCACCGGCGAGAGCGGAACCGGCAAGGAGATGGTGGCGCGGGCTCTTCACTTCCAAAGCCCTCGCGCCGAAGAGCCTTTCGTGGTGCTCAACTGCGGCGCGGTCCCTGAGAATCTGATCGAGAGCGAGCTGTTTGGTCACGTCAAAGGCGCGTTTACCGGCGCCACGTCCGCCAAGGAGGGCCTCTTTCGGGCGGCGGACGGGGGCACGCTCTTCCTCGACGAGGTCGGCGAGCTACCGCCCGCCATGCAGGTCAAGCTCCTCCGCGTTCTCCAGGACCGCCGCGTTCGGCCCGTCGGGGGCAGCGCCGAGGTCGAGGTCGACGTGCGGGTTCTCGCCGCCACCAATCGCGACGTCGAGTCGGAGATCGAGGCCGGCGCATTTCGCGAGGACTTGTTCTACCGCCTGAATGTGATCCGCATCGAGGTTCCCCCGCTGCGGGAGCGCCCCGAGGACATCCCCGTGCTCGCGGCATACTTCCTCGAGAAGCACGCCGCGCTGCAGGGCCGGCGCCTTCACTTTTCGCCCGAGGCGATGCGCTGGCTCGCGCAGCAGAGCTATGCCGGAAACGTTCGTGAGCTGGAAAACATGGTCGAGCGAGGGGTGACCCTCGCAGCCGGAAACACGGTGACCCGGGAAGACCTCGGTGACAGCCACCCCTCGAAAAAGACCGTGAATCTCTCGCTAATTCCGGAGGAGAGCTTCGAGCTCGACGCCTATATCGCGCAGGTCGAAAAGGAGCTTCTGTTCCGTGCGCTCGACCAAGCCGGCGGGGTTCGGAAGAAGGCCGCGGAGCTGCTCGGGATGAGCTTTCGCCAATTTCGATATCGTTTGGCGAAGCACATCGCGCCCGAAGTGGGCGATGACGCCGGCGATTGATATAATGTCCGCTGGAGGATCTTCCTTGTCGCGTCCCATGCGAACCCATGGCTTTACCACGATCGAGCTGCTGATCGGCGTCGTCATCGTCGGAATCCTGGCGTCTCTCGCGATCCCGTCGTTCAAGAGCTATGTCTACAAAGGGCGCGTCAGCGAGGCGGTCACCGTCCTGAACGAGATCAAGTCGCGTCAAGAGGCCTATCGGAGCCGCTTTGGGAACTACGCCGCCGTGAGCGGCACGGACTGGGGTACGTACACGCCGTCGGCCGTTCCTGGCGCCAACCCCGTCGCTTGGCCGAGCTCGGCCGGCTGGGAGGAGCTCGGCCTGAGCCCGCCCGGCCCCGTCCGATTTCGCTATGCGACCGTCGCGGGACAGCCCGGCACGACGCCACCCACCGGCAGCAATCTCGATCCGACCGGCTTCTGGTATGCCGCACAGGCCGAAGGTGACCTCAATGGCGATGGCACCACCTTCATTCTCGAGGTCTATTCGGACTCGCACATCATGTACAACAGCGCGGTCGGCCAAGGAGGATGGGAATGAGGCGGAATCAGGGCTTTTCCATAACCGAGCTGATGGTCGCGGTGGTGATCCTCGGGGTGTTGGCGACTCTCGCGATTCCGAGCTTCACCTCCTACATCTACAAATCGCGGGTCACCGAGGCGACGAGCTTCCTCGTGAAAATCAAGCAGCGTCAGGACGCGTACCGGCAGGAGTTCGGGCGCTTCTGCGCCGTCAACGGCGATGACTGGGGTACCTATAACCCGAGCACGATCCCCGGGATCGACCCGGTGGGATGGACGACGACGACCGAGTGGACACAGCTTGCCGCCGCCCCCGATGGGCCGGTCCGCTTCCAGTATGCCACCGTGGCAGGCGTGCCCGGGGACGCCCCGCCCTCGGGGACGAATCTCGATGACAATGACCACTGGTTCGCGGCCCGCGCGCAGGGCGATCTCGACGAGGACGGGACGACCTTCTACCTCGAGATCTACTCTCAATCGAACAACATCTATAACAGTGCGAGCGGAATAGGCGGCTGGGAGTGACAATTTCGGTCACCTCACGGTGACGAGATCTGTCGCCGAGCGCCATCCCCGGTCACCCTCGGCGCGTGAATCGCCAATAATTTCACGCGGGACCAGAGGTCCGGAACACTTGGCACGAGAGCTGCACTATCCACCGCCAACTCTGGATAATGCGGGCGCTGAGCCCGGGGGAAAGGTAACTGAAAACATGAACAAGCTACTCTCGAAGAAAGAGGGATTCACCCTCATCGAGCTGATGATCGTCGTCGCCATCATCGGCATTCTTGCCGCGATCGCGATCCCGGCATTCATCAACTACGTGAAGCGTTCGAAGACCTCGGAAGCTGGTGCGAACCTGAAGTCGATGTTCCAGGGCGCCGCCGCGTACTACGAGGCTGAGAACTGGGGCCAGGGTGTGGTCACCGCCGGCGGCACCGCTGCGGCTTCCACGCATTGCACCATCGGCTCCGCCGCGCAGAGCGGAAACCCCGGCGACAGCAAGCGCGTCGTCAACTGGCAGAGCGAGACCAACGCGGACGAGTTCACGGCGATCAACTTCGCACCGGCGGACCCACTCTACTACGACTACAACGTCACCGCGGCGCCAGCCACTAGCACCTGTGGTCAGGCCGCCAGCGACACGACGATTTACACTTTCACCGCGTTCGGCGACCTCGACGGCGACACCGTCCTCTCGACCTTCAGCCTCTCGGCTGGCTCGAACCCGGACAACGCGCTCTACCGCGCACCCGGCATCTACAACAACGACCCGCTCGAGTAATCGTCCTGGTCTGAGCACTGGAGGGGCCGCGGCACATGTCGCGGCCTTTTCCGTTTAAGCGGGTTGCTCCGGTTTTTCGATATAATGCGGGCGTGAGGAATTGGGCTCCAGCGCTGTTGGCGCTGACGATGATCGGGGTGGTGGCCGGCGTGGGAACGCTTCGCGGGCGCGCGATGGAGCAGTTCCTCGAAACCCGAACCTACGAAGACATCTACTACCTGCCACCGCCCGAGTGGCTCGGGGTGATGAGCCTAGGACACCGGCGGGCGCTTGCGGACCTGATATGGCTTCGGGCTTTGATCTATTTCGGCGAGGAGTTCGAACACCAAGGCGCGGTTCGCCACGTCTTCAACTACGGCGAGTCGATGCTCTCTCTCGACCCGGATTTCCAGCGGGTGTACCGCTGGGTCGGCGTGGCGGGCGTCTACACGCCCGCGGGCAGCCCTCCCGAGGTCATCGAGCGCGCCATCGATGTGCTCCGTCGCGGCGTGGCTCGGTTCCCCGAAGACGGTGAGCTCGCCTGGGACGCGGGCGCAACGATCATCTACGAGCTCTTGCCGCACCTCGACAAGGACGACCCTCGGCGCACTCAGCTGCTCGAAGAGGGCAATCAGCACATGATGGCCGCAGCGCGACTGGGCGCCGGTCCTGCTTGGCTCGTTCTCACCAACGCGACCACGCTCCGCAAGCTCGGGGAGAGAGATCGCGAGCTCCGCCATCTGGAAGAGATGTACGCGATGGTCCGGGATCCGACGGTGAAAGAGCAGATCGAGATCCGCCTCGCGCTGCTTCGCGATCAGGCCTACTCGGAAGCCTTTCGAAGCGCAAACGAGGAGTTCGAGCAGCGCCGCCTAGAGGAGTTCCCCTACATGTCGCCAACGCTCTACTTCTTCGTCGCGGATCCGGTCGACGCCTCGATCGCGCTCGACGACGCGAGCTAGCGCTTGCCAACGCTTGCCCGGCCTGAGAAATTCCGCGCGAGTTGCCGAGAGATCGCCGCAGACACCATCTCGTCGAGGCCGCGCTGATCGCATGCGTCGTGGCGGTCGCCCTCGCAATGTTCGTCCCGACGTTTTTCAGCCGCGTGCGGGCCAACAAGATCGCCGAAGCGGCGGCTCTCTTGCAGGAGCTGAGCGACCGCACCGCGGCATACTATGCGACCTCCTCGGAAGGCCGCCGGCGCTGCCTGCCCGACCCCGCCGGACCGACCCCCGCGGCCCCGAGCGTCGAACCGGTGCGAGTGGACTTCAGCGCGCCGGGCGCCCGCGGCCGAGCGACGTGGGTAGCGCTCGGCTTTCAGCCGGATCGTCCGACGCGGTACAGCTTTCAGATTCTGCCCGACCGCAGCGGCTGCGAGCTGACCGGCGTCGAGGTCCGGTTTCGCGCAGAAGGAGACCTCGACGGCGATGGCGTTCGCTCGATGTTCGAGCGCCGCTCCAAAACCACCCCCGACGGTCTGACGCCGGTCGGAGCCCTGCGCGTGCACCAGCGAGTCGAGTGACGTTCGCGCGCGATGCTCAGCGCGAAGCGGCGTAGCGCGGGTCGCCCGGGCGCAGCGCCAACGCGTTTCGGATTTGCGCGAATCGAGCCGAGACCGACGTTGGCGCGACCCCGTAGCGCCGTGCGACCTCGGCTTGCGTACAACCTGGACGCTGCTCGACGACGGCAATGGCGTATTCCAGAGCTGCCGCCAGCACCTCGGGCTTGGTGACGCGAAGCTCGCAGCGGGCCTGCATGTCGGACCAGAGCTGCGTGGCCCGCTCGATCTCCGCGCGGGAAAAGCCGGCCTCCGTCATCTTGCGCTGCACGGTTTCTGCAACGCGGTCACTCGGCGGACGTCGGACCGTCGCCGTTGCCGCCGGCGCGTCGGTGGCGCCACGCTCGATCCATTCCAGCAACGCGCGGTGATCGGGATTGCACGGACCCTTTTCCCGCGCGAGCGTCGCGAGATGTTTCGCTTCCTCGAGGCGTCCGAGGCGTGCCACGCAATGTGCAAGCGAGCCGATGATTTCGTCGTGCTCGGGCTCGAGCTCGTAGGCACGCCGCAGGTGGCGTTCTGCGCCCGTCGGGTCGTCGAGCGCGACATCCATCAGATGGCCGAGGTTGTGGTGGTACCAAGGCGTCTGTGGTGCGAGGTCCGACGCCTCGCGGTATGAGCGCACCGCGACTTTGTAGTTCCCCAAGAGCGCGTGGCAGAGCCCCATCAGCGCGTGCAGGATGTCGTCCTCGGGGCAGTAGCCGAGAACACGCCGCAGGTGGAGCGCGGCCTTCCACGGATTGCTCTCCAGATGAAGCTCGGCGAGGTGGCGATGCGCAAACAGCTCCGCGTCGCTACCAACCTCTGCGGCGGACGCAAGCTGATTCAGCAACCCTTCAGCGCGCTTGGAAGACGCCTCGAGCGCTTGCTCGGCCCTTTCCCAAAGCTCTTCGACGTTGCTCGCCCCACGTTCCATCTGCACTCGTATAGCCGTTCGCTTTTTTGAGCGCAAGACTCGACGTGTACGCCGAGTCGCGAGCATGCGACGCCGGAGCACACAGAAGCTCACCGACATGGGGCTCGGACAACTGCGCCGCACACGACCGCGGACGTATCACGCGTGGTGTATCGAAACGTGGGCGGTTGCGGACCATCGTTCATGAAACTGCGCACTTCGCAGCCATGGGGTATGCTTGCCGAGCTAGGCCTTCCGAGGCCGAAAGACCACGACATGCCCACATCCGACGAAATCGACGACGACAAGGGTCTCGAAGCCGAAGAACGCGAGCGCCGATGGTCCGAGGGCATGCTTCGCGACACGCTTCGAAAAGCCGTCGAAAAGGGGATCGAGGCAGGGGTCGGCACGCTGCGAAGCGCCGACAGCGCACTCCGCGGCGTCACTCAGGACGGCAAGCTTCCAAAAGAGCTCATCGGCTACGTATTTGCCTCGGTCGACGAAACCAAGAACGCTTTGGTGCGCGGCGTCGCCAAGGAGGTCCGCGACTTTCTCGAGGCGACGGACATCGCCGGCGAGTTCTACCGCGCCCTGACGTCGCTCTCGTTCGAGGTCAAAACGGAGATTCGCTTCATTCCCAACGACGCTGGTGGCGTGAGGCCGCAGGTGAAGGCCCGGGCGGTCCAAAAGCGCAAGCGACGAAAATCCGTGAGTGAAACCGAGCAGATCATCCCACCCGACGATTCGGGTGGGACCTGACGGAATGGCTGCAGCCGGCAAAGTGTACCTCGTGGGTGCCGGCCCCGGCGACCCGGAGCTAATCACCGCGCGCGGGCTCCGGCGGCTCCGTGAAGCCGACTTGGTGCTCTACGACGCCTTGGTTCACCCCGATCAGCTGAACGCAGCAAGACCCGATGCAGAGCTGGTATTCGTCGGCAAGCGCGCAGGACGCATCGGTCAGCGACAGGCGGAGATCAACCGCCGCCTGCTGGACGCCGCGCACGCCGGGAAGACGGTCGTGCGCCTGAAGGGAGGCGACCCGTACTTGTTCGGCCGCGGCTCGGAGGAAGCCGAGCTGCTCGCCTCGGAGGGAATCCCGTTCGAGGTCGTGCCCGGGGTACCCTCCCCACTCGCGGCCACCGCATACGCCGGCCTCTCGTTGACGCATCGCGAGCTCGCTTCGAGCGTGGCGTACGTCACGGCGACCGAGTCCGTGGAAAAAGATCGAACGGGCCACGACTGGTCGAAGCTCGCCACCGCCACGCAGACGCTGGTGATCTTCATGGGCATGCGCAAGCTCGATTCGTTGATGAAGCTCCTGATCGAGCACGGACGTCCACCAGATACGCCGGCGGCCGTCATCCACTGGGCGTCGCTCCCGAGGCAGCGAACCGTCGTCGGCACCGTGACGAACATCCACGAGCGCGCATCCGAGGCCGGGCTCGGGCTGCCGGCGCTCACCATCGTTGGCGAGGTCGTCCGACTGCGAGAGAACCTCCGCTGGTTCGACACGAAGCCGCTCTTTGGAAAGCGAGTCTTGGTGACGCGCACCGTTCAACAGGCGGGGTCGCTCGCGACGCTTCTGCGCGACGAGGGCGCCCAACCGGTTTTGGCACCGACGATTCGACTCGGCCCGTCTCCCGACCCCGCTGCGGTTCGCGAAGCGATTCAACGCGCGGGGGAGTACGACTGGGTGCTCTTCACGAGCGCAAACGCCGTCGACGGGGTGTTTTCGACGCTGGCAGAGCTCGGTCTCGACGCACGGGCACTCGCGGGAACGGGGCTCTGCGCAATCGGAAGCAAGACCGAGGAGGCGCTTCGCGCCCACGGCATCTGCGCAGACCTCGTGCCGGAGGACTCGCGCGCCGAAGGTCTCGCTGCAGCGCTTCAGTCGAGACTTTCGCCAGGCGCTAAGCTTCTGCTCCCCCGGGCGAAGATCGCGCGGGAGGTGCTTCCCGAAACGCTCCGACGCGCGGGCGCGACGGTCGACGTAGTCGCCGTGTACGAGAACCTCCCCCCAGAGCCGAAAGAAGCCCGACGAATTCGAAGTCTCGTCGATCCGTCGGAGTGCGACGCGGTGCTCTTCACCTCTTCGTCCACCGTGCAAAACCTGGCCGACGTGCTCGGCGCGAAGGCGGCTGACCGGCTCAACGCGCTACGGCTTTTCTCGATCGGTCCCGTCACGACCAGGACGGCCGAGGCGCTCGGCCTCGAGGTGACCGGCACGGCGGAGGAGCAAACGATCGAATCCCTGGTCGCGACGGCACGCGCGTACTATGTGCGGGCTGGAGATGTGGATGGTTAGGCTCGGATGCCTCGCGTGCCTCGTGGTAATCGGCTCTGCGTGCGCGGATCCATGCGACGACCCGGTCAATCGGCGCATTTCCCTGGCGGAGCTTCCGTGCAACATGACCAACGCGGAAGGCGTCTGGGAGTCGCATCCGTTCCCGCCGATCGCGGACGAGCAGTGCCTGTGGCTCGACTTCCCGGGATGCGCCACGTACGAGATCGAGCATCCGCTCGGGAGGGTTCCGACGCTCGCGGTCGGCTACACCTCCTTCGTTCCCAACGGCGAGTTCTCGACGGTAGGCTCCGGCAACAGCTTCATCGTGTCCGAGGCGAGCGACGAGACGATCGTCGTGCGCAACGCCCAAAACCAGTTCTTCTACCTGCGCCTCGTGTTGGAGTGACCCCCCCTAGCGTACCCGGGGCCCCGGCCTTAGATTGACCGACGATGAGGACGTTGCAGGGCTGGGCTGCGCCGAAGAAAGCGCTAAAATGAGATATGGCCGAGAGGTTCGAGAACGACGCCGGGACGATCACCGAGGTCAAGCCGGAAAAAAAGCTCAAGCGACCGAGGCTTTACCGAGTTCTGCTGCACAACGATGACTACACCACCCGAGAATTCGTCGTCCAAGTCCTTCACACCGTCTTCCATCTCGGTGAGCAGGACGCGATCCGCATCATGCTCCACGTCCACCACAACGGCGTGGGGGTCGCGGGCGTGTTCACGCGAGAGGTGGCGGAAACCAAGATTCGGCGGGTCGAGCAGCTCGCTCGCGAGCAGGAGTTTCCGCTCCGTCTGACGATGGAGCCCGAGGAGGAAGACGCGTAGACATGGCCGGACCCGTCATCGACAAAGAGCTTCAAGCCACCCTTCGAAAGGCATTCGATCGAGCCGGGTTGATGCGCCACGAGTACGTGACGCTCGAGCATCTGCTGTTTGCGCTCACCGAGGACCCGAAGGCGTCCAAAGCCCTCAAGTCGTGTGGCGCCGATCTCCGGCGCCTTCGAAAGCGGCTCGAGGAGTTCATGCAGGACCGGCTCACGCGGCTTCCGGAGAGCGTGACCGTGGAGCCCCGCCAAACGCTCGCAGTCGAGCGCGTCCTCCAGCGCGCGGCCATTCACGCGATTTCGTCGGAGATGAAGACCATCGATGGCGGCAACGTGCTGGTGCAGGTTTTGAAAGAGGACGAATCGTACGCCGCATTTCTCCTGCAGCAAGAGGGTGTGAGCCCCCTCGACCTCAAGCGCTTCATCTCTCACGGCGGGGGCACCGACATCGTACCTGGGGAGAGCGATGCCTACACCGACACCGACTTCGATGACGACGATGGCGAATCGATCGCGGGCCGCGATCCGCTCGAAGCGTTTGCCACCGACCTCGTCGCCGAAGCCTCCGAGGGGCGCATCGACCCGTTGATCGGCCGTGAGGCCGAGCTCGCCCGGACCGTGCAGGTGCTCTGCCGCAGGCGAAAGAACAATCCAGTGTTCGTCGGGGAGCCGGGCGTCGGCAAGACCGCGATCGCCGAGGGTCTCGCACGAAACGTTCACGAAGGCCGTGTGCCAGAGGTTCTCGAAGATGCGCAGATCTACGCGCTCGACATGGGAGCGCTCCTCGCTGGTACGAAGTTTCGCGGCCAGTTCGAAGAACGGCTCAAAGCCGTGATGAAGCGCCTTCAGGAGCTCGACAACGCCATCCTGTTCATCGACGAAATCCACACCATCGTCGGCGCCGGCGCGACGACCGGGAGCTCCATGGATGCCTCCAACATCCTCAAGCCCGCCCTCGCATCGGGCCGGCTGCGCTGCCTGGGCTCGACCACTTACACCGACTTCAAGCACCTCGACAGGGATCGTGCGCTCGCGCGCCGCTTCCAAAAGATCGAGGTCCACGAGCCCACCCTCGAGGACACCGTCGGAATTCTGAAAGGCCTCCGCCAGTACTACGAAGAGCACCACGACGTGAAGTACGACGACGAGGCACTCGAGGCGGCTGCCCAGCTTGCACAAAAGCACATCGTCGAGCGTTTTCTTCCCGACAAGGCCATCGACGTGATCGACGAGGCTGGCTCTCTCGAGCGGATGCGCCCCGAAGGCGAGCGCACGCACCACATCACCGTCAAAGAAATCGAAAAGGTCGTCAGCAAGATGGCCCGGGTCCCGGTCGAATCGGTGAGCGCCAAAGAGCGCGACCAGCTCAAGGAGCTCGGGCCCGAGCTGCGGAAGGTCATCTTTGGCCAGAACGAGGCGGTCGACAAAGTCGTCAGCGCGATCACGCTGGCGCGCGCCGGGCTACGCGCCGACCACAAGCCGATCGGCTCCTTCCTGTTTGCCGGCCCGACCGGCGTCGGCAAGACCGAGCTCGCGCGACAGCTCGCGCGCGTGATGGGCGTCGAGCTACTGCGCTTCGACATGAGCGAGTACGGCGAGCGGCACTCGGTGTCGCGGCTGCTCGGCGCGCCGCCGGGCTATGTCGGGTTCGACCAAGGCGGTCTCCTGACGGATGCCGTGCGGAAGCACCCTCATGCCGTGGTTATCCTCGACGAAATCGAAAAGGCCCACCCCGAGCTCTTCAACATCTTGCTTCAGGTGATGGACCACGCGAAGCTCACCGACAACAACGGACGGGAAGCCGATTTCCGCAACATCGTGCTCGTGATGACCACCAACGCCGGCGCGTTCGAGGCGACCGAAAAGGTGGTCGGGTTTGTCGGCGGAGACGAGCCGCAGGACTTCGCAACCGGGCGCGCCAAGCAGGCCATCGAGCGGATCTTCACGCCGGAGTTCCGTAACCGCCTCGACGCGGTCGTCTATTTCAGTGGGCTCGGAAAGAAGATCATTCGAAAGGTCGTCGACAAGGAAGTTGCTCTCCTCGCCGACATGCTCGCGGAGAAGCAGGTGTCGCTCGAGCTCAGCGAGGCGGCCCGCGACTGGCTCGCCGAGCACGGCTACGACCCGCAGATGGGAGCGCGGCCCATGGCGCGGCTGGTCGAGCAAAAGCTGAAGAAGCCGCTTGCAGAGGCCATGGTGTTCGGGAGCCTCAAGGAGGGCGGGACCGCACTTGCCGACGTCGACGGCGACGACATCGTACTGACCTACCCCGCCATCCACGCGCCCCCCGCCGAGGCCTGAGCGAAAGCACCCACGCCAGCATTGCGCTAGCCTTCGCCCTCGATCCATGCCCGTGTACTTGCTCGGCAAAGAGCTCTCGTTTCCAGCGGCCGAGAACGCAAACGAAGAGGGGATCGTCGCGGTGGGCGGCGACGTTTCGCCGGAGCGGCTGCTTCTCGCCTATCGCGAGGGCATCTTCCCTTGGCCGGCACGCGGGTATCCGCTCCTGTGGTTTTCGCCGGATCCGCGCTTTGCGCTGACTCCGTCGGCGGTGCACGTGTCGCGGTCGCTCCGCAAGGCGATCCGCAAAGGACACCTTCGCGTCACGGCGGACCAGGCGTTTAGCGACGTGATCAACGCCTGCGCGGGCATGCCGCGCCCGCATCAACGAGGCACGTGGATCACCGACGACCTGCGCGATGGCTACCTCGGGCTCCACCGGCTCGGGTACGCGCACAGCATCGAGGCTTGGCGGGACGGTCGGCTCGTCGGCGGTCTCTACGGTGTCGCGCTCGGAAAGACGTTTGCGGGAGAGTCGATGTTCGCGACCGAGCCGGACGCCTCCAAGGTCGCGTTCACTACGCTGCTCGGACATCTCGCGGCGTGGGGCTTCCGGGTGGTCGACTGTCAGGTGCATACGGAGCACCTCGCTCGTTTCGGCGCGACGATGTGGACGCGGCAGCGCTTTCTCCGCGAATGGCGGGCGGCCGCGGACGAGCCCAGCATCCTCGCGCCCTGGCGGCTCACGATGGCCCCGGAGGAAGCGCTCGCACAGCTCGAGGCCGACGGGCCGTGCCCCCGGGCTCCGTGACGTCGCGGCCCGACTCAGCGCGCGTTCGTTCAGGGACAGCGGGCGTCGAGGTCCCCAGCCAGCGCAACGACCCACGGGTCCTCGTCGCTCTTCGGGTGGGCTGCGAGCCAGCGAACGTGCTCTTTGGCGCGCTCGCGCTGAGTCGCATCCCCGGTTCGCAGAGCCAGCTCGACCTCGGCCAGCACGGTGTGCCGCGTCTGTTGTGCGTGTTTAGCGCGTGAGAGCGCCAAGCGGGCCTCGGCTGCATCACAGGCGGCCGTCGCCGCCATCGCGCGGTACAGCTCGATCGAGGTGAAGCCCGGGTAGGCGTGCGCCGCCTGCGAGAGCAACCGATGCGCGTTGCGTGCCGCCGCCCGCTCCTCCTCGGTGCGGTAGAGGCGAAGTCCGGCGCGGTCCCCATCGCGCGCCAGGGGCCGCAGAGCCCGGATCCCGGCGATCCACGAACGAATCGCCTCCGAGCTGGGGTGCTCTCCCACGTGGTCGATCTCGGCAGCGATGTCCGCATCGCGGACGCCGGGCTCGAGCAGCCGCCCCGCCCGGTACCCTGGCGCAATCGCGACCAGCGGCTTCAACGAGACAGCGCTCCCCGCGCGAATGAACAGAGACTGGCGATCTTGAACCTGGGCGAGCTGCCAGTCCTCCGACTCGGAAAGATACTCGACCGCGGCGGTCTGCCCGGCGCGGGTGTGGTCGACCACGACGACGTTCACCTCGTGCTCGCGAAGGAGCGCGGCAAACGCGACCGGGTCGCTGAAGCTGTTGGTGACCTGACGAATGAAACGGGGCCCGTAGAACGGCACCCGGCCGTCGATGAGAAAGCGGCCTTTTGGAACGGCAAACATGAGCGGCCAGCTGTCTTGGATCGGCGCCAGAATTCGCGGCTCCGCGACGTGGTCACGCACCACCTTCGCGGCGGCGAACGCGTGGCCCAGCCTCGGCTCCCCGAACCCGAAGGGAACGAACGGCTCGAGCCGGGGCGCGACCCAGGCCGCGCCGAGGAAGGACGCGGTCGCAATTGCTGGGGTCCAGAGCCGGAGACCCGCAGCCCAGCCGAGCTGCGACAGGCCTGCCCCGATGAAGGGCGCGGTGTAGAGAAGCTGGTGCGCGACGAAACGAATCGAGCGGAACGCCATCAGGCTCACGACCACGCAAAAGACCCCGTATGCGAGGCCAAACCGGCTGCCGCCGGTCACGGGGCGCAGCGAGGCGAGGACGAGGAGCGCCGCGATCGCCGGGCCCACCAACAGGTACAAGGGATGCGCGGGTGACCAGGGCGCCCATTCGATGACGACGTCGCGATACTCGGGCTGCCACACGTGCGCGATGGCGTCGGTGACGATCCCGACGCCGAACGGCGTGCAGGCGGTGGCGCCGAGTTGGAGCAAGGCGAGCAGCACCATCGGTCGAAAGGCATGTGTGCGCACGGAGAACGTGAGGAACAGGATGGTGATCAGCAGACCGAGGAGGTGCGAGCCGTGCACGTTGACCCAGACGACCTGCATGAGGCCGAGACCCGCCACGACCCACACCTTCGCCCGCGGGGTCAGCCTACCGGATTGCAGCGTGCTGATGCCGAGAAGCAGGACCGCCGGGAAAAGCAGACCCAGGATCTGAGGTCGCGCCGTGAAACGAATCCGCGCGAGCGGTGCTGCCAGCACGATGAGGATCGCGGTGAAAGGGGCCGCCATGGGAGCGCCCATCGCGAGTCGGTGGCCCAGCACGACGAGGACGCAGCCGAGCGCGCCCAGGGCGAGGCACTTGGCGACGATCAGCGCGTTGGGCCCAAAGCGGTCGTAGAGGAGCCACGTCACGAGGTCGTACCCCCACTCGTAGTTGCTCCACGGCTGGGGCGTCGGCCTCCAAAACGAAAACAGATCGACGTGCGGCACGTAGCCGAGCTCGGCGATTTGACGGCCTTGGGCGAGATGGCCGTAGGCGTCGACGTTGTAGAGCGGAAAGGCGCCAAAAAGGAAGAGGGCTGCGGCGCACCCCATCGCACTCCACAAAACGACCCTCCCCCCCACGGCGCTAGTGTTCGTCACGCAGCGCGCCGGCGTCAAACTTCACTCGGGCGTGCGGACGATGATCGTGCCGAGGTCGGGACCGAGGAGCTCGAGCGGGAAGACACCGATCACCTGAAGCTCGCCCTGAAGACGGGCGGACGCGGTATAGCCCGCGGGCGACTTCGCGAGGGCGGTGGCCCGCGCCGCGGGGTCGCGGACCAGCGCATCGACCTCTGGGGGCGTGGCCCAATGAAAGAGTCGATCGCCCTTGTAGAGGTAGACCCAGACCGGGGCGCGCTCCGCCTGTTCGACCCGAAACTGCCGGCTCAGGCGCTGCGCCAAGCGCGAGAGCGGGATCCCCGCGAGCACCGCCCCCACCACCTTCCCCTCGCGGATCGACGGCGCGGCAAAAAGGATCGACCACGACGAGGGGGCGTCCGGGTCTTCGGCAAAGAACTCACCGAGGCCGGTCGCCGCAGTGCCCTCGAGAGCCTGCCGGACCACCTGAAAGCGCTCCTCGAAGCGCTGCCCCTTCATGCGATCGGGCTCACGGTCCCTCGCAACGACCACCCCGTCGGGTCCAACCGCCGCGAGAAACGACATCGGCGACGCCACGAATTCATCAATCCCTTTCTTGGGTTGCTGAAGAATTCTCAAAGCGGCTCGCACTTGCCGCTCGCGTACGTCCGGGTCGGCGACGGCAAACCCCGGCGCGAGCTTCTCCGCGGCCTTCACGACCCCGCCCTGATGGTTGGCGAGGTCTTGCTCGATCAGGGCCTCGACCCGCGCGCGGTCGACGTCTCGAAGACGCGCCTCGGTCCGCTGCACGGCGGCTTTGCTCTCGCACCCGGCGAGCAGCGCAACGCCGACGATGACAGCCCCCCAAGGCATGGGGAGAGTGTAGCAGGGACGGCCTCTGTGTCAGCGCCGGTAGGCGGATGGGAGGCTGGCTTGATTTACGCCCCCCCCCACGCCCCCCGCGGCAGCGCGAGCCCGAAGGGCGCGCAGGGAGGACTACGGGTGGGGGTGGGCGGGCGGATGTAACCAAACCAAACCACGCACCGGATCCAGCAACCCCTCACCCCCCAGAGCAGAAGTGCTCGTAGTCGATGTAGTCAGTGATCGTCGGGTGGTCGCCGCAGACAGGGCAGTCCTTGTTGCGGCGGAGCTTGAAGGTGCGGAACTGCATCTGAAGCGAGTCGTATTGCAGAAGGCGGCCGACGAGGGGCTCGCCGCGCTCGAGCAGGATCTTGACCGCCTCGGTAGCCTGCAGCGTTCCGATGGCGCCCGGGAGCACGCCGAGCACACCGGCCTCCGCGCACGATGGCGCGAGGTGCGGCGGGGGCGGCTCCGGATAGAGGCACCTGTAGCAGGGGCCGTGCCGCGGCCAAAACGTGGTCACCTGACCGTCGAAGCGAAAGATCGAGCCGTGCACGACAGGAATGTTCTTCCAGACGCTCGCGTCGTTGACGAGGTAGCGCGTCGCGAAATTGTCGAGACCGTCGACGATCACGTCCCAGTCTTGGTCGAAAATCCGGTCGACGTTTTGCCGTGTGAGCCGCTCGTTGAACGCAATGACGTTGACGTCCGGATTGAGGTTTTCGATCGTACGCTTGCCGCTCTCTACCTTGGGCTCGCCGATGCGATCGAGGCCGTGCAGCACCTGACGCTGTAGGTTCGACTCGTCGACCGTGTCCCCGTCGACCACGCCGATCGTGCCCACGCCCGCGGCGGCCAGATAGAGGGCTGCGGGCGAGCCCAAGCCCCCTGCGCCGAGCAGCAGCACGCGCCCTTGAAGGAGCTTGGCCTGTCCCTGCTCGCCGACCTCGGGCAGCAGCAGGTGCCGCGAGTAGCGGTTGAGCTGCGCATCGGTGAATGCAAACGGCTGGGTGGTCGGAAAGCCTTGATCCTTCCACTGATTGAAGCCGGGGTTTGCCGACTCGACCTGCGTGTAGCCGAGGTCTTGAAGGACCTTGGCGGCGAACGCGGATCGAATCCCGCCCGCACAGATCGTCACGATCTTCGCGTCCCTGTCGGGAAGCCGGGCGGCGGCCTGCATCTCGAGAAAGCCGCGTGGGATGTGCACTGCACCCGGGACGTGGCCCTGCCTCCATTCGTCCTTCTCGCGGACGTCGAGCAGGATCAGATCTTCGCCGGCGTCGAGACGGTCTTTGAGGTCCTCGAGCGAGACCTGGCGAATCGCCCCCTTCACCTCTTGCAACAGGTCTGCGTATGTCTTGGCCATGCCCGTCAATATGTAACTTCGGGCTGTTTCGTCAAGGCTAACGGGGCCTTAGCAGATATGTGCTGGTTTTCACATCGGTTTTGTCGGGTATAGCCCAACGCCCTATGCGGCCGGCCGGAGAACGCCCTGTTCGACGGCATAGCCCTCGAGCGCCCTTCTGAGCCGCTTACGGCCTCGATGGAGGCGCGACATCACCGTGCCGACCGGGCACGCCAGATGCTCCGCTGCGTCCTGGTACGACAGATCCCCGAGGTCGACGAGCTCGACGGCCTGACGAAACTCCGGCTGGAGCGCCCGAAGCGCGGTCGCGACCTCGTCGCCGAAGCCTTCGTGGGGATGAGCACGACGGCCAGGGTGGGTGCGCCGGAGCTCGTCGAGGGCGTCGCGCTCTCGCTTTCGCTTCCGGTAGTGATTGATGTAGGTGTTGAACAGGATTCGATGCGTCCACGCGCGCGCGTTCGTCCCGGGCCGAAAGCGAGCCCGTGCCTGCCACGCGCGCGCCAGGGTCTCTTGAACGAGGTCATCGGCCAGGGCGGTGCCGCGTGCCAGGCGAAGGGCGGCCCGGGAAAGCTCGGGTATGCAAGGGAGGATCTCTTCGTTGTATTGTTGTTGGCTCTGCATGAAATGGTCTCCATGCCCGTTCATTGCAACGGCGATGCCACCTCGAAAACCTCAAGCATTTCCGCGCCGCCACCCCGCGGCGCGCGCCAG